>JAZQOH010000067.1:0-65505 GCA_045627725.1 Prevotella sp. | reverse complement strand
ATTCTAAAATTGAATTTGTCATTTGTCGCGGTCATTTTTTTGTCCCTAATTTTGTCGTTTGAAAAGAAATCAGTATCTTTGCAGAAAGAAAACTGAAATCTTTTGCATTTTCAAAAGAAATATGTATCTTTGCAGAAATTACAACTTGAAGACCTATGGAAATAGTTCTTCTTCCACAGGCAGAGGCAGACCGTGACTATTGGAAAAAGACAGGTAACAAGTCGGTAATGAAGAGAATGGAACACCGCGAAGGGCACGGTGACGGACTCGAAGCATTGGCTCGGCATCCTCAACAAGAAGATAGAGGAGGCGATAGCGAAAGGCGAGCCCGTGTCGGTGATGGTTAAATAATTGACGATTGACCTATGCATCTGGGAGTTGCTGTGATGCTGCCTTTTTCTTCACCTTCTTGGTACTCGTAACACCCATTTCCTTGAGAGCCTCTACTCGACGCTGTACATTTCCTGAACCTTCACTCAGCTGCTTCATCGCTGTCTGATAGGTCTTGCTCACGGTGTTGAGTTGAGTGCCAAGGGTGTTGCAGGTGTCAACGAGACCTATCACCTTGTCATACATATCGTTGGCAGCCTTGATGATGCGAAGGCAGTTGTCTTCCTGACGGGTGTTCTGCCATGTCTGAAGGACAAGATGGAGGGTAAGCATAAGGTTTGTGGGATTCACGATGACGACACCCTTGCGGAAAGCCTCCTGGGCAAGAGCATGGTCATAGTTCATCGCCATGACGTATGCCCCCTCATTAGGCATGAACATAAGGACATAGTTCATAGAGTCTTCCACATACTTAGGATATTGCTTCTCGGCAAGTTCGTTGACGTGCTTCTTGACAGAGTCAAAGTTAGCCCTTATGGCAGCCTTTCTCTCTTCCTCATTATTTGCCCCAAGAGCATCGGTATAGTCCTTGAGCGACACTTTTGAGTCAACGATGATGCGCTTTCCATCAGCACAGTTTACGATGACGTCAGGGCGCAACTCGTTGCCGTTCTTTCCCTTGAAACTCTCCTGACGAGAGAACTCAATGCCTTCACGCAAACCGCTGCCCTCAAGGATATCCTCCAGAACATGCTCGCCCCAGTCGCCATGCACCTTTCCCTTGTTCTTCAGGGCTTCGGCAAGGTTTGTGGCATCCTTACCCAACTGCTGTGTCTGGTTTATCATAGCCTCGAGAGCACCCTTCAGGTTATTGGTGTTCTCATCGTTGGAAGTCTTGGTCTTGTCCATCAGGTCAGAGACCCTCTTCATCTCCTGCTTTATAGGGTCGATGAGCTTGCTGACGCTATCCGTGTTTGTCTTCTCCAGTCCCTCAGCATGAGCCTTCAGCATGCGCTGTGATGTCGATTCAAACTTTGCCGACATAAGTTCCAACTGTTCTTTGTGGAGCTTCTCGCGCTCAGCCTTTTCTTCTTCCGTATGTGTCTTCAGGGTCTCGAGTGCTGTTTTGGAAGCATTGAGTTCTGCCTTCAGTCTTATTATCTCTTTCTCTGCAATGAGAGCCATTGTGCGCTTCTCATTGCGCACATAGAGCATTGCCACTACGATGATGGCAACAATTATCAACAGGAAAATAAATATTTCGAAGCCCATGAAAAGTTTAGTTCCTCTCTGTATAGTTAGTGTATTTGAACTTTGGAATGCCTAAGCCCATAATGGCATAGACCTTCTGGTCGGTAGGGATGTCGAGCACCTTGGCTGTCTTCTTTACTCCCCAAATGCCCATGGCTGTCTGCACGAAGCCGAGATACACTTGCGAGATGCCCATTGTCTCTGCCACGAGGGAGGCATTCTGATAGGCGAGGTTGCAGTCCTGATAACCGAACGAGTTGTCTTTCGGTGCCGTGATGAGCATGATGGCAGAGGCATCTACGGTGCAAGGGCGCTTTCCTTTCTGCATCTGCTTGTGCATCCACATCAGTTCTGGGATGCGAGCGTAGAGGTCGCGCATGAATGGCTTGAGGATGAGACGTATAGGGAGAGAGTTGAGAAGACGTACGAGGAACATGAACAGTCCCATTACCTTCTGCTCAAAACGAATCAGTTTCACCTTGTCTGTGATGAAACGTACCTCCACCTGTCTCTTGTTCTCTGCCGTAGGAGCATAGAGAGCAGCCTCCTTCAGTTTTTCGAGATTCTCTTTCGGGATAGGCGTTTCCGTGAATGTTCGGTTGCTTCGGCGTGAGCGAATCAGTTCCATGAGACTCTTCGTAGTGGGGAGTATCTCACGATTTATCTTATGCACCTTCTCCTGAGGTATTGCCTCATGGCTGATAGCGCCTGTGGCACATACGTCAAGGCAATGTCCGCAACCGATGCAGGTGTCGGGATGTACTATCTCTATCTTTCCGTCGTCAGATTTTTTCAATACTGCTGCGGGACATACAGTAGCACATTTTCCGCATTTTCCGCACTTGCCGTTATCAATATCTATTTTCATTGTATATTTTGTTGTATATTTAATGTTGTATGTTGTATGTTTATGATTTGTCCTTTCGCCCTCAAGTACTATCTAATAGCCCTCTCCTTGGGGGAGGGAACGTCGAAGAGGTCGACGGCCAAAGGGAAAGTCAAGGGGTGGGGCTAATTATTAGTCTGATGTGGAAACCTTCATCGCCTGATTTGATGCGAATGTTGTCAGGAGTGGCACCGGGACCGAGTTGCTCCAGAGGCTTATAGCTCTGCATAGGAGGTATGGAAAGGAGGAAAGAGATGTCACCTGCAGGGAACTTCACCATCGTGCGTTCCTGCTTCTTTTTTCCTTCATCCATGCCACCCATTTCGCCAGGAGTCTCATCTATGGCCTCTTCTGGAGTGAAGAGGCGGAAATAGAGACCTTCGGTGAGGGAAGTGGCCTTGAACTTCACCTGTCCCTTATGGTATATCTCCATCCATCGCATATTGCTACGATAACCTTTGAACTCAGGATAGAGTGGGGGATTCATGGAGTTATACTGTCCCGTAACGGTGTTGTTGTATGCCAAAGACCATGTGCCGAACTGCGTTCCTTTCTGTCTGTTTCTCCATACTCGGAAAGGACCATTGCCCATCCATCTTACGGAGTCAACCTCGCTTTCGGGGTAGCGTAGGGAAATGCCTATCTGCCATTTGCTCTCGTCGGTGAGGGAGGCATTACGCTCATTGTCAAGGATATGGGCATCAAGGTAAAGACTGCCATCAGGAAGTCTGTACCAATGTATGTCATCAATCTTCGACATTCCCACAGGGATGACTTCTGGAAGTGACGAATCCGATGATGCGGTAATTTCCTTGGCTGTAGAAAGATCAATGTCCATCTGCTTTTCTGCACGATGGATAGGAACGGACCATTCGCAAACCTGTTCTCCTTTATTATAAGCGATGAGTTCGAGAATGTCAGCCTTGAAGAAATCATCGGTGACGGCAAAGGAAGCGTATGCACTCTCGCCAGGATTGATGGCAGGAAGCGAGACATTGCCTTCTCGCATGATAGTTCCTTCGGCATCCTTGATGCGATACCTCATGCTGCATTCGTTGAGATTGGTGAACAGGTAGCGATTGCTCACGAGTATCTTGCCGTTGAAGGTAGGCGTGATATGCAGTTTGTCGATATAGACAGGACTCCACACCTCACGGATAGTATAGAAACTACCCTCTGGCTGGCGATAGGCATTGATGACACCATCAGGACCATTGCCGCCATCGCTGTCGAGAAGGCCTCCAAGGTCGGTGCGACGAACAGCCTCGTCCATGTAAGCCCAGATGAAACCACCGGCAAAGAGTGGTGATGCAGTCCAATGACTCCACATATCTTCCAATGCCGTGCCGCCACCTTTATCATATTTGCTATGCAGGAATTCAGTTGGCATAAACACATTCTGACCATTATGCATTCGGTAAGCTCCTGTCTGATAAGCAGGATAGTGGTGGGTGTCGAGACCTTCAAAGTCGCTCCAAGGATGTATCACCTTACGCTTCTGCGGGTCGAGAAGTGAAAACATAGGGTCGGCGGTGGTGTTCCATCCACCTTCGTTGCCATTGCTCCAGAGGAACACACAAGGGTGGTTGACGTCGCGGAGAACGAACTCCGGCATCAGTTTCTTCGCCGTCTCATTGTCATATTTAGTTTGCCAACCAGGGAATTCATCAAGATAGAGCAGACCAACGGAGTCGCATACCTCAAGGAAATGACGGTCACTTGGATAGTGGCATCTCACGGCATTCATATTCATCTGCTTGATGAGACGGGCATCCTCTATGCTGATAGCCTTGCTTGTCGTTCGCCCTGTCTCGGGATGGAAACAATGGCGGTTAGTGCCTTTCACTATGAGCTTCGTGCCGTTGAGGTATAATCCATCGTGAGGACGGAACTCAATGGTGCGGAAACCTATCTTCTGCGTGATACTGTGTCCGCTGCTCTTCAAGGTGAAGACGGCAGTATGAAGATTCGGATGCTCAGGGTCCCATGTGCTGACGTTTCCGCAATGGAAACAACCTGCTTCATGGTCGAAAGGAATCTCCTTGCCGTCGAGGGTTAAAGCGATGTCAGAGAGTTGATGAGCCACAACGTAGAGGTCACCGTTTGCCCTCGCGTCGATAGCGAGTTTGTCAATATATTGCTTCGGCATTGCATCGATATAGACAGGACGGTAGATGCCACCGAACAGCCACCAGTCAGCGCGACGCTCGGCAGAGTTCACGCTCTTGTTTGCCGATTCCTTGCTCACCAGCACCTCCAGCAGATGCCTCTTGCCCGGTATGACAAAATCCGTAATGTCATAGGAGAATTCCGTAAACCCTCCCTGATGCACATCGCCCACCTGCTTTCCGTCTATCCACACCTGTGTGTCGGTCATAGATCCCTCGAATGTAAGGCGCAAGTGCTTGTCTTTCCACGTCTTGGGAATGGTGAAGCGGGTGCGATAGCGACCAGTCTCCGTGCTTGGTTTCAGTCCTTCTTTCTTATAGAAACGCCCATAGGTGTATTCGCCGAAGCCTTGCAGTTCCCAGCACGAAGGCACCTGTATCTTCTTCCATTTGCCTGAGTTCTGACCTCCCGAGCAATAGAAATCCCACGTGCGGGTATCGTCAGAGCCTGTGCCGGAGAGGTAGAGACGTTGGGCTTGGGCGTAAGTGCCAAGCAAAAGAAAAGCCAAGCAAAATAATATCTTGTTCATTGTGGAACTGAATTTTTAGGGATTTGTACTATCTACGGCTCCCTCCCTCTGGGAGGGTTGGGATGGGCCTATACTGCAAATCAATCTTCGTGTATTTCCTGTCCTTATCACAATGCTCAAAGAGACCGAGAGGCGCAGTGAGAGGCTTGCCATTCTGCTTATAGACGGTGCCGCTATTGGTATTCGGGATAGTGGCAGCCTCAAGGAGATATTCGTCGCAATAGTTGTAACTGCCAAATTCAGGCCACTCGCTGATGAGTAGGTCCATGGCAACGGCATCTGCAGCCAAAGGATCCTGCGAAACAATGAGCGAGCAAGCCCAATCGTTGTTGAATGGAGCCTTCTGCCACTTTGGTGCAGGCATGCCATTCACGTCGCGCGAGCCGTATGTGCCATCGATGAGGAAGAGAAGACACTTGCCGCCGAGGTCAGGATGTGATATCCAGTCAACGAAGGTCTTAAAGCCTGGCTTACCGTTTCGCTTATCCTGACTGACATTGTTGTGGGCATTCTGTCGCCAGAGAAGATTGATGTCTGTGGCTCCGTACCAGTTCTTCGCCGTGAGGGTAACGCCAGGACCACTGTGTGTCTTCAGCAGGGCAGAGTTGATGACATAGTCGGCATCAACGATACACTTTGCGATACCGCGAGCCATCTTTCCGTTGTCAATGGAATATTGTATCTTCTCTGGGTAATACTCGCATTTCTCCCTGCCGTCACCACCTATATTGTCTATGAAACGAACGCGAGGAAACTCACGATGTATCTTGTTATAGATGCTGTCAGTTATTGCGCGACTTGGCTCACAAACGATGATGTCCTGTTCCCTTACCTTCGCTTCGCACACAAGACTGCGCACCAATGCCATGGTTACGAAAGGAGAGGAATTGAGTTCTATCGTGTCGTGATGCGTGATGGCATTGTTCATGTTCAGTTTTATGGCAATGGTCTCACCAGCCTTGTAACCTTTCTTTCCACGATTGTGAGTGCTGTTGAAGTTGCGGAAAATAGCCTTCCAAGCCTTTGCAGCATCCTTCTCACCAGCAACAGTTCGAACGGCTTCATCCACCATCTCATTAGCCTTCGTCTGATCGTTCCATCTGTCTTCCACCCAAAGACCTGTGTGTCCGTCCCATGTGGCAACGCCAGGATTGTGAATCCAAGCCACTCGTCCCGGGTGTATGCCCTTGCCTTCGCCCAGAGGTTCGTTGGCACCCTTGAACAACTTTGGCTTCCTTCCGTTGTAGTCACCGAAGAAGAGGCGGTCACGATTCACAGCCTGATCAAGAGGCTGGATGGTAGTGGAAGGTCCGAGGTCAGGATTCTTCCATGAGTTCAACTGCCAGACAATCTTTCCCTCCGTGTCAATCTCCACAGCCTGCAGAGGACTATTGAGCGTATCGAGAGGCTCCTTTCCCCATTCGTTCCACCAGTTGTTCAGTATTATATTGCCATTCTTCAATCTCACGGCCTTCTGAATGCTGCGGAAACCGAAGTCTGCTCCGTGAATCTCGCGAACGGTGCTGCCATCGCGAAGCATTTCCTTCACGAGTCCTCCCTTGCCGACAACGAGGAGATGCTCCTTGTCAAGCTCCGTTACAGACCAAGCACCAGGGAGTGTCCAGCGGTTCAGCTCATTACCCTGCACGCTGTATTCTGCAATATATCCCTGACTCATGTGGCAAAGCAACAAGGTGCCTCGCGAAGATAGACGTGCATTGCGGAACTGTCCGTGAACGCTTTTCGATGCCGGAACCTCAAACTCCTGCACTATCTTGCATGAAGGAATCTCCATGATTCTCACCTTTGCTGGCACACCGTTTTGCACAAACACAACATGCTTACGCCCGATAGGTTGCAGGGTGTGTATCTCCGTTCCCTCTGGAGCATCATATTGCCACACCACCTTCTTATCATTCGTTATCTCCATTATGCCATACTGGTGGGCGATAAGCATGTTTCCACCGGTCAGGAGTATAGCATCGCTAATCTCGCCTCGGCGACCTTTGTTGTTGTATTCCCAACTCACCTGTCCATCCTTTACGATGAACATACGAGGGTTTTTGCTTTGTCCAGCATACATGAAGTTATGACGGCTCAATGATGTTTCCTGTGCAGAGGCATATCCGCATATCAAGAGCGAGAATAATGTCGTTGTAAGTTTTCTAAATAGTCTCATGATTGTTAGTATTGTAAGTTTAATGTTGTATGTTGTATATTTATTATTACGAAAAGAAGTTAATGACCGAGAGCAAAGTTACACATATTTATATTTATATGCAAATGTCGATGTGTTTCCCTTGCAGGTATTTAATTTTCTTTAACTGAAAAAACGATGGAATAGGGAGAAGTTTTGGAGATATGGGAAAAAGTATGTAACTTTGTGGCGAAAATCAGTGTTATGTAAATATGTTTCGATATTATATGAATATGAAAAAGGTATTTTTAACTCTCGTAATGTCATTGGGACTCCTTGCTTCTTGTCCCGTGTTTGCTGCTGATGAGGAAGTAGATGTATTTCCTCTTGGTATGGGTTTTGACGTGAAGATGCATTGCATCAAGCACGGAAGTATTGCTATGGAGATAGCAGGTTACTGGCTCTATGTGGACCCTGTTACCGACAAGGTGCAACCTGTCACCGACTATACCACGATGCCAAAGGCTGACTTCATCCTCATCACCCATGAGCATGCCGATCATCTTGATGCCAAGGCTATTGAGCAACTTTCGAAGGAGAGCACCATACTCGTGACTAATCCTCGCAGCAGTGAGTTGCTTGGCGGCAAGGGTGAGGTGATGAAGAATGGCGATAAGGTAGAGATGTATTCCTGCTCGCTCGAGGCTGTGCCTGCCTACAACAAGTCGGCAGACCGTCAGCAGTTCCACCCTAAAGGTCGCGACAATGGCTATGTCATCTCTCTTCCTGGTTTCCGTATCTATATAGCCGGTGACACAGAGGATATCGACGAGATGCAGAACCTGAAGGATATCGATGTTTGTTTCCTTCCATGCAACCTGCCTTTCACTATGACTCCTGAGCAGTGTGCCAATGCAGCAAAGATTATCAAGCCAAAGGTTCTTTTCCCATATCATTACGGAAAGACAGATATCCAGCAAGTTAAGAATCTGCTTGAAGGCACCGGTATTGATGTCAGGATAAGGAATTATCAGTAATCACTATTTATTTAAGTATATGGAACAAACGGCTATACTTTTGCTGCATTGCCCTGATAAGTTGGGCATCATCACGGAAATAACGAAGTTCATTACCGATAATAATGGCAACATCGTCTATCTTGACCAGTATGTGGACAGGGTGGATGGTATGTTCTTTATGCGAGTGGAGTGGGAACTCAAGAACTTCCTCATCCCTGATGATAAGATAAGCGAGATTATTGATACGCTGTATGCTAAGAGATATGAGATGCATTTCGATCTCTACTTCAACTATGTGAAGCCTCGTATGGCATTGTTCGTGAGCAAGATGAGTCATTGCCTCTATGACCTCCTGGCTAGATATAAGGCTGGTGAGATGGATGTGGAGATTCCTTGCATCGTGAGCAACCATGAGGATATGAGATATGTGGCAGAGCAGTTTGGCATTCCTTACTATGTGTGGAGCATCAAGAAGGACTGGTCGAACAAGGCTGAGGTGGAGGCTGCAGAGATGGAACTGCTCCGCAAGGAGAAAGTGAACTTCATCGTGCTTGCCCGCTATATGCAGATTATCAGCGAAGAGATGATAGAGGAGTTCCCTCATCAGATTATCAATATCCATCATTCGTTCTTGCCTGCCTTCATCGGTGCGAAGCCTTATCATCAGGCATACGAGAGAGGCGTGAAGATTATCGGTGCTACGAGTCATTATGTAACCACAGAACTCGATGCAGGTCCTATCATCGAGCAGGATGTGGTAAGAATCACTCATAAGGATACACCGGAAAGTCTCGTGCTGAAGGGTAAGGACCTTGAGAAGATAGTGCTTTCTCGCGCGGTGAAGAAGCATGTGGAGAGAAAGATTCTGACATATAAGAATAAGACAGTTATCTTCAGTTAAAAAAGCTACATCCTAAATTCCCCCTTTTGGGGGTAGGTGACTCTTTTTTGAAAAAAGAAAGGGGAATTTTTGTGTATTTTATAGAAAAGTATTAACTTTGCAGACGAATTGGTACGAAACTCCAAAATTGTACATTGGACTCCGCGAAGCGCCTGAGCACCCACGGAGCGCAAGAAATGGTACATGGAGTGACGTTTAATAGGGAATCAGGTGAAATTCCTGAACAGTCCCGCTGCTGTGAACTCTATTATTCCGGCATTAGAAAACCACTGGCGTAGTCGATGTGAAGACGTTGGGAAGGTAATGCTAGGAGGAGTAAGTCAGAAGACCTGCCAATATCGTAGAAATCTTTGTTTGCGCTCGTGGGTTAGGCGACAGAGAGATAATAATAATTGACAATTCACGATTGACAATTGACAATTTATAATTGGTGATTGACAATTAGAACAATTAGCATTGAGGCACTAATGGGTTTACTGCGTTTTGTGGTCTCGGTTATTGTTGTTTCGTGTTCTGTTGTCCTTATGGCACAGGAGAAGAAGAGCATTACGGAGAAAACACATGACATACAGGAAGTTGTAGTGACGGGTACGGGCACTCGCCATCTGTTGAAGGATGCACCCGTGGAGACGCAGGTCATCACAAGGAAGATGCTGGAGAGCTACGGTGGTGCCTCGTTGCAGGACATTCTTTCTGGTCTTACTGCCAATTTCGAGTTCAATGAAGGCGATATGGGCAGTCAGATGCAGATGAATGGTCTCGGCAATAGCTATATCCTCATCCTTATCGATGGCAAGAGAATGCATGGCGATGTGGGTGGAGAGAATGATCTCGGACTCATTGATCCGCATAATATCGAGAAGATAGAGATTGTTCGCGGTGCACATTCTGCCCTCTATGGCTCGGATGCCATTGCCGGTGTGGTAAATATTATTACGAAGAATAGGGAGCAGAACGAAGGACTACTGCTTGAGAATACTACCCGCTACGGTTCATATAACGATATCCGTCAGCATAATGGAATTGGTTTCCGTATCGGTAATGTACAGTCATATACCAACTTCCAACTTCAGCATACCGATGGATGGCAGAACAGTTCGACAGAGCAGACGGAGGGACACATCGTCACAGACTCGAAGAACATGACTGTCAACAAATATACAAACTATCAGATAGCTGAACGACTGACATATACCCCGAGGAAAAACCTTGAACTATATGCAGAAGGTTCATACTATTGGAAGCGTATATACCGTCCTGAGCATGGTAATTATCCTTCCTGCGATGTATATACATACGATTTGAAATACAAGAACAGTTCGGCATCGGTAGGTGGTAAGATGAAGCTCAACGATACAGACGTTCTCACTCTCGATATCGACTGGAACAAACATGCCTATTACTACGCCTTCACAAACCTTACGTTTACAGATGGCTACAATAAGTTAGGCGAGTTTATAACGGATTTCCCTTACTTCGAAGGACAGCAGATGCTGCAAAGTGATCAGCAGCGACTGATGGGAAACCTGAAAGGCATCTTCCAACTGCCAGCCAATAACAGGTTGTCAGCAGGAATGGAATACCGTTATGACTACCTCAACGCTCCAATGCGAGTGATAGGAGGTAAGGCAAGTGACTGGACAGCAGCGGCATACGTTCAAGATGAATATGCAGCTGCAAAGTGGCTGAACATCACGGCGGGATTGCGACTTAACGAGAATGGCAGTTTCGGTTTCCGAGCAACGCCGAAGATAAGTGCAATGCTCTCGGCAGGAGATTTCCGTTTCCGCATGGAATGGAGTCAGGGATTCAAGTCGCCTACTCCCAAGGAGATAAACTATCACTATGTGCGCAAGATGGGAAGCTACACCTATTATTATATGGGTAATGAGAATCTCAAAGCGCAGACTTCCAACTACTATTCTGCCAACGTGGAGTATCGCAACAATCGCTTCTCTGCTTCGGTCACAGGGTATGTCAACAAACTAGACAATATGATAACGCTTGTTACCGTTGAACGTTCAGAGATTCCTGGTGACGAACTGAGCAAGTATCAGGGGTTCTCACTTATTCCTCGCAAGTATATGAACATGGAGGATGCCAAGACATACGGCATGGATGTAAATACGTCATACGCAATAACGAAAGAGTTGAATATTTCTTTATCATATAGCTATCTCAATACGAAAGCGCATGTATATGATCTTGAGAAAGAGATGCTCAATGAAGTTATCATTGATGGTATGGCACATCATCGTGGCACATTGAATGCTTCATACAACCATCGCTTCTGTGACAGTTACCGTCTTGGCATCAACATCAACGGAAGAGTATCTTCAAAACGATACTATCAGACCAACGGAGATGGCAAGGGATATCAGCTATGGCGTCTTTCCACTTCTCACGATATTGGAAAAGCAAAGTCAATGGCGTATCGCTTGGAGGCTGGCATCGATAATATCTTCAATTATCGTGACACGACGATGCATGGTCTTCATCTCGGAACAACGAATCCTGGACGTACGTTCTATGCAACATTCAGCGTTCGTTTCAATAATGGAAAAAGTATTAATAACAAAATAAAATCAAACCAAAAACAACATTCAAATGAAGAAGATTAAAGCACTCATGCTTGCCATGCTTGCTATGGTAGCATCAATCTCATTCACCGCTTGTAGTAGCGATGATGATGACAACAACACCGACAACAACATCGAGGACTTCCAGAAAATCGTTGATGGGAAGGTACAGTCAAATAAGAAGCACAACAAGGCTATCCTTATTGTTGCCTTCGGTTCTACATGGCAGCAGGCTTTCGACACTTTCGATGCTGTAGAAGCTAAGTATAAGGCAGAATTCGGTAGCGAGTATGACGTTTTCCTGTCTTTCTCTTCTGCTATCTGCATCAATCAGGCTCATGCTTGGGAACATAAGGATGACGGTGCTGAGCAGCGTGACTATTATGGACCAGAGTATTGGCTCACAGCTATCGGTAAGTCACAGTATAAGGAAGTTGTAGTTCAGTCACTTCAGGTGACACCAGGTGAGGAGTTCCGTCTCGTTCGCGATAAGGCTGTCAAAGACTTTATGAACAATAAGTATCGTGTGTTCACAGATGAATACATGAAGAGCATCGACAAGAAGGTGCAGGTTGGTACTCCTCTTCTCGCAGAGGAAGAAGATGTAGATAATCTTGCAAAGGTTCTCCTTGCAGAGAGCGACGTGAAGAGCGTTATCAATGCAGGTGGTGTTGTGGCATTCATGGGTCATGGCAATCCTGTTGGTTATGACTACGGTGGTGCAAACATCCGTTACAATCAGCTTGAGGAGGCTCTCCAGAATCTTACAGGTAAGAAAAACTTCTTCGTAGGTACTGTTGACGATGAGGACAACCTCGTAGGCGATGTACTTGATCGTATGAATGTAGTAGCCAAGGGCACAAAGGTTCAGCTCTATCCACTTATGTCTATCGCTGGTGATCACGCTCACAATGACCTCGCTGATGAAGAAGATACAGAGAGTTGGTACACACTCATGAACAAGTTCGGTTTCAAGGCAGATGCAGAAGAGACTAACTTCTCTGAGGCTAAGTGGAAGCAGCACAAGGCAGGCGATGGCTATATCCCAGGACTTGCTGAGCGTAGCAAGGTTCTCCAGCTCTGGATCAACCACACAAAGGCTGCTATTCAGTCTATCAAGGCTGGTGAAGGTCTCTCGACTCCAACCACAGAGAGTGAGGAAGAATAAGATTTTGTGCTATGCGATATAGCGTTTTGATTATATTTACGTTTGTTTTCCTGTCGTCTTGCATGAGTACGTATAACAGTACTAATGTACAGACGGCAGGAAATGCCATTTCTTCACAGTATGACTCCATTCGTGCCGTAGCAGAAAACTATTCAGAGAAGATAGAGATAAAATATGCTAAGGGACTGAAGGTTGATTACCGTGAGGATGGAATTCATGTAAGCCTCTCCCCAGCCCTCTCCCAAGGAGAGGAAGACCTGGTTTCGGAACTTGTCATTCAGCCGGGCAAGCACAATCGCTTTATCTGTACCACAGCTCTGCAACTCGGTAACTTCGAAGTGCTCGGCATGGAGGATAAAATTGTAGGTATCAATTCCTTGAAGAATATCTTTTCTGAGAAAATCCTTGCACAGATAGCAGATGGTAAGACAGTAAAAGTGGGTAAGGAAGGTGTATTCGATATAGAGAAGGTCATAGCATTGAAGCCTGACTATATCTTTGTTTCTGCTTCCAAATATGGAGGCTTCGAAGCACTTAAGGAATGTGGCATTCCACTCGTTCCTCATCATGGATATAAGGAGATAACACCTCTAGGACAAGCAGAATGGATAAAGCTGATAGGTCTGCTAACTGGAGAGACAAAGCGAGCAAATGCTGTCTTCGACTATGTGGAGAAGGAATATCTCTCGTTGAAAGAAAAAGTACAGCAACTGAAAGACAATGGTGTAAAGATGCCAACGGTACTTTCAGGTCGTCAGGTGCGCGATGGCTGGTATGTGATGGGAGGAAAGAGTTATATGGCTCAGCTGTTTGCTGATGCAGGTGCAAGGTATATCATGTCTGACGTTAATGAAACTGGTGGCACTACGCTTGATTTTGAAACTGTCTATGCTCGGGGTATAAATGCAGAATACTGGCAGATGGATGGTTCCTTTGATGCCGATTACACTCTTGATGCTCTCGCCATAGAGGATGCTCGCTATGCTGACATCAAGGCATATAAGGACCATAAGGTTATCTTCTGTAATCTGACATTGACACCTTATCGTGAACTCGCTGGTGTATCACCTCATCTTATGCTTGCCGATTTCGTTAAGGCTTTCCATCCAGAGTTACTTCCGGCATACAAACCGAAGTTCTATGACTTCATTAGGTAATTTGTAATTCGTAATTAAATCTTGTCTGCCCAATACCAATGGGTATAGCCTGCTGTTACGTTTTTATAATGGTATATAGGGGTGGAGACTGGGGTTCCCTTTGCTGATAACTGACATTGCTCGACGCGGATAGTGTCGGGCAATTCTGTTTCTATGATAGAGGAGTAATGGAACTCATGACCTCTGCCGATAAAGGTATTGTTCTCGTTGTCTATCGTTTCATCTATCATACCTTTTGTCTGTCCAACGGTCTTTCCTTTTGTCTGTCTATAGCCCAGATGCAGTTTTGCTCCTTCCATCGTTGCCTGCATAAGGAATACTCCACACATTGCCTTTCCGTCAATATCCTTGCATAGATACATGAAACCACCACACTCGGCAAATATCCTTCCATTGTTTTCTGCAAACTGATGAATGCTCTCACGCATAGAATCGTTTGTCGCTAGTTCTTCAGCGAAGAGTTCTGGATAGCCTCCTGGCAGATAAAGCATATCGCAATCAGGAATTCTTTCATCGCGGAGAGGAGAGAAGAAAACAACTTTTCCTAATTCTTTAAGTGCATCGATGTTTGCGCGATAGGTGAAGTTGAAGGCTTCGTCGTGGGCAATGGCGATGGTAGCCCCTCTCCCCTTACCCTCTCCCGAGGGAGAGGGAGTATATAGTGTTTGAGGGCGAATGGTGTTTTGTATTATAAAGTCTATATCTACGTGTGCCTCTATCTCCTTTGCTGCCAGCTCTGCCAGTTGTTCCATTTCTTCTCTTGCGGAAATGGTAAGTCCGAGATGACGACCTGGGATGACTAATTCCTTGTTTCGTGGCAGATAGCCGAGGCATTCCACTCCTGCATCTTCGCAGGCAGAGCGAAGGTATGAATAATGATTCTCCGATGCCACCATATTAAATACAACACCGGCAATCTTCATCTTAGGATGGAAATGCTTGAAACCGTATATCAAGGCGGCAGCACTATATGCCATAGACTTCGCATTCAGCACAAGAATGACGGGAATATCCAGCATCATAGCTATCTCCCCACTACTGCCATGCCATTTGTCATAGCCATCGAAGAGTCCCATGACACCCTCCACGACGCAGCAATCTGCTCCCTCGCCATACTTCTCAAACAGCGTCTTCACATGCTCTTCGGAAGACATAAACGTGTCAAGATTTACCGACTCGTTACCCGATGCAATGTGATGAAACATCGTATCGATATAGTCAGGACCGCATTTGAAAGGTTGCACGTTGAGGCCACGGTTGCGAAGGGCGCGGAGCAATCCCATAGTGAAGGTTGTCTTGCCACTGTTTGATGTGGCGGCAGCGATGAGAAAAGAAGGCATGTCTATTTTCTTTTAAGCAATATTCGTAATGTTATAGGTGCACCGATGAGAGCTGTGACGGAGTTGATAGGCAAAGCACCATCGAAGCCAGGCATACGTGCGATGAGGCTGCAGATGAGAGCGAGCGAAGCACCGCAGAGGATAGAGGAGGGAAGGAGTATGCGATGGTCGGAAGTGGAGAGAAGTCCACGGCAGATGTGTGGCACAGCAAGTCCGAGGAACATTATAGGACCGCAATATGCAGTTACTATAGCAGTGAGAATACCTGCCATGGCAATAATATATGTGCGGGCACGCTTCACGTTAAGACCGAGATTTGTGGCATACATATCTCCGAGTAGCAGTAGATTCAATGACTTTATCAATAAAAGGGATATAGGTAATGCTATGGCAATGAGTGAAAAAAAGAGATATACCTGTCCGCCGCTGACGCGAGAGAAACTGCCAAGTCCCCAGATAACGTAAGCGTGAACATCTTCTTCCGAACTGAAATATTTCAACACACCCACTATAGCCGTGGCTATATAACCTATCATAACGCCAACGATGAGCAATGTGGCATTGCCTCTTATGCGATTTGAAAGATATACCATCAGCATCATCACCGCCATGGCACCTGCTATAGCTGCTATTGTCAACGAGGCATTGCCAATGATGCCGAAACGTCCTATCGCTGAACCACCGATGATGCTAGAGAGAAGTACGACGCAAGCAACTCCGAGACTTGCAGCTGAGGAAATGCCAAGCACGGAAGGACCTGCCAAGGGATTGCGAAAGACAGTCTGCATCAATAGTCCTGCTGCCGATAATCCTGCACCACAAGCCATTGCCGTAAGGGTTTGCGGCAGTCGGGAGCGTATGATGATACTTTGCCATACAGCACTCTCTTCTCCATTGTTGTTGCCTGTAAGCACACTGATAACGCCTTCGAAGGGTATTGATACCGAACCGAGGGCAAGGTTGAGCAATGCGAATAGTGGTATGCTTACAAGCAGTAATGTTATGATTGTTTTTTGTCGCATATCAGTTTGATGGTTATCTCTCCTTCTGGGAAAACAGTTTTACAATGTTTTAGGCATAAATCCTTTATCTTTTCGAAGAAAGCTGATGGCATAATGTCCCAGAGTTCTCGTGCCATGGTGACGGAGGAGATTAGTTGGGAAAGTGATGTTTCGTTACATTGATTTTCGGATGATTCAACTTGTTGCTTGTTAGAAGTACTGATTTCTTCCGCTATCTTCTTAAGAAAATCCTTATTCATCATAACCTTATGTGAATGGGTGTCAAGATGTCCCTCTGCAAGTTTTACTGCTTTGCCAATCATTATGGCAAGTGTGACACTATGAAAACCAAGTTCATGAGCAGCCTTTAGAGCCTCACCGATAAAGTTTCCGTAATGAATACAACGCAGGTTAGGATGCTCTTCTTGCAAGGCATGCTCGCTTTTCATGCCTGCCACAAGACCTATTTCCTTGCAACCGATAGCATGAGCCACTTCCATTTCGCGGCGTATGCTCTGTATGAAGGCTTCATTGCTTAACGGATGAACGATGCCGGAAGTGCCAATGATGCTTATCCCACCTATCACTCCCACCTTATGGTTGAAAGTTCGCTTGGCTATCTCTTCACCATTCTCAACACTTATCGTTATGGCAACATTCTCATCCGTCAGTTGTCTGACTTCATTCTCCATCATCTTGCGTGGAGTAGGGTTGATGGCAGGTTCACCAACAGGGATACCAAGACCGGGAAGAGTGACTATACCAACGCCAGAGCCCTGGAGGAAACTCACCCCGCCCCTCCCGAGGGGAGGGTGAAGGTTGCTAATATCAGAGTTGGATTTCTTTGATGCGAGAGAATGATTTGAAAGAATCTCCACCTTAGATGTTATCTTGCATCCCTTTGTTACATCAGGATCATCGCTGAAGTCTTTTATCACTGAAGCAACACCCCGTTCATTGCACTCCACAGGAATCGTCATTATCTCCCCGTCAGGCAAGGAAAAGGAAACATCTTCAGGCAGGTCATCATTGAGAAGTGAGAGAAGTGCCGCCTTCGTTGCTGCTGTGGCACAAGCGCCTGTGGTGAATCCTGTCTTTAGAGGAAAGAAATCTGGAACTATATTCTCTATTGCCTTGCGAAGTCCGTACTTTCCGCTAACGAAAGTCCAGTTGTAAGGCAACAGCGGGGCACAGACCACAAACACCTTCATACCTAACGACAATGCTGCCTCAACCTTCTCTTCGTAGCCTCCACTCTTGCCACTATCCTTCGTGATGATGGCATCGCAACCTAAAGAACGGAAGATTTCCTTTTCGCTCTCTTTCGTCGGGAGATGGAAGTCTTCATTGTAGAAGATAATGTTTTCTTTCGGGAGTGACTCTCTCTCTGCTAAAGAAATGCTTTCTTCGCGATTCAGTATGCGGAAGATGGTTTTGTTATTCTGCCAATAAGGCTTTAGCTTGCTTATCGTGTTTGCTCCGGAAAGGGCAAGGAGGCAATTGATGTTTGCTTCTTTCAGTTTCGTGATGGCATCGTCATAGCCAATGCAATATATCACCTCTTCATATCTCTTTGCCGAAGAACGTTGAATACGGATAACAGGGATGTTGCTCTTTCCTTCTCTTTTCGATGCAAGAAATATCTCTCTGTGGAGGTTTTCTGCAAACGGATGTGCAGCGTCGATGATACATCTCACCTCATTCTCTTCGCAGAACTTTCTTATGTCCGTGGAGGTCATAGCACCAGTGAGACGCACTCCATTGTGCATCTCCACGTTCTGCAATCCACTCTTTGTGGAATAGTAGAACCTTTTGCCGGCTTCCTCACACACATCAATGGCGAGTCTGCCTTCTGTTGTACCTCCAAAGACCAGTATCATTTACCATTTACCATTTCTTGCGCTCCGTGGGTGCTTAGGCGCTTCGCGGAGTCCAATGTACTATTTTCCTTTTCTAAACAGATGCGTAAACTTTCCGTCGTATAGTTTGCTGAGTCCCTCACGGTTGTCAATGGCATCGCCCACGACAATCATTGTGGTGAGAGTCAGGTTATTCGAGTGAACAATATCTGCAAGATCTTTCAGTTGTCCACGATAAATCTTCTGCTCCTTCCATGTCAGTTTATAACAAGCAGCAACGGGAGTCTCGGGAGGATAACCGCCTTCGAGGAGTTGTTTCTGCACGTCATCCACGATACTTGCAGAGAGGAAGATGCACATAGTGCTCTGGTGGGAAGCAAGAAGATGGAGCTGTTCCTTCTCAGGCATTGGTGTGCGACCTTCGCCGCGAGTTAGGATTATTGTCTGACAACGCTCCGGGATAGTAAACTGGCTCTGCAGTTCTGCCGCAGCAGCGAGGAAAGACGAAATGCCCGGCGTGATATGATAGCTCATCTTATATTCATCGAAGAAAGCCATCTGTTCCTGTATCGCACCATAGATGCAAGGGTCTCCCGTATGTAGTCTTACTACGAGCTTTCCCTTGTCATAGAATCTCTTCATTAGAAGGAATTGCTCTTCAAGGTCCATACTGGCAGAAGAACGAACCATGGCACCTTTCTTATGACAGAGAGTCAGTTCGCGAGGCACGAGACTTCCTGCATATAATATGAGGTCTGCCTGCTCAAGGAACTTCCTGCCACGCACGCTGATGAGGTCTGGGTCGCCAGGACCTGCGCCAACAATCTCTATATGTCCCTTACGGTCAATCTCCTTATCCTGTGCAAGAGCGTAGGTGTAGTGTGATATCTTTCCTTCAGAAGCATACTTCCCCTTCTGCTTCTCTATCACGAGGAGTCCTTTTCGGTTTGCAGCCTTTGCTGAAGCCTCTGCCACGCCATAGCATCCTGTTACTTCAAACACCTTTTCCGAAGGGTTAGGAATCTTTATCTTGGAAAGTTCCTCTGCAGAGAAGATCTGCAGTTTAGCGTGAGGTATTAGCTCACATAGGCGTGCCAATAGAGGCTCGTCTTTCTTCAGTTCTATGCTTCCTATGGTAGCAATAGCCTCGGTGGAATATCCTGCTATCTCCAGTTCGCTGATAAGTTGCTCTGCAATGCCTGTAGGAGCCAGTTTCTGACATCCTACTCCGAGATGCAGACAGCGAGGGAAATACTGTATGATGTCACCATTGCCGTTAGGCGGTGTCTGTGGATATAGTTTTGCTGATACGATAATCGTCAGAGGATAGCTCATATCTTTCATCTTGCAGTATGCCCTATAATCCTCATAGCTACGGAATATCCTTACGTGGGCAGGACAAGTCTTCTCCATTTCCTTCGTGCCCTCATCCTCGCATTCAATGACTAGTGCCGTAGGATTTCCATTCACGAAAGAGGCGATAGCCCTGTTTGACTGCACTCGTTTCATCTTCCTCATTCCCCAACCATAATCCCGTGCTATGGTATCAAGAGCCCAAAGTTCCATGTTGTCGCTCTGGGTAGTGATGACAGCCTCGCCGCCTGTTATCATGGCAATGTCTCTCGCAAGATCATTCGCACCACCTACGTGACCGCTGAGCACAGGTATGACATATCTGCCTGTGGAATCAACACACACCACGGCGGGATCAGTATGCTTGTCGTCTATGATATCCTTTATCTTACGGACGCAGATGCCGAGGGCACCGATGAAGACGATGGCATCGCCTTCATAATTTGTGAGTTCTTTTTCTATCGTTTCGGCAAGTTTCTTGCCTTTATCATTTATATATTCAAAACGAATCATTGAGCTTTTATTATATTTATTGGGTTATGATTATCGAGAGCAATATGAGAACAATGAATTATATTCATCCCAACAGCCTCTATGCTTTCAATGAACATCTGCCTACTACTCTCCGACACACTATTGAAGACTATGCATCCTCCAGGAAGCATGACTTCGTGGAGTCGTGCAACAATCTCTTTCAGTTTGCCACCATGCCCACCAATGAAAACAGCATCAGGTCTTTCATATTGCTCAAGGTCGGCATCAAGGAAATCTCCTATCACGGTTTCTATGCCTGGAGCACCAAACTTCCTGCTGTTCTTTTCCATCAGTTCGCGACCCTCCTCACGTATCTCAAACGATGTCACCTTTAGATGAGGAAACTGCAGTTTAGCTTCTATGCTTACGCTGCCTGTGCAAAAACCGACATCCCATAAGGAACGCTTCCTGTCAAGTTCGAGCATTGCGAGGGAGAGAAGGCGGATAGGCATTTTCGTTATCATCTTCGTCCTACCATCGAGCAAGTGAAACTCCGACTCAGGCAGAGCATATTTCCTGCGTGGCGCATGTGCGGAAGAATGAGTTTTCTGCAATATTATGCAGTTGGGATTATCGTAAGTCCTGGTGTTATCATACTCCGTGATACGTTCCTTCTCCTCATTGCCAAGGTTCTCACCGATGGTCATCGTGTAGTCTTCATATCCATAATCCAGCATTCTCTGCATTATCGTGTGAGGTGTCTTGTTCCTGTCTGTGAGACAGCCTATGAGATCATATCCTCTTATCAGAGCCTCGTCAAACTTATCCCAAGGTCTTCCCGTGAGCGAGACGACGTGCATATCCTGATAAGGCAGGCACATTCTATGGGCAAGCATCTGTAGGGAATTGAAAGAAGGAAATACCTCTATCTTGCAGTCAGGCATCTCTCGCATCACCGTTGAGGCGAAACCATAAAACAATGGATCGCCAGAGGCAAAGATAATAAGAGCCTCTTCAGCTCCTCTCCCCTTCCCCCCTCCCGAGGGCGAGGGAGTAGTTTGTGTTTGAGGGCGAAGAAATATCTCTTCGTATTTTTTGAAAACATCGCTCAATGGTACGGTGATGTCAATCCATTCTGCATCTTCAGGAAGCATAGGCATCATTATCTCGTGATGCCTCTTTCCGCCTGAGAATACCTTCCCTCCGCGTATCTTCTCCATGATATGCGGTGGAAACCATTGGTTTCGCGAGTCGTTTATGCCTATAATTAAACACTCTTTCATTGGGCTATAATGTATATAGATTCCTCCCCTTGGGGGAGGTTAGGAGGGGTTTTAAACATCTCTCCCCGGCTTCAGTTGCTCTGCATCATCAAAGGTGAGGATGGAGTTGACGAGCGTTGCAGCGAGATTACTGCCTCCTTTGCGTCCTTCTATGATGATCTTCGGGATGTCCTTGAAAGGCTTGGCAGCATGTTTGCTTTCCTCTACATGAACGAAACCTACAGGAGCACCGATGATGCCGGCAGGATTACATTTGCCCTTGCGGATAAGGTCGCAGAGTTCGAGCAATGCCGTTGGTGCATTACCGAAGACATAGAGTGCATCAGGATGCTCTTCGGCAGCGAGGCGCATACCTGCCTGAGCGCGAGTGATGCCGAGTTCCTTTGCCATCTCCGCTCCGCGAGGGTCGTTTATATAGCAGAATACCTCGATGCCAAGGCGTTGCAAGGCACCTTTTCTTATCCCGCTTGCAGCCATAGTCACGTCTGTCACGATGCTTTTCAACGTTCCGTTCTTAACCTTCTCGTATAGCTTTGCCGTTGCCTCATCATCCATCCACACGAGATTCTCCATGTCGAAGTCTGCTGTGGTGTGGATGGCATGGAGCATAGGCCACATCTTCCATATCGGGATGTCAGGATTCTTCAGTTCGCCACGGATAGTCTGGAATGACTTTATCATTATGCTCTGTCCCACGTTCTTGCCTTCTTCCTCTCTGTTGCGGAAGTAGCCGCGAGGGGTGATGAACTTCCCTTCACGGATATAGCTCTGACTATTGCCGATGATTACTATGGTGAACATATCCACATCCTCCGGGTCGAAGGCATCGAGAGTGGTGAGATGCACCTCCTGCTCGGGTCTGCCTGCCTGACGAACATAGCCCACAGGAGTATCTCCGTTTCTCTCCTTCATGAATATCTCTACGAGGCGATGCAGTTGCCAGTATCTTCCGTGGCTCTTCGGATTGTATATTGCCGTGATGAAATCACCCATTGCCGCTGCCTTTATCCTCTTCTCTATCACGTCCCATGGAGTCATCAGGTCGCTCATGGAGATGACGCAGAAGTCATGTCCCATAGGAGCACCGAGCAGTGATGCCGCCTTCTGGAATGCGCTTATGCCAGGGATAGGGATGATTTCGACAGGGCGGGAGTGGTCTTTCATCTCATATATCAGCGGTGTCATGCCATATATACCAGCATCGCCACTTGATATCACGCAGACGGTCTTTCCCTGTTCAGCCATACGAAAGGCTTCCTCAGCACGTTCGCGTTCCTTCTTCATGCCAGTATCTATACATTCGGTGCCAGGCTTTAGGTATGGTTCCACGAACTGGAAGTAATACTTATAGCCCACCACCACGTCACTATCCTTAATGGCGTTTATCACCGCAGGAGTTATGTCTTCTGCAGATCCCGGTCCTAAGCCGGCAATGTATATTCGTTTCATCTTTGTTACTTTAGTTTTTGAACTTTAAAGCCACGGACATATAGAGTGCTCGTCCTGGGTTGATGGTTGAATAGTTGGAACTCCAAGGCGAGGTGTCACGCTTGTTGAAGATGTTCTCTATGCCGATACCTGGCTCAAGGGTGAACTGCTTCATGGTGATGACATGTCGGGTGTGCAGGTCCCATTGTGAGTATCCCTCTGCATAACCGTATGTGCTGGAGTATCTGCTGCTCTGTATGTGTCCCACGAGAGATACGTTCAGGTGGTAGTTCTTCCACGTCTTGTCCCATGCGGCATTCACGTTTGCCACGTTCTTCACACTCTTATCTACAGGTGTCTCCGTGATGACATATTCCTGTTTCTTCGTATCTAACGTCATGGTCTCTGCATTGGAATAGGTGTATGTGTATCCACCACCGATGGTGAAGCCCAAAGGAAGGAGAAACTTCACATTGCTGCTGATGCCCTTCAGCGTAGCCTTGTCGATGTTGTCGCGCTGACGGATTGTAGTCCATCCTTCGTTGTAGAGGTCTGTGAGATGCTTATCGGCATCTATCTCCTGTTGGGTCATCGTGCGATAGTTTATCATGTCGCGGATGTTATTGATGAATCCTGTGACACTCACGCTCATCCATTTGTTGGAGTACTCAGCATTGGCATTCCAGAAACTGCTCTTCTCCGGTTTCAGTTGGATGTTGTTGATGGTGTATCGTGCTGATGTCTTTGCCTGGTCTGTGGCATACATCTGCGAGAGAGTCGGTGCCTTGTAGCCTCCTGCATAGCTTGCCCTCACCCTGAAGCCCCCTATATGGTAGAACAGGGCGATGTTTGGCGTGAAGCTGGAACCGAAGTTGCTGTTATTTGTATATCTCGCACCGATGACAGCCTCCAGTCCTTTCATAATGTTTATCTCATCCTGAGCAAAGATGTTGAATGTATTCATATTCTCGGAATCGATATTGTCCGAATTGCTGTTGAGGTAGTTCTGTTCCAGTTCGATGCCTCCCGAGAGTTTGTTCCATGAAGACAGACGGAAGATGCCTCGCAATGTCTCATTGTAATAGTTTGTACGCTTTCTTGTCTCGTCGTATGCCTCCTTGTCTGCTGTCTGCCAATAGTCGTATTTCGAAGAGAAGTTGTCGCTGAAGAGGTCGAGGTAAACGTGTGTCTCGTTGTTCGGTGCCCATCGCAATCCTGTGCCGTAGCTGTGCGACTTATGATGCAGATCGTATGTGTATGCCTGCTTCTCCGAGTATGTGTATGCCCCCGTTGTCTTGTTCTTCGACTGGGTGAAATACTTCGCGTTCTGTGGACGGTCCGTCATGTGGTCATAATAGTTGCCCTTGGCGTATATGCTCAGTGCATCATTGAATCGCCATTCCATTCTCTCGCTTATGTTTTCGGAATGGAACCCCTGTGACATTGGTCTGCCTGTAAGTTTCAGTACCGTCTCGTCACCTTCCGTAAACTCCTGGTATTTGTTCACCTGCCAGTTGTCTGCCTTTTTCTGACTGAATGAGGTGAAGCTGGAGAACTTCCCTGCATTCACGTCTATGTTTACATCATTGCTTCTGCGTCCCTTGCTTGTGATGTGTGTGCTCGTAGATGCTTCCACGCGATTTTTCGACTCATCCGTGATGATGTTTATCACTCCGGCAATGGCATCGCTACCGTAGAGTGCTGATGCCGCTCCTGAGAGAATCTCTATTCGCTTTATGTTGTCCATGCTTATGCGGCTGAGTCTGTCATCGCCGCTCACTCGCTTGCCGTTCTCCAGAATGAGAAGATAGTCGTCGCTCACGCCGTTGAAGTTGACGAAGGTGCCCATGCCGTTAGTATGCGTGGTGATGTTCGTCGTGAGCATCTGCAAGGCATCCTGCAGGTTGGTGGCATGAGAGTTCTCCAGTTCCTCTTTTGATATCACCTTCACAGCCACAGGCGATGTCTCAGCCCTGCGGTATGTGCCTGTTCCAGTAATCACAACGGGGTTCAGGTCGATGGTTTTCTGTTCTGCCTTATCTTGAGCCATGGCAGTAGAACTAATCATGCAAACAGCCATTGTCAATAGCAATAATTTCTTCATTGTTGTTTTATTATATAAAATATGATGCAAAGTTACAAAAAAAATATTAACTTTGCACTATGAATCAGAAAAAACTACATTCTGTGATGCTTGCTGGAACGGGCAGCGATGTGGGTAAGAGCATTATCGCTACTGCCCTCTGCCGCATTTTCCTGCAAGACGGCTATCATCCGGCACCCTTCAAGGCGCAGAATATGGCACTTAATTCCTATGCCACTCCCGATGGTTTTGAGATAGGTCGCGCACAGGCTGTTCAGGCTGAGGCCGCTTGTCTCCCTTGCCATACTGATATGAATCCTTTGCTCCTGAAACCTAATTCGGAGCATACCACTCAGGTGGTGCTCAACGGTAAACCTATAGGTAATCGTTCTGCATACGATTATTTCCGTAAGGAGGGTAGGGAAGAGCTTCGTCAGGCTGTTCATGAGGCATACGATCGTCTCGCCTCCCGCTATAATCCTATCGTCATGGAGGGGGCTGGAAGCATCTCGGAGATAAACCTTCGCGACTCCGACCTTGTCAATATGCCTATGGCTCGCCATGCCGATGCCGATGTCATCCTCGTGGCAGACATAGATCGTGGCGGTGTCTTTGCGAGTGCCTATGGTAGCATCATGCTTCAGACTCCTGAGGACAGAGCGCGCATCAAGGGCATTATCGTAAATAAGTTTCGTGGCGATATCCGTCTCTTTGAGGAAGGAAAGCGTATGCTTGAGGATATCTGCGGAGTGCCTGTGCTGGGTGTCGTGCCTATGTTCAAGGATATAGTTATAGAGGAAGAGGATAGTGTGGAATTAGAACAGAAACGTCGTTCTGCTTTGGTCGGCAAGGTCAACGTCGCCGTTGTGCTTCTCCGCCATATCTCTAACTTCACCGACTTCAACGTCCTTGAGCGCGATGAGCGTGTCAATCTCTTCTATACCAGTAATATAAAGGATATAGAGTCTGCTGATATCATCATACTTCCCGGCACCAAGTCAACCCTCGATGATCTTCTCGAACTGCGTCGTAACGGTGTCGCACAGGCTATCATCCGTGCCCATAAAAATGGTAAGCAGGTGGTGGGCATCTGTGGTGGCTATCAGATGCTGGGACAGATGGTTACTGATCCCGATGGCGTTGAGGGCACTATCCCTCAGCTTCCTGGTCTCGGTCTCCTCAATCTCACCACCCGAATGACTGCTGACAAGACAACCCGTCAGGTGGAGTTCCTCTTCAATGGTGAGCAATGCCGCGGCTATGAGATTCATCAGGGAGTGACGACACTTTTGAATGACGAAAATGATTGCGCGACATCTCCCTCCCTTGGGGAGGGGCGGGATGGGTTCCTCCCCGATGTAGTCCTTGAGTCCAACTGCCTTGGCTCTTACATCCATGGCATCCTCGACAACAAACCAGTCATCGACTATCTCCTTCGCGATCATAAGGCAGAAGCCACTTCTGCTGAACCGGAGACTCTTGAGGCTTTCAAGAACCGTCAATACGATCTCCTTGCAGATCACGTTCGCAATTGCCTCGATATGGAGAGACTTTATGAAATACTTGGAATAAAAAAACGAAATTGATAGATTATTGTTAACTGTTAGTTGTTGACCTATAGTTGTTAACTGTTAACTGTTAATTGTTAACTGAAAATGGTTTCTCACGGCGACGATACATACAAATACTCTGACATCCGACTTAACTTCTCGTCTAATGTCTATAATGGTTTTGACCATAGCGGACTGATGCAGCATCTTTCGCAGCATCTCTCCCTCATTACGTCATATCCCGAACCTGATGCTGCATCGCTGGAACGCATTATTGAGCGTGAACATGGGGTGGGTAAGGGCTCTGTCATGGTCACCAATGGCGCCATCGAGGCTATCTATCTCATCGCCAAAGTGTTCTCTAGCATTCGTTCCGCCATCGTGCAACCCACTTTCTCTGAATATGAAGAGGCGGCAAAGAGCAATAACCATAGAATATCGCATGTTCTCCGTGCTGCTGATGCCTTCGCTGATGGTAGTCCCGAACTCCTCTGGATATGCAATCCAAACAACCCTACGAGCACCGTCATGCCTCGCGAGGAACTTCTCTCTCTCATAGAGAATCATCCCGAGACGCTCTTCATAATCGATAGCAGCTATGCTCCTTTCGCCCTGAAACCATTGCTCCAGCCAACTGATATCGTATCTCTCCCAAATGTTCTCATGCTCCGTTCCATGACGAAGGAGTTTGCCATCCCTGGTCTTCGTCTCGGATACATCATCGCTGAGGCTGGCTCGCTCTCCCTCCTTCGTCAACATAGGATGCCTTGGTCGGTCAATACTCTTGCCATTGAGACTGGGAAGTATCTCCTCTCTCACAAAGAAAACTATCTCTTCGACATAGAAGAACTTCTCCGTGAGCGTCAGCGCGTTGCCGATGCCCTTTCTGCCACGGGATTGATAGACGTCTTCCCCTCCGACACCCATATCCTTCTCTGTCGCCTTCATCATGGAACGGCTTCAGACCTGAAGGAACGTCTTGCCCGCAACCACGGCATTCTCATCCGCGATGCCAGCAATTTCGTAGGTCTTGATGAGTCATACTTCCGCATCGCTGTGCAATCAAAGGAAGAAAATGATGTCCTCCTTAGTAAATTGTCAATCGTAAATCGTCAATTGTAAATCGTCAATTGTCAATTAATAAAATGAACTCTTCACTCTTCGTTCTGATATCGGCCTGGTTCCTCGATCTCCTCTTTGGTGATCCGGAGCGTCTCCCTCATCCCGTCGTGTATATGGGAAAGTGGATATCCTTTGGTGAGCATCGTCTCAAAAAAGGCAGTCATCGTATGCTCAAAGGCGCCTTATTCGCCCTTGTGAGCATCGCCCTTGTCTTCATTCTTTCATGGGCGATGCTGTATTTCCTTCGCTTCGCGGAAACATCCTTACTTGCTCCTTCAAGTCTAATCACTCCCTCTCCCTCGGGAGAGGGCTGGGGAGAGGGGCTGCTTTCTCTCATCTTAGTTTTCTTCTGCCTTGCCGGCCACACTCTCCGTAAGGAGGTGAGGATGGTCTTTGAAGCTGTTGACCGCAATTTGGAGGATGGTCGTAGGCAGGTGGCTCGCATCGTGGGGCGTGACACCAGTCAGCTTGATGCTCAGGAGATTCGCACCGCTGCCCTTGAAACTCTCGCAGAGAACCTCTCCGATGGTGTCATCGCACCGCTCTTCTGGTTTGCCATCCTCGGTGTTCCTGGTATGCTGACGTATAAGATGATAAACACTCTCGACTCCATGATAGGCTATCATTCAGAGCGTTACAAGGACTTCGGCTGTTGGGCTGCTCGCATTGATGATGTTGCCAACTATATCCCTGCTCGCCTCACCGCCCTCCTTCTGCTTATCGCAAATAAACTATATCAGATATACAATTTGATTTGCCATCGTAATTTCCATTCTTCACTCTTCACTCTTCACTCTTCACTCTTCACCCTCCGCTTCGGCAATAAGCACGCTTCTCCCAACTCAGGTTGGCCTGAGGCTGCCCTTGCTGGCATCCTCGACTGCCGTTTCGGTGGTCCTCACAACTATTTCGGAGAATACTTCTATAAGCCTTATATCGGCACCAATCCCCGTTCTCTCACCACCGCAGATATGCAACTCAGCATTCGCCTTTGCTTCCTTGCCGAATGCCTCGCCATTGCCATCGTCGCCTCTCTTCAATATATAAATTGAGTTAGCATACCTAAAGCGTTGAGTTAGCACACCTAAAGCTATGCTTTAGCACCCCTAACTCAGCCTATTAGGGTGCCTAACTCAATGCTTTACGCATCGTGTTTGCCCTAAACTCATCAGTGCAACATCGTGAAACGTTGAGCGAACGTTGCACGCGTCTATTGTATTTTATATTAATACTTTACAAAGATTTCGTGCAACGTGTAACGTTACGAGAAAACTCTCCACTCTGTGTTTTTTTTACCGATACAAATACTTGGGTTTTATCTTCTGTTAAAAAAAAATGAATGGGCGATGCAGTATTTTGGATTATTTTGCGTTTATATGATATAACCATCAAAAAAGACTATGAATAGATATTTATTGAATTTTGCGCTGATAGCATGCTTGACGCTGGTTGCGGCGTGTTCTACTGATTCGGATTCGTATGATCCTGACCGCGTGATAATCGATCCACCATACGTACCGATGTTTGAATTCGGCGAAGATGGCATTCCTTACAGGGCAGGTTATCCGCAGTTGTCTGATGAAATGCAAACGTTGCTAAAGACTGAACTGGCAGGTCATGTATGGACGAGGTTGCAGACGAATGAGATAGTTTCTACAGGGGATGTAGCGTCGTGGGAATACTATGACAAGAACAAAACGCGTCCTGCTGGCTTTTATGTCGTGTCGGAAGACGAGGTGATATGGTATGTCCATACTTATGATCCTAATATCCCTGGACAGACGAGAGAAGCTCCAAGATTCCGTGTGTGGTCAATCTATAATTTGGCAGGAAAATGGTATCTTGACGCTGTTGAGCCTCTGGGTGAGAGACGTGGTGAGGATGGTGCTATGCATAAGGTATGGGGGACGTCACATTATGTCAGAGAGATGGATGTGGATATTTATTATTGATAGCAGAAAGGATTGAGCATAGAAGAATACATAGCGAAAAGGTGTCAGAAGGGCGATAGTGATGCCCAGAGACAACTATATGAGACGTACGCCGGGTGGTTGCTCGGTGTATGTCTTCGTTATGTGGGGCAGAGGTCTGTGGCAGAAGATTTGTTGCAGGATGGATTTATAAAGATTCTGACTAATATTAAGCATTTCCGTTGGCAGGGCGAAGGTAGTCTGAGAGCGTGGCTGTTTAAGGTGGAGCGTAATGTTATAATACAGTATCTACGCAGTAAAGGGAATGAACTTCTATCAATAGATGAGAAAATGCAGGAGATTATGGAGGTGCAGGAGCCAGAGAATATTAATGGTGTGCCACTTGATGTGCTTATGCAGATGATTGGCGAACTACCATTTGGTTATCGCACGGTGTTTAATCTCTATGTCATAGACGGACATTCTCATCGCGAGATAGCACAATTGCTTGGCATCAAGGAACGCTCATCTGCTTCGCAGCTTTTTCATGCACGAAGGATGATGGCTGATAAAATAAATTCATGGAAAAAGGAGAACCTATGAAACTGAACGAAAACAATACGTGGCTTGAGGAAATAAGAGATGGGATGCTCGATTTCCAGGCTGTCGTTCCAACAAATGGTTGGGAACGCGTTTCGTCGGCTCTTCCTGATAGCAGGAAAAACGGGGTTGCGCGTCGCTGGTGGTATGCAGCAGCCTCCGCGTTGCTATGTGTGTGCCTAGGTGGCGTTTATCTCTTTTTTGATAATCATTCGCGGATCGAAATGGCGGAGTCTGTTACTACGGATAGGAATATGAATGACATTCCGTCTTCTAAGGCAAATATTGAGATGCAAGGAGATGAGGGGAAAAAGTCTCTTCAGCAGCAATATGATTGCAGGACTATCACGCATAAACATTTATCGGACAATATAACGTCTGCAACGAATGTCTTTGCGCCAGGAGTTCATGTCATAGAGGCAGAAGATAGTGTAGTGGTGACGTCACCTGTAACGGAAGAGAAGGATGTTGAAGGTCGAGATTCCATGCCATCGTCAGCAAGAAACGTAGTTCCTGATATGTTATTTAATGCAACGGCTCAGTCAGATGAATCATCGATGCATAGGCATTTGTGGAGTCTGGGAATCAATGTGGGAGGTCACGGATCGCTGTTGGATGTAGGCATGGATAACAACTCCGGTATATATAGCGATGCGTCCAGCGATAAGTATTGGGGAGCCTTTCCGGGTGAGGCGAAGGATGATGTGATAGAATCTAAAAACCATACTTCATGGAGTATAGGTTTGTCCGTTGCCAGAGAACTTACACCGCAGATATCGCTTGAGACGGGCTTGGTATTCTCGTCCCTCTCTTCTGACGTTAGACAAAGAATCTCTGGGGTGCAGAAGCAGAAGATTCAGTATCTTGGTGTGCCTCTTAGAGTAAATTATTGTTTTGGTGGTCTCGATTCATTCTTGTTCTATGCAGGTGGAGGAGTTATGATTGAGCGTACACTCTCTGCTTCACGAGGCGGAAAACGTATAGACGTGAACTCTTGGGAATTCTCGTCTGGTATCTCTGTAGGTGGACAATACAAGGTATCGCGAAATATATCTTTCTACATCGAACCGGGATTGAACTGGTATATGAACAAAAACCACAACGTTCCTACGCTCCGTTCTGAATCGCCTGTGTATTTAAATATGAAGGGAGGTATTCGTCTGTCGTATTGATTCCTTTATCGTTACCCATAATAAACCATCTCGTTGGCAAAGTTACAAATAAAAACAACTCCGCAAAATTTTCGTAAGGAAAACTTTGCGGAGTCGAGATGTATAATGTTTGTCTTGTTATCTTACCACCTGTGTGAACTCAGGCTTTGCGTTTGCTTCCTTGCCTACGGTGACGTAGATTGTTGCGGTAGTCTCCTTGCCGTCTTTGTCCTGACTCTTTGCTGAAAACTCATAGTCGGTGCTTGTGGCTGTCTCGCGGATAGCAACGTCAACAGGAGTGCCTAATGGGAACTGATAGTCGCCACATGCCTGATTGAAGATTTCTGTGTCCTCGGCAGTAACGGGCTTGTGCTCCATGAATCCTGGCTGAGCCTCTATATCACCTTCCTTGTATCCTCCTTCGATGAGGAAACGATTCAACTCTTCCTTGATGCTATTGATGCGGGCATTGCGAACACCGTATCCCTCTATGACTTCTGCATTTGGCAATGCTGCCTTGAGGTCGGAAGTGCTTGACTGAAGACCTCCGCTACCGAAGGTGCAGAATGTCACAACCTTCTTGCCTTCGAACTTCTGTGATTCAATCAGCGAAGCAATAGGACGAGCGTATGTGCCGAACCATACTGGGTAGCCTATCATAATGATGTCATAATCATCTATGTTTGCCTTCAGAGGCTTGACAGTTGGCATTTCGTCTGATTCCATTTCTTTCTGACAACGCGCGATAGTTGCATTGAAATCGCCATCGTATGGGTTCTCCACCTCGATAGCCTCAATGTCTGCATTCAGTTGCTGTTGTATCTCCTTTGCAACTTTTTCTGTAGCACCTGTCTGTGAGTAGTAAACAACGAGCACCTTCTTCTCTGGTGCTTCTTCCTTTTTCTGTGTTGTGCATGCTGTCAGTCCTAAGGCTGCGAGCATAGTAATGATGAATGTTCTCATATTTTTATAATTGGGTTAAGTTCTCTAATGTCCTGTCAATGCGATGAGCAATGTGAGATATATAATGAATTCGGTGATGATGAAGGTGGCACCGCAGCAGTCGCCGGTGTAACCATTTATGCGGTTGTGCATCATGCGGAAGAGGAAAGCGGCGGTGAGCGATGCTGCTATCACTCCGAAGAGGAGGGGGAGATAGAGAGATGAAGGCAGAAAGAACAGAGGGGGAAGGATGAGAAGGAAACTGATAATCTTCTCCTTCAATGTCACCTTAGTGTAGATGAGTTTGTTCTTCGCCTCACTCTCCTTGCGAGCATAGGGGAGGAAATAGATGATAGTGGAACTGATATACTTCGCTAATGTGTCAACGCAGATGATGGTTATAGCGCCTATCTGCCATAAGGACATGTTTGCGTTGACGGCGAGGAAGGGAAGGAGGGCTGCCAATACCTGATAGAAGAGAAGGAAATAAACTATCAAACCGATGACTCCGTATGTGCCGATGTGGGAGTCCTTCATTATCTCAAGGGTTCGCTCACGAGTGGTTCCACCACCGAAACCATCGCAGAAGTCAGCAAAGCCATCTTCATGCAAGGCACCCGTGAGAAGAATTCTGGCTACGAGGGCAAGGATAATGCAGATGCCTGTGAACGGTATGCAGGAACTGATGAGTAGCATTCCTGCCATTACACCACCAGTTACCCATCCCGCGAGAGGCCAGAAAGGCACTACGTGCTTGTAGCATTCAGCAGGGATGTTACGAAGTCTCCAGAGAGGGAGGCGAGTGAAGAAGGATAGGGTGGCGAGGAGATAAGAAGCCCCTCTCACCACCTCTCCTACATCCCCTCTCCCCAGCCCTCCCCTCGAGGGGGAGGGAGTGGTTACATTTGAGGTGTTATTGGCAAAGCTCATATTTCAATTAATAATTAACAATTAACAATTTTTCCCTCCCCATTCGCCCTCAATTACTATCTACTCCCTCCCCCTCGGGGGAGGGTAAGGGGAGAGGGGCTAAAAATATTTTGTTATCTCTGCGTGGGCGAAGTTGTCCATCTCATTGATCATGTTTACGGCGCTGACAACGATAGGGTAGGCGCAGATGGCACCGGTACCCTCGCCGAGACGGAGACCGAGATGAAGGAGCGGTTCGGCACCGAGAGCCTCGAGCATCCATTTATGACCACCCTCGTCGCCACAATGACCGAAGACGGCACATTCCATGACGCTATTGTCCATAGCGTGAGCAGCAGCCATGCAGGCAGTCATGATGAAACCGTCAACGAGGATGACCATACGCCTTTCGGAAGCGCGGAGCATAGCACCAATGGCAGCAACCATCTCAAAACCGCAGAAATTGCGAACAACCTCACGGGCTGTGCCTGCAGCTGTCATCATCTTCGCCGTATTCTCTGATTTCCTCGTCTCGAGGATGAAGCGTTCAACAGATTTCTTGAGTACCTCAGCCTTATGCTTTATGCCACTGAGACTGAGCCCGGAGCCTGCGCCGACACATTTCTCGAGAGGAATGTCAAGGAGAAGATGCATGAGTACGCTTGAAGGACTGGTGTTGCCGATGCCCATCTCACCGAAACTGATGATGTTGCACCCCTCAGCGTAGCATTCATCTACCATCTCGCGACCTACCTCAAGTGCCCTCTCCATCTCCTCCTCGCTCATTGCCGGCTCATAGAGGAAATTCTTTGTGCCATAGGCTATCTTTCGGTCGATGATGTGGGAGTGCTTTGCCTTGTCGAAGTCATAGTCAACGCCAACGTCAACGACGCGGAGCTTGAAGCCATGCTGGCGACAGAACATATTCACGCCGCCACCACCGCGACCATAGTTTATCATCTGCTGCCATGTCACCTCACGAGGCGAGAGGGACACACCTTCGCGCTCTATGCCATGATCGCTGCCGAAGAGAATGTGGCAAGGATGTTTCAGTTCTGGAGATAGGGTGCCTTGTATCATGCCTATCTGCAGGGCGAGTGACTCAAGTCTGCCGAGTGAGCCCTTGGGTTTGTTGAGGTTGTCTATCTTTGCCTGGAGGGCGGTTTTTAGTTCGTTGTTCATAGTTTTTCTTTTTAGGCCCGACGGAGAACCGTCGGGAACGGTAACTGGAAGGCTTTATATCTTTACTGCTCTTCCGCTAATCATGAGGATAACCTCGTCAGCTTTGGAGGCGATATATTGGTTGAGCCATCCGAGGAGGTCGGTGAAGCGGCGCTGAACGGCATTGCTGCTGACACCGCCAAGACCTATCTCATTGGTAACGAAGATGAAGGTGGCATCCTGTGCGGTGAAGCGGTCAAACTCTGCCTTCAGCGTGTCGAGGATAGGTTGCACCTCAGGGAGAACTTCCTTGCTGTCAGGGCAGGCATCCGTTGTTGATGCAGGATTGTCTTCTCCTGTTGATGCATTGAAGAAGAAGTTGGTTGCCCAGAGAGTGCAGCAATCGATGAGAACCACCCTGCCGCTTACATCGTGACGGCTGAGGTACATTTCCTCCTCTATGTTTGTCCATTCCGGTCCGCGACGCTCCTGATGCTTCCTGACACGTTCCCTGAACTCCTCATCCCAGATATGTGCCGTAGCCATATATACGGGATTGGGACTTAAGGAGAGTGCCATCTCCTCAGCCTTCAGACTCTTGCCAGAGCGCTGACCACCAGTGATAAGAATTATCTTTCTCATAGAATATCCTTTATTTCCAAAAGAGAATCGACGATATGCGTGACGGGCTGCGGAGGTACGAAGGAAGAGTCCCAATGGTTGAAGAGGATGGCGTCGATGCCTGAGTCGAGGGCACCCTGCACATCGTTGATGTAGTTGTCGCCAATCATAATGGATGTCTCGCGCTTCGCCCCAGTCTTCTCAAGGGCATAGTCGAAGTATTCCTTTGAAGGTTTGTTATAACCGATATCCTCACTCAGAATGACGCTATCGAAGTAATTATCCATACCAGCAGCACGGATTTTCTTGAACTGTATCTCATGAAAACCATTGCTTGCCACATGAATTCGATAGCCCTTAGCCTTGAGATACTGAAGGAGTTCGTGAGCCCCCTCTATCGCCCCAGGCTTATTGCTGCAGCGGTCGAGGAACCAGTCACTCATCTCCAGGCAATATTCCTCCGTTGGGTTAAGTCCTTTGCCTACGCTGAGAGGTCTGCGGAATCTCTCCACGATGAGATATGAGCGCTCTATCTCATTTTGCGAATAGAGAGCCCAGAGTTTCATATTCTCTTCCCAATAGGTGTCATAGAAAGTGTTGGGATCGTCGAAATACTTTCCCAACTCAAATTCCTCGAAGGTCTCTGCCAGTGCTTCTATCGCATTTGCTCTGGTGTCGTATATCGTATCGTCGAAGTCGATGAAGATGTCCTTATACATAGTTTTAAATACTAATTATGAATTACTAATTACTTGGTTACGTTTTTGGATTATATGTTTTCACTATAGTCATTGACTTCAAAGTAAATAAGTAATTCGTAATTTGTAATTCGTAATTAATTTTTTCTTCTCCAAACGATGTCCTCTGTCTTGGCATCCACGTTGAGTTTGCGTGCGAGAACGAAGAAATAGTCACTGAGGCGATTGATGTAAGCCGTAACGTTTTCATCAACGACAGCCCCTTCTTCTATGAGACGGAGAACGCATCGCTCAGCACGGCGGCAAACGGTGCGACAAACATGGGCATAGCCAGCACCGCGGCATCCACCAGGCAGGATGAATAGTTTAAGAGGAGGGAGAAGTTGCTGAAGACGATCTATCTCCTGCTCAACGGCAGCGACCATCTCTTCCGTTACGATGTTCCCCTGACGAATCTCGTGTGTGGAATTGTCGGTAGCAAGATATCCTCCTACGACGAAAAGCTTGCCCTGTACGTCGGTGAGGAACACTTTATCTTCCTCTGCCGTGCAATAGGTTATGAGCACACCGATGTGGGAGTTCAGCTCATCGACGGTGCCGTAGCTCTCAAGGCGATTGCAGCATTTAGAGACGCGCTGACCACCTACGAGTGATGTCTGTCCCTTGTCTCCAGTCTTTGTGTATATCTTCATAGATTGTTATTGTTTAGCGATTATGACCGCAAAGTTACGATAATTTTGATTAATAGAATATAATCTTGATTAAATCTTCCTTTATTTTTCAAAATTATTGTTCAAAATGCGTCGTTTTGTCCTTTTTTTTGTATCTTTGCCTTTGAAAAAGCGGAGTATATTGAAGGAATCAATCCATTCTTCCATACATCTTCCATGAAGAAAAATCGGTATTATTCATTAACTAAATAAAAACATAAGACTATGAAAGAACTTAAAGGATCAAAGACAGAGAAGAATCTCTGGGAAGCATTTGCCGGTGAGTCACAGGCTCGCAACAAATACACATACTATGCTTCAAAGGCAAAGAAGGACGGCTATGAGCAGATAGCAAGTCTCTTCCAGGAGACTGCCGATCAGGAGAAGGAACACGCAAAGATGTGGTTCAAACTCATTCATGGTATCGGTGATACTGTAGATAACCTGAAGGACGCTGCTTCTGGCGAAGAGGAGGAGTGGACAGATATGTATCCTCGCATGGCTAAGGAGGCTAAGGAAGAGGGCTTTGAAGAGATTGCTAAACTCTTCACTCTCGTTGCTGAGATAGAGAAGAGTCACATGGAGAAGTACCATAAGCTCATCGCAAACATCGAAAACGGTGTTGTCTTCAGCAAGGATGGCGACAAGGTATGGCAGTGCCGCAACTGCGGTTACCTCCACTTTGGTAGCGAGGCTCCTGAGAAGTGTCCAGCATGCAATCATCCAAAGGCATACTTCCAGCTCAAGCCAGAGAACTATTAATCCACCTTCTGCTCTCCTAATGATGGGAGAGGACTACGGTTTTTGAGATGGAATAGAATTTCCTAAAGACTGACAAACGATGGCAGAGAACTTCTGACCGTTTGCAATCAGTTTTTCCCAATCATTCTCCTCCCATTCTGCTATAGGAAGGGAGGAGATGTTTTTTTCTTTCGTCAACTGACATAGGAAGCCCGCATTGAAATTGTCGCCTGCCCCTACAGTGCTTACAGTCTTTATCTTTGGGGCGTTGAAGGAAAGGGAGAATATGGGAGTGCGAAGCTGAACGGGATTGCCGCCATCGGTGCAGATGAAATATGGGCAATATGGACGTATGTACTTCTCGTAAATCTCATCAACATTCTCTGTGTCGTAGAGATATCCGAAGTCCTCAAGTGAGCCACGAACTACTGATGAGAGCGACATATTCTCGTTGATGTTTCCAAGAGTGGAAGGGATATCCGCGATATGCGAAGCGCGGAAGTTGATGTCGTAATAGAGGAAAGCTCCGCTCTGCCTCGCCTTTGTGAGTAGGGCGCGCGTGATGTCACGGATGCCAGGATTGATGGCAAAGAACGAACCGAAAAGAACAGCATCAGCATCAGTGAAATTGATGTTCATGGCAGGCATATCCACCCCAGCATGATCCTTATAGAACTGATACTGCGCATTGTCATTCTCATCGAGGAAGGCAAGGGCAACATGAGACTTCATGCCGTTCTGTCTGAAGGCGAGGGATGTATCCACACCGTTGTCCTCCATGTATATGAGGGTGATATCGCCTATGTTGTCGTCACCCACATTTGTTATCATGGCGCAGTTGATACCCATACGCCCAACAGATATCAAGGCGTTGAAGGCAGAGCCCCCGGGAGTGGCAGATACAGGTTGCTCATTCTTGAAGATTATGTCATAGACGGTTTCGCCGATTCCTATTATCCTATTCATGATTCCCTTGCTGGTTTTGTTGTAAGTTGTATGTTTTATGTTTTATATTGTAAATTGTCAATCGTCAATCGTTAATTGTCAATTAATTAACTCCTCCTTCTGCACCAAGTCCTCCCATCTGATTGGCAGCGCGAACACTCCACTTGTCGCCCTTCTCGGCATTGCTGATGTTGCTCAGGGAGAAATAGTTTGCCGTTGTGAAGCCCATGACCTTACCATTCTGGCATATAGCATAGAGCAGGGCACCATTGATACGTTCCCATGAGATAACACCCTTCTTTATCTTCACGTTCTTAGGAGCAGGCATCTGCTCGGTATCTTTTGTAGGATTCCATCCTGCGAGTACGTTTGCCATAGTGTATTCCTTTGCCTCTTCCTTGCTTATCTGTGGACGGTTCTCGTGCTCGTTGCCCTCCTTGTCGGTCCATGAAGAGCGACGTCCCTCAAGGTTGAGTTTCTCACCCGTCGTGAGCATCGTATTATACTCTGCAAAGCGTGCTGGCCATCCACCACTCATGTCTGCCCATCCGTTGTATCCACGCTTATCCTTCGTGATAGGCGATGAGTCCACCTTCGTGTTGAGCCAGATAGCGGTTGGTGTACCCTTACCCCAAGGACGACCGAGATAATAGGTCACGTCTGGAGTCTCGCTCTTTATGTAGCAGTTGTCCATCACGTAGCCATACTTCCTCGCTACAGAAGGAACAGCGAGATATCCACCCTGTCCGCATTGCTGGAATGTCACCTCTTTATATAATACGTCACCCTTGCCGCAGATATAGTCAGTCCTGCCTCGTATTACTCCACCCTCGAAATAGAAGCGTCCCTGCTGGTTGTTGGAAACGTATGTGTCCTGATATCCCCAGATGCAGATATTCTTCGCTATGGTCATGTCGGAGCGGTCGTGAAGAACGATGTTACGTCCCGTATGATCCTCCATGCCGTTCTTCAGGGTGATATCCTGAAGGTAGGTGTCATGGCTATGCTTCTCGATGATAAGTACATCGCCGCGACCTATTCCCTCAAGTGGACATGCTGCGCCGAAACCATTGTTCCACGTAGCTGGAGGTGTGACGTTTACGAGTATGGTCTTGTCGCGATTCTCACCGATTATGGATGTGTTTGGAGCCTTGAGGTATGAGCGTGGGTCGCCATATTCCTTACCATCACCACCTGTGGTAACACCCTCGGTAGGGATGATATATTCGCCCTGCGAGATAAAGATACGATAGCGCTTCGTCGTGTCAGCACGATTGTTGGCAGCAGCCAGAGCCTCTCGGAACGAACCGTCACGAGGCACTACGAAATCATATAGTTGTTTTGTCTGCGCCATGAGACTCAAAGTGCCCATCAAAGCGATGGCGAGGATTGAAAGTCTGAATATTTTCATAGATGAATATGTGTTTAGTTAGTGTTGAATCATTAATTTAGTGTGATGAAATATATTCGGCAAAGGTACGAAAAAAAAAGTAAAATATCATCAAATATGCTAAAATGAGATAAAAAACGTTGTTTTTACAAGGGAAGAAGTTCTTTTTCTTTTGAAAAATACCTAAAAATGATTATCTTTGCATCATCAAGGAGATGTTTTCTGTATGAGAATAGTTATCTCCTTTGATGAAAAACATTAATTATTAACAACTAAAAATACAACAATTATGGCTAAATGGATATGTCCAGTATGCGGCTATGTTCACGAAGGTGATGCCGCTCCAGAGAAGTGCCCACAGTGTAAGGTGCCAGGAAGTAAGTTTAAGATGATGGATGAGACTGCAGGTCTCAACTTTGTAACAGAGCATGAGCTTGGTATCGCAGATGCTATCCCAGCAGGTGCTGAAGGCGATTTCGTTCGTCAGGGTCTTAAGGATCACTTCATGGGTGAGTGCACAGAGGTTGGTATGTATCTCGCAATGAGCCGTCAGGCTGACCGTGAGGGCTACCCAGAAATCGCTGAGGCTTTCAAGCGCTATGCTCTTGAGGAGGCTGACCACGCTTCACGTTTCGCAGAAATGCTCGGAGAGGTTGTTTGGGATACAAAGACAAACGTTGAGAAGCGTATGCTCGCTGAGGAAGGTGCTTGCGCTGGTAAGATGGAGATTGCCAAGGTTGCAAAGCAGCTCAACCTCGATGCTATCCATGACTCTGTTCATGAGATGGCAAAGGATGAGGCACGCCACGGTGCAGGTTTCCAGGGTCTCTTCAATCGTTATTTCAAAAAGTAATCCCTTCCCCTAAGGTCGTTTATATCGCCGGACTCAGCATTTTGAGTTCGGCGATTTTTGTTAGTTGCTCACGTTTCGCCTCTATCAGTCGTGATTGCAGTTCGTAGTAGGTCTCTCGGTCTATGATATATTCCATCATGGATATCTCGCCTTCTATGAGCGCTTTTCTCATCAGCGATTCTGAAGAAGAGACTTTCAACGATGATTCTAATGACTCTATCATTCTCGAAAGCTGACCGATGCGGCTGTTGAGGGCGTTGCGCTGCGCTGTAATGCTGGCAATGGTCTCTTCGCGCTCAGCCTTGAGGGCTGCTATCTGTGACTTTGCCCTTGCCACGTTGCCACGATTACTCCAGAGCGGAATGGAAAGTCCTATGGTGAAGCCACGGAACTTCTCCTCGCGAGTGAGTTCCGACATATATCCTGCCGTCAGCTCGGGTAATGATGCCGAGCGAGCTGAGCGTAGTTCTGCCTCTGCCACGTTCTCCTCCTTCTGTGCCTTCTCCTGTTCGAGTTGCATGAGGGTAGGTGTGTTCATTGCGGTGAGATACTCTTTTATGTCATCCATCGTTATGGTTAGCAGACGTGCCTTCGTATCCTCATCCAATGACATAAAGAAAATACCGGACATTATCTCGTTACGCTCCATTTCAGTCTCCGCAGCATCGGTCTTGTGGGCCGCGAGGTCGAGGACAGCTTTGTTCAGTTCCAGTTTGTTCGCCTCACCAGCATACATCTTCTTCCTCAGCATATCGGCAATCTGCTCTGCTGTAGCTATACGAGAGCGATGCTCCAGAAGAGTCTCGTTGGCAGCAGCAATGTTTGCCAGAGCCGTTATTGCTTCCTGTTGACAAAGCATCCTTGCCTGTTCATACTGTATCTCTGCCAGTTCATCCTTTGAGCGCGCTTCTTTCCTCTTTAGTCCGAACACCGTGGCATAATCAAAATGCTGAGTCACGGAGATGTCTTTTCTCTGTCCCACATCTTTCGGTGAGCCCCAAAGATAGTTGAATTCCACCTCTGGGTCTGCCAATGTCATTCCTGTATGATTGCCAGCCTTCGTAGCATCTGTCTGCGCCCTGTATTTCTTTAGCGTCACGTTGCTCTCCATCATCTTCTGAATGATAGGGGATAGGTCCTCTGCAAAGATGCTTAAGGGGAAAAGTAGCAAAAGCCCCAATCCCCAAGCTTTTTCCCGTTGAGAGAAAGGGAGCAGATAGTATTTGAAGGCGAATAGTAAATACTTTAAAAATGTTATCATTTTAAGCTTTGTTATTGTGGATATTTTCCGTAACTACTCCCTCCCCCTCGAGGGGAGGGGTGGGGAGAGGGGCTTTCTATTAAAAATCAAAGGGATAACGAAAAGGTTCAGCAAGGTGCTGCTCACCAGTCCGCCAAGGATAACCTTCGCCATAGGACTCTGTATCTCATTGCCTGGCAAATCGCCACCGAGAGCGAGAGGTACGAGAGCGAGAGCTGATGTGAGTGCCGTCATAAGGATAGGGTTGAGGCGGTCCAGTGAACCTTCAATGATGATGTCGCGAAGGGATTTCTGATTATTTTCAATCTTCTGGTTGTATCTATCTACGAGTAATATGCCGTTTCTTGTTGCGATGCCGAAGAGGGATATGAAACCGATGATAGCAGGGATGGAGAGCATACCGTCAGTAAGAGCTACGGCGATGACACCACCGATGAGAGCCAATGGAAGGTTTATCATCACGATGGCAGCCTGCCTTGCATCCTTGAACTGATTGTATATGAGCATATATATAATAAGGAGGGCTATGGCACTGAGGAGCATAAGCGTTCTGCTTGCCTTTGCCTCACTCTCAAATTGTCCACCATATTCAACATGATAGCCTTCAGGGAGTTTTATCTCCTCATCTATCTTCTGCTGAATATCCTTCACCGTGGAACTGAGGTCACGTCCCTCCACATTTGCTGAGATGACAATCTTGCGCTGTGCATTCTCGCGGTTTATCGTGTTAGGGCCAGATGTTGATTCTATCTTCGCGATATACTCCAATGGTATCTTTTTCCCATTTGCGTCAATCATAAGGTTGCGAATCTCCTCGATGCCGTTCCTGTCCTCATCATCCACCTTCACGGTGAGCGAGAAAGCAGCGTTGCCCTCATACACCTGAGAGACAGTCTCGCCCTCAAGCAGTACACTCACATAGTCGGCAAACTGCTTTGGTGTGACGCCATACTTCGCCATAAGGGAGCGTCGTGGCGTTATGCGCAACTGTGGACGTTCCACCTGCTGCTCCACGTTGAGGTCTGCCACACCTTCCACCTCACTTATCTCATGCTTAATCTCGTTGCCTATGCGATACATCTTGTTGAGGTCGTTGCCGAAGAGCTTGATGGCGATGTTGGCGCGTGTTCCTGATAGCATGGCATCGATACGATGTGAAATAGGCTGACCTATCTCTATAGCCACGCCAGGTAGCGTAGCAAGTCTTTCGCGCACCTCATGCTGCAATTCCTCTCTGCTTCTTCCGTTCAGTACGAAAGGTGCCTCTATCTCCGATGTGTTCACACCGAAGGCATGTTCATCAAGTTCGGCGCGACCTGTTTTCCTCGCTACGGTCTGTATTTCGGGTATGTCCATCAGCATACGTTCTGCCTGAATGCCAATCTTGTCCGATTCCTCAAGGGATATGCCTGGCAATGTGGATATGCTAATAGTGAATGATCCCTCATTGAATGAAGGGAGGAAACTTCTGCCGAGAGAGAAGAAAATGATGAGAGTAATGAGGAATACGCCGAAGGTGCCTGCCAGTACCATCTTTCTCCTGTCGAAAGCCCATGAGAGTGCATCTGCATACCATGCCTTCAGCTTTTGAACGAACTTCGGTTCCTTTGCCTCCTTCAGATTCTTTCCTGTCAGCATATAGCTGCACAGTACTGGTGTCAGCGTCAATGCCACCACTGTAGAAGCGAAGAGAGACACGATGAATGCCACGCCTAAAGGCACGAGCATCCTGCCTTCCATATCGTTGAGGAAGAAGAGGGGAAGGAATGAAACAACGATTATCAGCGTGGAGTTGAGGATAGGGAGGCGCACTTCCTTCGAGGCGGAGAAGATGATGTCAAGGGCCCCCTCTCCCCCTCGGGGGAGTTGGAGGGGGGCTTTTAACCTCCTATACACATTCTCCACATCCACTATGGCATCATCCACGAGTGAGCCGATAGCTATTGCCATACCGCCTATCGACATCGTGTTTATCGTCAGTCCGAAACATTTCAGGGTAAGGATAGATACGAGCAAAGACAGAGGGATGGTGATGAGTGAGATGATTGTCGTTCTCGCGTTCATAAGGAAGACGAACAGTATCACGACCACGAACAGCGCACCTTCTATCAGCGATTCCTTGATGTTTGATATGCTTGCATCTATGAAGCGACTCTGGCGGAATATCTCTGCATCAACCTTTACGTCTCCTGGCAGTCTCTTCTGCAGTTCAGCAATGGCATCATCGAGTTTCTCAGTCAGTTCCTTGGTGCTTACATTTGGCTGCTTCGCTACTGTAAGCAATACTGCCTTCTTGGCATTGTTGCTTGCCGTTCCGGTCTTAGGCGTTTTGTCGCCCACCTTTATGTCAGCTATCTGCTCCAGCAATACAGGTACGCCATCCACGGTCTTTACTACCGTCTGTCCCAGTTCTTCGCAGTTGCTTGTTGTCAATGCTCCGCGGATGAGGTATTCGTTGCCGTATTCGTAGAGCACGCCTCCTGATACGTTCTGATTCATGTCCCTTACGGCTTCCACGGCTTCGCTCACCTCCACGTCGTGATGTTTCATCCTCTCTGGATGCAGCAGCACCTGATATTCCTTTTCCTCGCCGCCTTGCACACTAACCTGTGCCACGCCACCTATAGACAGCAGTCGTGGACGTATGGTCCAGTCGGCGTAGGTGCGAAGGTCGCGCTGCGACGTACTGTCTGCCGTGAGACCTATTATCATAACCTCACCGAGTATCGATGACTGCGGCCCAAGTGTTGGCTGTCCCACATTCTCCGGCAGCGATGATGTCACCTCTGCCAGTTTTTCTGTCACTATCTGACGGGCGCGGTATATCTCCGTACCCCAGTCAAACTCCACCCACACGCAGGAGAAACCCGTTGTGGATGTGGACCTTACGCGTCTCACTCCCGTAGAACCATTCACAGCTGTCTCTATAGGGAATGTCACTATTCGCTCCACCTCTTCCGGTGCCATACCGTTAGCCTCAGTCATCACCACCACCGTTGGCGCGTTGAGGTCTGGGAACACGTCAACTTCCATTGTGAGGGCTGTGTAAAGTCCTGCAATGGCTATCAGCACCGCCATGACAAGTATCGCGAGACGGTTTTTTAGAGAGAAATGGATTATTTGATTAAGCATAATAAAGCCCCTCTTCCCAACCCTCCCCCGAGGGGGAGGGAGTGGTTTGTATTTGAAGGTGATTATTTAAGTTGAAAATTCAAAGCGCTGTGTGGAAATTAAAAAGCGCTGAGTGAAATGTGAAAGAAACTTTGGTGTAAGTTGGATACAATATAATGAGTTAATCCGTAACTACTCCCTCCCCCTCGGGGGAGGGTCGGGGAGAGGGGCTAATGACTATGTGCCTCTGGTGCGGCATTTCCTCCTGCCAGTTTTACCTGATAGACACCCTTTGCCACAACCTTCTCGCCAGCTTTCAGTCCGCTGATTATCTCGGTGCGAAGACCGTTGCCCATGCCTATGGTCACCTCGCGCTTCTCGAACTCATCCTCTTCGTCGAGCTGCACATAGACGAAGTGCACGCCCTGCTCTTCCGTGATGGCAGTAGATGGTACAGAGATGATATTCTTCCTTGTATTGAAGAGAAGCCAGATGTCGGCAAATGCACCTGGAACGATGTTCCCCCTGTTCTCAAATTCAAAAGTGAGAGGAATGTATGCTGATGCCTCCGAGGCAGTCTTGCCCATGGATACGAGATGTCCCTTCAGATCATCGAGTGAGATAACTCCGCCGCCATAGCTCATTTCGAAGTTTGCTGAACGTACCTTATACATATTTGCGAAATGCTTCTCCGGTACCTCTGCCCTCAGTTGCAGGTTGCAGTTCTTCGTTATCGTGGCGATCACCTGTCCGAGTTCCACATATTCTCCTTCTTTCACCATGATATTCTTCACGAAACCGCTGATAGGAGCCGTGATGCCAGTGCCCGTGCCACTTTGTTTTCCTGCCATGGCCTGCTTTGCCTGCTCATAGTCATGCTGTGCTATGAGCATCTCTTTCTTCGATATAATAGTGTCGGCATAGAGGCGTTTTGCTCTCTCGTAAGCCTCTTTCGCATGCTTCAGTGTGATGCTTCCCTGTGCCATCTGGTCGCCTCCTGCAACACCCTCTGCAGAGATGCGTGCAAAGGCTTCGCCTGCCTTCACAGCGCTACCTTCCGAGAGATGGTCTCGGAGGAAATGCACTATGCCTGCGCTTTTTGCCACTATCGCAGCCTCGTCACCCTGAGCCACGGTAACTTGTCCGCTAACTCTTATCGCCTCAGCAAAATCGCCTGCTGTCACGGTCTCTAATGCCAATCCTGCAGCCTTTGCCTGTTTCTCAGAGAAGTGTATCACACCTTCTTCATGCTCGTGTTCATGTTCATGTTCTGCTGCCTCATGCTCGTGCTCTTCTCCCTCATGATGTGAGTGAGACGAACCGCATGATGTCATTATCCACAGACCGCAAGTCAGCAATAAAATATATGAAATTTTGTTCTTCATATTATGGGAAATCTTAAGTTCTTGTCGCAATTTGGATGCAAAGATACGAAAAAGTAAATACAATTGGGTTGCAAATCGAAGGAAAAACTCCCATAGAATTTAATGTTTAACAATAATAATAGTGCAAATTCGTAAGATTTTCTCTGGAAAGTTTTGTAGATTTGTTGTTTTTATGTACTTTTGCAAACAGAAAATAGTAATACGATAAAAAAGGAATAGCGTATGACACCTATTGTTATAAATACGATTATTGGCTGTGGAATACCAGCACTGATAGCTATTGCAACTCTTATCTATGCACGCTATGAAGAAAGACAGTCAGTTGCTAAATAAGAAACGTAGAGAGTCTATATCCCAACTCTCTCGTAATCTTGCTACGTTTTGGTTGACAGCAGTGCCGATTGCTTTGTTTACCAATTTTGGAACTGATAATGGAATTATTGTTCCGCTAATCGGAACTCTTGTTGCAGGAACATCTTTTGCAATTCTTTCGGTATTCATTCACAAAGAGGATGATGATAAGCCTCGAGAACTGATGCACACCGAAATTAAGAAAGGCATCTTCCATGTAGGGAATGCAGAGATCAAACATTGACTCTAATTAATTATAACTACTCAGGTAGGGGGTACATCTACTACTCCGTAAGATTTTCTCTGGAAAGTTTTGTAGATTTGTTGTTATTGTGCGCGGACACACAAGGAGTTATGATGTGGTGAGAGAAGAAAAAAGGGGAGAGATTATTTGGTTGTTTGAAAAATAATAATTAATTTTGCCGATGATATAAAATTGTAATATAGAAGATTATGGCAAACATCAGATATGAGATTCCAGAAACTGAGTCTGCTCAAGCAATGGCAGCGGAGTCTGTTCCATCTTATGGTATCACAATTCCTGTAACGGTACCAAATATTGGAAGTTATACAATGAGTCGATTAAAAGAAGAATTGACTCAGATAGCATTGCGTCTCGTATCAGAAAGTTGCAACGATGAATACAAGATGTCCATGGAAGAACTTGATGCCAAAATACAAAAGGGTGTCGAGGATTATCGTAATGGCAGGGTTGTTAGAAAACTACAGACAGAATCATCAGAAGATTTCTTGAATAGATTATGTACAATGTAGATTTTACAGAAGATGCCAGGAAGGATGTAATAATTCTTAAGTCCAAAGCCCCTAATGCTTTCAAGAAATTAGCTAAGATTCTTCCTGAATTAGAACAACATCCCAGGACTGGCACAGGACAATGCGAACAACTAAAGCATTACAAAGAAGAAACCTGGTCAAGGAGGCTAGACAAACGACATAGACTCGTTTATCGAATATACGATGAGGATGTAGAGGTCTTAGTCGTTTCAGCCTTCGGACATTATGAATAATATTGTTACCTATTTTAAAGTTGGTAGCAAACAAACATAAAAGCCTCATTGCCGAAATGGTAGTGAGGCTTTTTCTGTCTAAATGTGTGCGGACACACAAGGAGTTATGATGTGTTGTGTGTTGAAAAAAGAGAGAGAAAAATTTGGTTGTTTGTGAGATTATGCTTACTTTTGCAACTGAAAGCCAGTGTGCCCATCAATGAGGGGCGGCGGGCAAGGGTGCGGAGTTCGCTCTGCTCCCGAGAGGCAGAGGCCTCTTTGTCTTAATGGAATGATGCTTGAGCAACGCGCATCGTGTTTATGCGCAACGCTGACAATGCATCAGAAGGACGTTTACGAAACGTTTATCTTCTAAATCTGAAAGTCTGGTAAATTTTCAATGTTACAAGAAGAGAACGCAACCGAAACGTCCACGTGGGCGATTCTATGCCAAGTAGGCTCTATATTCTTATTGTATGTATAAGTTTTATATACATTAATAAGGTATATAGTAGTCATACTTCTGTATATTATCCCAAATGACGTGGGCAACTGGTTGCTTATCCTTGTAACAAGGTTTTACCAGAGCCTCAGATTTGGGATAAGCAGAAGTACAGACTTACCCACGTCTGATTACTCATACGTTTTCTAACAGCCTGATAATCAATGTTGATAACTTTACGAGAATTACTTGTGATACCACGATGTTCCCAAACTTTTCAATTTGCTTAAGGTTCACTATGTATTAAGAAAAGAGGGATGTTATGATGTTTTTTTGAAGCAAACCCTAATTAAGATTTGTTTACATGCAATTAACAATTTATTAACATATTTATCTGATTTTAATCCTTATTTCATTTGTGGACGTAAAGATATTCAGGAAACATATAATGTGCGTAACACTAATGTCCACTAAAAATCATTAACATATTCTCAAAACATCAGTAAATACAGTACTTTACGAAGAAAATATTTCTCCCCAGTTTTGAAAATGTTTAATTTTGCACTGCTTTCACTTTGTAATCTAACGGTAGCAAATTCGGGCAAAGTGTCAAAATGAGTATATGAACCAAGGTAAATACATCTTCAGTCAGTTAGTAGATTTTCTGCCAGTAGATTACTTCAAATGACTAGTTAAAAAGTACGAAGGCAACAAGTACGTCAAGTCTTTTACATGTTGGGACCATCTGCTGGTGCTGATATTCGGTCAACTAACAAACAGTGAAAGCATGAGAGACCTGATTATATCATTGGCTCCCCATCAGAAAGCATTCAAGCATCTTGGATTCGGGAAGAGTGTAACTCGAAGCAACCTTAGCAAGGCAAATGAAATCCGTGATGTAAGAATCTTCGAAGAGTTTGCCAACCGTTTAATATCAATAGCTCGCGCTAAACGAACAGGAATGAAGGATTTCTTCCTGACCAATAACGTATATGCATTTGATTCCTCAACAATCTCATTGTGCCTGTCTGTATTCTGGTGGGCCAAACTTCATCATGGAAAAAGTGGAGCTAAGATGCATACGCTATATGATGTAAAGACTTCTGTCCCAGCATTCGTGACTATAAAAGGAGCAGAAATTCTCAAGTTAACTGCAAAATTACTCAATCAATTTAAATCAAAAAAACAAAGATCACTTGTAAATGGTTAATTGTTAAATAAAATATGTAATTAAGCGAAATCTATTGCGTCACTAATATTCTTGCTGTAAAAAACATATGTTATTTGTCGCATTCGCATACGCTGAAAAGGTCGCTCATCCAAACATTAAAAGCAGGACAGGTGAAGATCAACAGAAGAAGCAGAGCAAGAGATATTCCAATCATTGCCACAAGAATCTTCACTGATGGCGGTATTTTGTTATGCCATTTAAAATTCAACTGTTCATCAATCCACTTGTGTTCAGAAGAGAAAAATTTAAAGTGGGCATAGCAATGTGCAAACGTAATTTGGCGTGGAATAGCTGTATCGCTATAATCCTTCTCAATTTCCTTCACACGATTCTCGATTTGCCCCCATTTATCTCGACTCTCGGTACTATTCATCTCTTCATAGAGTGTATGAAGTTCATTTCGTTGCTTGACATTCTTGATCCCCATTGTCTTATGTTTATCAGCATCAAACCGCTCTACATAAAAGCTGATAATACCCATAATCAATATAGACACTGACATAAACCTAACAAGATCTTCTCCCATCTCTGGATAAGACAATCCCAATATACCTATTACTAATGAGAAAAAAGAGACGTAAGGAGGAAGTTTAATCACGATGTCGTATGTCCAAAAATTCAATTTTGCTCCATACCAGACCTTGTATGCAACTCTTGCAATGTGATGCTGTATTTGTTTCTTGTCCATCATATTACCTGTAATGTTTTAGGAACAATTGATCGGATTTCATCCTCCTCTGTTTGAGACTCACGATCTTGTTTCAATGCTTTGCTTGCAATTTTCACTGCATCTTCAGTCGTATGCGGAGCAACTGCACCACAAAACAATTCATTCTCTGCATCTTCCAGACCTTTTCGAGCTTCAGCAATCTCATCAAGATTTGTAATTCTGCAAGACATGACGTCTGCCAATAACGATTCGTATGCATTACGAAGAGTTCGACATTTAGCTGCATACAGTTTATTCGCTTTTGCGAGTGACTCTAGGGTGCCATCTTTGTAACGAAATGTAAAGTATGATGACAAAACCGCCAATGCTGCGGTAATGACAGGCATCAGCCATTCTATATCAAAATTTGATAAAACCGTAGCAATTGCAGAGGTAGTTGTCAGTGCATTGACTACTGCCATTGTTTTCTTCTGACACTGGAGTTTCTTTAGATATAAATTGCCTTGTACCTCTTGTATCTTATGCGTCCATGCAATTTTGACGAATCGTTCCTCTATCAGTCTGTATTGTGTTTTTATTGCTTCTTCCATTTTTCACTGTTGTTAATGTAATTTCCGCCATGTGGTTCTCCTGGCCATGGCTCTTTTCCATAAAGCGCAGTATACGTCACCCAATAAAGATGTGTTTCAATATGATGTATCAATGTTTTAAAGTCAAAACCGTCAACATACCATTGCTCAACCTTATCAGGTCGTACCATACACATTCGCCCATCTTCATATTGATGTAACTGATCTTGTCTGATATTTGCTATAGTAGCATAGCGTTGTATCTTACCCCCCACCTCCTTAACCACAGGCAGTAGCGAATAATCCTGCTCGTTGAGCAATATCTCTATGTCATACTTATCCGAGATGGTTTTTCCCTCGCAGTACTGTAAAGAGAATGCCAACGAGCCCTTAATTGTATTCGTTGTTTCATTAAAAGTCAGCTCAGGGTAATTATCCCTGAGCCAACTCTTATCATTATTTGTTAATTGTACCATGGACTTGCTGCAGCAGTAAACTTTCTTGCTTCATTTTTCTGTGGTTCATCCTCGGTTGCCTTCTTGAACATATCTCCAAAGATCTTAATCCACTCCTCAGATGCATTGATGTACTTGCCTTCTTTACGATACTGGAGTGCTTTGGTTGCACGGCTATGAGCAGTCTCGATATGGTTAGAGATTGACTTGAGATGATCCTTGTCCTGATGACTCTTAATATAGGTAATAAACTGTGTCATTACTTCATCATACTGAACTTCTCCTCTTCCTTTAGGATAAACATCACTACAGAAGTCTATGACATCATCTACTATTCGGAACGACTTGTAGTTCAACGTGGTAATATTACGGCCCCATCGTTTCACAAGCATGGTGAGTTCACGTGTCAAGTTACAAGTTTCACCGTTTGACTCATCGAACGCATCGACCTGAGTCCTTGGATCGAAATCTTCCTCCCAATACCCACCTTCCGACGTATTAGGTATGCAGAATGTGCCATCTTCATTTTCTAAAGCTGGCAGCACCTCAACGTTATGTGTTCCATCTTTAAATGCAACAAGAACAACTTTACCCCAAGCACTTATCTTATCAGTTGTTGAATAAGTGTCTTTGAGTGCTTTTCTCACCTCCTGTAGCAGACCACCAGGATTGTTTTCATATTGCTTATATTTCTCCTCGGAAATCTTAAACAATACGTCTACGTCCGATCCGCTTTCCAAAGGCCGTATAGCAGTTTTGGTCTTATAGGAACCAAACAGATACTGGTCATGGCAAATTCTATTACGTCCATTGAAATGACGAGAGAGACAATCAACTACTCCTGAGTACTTTGTCTTTGCATCATCCTTTTGAGCAGAAGTAAGCTCAATATTAGCCAGCATGTCTTTAAATAGGCCTTCAATCGTTGTCATCTTATCACCTCCTCTTTAACTGATAACCACTCGCAACTCATAGTTGCCATCTCAAAGTAAATTTTCGCCATAGGCATTCTAATTTGTTATATAACGTGAGAGCACTATTGCTTCACAATAATAATTATAGCAAAACTTATACCAAATCGCTACGCGCATGCGCGAGTATTCCGTTACAAAAAACCAAAAGTGGAAGATAATGTACTGGTGGATAGTGTCAATTTGGCAGAGCGTGACATTTTTGACAGGGCTCACCCCATACTTATTCTTTCTGAACACTTGAGTGTATGAAACGCGCTCTATTTCTTTCTTCGTCTTTTCGATTTTGTCGTATTCATTCTACTTTACCTTGGGAATTTTCTTCCATTTCGCTGTTGGCTGAATAACAGAAGGATCATCTTTCTGTAGGTAAGCAATGTCATCATTTTCTTGTTTAATAACAAGAGGTAAAGTTTACGCATGCTAACTATTGGATTAATACATTTCTATGTAAGTAAGTAATCAAAATTATTTATACAATGTTCAAGTAAGTGATTTTTGTAATAGATGCACTCTCTTTGTCGCATCTTTTGCACTTATTCTCAGTCACGTAGCCCGCTACGCTCCTTCGAAGTAAGCACAAAATCTGCTTCCAAATAGAGCACATCTATTATAAAAATAATTTTGATCACTTACTTAATCCATTATCAATATAATATCCATCAAGATATATATATATAGTTCTGACATTGCCGTTGACAGAGTAGCATGAGACGTTGTTGGAAGATGGGTTGAATGTTCATATTGAGGGATTCATTTAGCTCTGAACAACAAGTCCTACAGGAAAAGCCCCTCACTTCTCATAGACTATATAAAATCTGCATATTTTAATCAAAAAAACGGCAGTTCTATTATAAATTTTGTTAATTTTATCTTGTAAACAATAAAATAACATAAGATTGCGTTATTTTAGAAAAAAGTAATGTAACTTTGCAATTCAGTTTTAATTCTTACAAGAAAATGAGTTTTATAAATAAAATACATCAATATCCAAAGAATGCAAAGAATGCGGCCGCTTGGGTATTGTTTATGACGTTTTTTACCTATCCAAAGCTCTATGAGGCATTCGTTTCATCAGGAGTATCACTTGTTGACTCGTTTGTGTGTCAACAGGGAGGTTTCCTTTCTATGTTTGTTAATTTGGGATTAGTAATAATGCTGGCTTTTGATTACAGCAATGTAGTAAAACCAATTGATTTTCGTGACTTCATAACCCCTTTCGGACTAATAATGCTTGTATTGGGTATTATGTGGCATACTTCGTTGGATCCATGTGGCTATGCAAATTTCATTATTCCTTTGTCATGCAAGGGTTTTTCATATTTCCTCCATTTAATATTCGTCATAGGCTTATGGTGGATGAAATTTAGTGTATTAAATGCATCTGAAGTAGAAAAAATTGTAAAGTCAACAGTCAAACCAAGAAAAAAATAATATAATATACTATGCTTACAATATTTTTTTTGTTTATAGTCTTTATTGCAATATGTACTATATATTATTATGCTTCTATCTCTAATGTACAAATGCTTTGGGCAACAGAAGCCGGTGCTGTGGGGGAATCTAACCCAGATGAATTACGTAAGTACAACAGAAAGATAAATTCATGTTTCTTTATACATTCTGGCCAGAGACTTGACAGTAGAGATTTCTACAGGATAGAAATTCATGGAACTTGCATGAAACCACGTGGTATAAACGATGGTGAACATTGGCTTGTTAAGCCGATTGACAAGAAGAAGGATATTAAATCTCAAATAAATGCAGATGATGTTCTACTTCTTTATCTCTCAGATGAAGACGAGTATAAAATAAGAGAATTCCGTGGATACACAGGTGAAAATTTAGATTTACTTGATACCTATCGATACGATAAAAATGGAAAAGATATAAAATCATCTAAGCCTCATTCCTTTGATAAAATTATGGGTGTCGTGACCTATAGGGTGTAGTTATTATATCTTAATATAAACCATAGGTTATATAAAAAACATCAGTAGTACAACAAATAATTATCTCGCAAAGAAGGGTGTTTATTTTTGAACACCCTCCTTTGTCAAAAATACTCATAGAAAGTAAGATAACGCTTATGTTATCATGAATCATTTTGACTTGTACTCAGTATAGTCTGTGTGTAGTTACTAAACATAACAAATACCATCTTGGCGCAAGTATTTATATAAGAACGAATGCTTGTCTATTGGATGTTGTTAAGATAACGGTTTCTTTACGAATAGTCCTTATCGGTGGAATTCTATCCACTTCCTCAGTTCAACTATGGAATCAGAATAAAACTTGCTGTTTGGTATTCTCTGCGACATATCCTTGCTATGCCTTAATCTTACCGTAAAACAAGCGATATTCCCAAAGTGCAGAGATTATGTTCAATGTTCGTTATGAAATTATTAATGGAAGGATGTCAAGAGTGGACGAATTGGAAACATTCTTGAGCATGTCATTTATAACCTCAAAATACGTTCATTTCAGTACAGTCATCCATAATAATACAGGTTTGTAACGTTTTGTTTTGTATATCTCTTACACAATAGTGTATTTTTTTTGAATACTAGGACACTTTACTATGATTTTGTTTTTTTATATTGTATTTTGTTAATACCTTTGCTGCCAAAAAGAACACATGGAAGAAAGATATAGCAGAAATAGATTATATGTAACCAAGGAAGAACAGGAAGTAATTAAAAATGTTCGCATATTCCTTGGAGGTGCTGGTATTGGAAGCATAATAGCGGAGTGTGCACTTCGCTTCGGTTTTGAACATATCACTATTGTTGATGGAGACAAAGTTGAGGAAAGTAATTTAAACAGGCAAAATTATGTAAAAAGTGACATAGGAAAATTCAAAGCTGAGACACTTAAGAAAAGGCTTCTTAAAATAACCCCCACGGCAAAAATAACATGTCACAACGTTTATATAACAAAAGACAATGTATATGAGTTGCTGAAAGAACATGACATAGCAATAAATGCTCTTGACTTTCAAAGCGATTTACCTTTCGTTTTTGATAAACTCTGTTCTGACATGCAAATACCTGTTCTACATCCATATAATTTTGGATGGGCAGGTTTTTTGACAATAGTGAAACCTAATGGTTATCAGTTGACTGAGATTTCGGATGATTACAAAAATTTTGAATTATCCATGGCAAGATATATATTGAGGCATTTTCAGTTCTGGAACATCCCAGTTGAATGGTTCAAAAACATTATCGACAGATACGGAATGGAATCAGGAACACTGCCACCACCACAATTGTCCATCGGTTCATGGCTGGCTGCGAGTCATTGTGTAAATGCAATGTTCAACCTTGCAACGGGGCGTCAAGTTCGTTCGTTCCCCAAATTCTATATGTCTACAATATTAGAAGAAGTTCCTCACTAGTATTAGCGTCCGTCAAACAATCTGTAGTTTGAGGCATACGATAGGGCTTCTGCAATATTTTTTACATCTAATTTTGCAAAAAGAGTACGCTTGTACGACTTGACAGAGTCAATGGATTTACATAGTCGATCAGAAATTTCATTCATCGTATATCCTTGCGATGACAACAAAAGTACTTCTCGTTCATGGTCAGTTAGTTGCGCAACCCTCTTCTCTTCCCATCTATGCATCAACAAGTTGTATTCATGGTATATGCTCTCACCGTTCTTCTGCATTCTTACATATCCAGTCTTTTTTCTGGCAGATGGAGAAAATGTACATAGAGCAAGCCACATTCTACCATCTTCAGTCATTAGCATTGGAGTAAGGCAATGGTTGAATAATCTTTTCTTACCCTCATTAATTATATGAAAGTCATAAGAGATTGTATATTCTGACCTTTCATGTTTAGGGATGTTATTAAAAAACTTGAATCCCGCCGCATTAATCTCCAACAACATCTTTTGATCTTCTTCTGGAACTTTCTTTATATATATATTATAGCCGTACTCTAGAATTTTATCTCGGTCTTCACCACATATATACGCAAGACTATCTGAAGCATAAAGAAAATTCTTCTTAAAGTAATCGATAATATACACACTTTTATATGTACTCCTTGCAAAAGCTTTTATTGCATTAAGAAGTACATCCACTTTAGCATAATCATTTTCTGTAATGTTATACACAGAATTTGAAGGCAAAAAGAAATCTGCAATATTGGTTGACATATGTAACTCTTTTTTATAACTACAAAGTTAATATATTTTTAGAAAACAAGCAAAAAACAATACACAATTGTGTATAAAATTTACGTTTTGTTAAGGTATTACACAAAAGTGTTAACACTCTTTTTGACAACCATACTACTTTTGCAACAAAAACAAAAGGTATGGAAAAATTAATTTTCAAAAATGAATCATATTCTATTACATTATCTGTAGATGATAGCAATATCTATGAAATTGCAGATTTTGTAGTAAGAGAAAATCGTATGCAACACGCCCCTGATGAAAACACAAGATCTTTGTATTATGACATTAACAAGGTCTATAAAGAAGAGTCCACATACCGCAACAAATTGCTGTATATCGTTCGTGATTTGTCGGGAAAACTTATTGGTTGCATTCGTGTTTTTAAGTGGAACAAGTCAGACATACTCCCGATAAAGAATATTTTTGGTGTGGATCCTTCAAAATCTTTATACACCCAGCCCGACACCATTTATTGGCATGTAGGAAGGTTCGCTATAAGCCAGAATATGGGTAAAAAATCAGTGGAACTTTTCAAACGGCTTATGGCATTGGCTATTTCACCTATTGTTAAAGATGAGGGGAATAGCTGCATGATAGCAGAAACCGATAGCAAATTGCTTCGAGTAATGAATATACTTGGTATGAAAACCAGACAACTGGCGGAATCAAAAATCTATCTTAATTCGGAGACCATTCCAATAATCTCGTTGAAATCAGATTTGTCGTATTACTACAACAGGTATTCCTATCTAACAATTTAAAACTTCACATATGAACAACTTAGCATATAAAATCAATATAGTATTTACTTTATTTTGTATATGCATGATCAATTCATGCGGTATCAATAATGATAACAAGTCTTATTCTGTAGTAATCAAATCAGAGCAAGATTCTGTTATAGAAAAAATTACGGTGTGGAATGTCATGGGAACTTTTACAGAAAAAGAAGATTCCACTCTGTCCCGTACTTCCATATATCTTTCGGACACGTTGTCCCTGCTTAAATCATCTAGTTCTAACAAAAAACTGTGGCACAATGGATATTATATGCCCAAATATGGTCAACTTGACTTGAAGGAGGTATTTAACATCAATGTGGCAGATACAACAAAAGTTCTTGATAGTCTGGTAACATATCTGTCTTGTAAAATTCAGGTGGAAAGACCTCGGAATATGTATCTGCTTGTAAATACAAAGATGGAGCACACAGAGTATCTGAATGGTGATTCCTTAACAGATAAGGGATTCAAAGAATTGTACATAATACCTGTAAGTTTAAAGCCTGGAGAGAATGATCTCGTTGTCAGGGTTACAGGCGGCAAAGGTGATTACTGGTACGAAGCCACCCTGTATGATAGTGTTAGCGTTGCAAAGATGTATGCAGAAGAACATACTGGTAATATAATCTATCCAATTATAAAGAACGATACGATTAGTATAACAGAAAACCATTGGAATATTACAGATTCTCCCATCAAACTCTTTTTTCAAGATGTCAATGGCAATAATGTTGTAGAAACCGTTCTTCAGAAGGATAAGAATTCTTACTATATTCCTGGATTCAAAGCCAATTGCACCTATCTCTGCAATATGGTTATAGAAGGTGATACTGTACGCCAACCCGTAATGAATGGCAACTTTGAAGGCATAGAGATTTATTTCAAATCACAACGTGATTCGTTACCGGATACACATCCTCGCGCCGACGAAATAGATCAGCTTCTATACAGATTGTGGAAACTAAATACGATAACAGGAAAAATGCGCGAGGAGCCATGGTACCCATTCAAATTTCCATGGGTAACATATCAGTTGGAGCATATTTTCGCACACCTGAACGGTACATACGGCAATGATGACAACGAAAACAATTTCAAGTTTATAACTTATCGCTCTGAACTTGACGGTTGCCTTCAAAGGTATCTTCTGGTTACTCCTAATTCCATTGACAAGAACAAGAAATATCCTTTGGTGGTTGTTATGCGTCCTTGCAGTGAAAAGCGTTATCATCTGTATTTTAGTCCGCAGATAGCACACCAATTTGTGGTGAATGACATGCAAGCAGTAGCGAACAAGTACAACATGTTCATAATAATGCCAGAAGCAAGGATGATGCTCAATGAAGACATGATACCTTTTACAGAAGCGGAAATGAAACTAGCGTTAGCTGATGTACAGGAACATTACAATATTGACGAAAATCGCATCTACCTTCACGCAAACTGCAGTGGCGGCTATAGAGCCTTGAAATTTGCAACGTTAAATCCCGATCTGTTTGCTGCTATTGCACTTTATGCTCCTGTATATAAAAGAAATGATAAAGACAATGTGGATATAGCATGTGCACCGGAAACTATGATAAGAAATTTGGGAAATGTTCCGATACTTATATTTGGTGATCCTGCTGATACTCATAGTCCAGCCAGCATGTATGCCGACTTGGTAAAAGATTGTGAGAAGTACAATATACCATATAAACTAACAATGAAAAGGAACACTGGACTCGGTTTCCATGGCTATCATCGACTCATAGTAGGTCGGGATGCTTGTGAGTATTTTCTTGACAAACACAAGGAGAATAGAAAGCATCTTCGCTATTCATTCCCTCCAAAAGACACTACGATATCAGAATTCTATTCTAAACCATTTGTTTATGTATATAATGCACGTGACACATCTGTTGTTTACAAGGAACTGGTAGATAGTATTAGAGAAGAATATGAGGTATATCTATATTCTGTGCTGCCTTTGGATAAAGACAACGGATTGCCAAGGATGCCTATGATTCCAGATACGAGAGTAACACATAAAATGCTATCGGAGAAGAATATTTTCCTTGTAGGTGAGGATTTTACAAATCCATTAGTGGGTGATCTTGTAAAAAGAATAAGAAACAACGAAGAACATAAATCGAAAGATGACATTACTCTCACTTTGCACGACAACCCTGAGAACAAAGACCACTTAGTCCTTCTATATACATCACGAAAAGGCTCACGATTCAAACATTTGATAAATTACCCTTGGAAATCAGCCTTCAGCAGAAGAATGATTGCAAAATACGAATAAAAATGATACAAAGATCAATCAAATACATACTATCTACCTGTTTCCTGTTGTCAAGCTTACTCAAGGCATTCAGTATAAAGGCATTTGAACAAGAAGTGCAACTATATGGAGATGTATATATAGGAACATGGGTTCATAGTTATTCTTTAGAAATCGCAATATTCGTTTGCGTTGTTGAAGGGGTTGTTGCTTTAGTGTCACTATGGAACAGAATGGCATTCGCATGTAGTTTGATATATCTTGCAATGCTGCTGTTTTTTGTATATCTGACAGGTGCGAACCTATTCATGCCTAGTCTGTTAGGAAGTATAGAGAGTTGTGGTTGTTTCGGAGAATTAATACATTTTTCGCCAACGACCTCATTCTTGAAAAGTCTATTACTCTTCATCCTGTCCATAGCAAATGTCTATTATTTAGTTAGAGCTACGAGGAAAAGAACAACATCAAATATATGAACAAGGTTAAACAAATAACAAAAAATGTATTTTATGGTACAGCCACAATGATTACATTATACATATTGTGGTTAATTGTTCGTGTGTTTATATTTGACTACTTCACAATACCTTCATCATCAATGACTCCTACCATCCAACCAGGGAGTAAAGTTATTGTGAACAAATTAATTATCGGACCACGTATTTATACAGATTATAATTTTAATCAAGCAGGACAGGAACTACAATGCTTTCGAATGAAAGGAATCAGGAAAATACAACACAATGATATAGTAGTTTTCAATTTCCCGATCCACAAAGACAAGATTTCGTTTCGCATCAATCATGTTTATTGCAAACGTGTAGTTGGCTTGCCAGGTGATACTATAAGTGCTGTTGATGGGTACATTCGTAATAACAACTATCCCCATTTATTAGGTCATGAAGGTCGCCAAAAACAGCTACATAAAAAATCAGAAAGGGAATTGAAACGCTATGGAGTCTATGACGTTGCTCCACGTCATACGTCAGAAATTAAATGGAACATTTTGAATTGGGGACCTATATATATACCTCGCAAGAACGATATTATCACTATTACACCTCATGAAGCAACAGTATATCACAAGATACTAGAGTGGGAAACAGGCTGTAAGATACAATGTGATTGGAAAATGAATATGGTGTATGCTAATGGGAAACCTATAACACATCATACGTTCAAGCATAACTATTATCACATTTGTGGAGACTATTCTCTTGATTCATTTGATTCTCGTTACTGGGGATTTGTTCCAGAGGAATATATTATAGGTATTGTAAACTATATTTGTTAAAAAGATTATTACGCGTAATATATTGTAGAGGAAGCCGAAAATCTATAAAAGAGTAGGCATACAACTTAATTTTCAAAAAAATGAAGAAAATCATGAAGACTATGCTTGCTGCCGTTTGTATGGTAGCCGCTGGAGTGGGTGGTTTCAAGGCATACAATGCTGTAAACCAGCCTGGAGTGTACATGTTCATTGCTGAGAATGTAGAGGCATTAACAGCAGGTGAGAGTTTAGGAGATTGTGTTGAGTCACAGTGTGGATTCGGTGCATATGAAAGTTGTTACTATGATTGCGGCTCCATCCATGGAGTATGCGGATTAGCATATAACAAAAAACTCTATTAATCACTGATTACAAATTAAGAAGAGGTTCTGTGTCTTTTCAGGATTCACCTCTTGTACAGGGTACAGAACCTCCACATACTTTCGTTCTTATGAAAAGGATTCATTATTATATAGTCTTATTTTTTGTAACATTATTATATTCTTGCTCCGAACATTCTGATTCTGCAATAAACGAGGTATTCATTGAAGGGAAAGAAGTTAAGATTGATACTGCCAATATGTATATGGGACCCAAAGTTTTGTGTGCAGATGTATTATATGCGTGGAATATGGATTTTCATGGCGGCAAGCTCTCTAACGGAAAATGGCAGAAAGCAGACAGACTCTTAGCTTCTGGAAGCGGGCATGATGAGTTCGGGTATATGATTATGTCTATAAGTAATGATCGAGTGCTGCATGTATTAAATCGTTCCTGGACGGGTTCAAAATATCTCTCATTAGTAAAAATTCCTCATGGAGACAGTATTCCTGCTGTAAAAGACAAAGCGAAATGGGAGAGATTTGATTTAAAGCAAATGCCATTATTTAGTCCGAACAGCAAAAATTTTATTGTCCTGTCAGATTCTACTATCCTTGTTGCAGGAACCCCATACGATGACATTAAACATATATTCTCAATTATTGACTTCAAAAATCAAAAAGTTTCCACTCTTGACTACTGGCCTGCTGATGAGATGAAATGCGATGACAGGAAAAAGAATAAACTCTTTACTGAGAATAGCTACATTCTGGGAAATAAGAAGGGTAAGTACTTATATCAGAATAATTATATAAGAAATGCCTTCATCTTTACTTTTGATGGAACAACAACGAAGATAATAAGCCGTTTGTATTCTGATTCTTTTGGTGAGAAAAGGTCAACAGAAGTATTGGCTTGCTGTGCTGATGAAAATAGGATATATGTGCTTTTAAGAGATTCTGATGGCAAGGGAACAAAATTGGAAGAATGGAAAAATCCATTTATCTTCGGCAATACCATAGAGGTATTCGATTGGGATGGAGTAAAACAGCAGGTTATTCATCTTGACCAATATGGACAGAATATAATGTTATCGGAAGATAATAATACTCTATATCTTATTTCTGACTATTCAGAAGACACTTCTGAGCCATTTATTTACTCATATGATTTGGATGATATGTAAAAAAAATGATCTTTCCCACTCTTACGCATTGAGAATTATTATGTTTGCAAGGGTGGGAAACTCTTAACTATTAAAAAAATCAAAAAAAATATGATGAGACAGTCACGAATCTTCATGTTATTTGCATATTGTGTTGTCATTTTCGCATGTAATTCGCATGAGAAAGAATTTCAGAATATAGAAGCGATGCAATCAGAAAAGACAACTATTCCATATGAACTGATGGATTGTTGGGCGAATGATTCTGTTCTGGAGGTTTCTCCATGGAAAAATGCTAAATACAAATTAATCCACTATATTGATTCTGCATCGTGTTCGTCATGCTATTTGCAAAAAGTTAAGATAAACGATTTCTTGTTTCATATGGAAGACTTTTCTAACAATGAGTTTTACAACGTCATAATATTAACTCCAGGAAGTAATGCGAAGAAAGATCTTGAGCATCTGTTTTCTGAGAAATTGATACCTCAGACAATATTTATTGATTCTGCAAATACTTTCTTACAAAGGAATCCACACATTCCATCTGAAACAATGTATCATACTTTTCTTCTTGACGAAAATGACAAGGCAATTCTTGTTGGTAATCCCATTACCAATAAGAAAATCAAAGAATTGCTCATGTCTAGGTTTGAAAAGAAATTTGGAAAGATACCAGAAGAGGAATTCTAGGAAAAGTAATAGAAATTCATATCGATTCAAGAAACAATGCATATTCTATGTATTATATAGTCATTAGTACAAATATTCGTTGATTCTGAAAGAATAACATAAAAAAGGAACTTTTATTTAATGATGGGATTATTACGAAAATCAGGAAGTGAGACTGTAAGGACTGGCATTGTTTGGATAATGATGCTGGCTACGGTTATGGCAGTAGAAGTCCGGTGGATTAAATGTGATTTATGGATATTCTATGTTATTCCTGCACTAATGCTTTTGGGAGTTGTTTCAACGATATGTAGAAAGACGAAATTTCAATTGTCCATTTCCGATGTAATTGCAATTACATGGTTTGCATATTATTTGGGCAGAACATGGATAGGAAATGAATGGTCTTGTCGTATAGAGTTTTTGAAGGCTACAGAATTATTCCTTCTATATGCTGGACTACGTGTTGCTTTCGACAGGACAAAGATTTCTGCTTGGATTATCATTGGAAGCATTCTCGCTTTGGGATGCTATGAGGCATGGATCGGAGTTTTGCAGATATACGGTATAGAAACGAGCCGTAATAGTTTGTATGCTCTTACAGGTAGCTTTCAGAATCCCGGACCTTATTCTGCTTACTTGATGATAGGAATTGTTGTAGGTTTGAGTACCTTGAAAGATATGTCAAATAGGCTTGTCGTAAAGGATATACCTAATGCATTATTTATGAAGAAGATTCCTGAAAAGTTTCATGGGAAAGTAAAGATGTTATTCCTGACTATTGCTAAGCTGGAATGGAGACACATTGTAGCAATTATGGTTATTGTTATGGCAATGGTTATTCCCGCAACATGGAGTCGGGCAGCATTCTTCAGCATTGCCCTAATAGTGTTGTGGCTTTCCAGACAATACTATTGGAAATATAGATATGCGGTATGGGGGCTTCTGATTCTTGTATGTCTTGGATTCTATTTTATAAAGCAAGGGTCAGCTGATGGTAGGATGATAATTTGGCAATCGTCTATAGCATCGTTGTTTGACAGCCCATGGTTTGGAGTTGGCATAGGTGGTTTTTGTAATGCGTTTGCAGAAGGCATGTCAATACTTTACGAACGAAATGTAGATTTGTCCTCTGCTGGAGTTACAGATAATGCATACAACATATTGGTGAAGATACTTGTTGAGCAAGGAATAATAGGCGCATTGCTAGCTATAACACTTAGTGTTTTAGTTTTAACCACACTCTACATAAATAGCAAACCATTGTTTTACGGTATGTCATCGTTAATACTATTCTCGATGTTCTCCTATCCTTTCGACTTGTTACCTTACAAGATAATTGCTATTGTTATTGTCGCATGGAGCGAATCTACAAATGGCAGAAGATTTTGCTACTTAGGACGTTATAAGATAATACTTCTTTCGTGCCTTCTCGTATCTCTTGCATGGCAAACGTACAAGTTAGTGAAGGAAAGCTATGAAGCAGACAACGATTATACAATGATAAGAGGATTTCATGACCGAGCATTCATCAAGGATTATTACGAGTTGCTCCCCTTAGAAAACGACAACCCTGAATTCCTTTTTGATTTTGGCAAGGCTCTAAGAGAGCAAAAACGATATAATGATAGCAATGCCATATTGAGAAAAGGTATCAAATGCAGCGCAGATCCAATGTTCTATGTCCTTATGGGTAACAACTATCGTGATATGTCGCATTTTAATCTAGCGGAAGAATCTTATAATAAAGCCTTTAGTATTATGCCGAATCGTATTTATCCATTGTATCAGTTGATGATGATGTACAAAGATAACGGTGAGATTAGAAATGCAAAAGAGTTGGCAAAACGAGTATTATTATTAAAACCCAAAATTGAATCTCCAGCGACAAGAGAAATGAAGAAAAGTGCACAAATTATAAGTAAATATTAGGCAACCCTTTACACAAAAGTGTATATTTGGAACGTTACATTTCAAATATACACTTTTGTGTTATATGCGGATTTCAATGTATCTGTAATTTTGTGGCAGAAACTAAAAAGTATAATTCTATGAGTAGTTATTACCATCATATCGTTACATTATTTCTGTGTTTGACTAGTGTTATATGTTCTGCTCAACAGCTAACACTCTCCAACGCTATCACCATAGCGCAGGAAAACAGTCTCGATGCCCAAATAGCGAGATACAGCTTTATGGGCAGTTACTGGCAGTATAGGACATTCAAGGCACAATTGCTTCCTTCTCTGAACCTCAGTGGTGGACTTGGCGGTTTCAATCACTCTGTCATTGAGACGCGCGACTATGAGACGGGACGTGTGAATCAGGTAAACAACAATACGATGACGAACTCTGTCACGCTGTCAATGGATCAGCAGATAGCAGCTACGGGTGGTAAGGTTTCCCTACAGTCGTATCTCTATCGTCTTGATCAGTTCACTTACAAAGAGAAAACATACAAATCACAACCTCTCCGTATCAGCTACACACAACCATTGCGCTCATTCAACTCCCTAAAATGGGAGAAGAGAACCGCACCTGTTGAGTATCAGATAGCAGAGCGGACATATATCACTTCCATGCAGGATGTGACAATTAAGGTTACTGGGCTGTTCTTCAATGTCCTTTCGGCACAATCAAATTACAAACAGAGCCTCGCTACGGTCAGCGACCGCGAGAAACTCTATGAGATGGCACAGAAACGACTTGAACTTACCACTACCACAAAGAGTGAAGTCCTCCAGATGGAGTTGTCATTGCTCAATGCACGCATGGCGGTCACAAAGAACAAGATTGCACTTGACGATGCAATGTATGATCTTTTCTCTTTCCTGAGAGTGACAGATTATTCCAGTGCAGAACTTGTTCCGCCATACACTACACCAGATGTTATCATAAGCACAGACGATGTGTTGCAAAAGGCAATAACAAACTCATCACATCCTCTTGAACAGAAGCTGCAGATGCTTGAAGCACAGAAGACATTGGCACAGGCAAAGTCAAACCGTGGAATCCAAATGACGCTGAGCAGCGAGTTGGGATTCTCTCAGACAGGAGATACCTTCAGCAAGGCATATAGCAGGTTGAGAGACAACGAAATCATAGGCTTGTCACTGTCGCTGCCAA
>JAZQOH010000066.1:0-2296 GCA_045627725.1 Prevotella sp. | reverse complement strand
TGGTTCGCTACGATGTTACACGGGAAGATCTTGAAACTCTTGGTTTTAGATTAGCATATCCTCCGACAAAAGAGATGGCACAGATACATATGTATCCTCCTTACAATACGTTTATGTCGCATGACTAATTTAGTAAAACAGCACATATGAAAAAGTTCTTTATACTTGTAGTAACAGGAGTCCTTCTGTTTTCAGGATGTATAGCGCACATTTATGATGTGAATTTTCCTGATAACAGTGAAGTTGCTACTATACCCTATGCCGAAGGTTCATACTATTTTGAGGTAACAGCGGGTCCAAAAACAAGGACCTCCTTTGAGGATAGATTGTGGAGTTTTGAATACAGAGTATTGATTGATAATGCTGTCTTCGATCAGCAGATGGTTAATATAGGACTTCCTAATGAACACATACATGAAGGTGATGTCTTCAAGGTCGAATTCACCATTCCAACCAATGAATCTTCCGAGAAAAGGGATGTTGCTGTTGAAGTTCTGAAAGCGAGGGATAGCAACAAGTATGCGTATCATGTTGATGCAAATGATAAAGACTGGCGAATAGTATGGAAAGCAATACAGCTAGGCCGTTAAATTTTCCAATTTATCGGCATAAAGGCAGACACTTTTCTTTTGGCCATGTGCGAATAATGATTAACTTTTCAGCGTTAAATCATTCTTTTATGAAAAGAATAACACTAATACTCGCTCTGATCATTTCTACCACCGCTTTCGCTCAAGTCGATACGGAGACCCATCGGTTTTGGCTGCCTGGTGCTCAGCTAACTTTCGATGATTTTCAGGGAGTTGCTTCTGATTCAGCATATATGAAGAAGCTGAGAGATATGCATCTTTATCATCAAGTTGCAACTGGTTTCTGGTCGGCACTTGACATTCCGAAATCAAAACGGGGTTGGAAGAAAGGGTTGCAAGAGAAGTATTATTTTTGTGCCGCGATGGAGAAGAGTAATTCTTTCTTTATAATCCGCGACAGTACAGAGTTGAAATATGCCCAATTGATTTGGGATATCTGTGAAGTGTCCACCCGCATATCGAGAAGGAATTTAGCTCAATTTATATCTCAAATCAATGAGGGTATATCGAAAAAAAACAATGGCGTAATCTCCATTCAGTATATGACGTGCCTGAATGATGGAAAGCAGTTCGGCAAAGAGGTGACACACGCTTTTTTTGATGAAGTTGTTACCACACATGACGAGCAGGCTTATCAAAAATTCAGAAGACAGATAGATGAGCTTCTTGACGAACTCTCTGAATATGCTACAACAGAAGCTGAAATCATACGCTTAACATCGAATCAACCTGATGAAGGGTATATTCTTGCTCCATCGTTGATGGGGGACTTCAAACAACGAGGCGAAATACGCTACTAAATTCGGATTTGTATATGAGAAAGCTCTTTCTTTTGGGTATATTGTTATCACTTATTTCCTGCACCAGGACGCCAGAACGCATTCTTTCAAAGACTTGGGGAGTCAATGTGAAAGGGTTAGAATACAGCGTGACCTCCTTTAAGGACCAATGGAATGGCAATGGTGATGGCGAAACTGAGATAAAAATGGCTGTTGAATTGCCGCAGAAAGACATTGACAATCTGATTTCTCATGGTGCAAAACCGCTTCCAATTGTAGGACCAGAAAACAAGAAGAGATGGCTTGAACGAATATCAGGGATAGATTGTGCTACTGATGGCGTTTATTTCTTCGAGCAAGGCAAACAGGAACAAGAGTGTAAGTTTCTCATTTACGATAGAGATTCACATGTGCTGTATTACTACCTGTCGATCATGTAAATTCTCATTTAATTAATAGACTCGTCAGACTTCAGCTTACGCCATCATAATTATGAATTACTATTGGATATCAATAAACAACAGAAAGGTTTCTTCTATCGCATATGCGCCTGAAGGAACCCCCGTTTCACATGAATTAATTCACGATGTCGTGGGCAAAAGCATGCTTCCCTTTCCGTTAGAATTACATTCTGCGACTGATAAAGATTATCTGAGAATTGGGGGTGTTAGTGATCTCTTCTTTGATTATCAGCCAAATAGTTTAGCTTGGCCTATCATGTCAGAACGCATGAAAACTATTATTGAATCGCATTTATCAGGAGGAGAATGCATAGAATGGAAGAGTGTGCAGATTCATGGAGATAAAATAACAAGAAACTATTATATTCCATGCTTTATGTCTTATCTAGATACATTGGATGTCAATCAAACAGTTTATGCGCCTATTTCTAGGGTGATCATAAAGCCTTGTTTTTGCAGAAGCAAA
>JAZQOH010000065.1:0-8365 GCA_045627725.1 Prevotella sp. | reverse complement strand
CCCATAAAGTGTGTCATATCAAAACGTTTTTAGTGATTTATAATAAGTACAGTTGGCACTGTACAAGTAATTTAAGTGCACGAGCGCGCACGCAGCAAGAAGTGGGTGTCAGCTTGCTGGCTCACGGTGCGAAGCATCTTGCAAGTGCAAAGTTACACCTTTTTCTTCATTCCCACAAATAAAAATTGCAGTTTGTGTTTATTTAACAGAAAATATGTATAGTCTATACATGTTCTTGTAAAATATAATGTTATGAATGAAGTATATCCAATGTACACATAAGTATTTTATGGCTGTTAATCCAGTTTGAAGGATATTGGCAATGTGTATTTCGCTCTTACTTTCTTGCCGTCTTGCATTCCGGGAATCCACCTTGGCATGGACTTGACCATGCGAATGGCTTCTTTGTCTAGTGAAGGGCTGACGCTTTTCGCCACCTTTATGTCGGTTAGGCGTCCGTCTTTCTCCACTATGAAAGTAAGAATCACTCTGCCTTGTGTTCCATCTTTTACGGCATCTACAGGATAACGGATATTTTTCTTTATGTATGACATCAGTTGAGACATTCCGCCAGGAAAGTTTGGCATCCGCTCACAAACATCATATACATAGTTGGCATCATGATGAGCTTCAACCTCGACTTTATTGGCTACCAGACACCTGTCAGGAGCAATATCAGCTTTTTCATTATCTTCATGGAATGGAATCTCTTCCGCATCACTGATGTCATGGTCCGTCACCCATTCTCCACTTTCGTTCTTTATCTTTCCGTGAGTGTATTGACCGATGAAGAGTATGGTGTTGGTCTCTTCACAAACTATCATGTAGATAAAAGGATGAGTGGCATAGAAAAATGCTTGCTTCGGGCGAATGCCAGACATACCTCCTATAGCAAACGTACTACTTGTCATAGCAGCTGCCTTTGTCCCTTTCTCGTCAATGCGTATCACAGCTTTCTGTTTACTCTGATCAATCATAATCTTGTCTTTGGAGATACCGCTGAAGTTCGCCTCTTTCTCGAATGCAGATTTTACGCCGAGACTCTTCATTAGGGATGCCACATCTGTCTCAGTAGAAATTTCCATCTGTGGGAACTTTACATTGACAAGAGGTGTGTTGTTGTCAAACTCTGTTGCCCCGTAACATTTCAAATCCAATTGGAATTTGCCCCAAATATTGGTCTTTAGGTATTTTATGATAGGTGCGAAACTATACTTGTTTTCTTCATTGAGTGGACCTTCACCTTCAAGAGGCAGAAAAACATAAAGGGAATAGTTCTTCATCTTTGCTCCCTTGCTATCTCTCAATTTGTATGGCATCACGAGAGTCTGAAACGATTCCGTCTTCATATAGCGGAAGTGTGCCTTTTGCGACATCATCATCACCTTCGACTTCTTTCCTGTAATATCGGTGAATACGGCTGGTTTGGTATTGCTTTCATCAAAAGGATTCTGCCATTTGCCATTGAAGAATATAGTATTGATACCACTCATCACAGCACTTGCATCCAAGTTGTCAAGCCCATTGGGTATCATTCCGCTGGTCTTTTTCTCTATCCATTGGTTTATGTCTGCGAGGGCTTTCCCATTGAAAGGCTTTGACCATATCTCTGCACCATAATCTCGCTTTGCACTGGAGGCAAACGCCTGTTTGAGGGAATACTGTTTATTCACGGCAATGAGGTTTGCCATATCTATCGTAGTGCCGGTAGTATCAGATGGAAGTTCGATGTCCTTCATCATGCTGCTTGCCTCTGCATGACTGATGCCCAGGACATTGTCCAACTCATTGTATGTCTCTCCTTGTGCTCCATTCCTCAATATGGAGTATAGCATCTCTATTCCAAGAGGTGAGCACACCATATTTCCTTTATACTCCTTGTTTATCCTTTCATACACAGAATAGGCAAACATCTGCTGATTCTTAATATCTGCAAGGTCAGCAGAAATAGCGGTGAGCACAACGCTCTTATTGTCATTCTGCATAGAATCATTCAACACATCTTCCTCGGTAGAAGTATTATTTCGTGGTATTGAACAAGAACCAAGCAATAACAAAAGCATCATGCAAGAGATATATGTTTTAGAGAATTTCAACATGAGCTCTAATGATTTTAAACAACAAAACCAACGATACAAACAAATAAATTTAGTTTATATCGTTGGTTATTAAGTATTTAAGTATTATTCTTAAGTTTAATATTCTTCCTCATCGAACAAGAAGTCGTCCTTTGTAGGATAGTCAGGCCAGATGTCTTCTATGGTTTCATAGATTTCACCTTCGTCTTCTATCTCTTCAAGGTTTTCTATTACTTCGAGAGGCACACCGCTGCGGGTGGCATAGTCGAGAAGTTCTTCTTTTGTTGCTGGCCATGGGGCATCCTCCAGTTTGGATGCAAGTTCAAGTGTCCAATACATAGTTTTATATCAGTTTTTTAGTTTAACATTCTGTTAATTTTCAAATTCGCCGCAAAAGTACATAATTTATTTTTATTCCACAAACTTTCGGCACTCTTTTTTATTATTAATATGGATTGACGATATGCACCTCTGCGTAGCGCTTCTTGTCAACAAAGGCGATGGCGAGATGATAGAGGTCGAAGGCTATGATATTGCGGTAAGTCTGAAGGTGCTCCCATGCGTTTTTATTCTTACTGTAAATATCGGGAATGATAATCCATACGCCATCGTGGCTGGCATGGAGGGATAGTTCTTCGAGATTGTCGCAGGTTATGACGGCTGTCTTTCTGCATCCTTTTCTCAAGGCGATATCGTCTGCCTCAGGGATGCTTTTCCCGAAATAGACAATGGTATCTGTCTGGGCATGGTTTGCCACGCGATGGAGGAGGCGTGCCTGCCATTTCTCCTTCTTCCCTGCAGCAGGAAACTGTGAGTCGAGTTCGTCATAGGCATAGTAGGGCGTTCGCTGGTATATCACCTCGCGAACGAAGGCATAGTCTGTTGGGGACTGTATGCCGAAACCTGCGCAATGACGTATGCGACGGAGGAAAAGAAGAGGGGCATGTACCATTTACAATTGACGATTTACAATTTTTATTTTATTTTCCACGTACTATTCCCACGGGGCTTTCCTTGAGTTCTGGATAGGTGATGCGGGTATGGTAGATACTCTTCAGTTTCTCGATAAGGACTTTCTTTGCTGTGGAGATATCGCGGAAGGTGATAGGGCATTCGCGGAAGAATCCATCGTTGACCTGCGAGTCGATGATGCGGTTTACGAGATTGGTGATGTTCTCTTCGGTATATTCCGTCAGTGAGCGCGATGCTGCCTCGACGGCATCAGACATCATCAGGATGGCCTGTTCACGGGTGAAAGGATTGACGCCAGGGTATGTGAACGGAGCCTTGTCGATTTCTTCCTCTGGGTGGGCATTCTGCTCGGTGATGTAGAAATATTTCGCCAGTCCGGTGCCGTGGTGGGTGCGGATGAAGTCGAGGATGACATCAGGGAGTCCCTCTTTCTCTGCCATCTTGATGCCCTCGCTCACGTGGCCAATGATAATCTGTGCACTCTCCTTCGGTGTCATACGGTCATGTGGGTTGGTGCCAGCCTGGTTCTCGGTGTAGAAGACAGGGTTCTCCATCTTTCCAATGTCATGATAGAGAGCACCGGTACGCACGAGCATGCTTCGGGCACCTATTCGTGAGGCTATCTCCGCTGCGATGTTTCCCACGGTAGTGCTATGCTGGAATGTTCCAGGAGCCACCTCTGAAAGGCGTCGCAGGAGGTCACGGTTGGTGTCGGAGAGCTCATAGAGGGTGACGGCAGAGGTGAAGCCGAAAGCCTTCTCGATGAGGAACATGAGAGGATAGACAAGCAGGAGAAGGATGCCTGAGAAGACAAACTGCATAATACGCGACTCGGTAAGAACAATCTCTTCGCCTGGATGCATCAGCTGGGCCGAGTAATATACGGTTAAGGCTGCACCCGTGATATATACGGCGGAGGTGTATATCTGTATTCTGTTGGATAGTCCGCGGAGCGAATAGATAGCCACCACGCCTGCCATTATCTCCGTTATTACGAAGTCGAACTGTCCGGTGAGCGGCAGGGCACAGATGAGAACCATCGTCACGTGTGCCATGAAGGCTGTTCGGGAGTCGAGGAATATCCTTATAAATAATGCCGGCATCGCCATAGGCAGCACATAGACGGACATGATGTCATACTGCACCATCAGCGAGACGATGATAGGGAACATTGCGATGAGCACATATACCATTGCCAGTGAGCGCATCTTCTCGAAATAGTCGCCGCGGAAGAGATGCAGGTACAGCGTGAAAGCGCCAAGCATGAGGAAGACGAAGATAAGACGACCGAGCATCGTTGTCCTCTTACTCTTTGCCGACATGTTCGCCTCCATCATATCCGTATATGAATCGAGGGCTCTCTTTACCTTCTCCGTAACGATATCGCCACGGTCAATGATGCGCTCTCCCGACTGCACGATGTCAAGATAGCTCGTCAGAGGCTTCAGCAGGTCGTCAAGGGCGCTCTGGCTCTTCAGACTGTCATAGGTGATGTTTGGCACTATGTAGTCGTTGATGTCGCACTCCTGCAGCAGAGCCTTGGCATTCGTCATCTGCGGATCCTTGAAGAATTCCTCGTATGCCATCATCGGGGTGAGCATCGTATTCAAGCGCCTGCTCTCCGATTCCTTGCCGTTGATAACCTTTATTGATGCGAGGGTATCCTCACGCATGCGGTCAAAGTCAGCCTGGTTTATAATGCCGATGGAATATATCTCTCCCATCCTATATACCACAGCATTGACAAACGAGCTGGGGAGTTCCACTTTTCCCTTGTTCTTGGCAATGAAGCGCTTCAACTGTATCTGCGACACCTTGTCATCATAGTTATAATAAGGAATGAAGAGGCGCGTCACGGAGTCCTTTTCCTGCTGCAACAGTTCCTCTGGCTTCTGTATGCCGAAGTCGAAAGAAGCATCAACAGGTGCCATGGTCCATGGCTTTCCCACCTCTACGTCATACTTTGGCACGTTGCTCTTTGGCATGAAATAGATGATGAGAATAGAAACGAGTGCCACAAAGGCTATGCGAGACATCAGGACTGTCCAGAATTTTCCATTGGAATTATATACGCTAGGCATTTTTCTTGTTGTATGTTTAGACCTTGTATGTTGTATGATTAACCTTGGAATTTTTATGTTTTGACTGCGAAAATACAAAAAATAATTTGGTTATAGGCGAAAATGCAGTAAAAAGTTCGTTAAAATGTAATTAATATATTAATTTTGCACTGAAAATGAGGTAATGTGGGCATATTATGCCCGTTGCCGTTTATAAAAACTTACATACAACTATAATGTCTGAAAGAAAAGTAAGAGTGCGTTTCGCACCAAGTCCTACAGGCGCTCTCCACATCGGTGGCGTCCGTACTGCATTGTACAATTATCTCTTTGCCCGCAAGAATGGGGGCGAACTTATCTTCCGCATTGAGGACACCGACTCACATCGTTTCGTGCCAGGTGCTGAGGAATACATCATCGAGTCATTCCGTTGGCTCGGTATCAAGTTTGACGAAGGAGTAAGCTTTGGTGGTGATCATGGTCCTTACCGCCAGAGTGAGCGTCGCGACATATATAAGCAGTTTGTCGGCGAACTGCTTGCAAACGGCAAGGCATACATCGCTTTCGATACTCCAGAGGAACTGGAGGCAAAGCGCAACGAGATACAGAACTTCCAGTATGACAGCCATACACGCCTTCAGATGCGTAACTCCCTCTCTCTCTCAAAGACGGAGGTGGACCAGCTCATCGCCGACGGCAATCAGTATGTTGTCCGTTTCAAGATAGAGCCAGGCGAGGAGATTCTCGTGAATGACCTCATCCGTGGCGAGGTGCGCGTGAAGAGCGACATCCTCGACGATAAGGTATTGTATAAGAGTGCTGACGAACTGCCTACATATCATCTCGCAAACATCGTTGACGACCATCTCATGGAGGTGAGCCATGTCATCCGTGGCGAGGAGTGGCTTCCAAGTGCACCGCTTCATGTGTTGCTCTATAAGGCTTTCGGATGGGAAGACACCATGCCACAGTTTGCGCATCTCCCTCTGCTTCTCAAGCCAGAAGGCAAGGGTAAGCTCTCAAAGCGCGACGGTGACCGTCTCGGATTCCCTGTATTCCCACTCGAATGGCATGATCCAAAGACAGAGGAGGTAAGTTCTGGATATCGCGAGAGCGGCTATTTCCCAGAGGCTGTCATCAACTTCCTCGCTCTTCTCGGCTGGAACCCAGGCACAGAGCAGGAGGTGTTCTCGCTCGAGGAACTCGTGGAGGCATTCGATATCTCCCGCTGTTCTAAGGCTGGCGCTAAGTTCGACTATAAGAAAGGACAATGGTTCAACCACGAATATATGCTCAAGAAGAGTGCTGAGGAACTGGCTCCTACATTCGCTTCCATCGTTGCTAACAATGGCATCGATGAGTCGTTGGAGAGAATCACTCAGGTGGTGGCAATGATGAAGGACCGTGTGAACTTCATCAGCGAGTTGTGGCCTCTCTCTTCTTTCTTCTTTATCGCTCCAGAGCAGTATGATGAGAAGACTGTGAAGAAGCGCTGGAAGGAATTCTCTGCTCAGCAGATGACAGAGCTCATCGATGTGCTTCAGGGTATTGAAGACTTCAGCATTGAAGGTCAGGAGCCTATCGTAAAGGCTTGGATTGAGAGCAAGGAATATAAGATGGGCGACGTGATGAATGCATTCCGTCTCTGTCTCGTAGGCGAGGGCAAGGGTCCTGGCATGTTCGATATCTCTGCCTATCTCGGCAAGGAGGAGACTATCCGCCGTATCAAGCGCGCAATAGAGGTGCTGGGATAATTGTAAACAGTAAACAGTAAATAGAAAATTGTATAATCTATTAATATACATATACCTGCTTGGTGTTGCCGTATATAGTCTCTTCAACAAGAAGGTGAAGACTATGTGGCAGGGCGAGAAGGAAGCCTTCAGCATTCTGCGCGACAAGGTGGATTCAAAAGCGAGGTATATATGGTTTCACGCAGCCTCACTCGGTGAGTTCGAGCAAGGTCGCCCTATCATAGAACGCATACGAAAGGATCATCCAGAATATAAGATACTCCTTACGTTCTTTTCTCCTTCAGGCTATGAGGTAAGGAAGAATTATGATGGTGCCGATATCATCTGCTATCTGCCTCTCGACACACCGATGAATGTACGTCGTTTCCTTAGTCTTGTGCAGCCTGAAGTGGCGTTCTTCATCAAGTATGAGTTCTGGTATAACTATCTCCATCAGCTCCATCGCCGTGGCATCCCTGTCTATAGTGTGAGCAGCATCTTCCGTCCAGGACAGATATTCTTCCGCTGGTATGGAAAGAAATATGCAACGGTGCTCAACTGCATCACGCATTTCTTTGTGCAGAATGAGACTTCCATCAAACTCCTTGCAGGCATCGGCATACATAATGCCACGATAAGCGGCGATACTCGCTTCGACCGAGTTCTTGCCATCAAGGAGCAGAGCAAGCAGCTCCCGATAGTGGATGCCTTCCTCAACGGGAATGATGCCTTCGTGGCAGGAAGCAGCTGGCAACCAGATGAGGATATCTTTATACCTTATTTAAATAATAAGCTCCCTTCATGGAAGCAGATTATCGCTCCTCATGTTATTGCAGAAGAGCATCTTAAGCAGATAGAAGGGTTGCTGAACGGTCGCAATATCGTGCGCTACACAGACGCTCGCGATGCCTTTGAGAGCAACGACAACGTTCGCATCGAATCTATGAAGCAGCGCCTTGCTGAGGCTGATGCACTTATCATCAACTGCTTCGGACTCCTCTCCAGCATATATCGCTATGGCAAGGTGGCATACGTAGGTGGTGGCTTCGGCGTCGGCATACATAATGTCCTTGAGGCTGCGGTATGGGGAATGCCTGTCATTTTCGGTCCTAACCACGAGCGTTTCCAGGAGGCTATGGAACTGAAGGCTGCGAAAGGCGGTTTCGCCATCAGCAATGCTGACGACTTTGCCTGCATCATGTCATCCTTCTCATCCGACTCTGCTGCTCTCCTTGCTGCCAGTCAGAAGGCAGGCGATTATGTGAAGTGCAAGTCAGGAGCTACGGATATTATTCTCCGCAATGTGAAGTTATAGAAAATGTGTAAAGTTTTAGGAAGTCGAAATTCCTGTTGCAACCTTTAACACCTTATTAAATAAGATTGAGGTCGTGTCAAAAGTAACTGGCACGACCTCTTAACATTATATAACGATCAAAGCCCCGACTTTCCCAAGCCAGGGCTTTGTTATGTCAAAGATTTTTTGTATCTTTGTACATAGTTAAAAAGCTATGGCAAAGTTACA
>JAZQOH010000064.1:0-16175 GCA_045627725.1 Prevotella sp. | reverse complement strand
GTAAACATCCTAATCTACGCGCACGCAGCTTAATCGCCGAAAAATCAGCGGTTAAATGGTTTTGTTAAAGAAGATTAAGATTGGGGAATTGTTTATTTTGCTGTTTCCAGCTTGCAATAACAGGGCAAAAGCCGGGTCGTGTCGGCAGAATCCGACCGCAAAGAGGACACCAGATGCTCAATGTATTTGACTGGGCTGAGGTCGTTCATCCGGCAGCTCTCAATGAGGGAATACATGAAGGCATTGTCTTCTGCGGCTTCTTCGCTGCCTATGTTCTGACAGTTCTTCAGGTTCAGTTTCAGATGACGCATCATCTGTTCGGCTAGGTTATTCGAGAGCTCGGCGGTACCGGACTTCAGCACATTCTCCATCGCTGTCCATTCGTTGTATGCGTAGGTAAGCGCTTTCTTCATCAGCTGCCCGCAGCCGGCATAGCCGCTTGCCTTGAAGGATTCAAGTCTCTCTCGGATGCCCGCCATAATGTTCTTTGTGCTGCCTTGCCGGTCAGCATTGCGTTCTCTCAGGATCTGTTCTGCCGTGTACTTTTTCTTCTTGTACTCATACTCCAGTCCGAAGAGCCTGGCGATCTCATCTATAAACCAATAGGCCAGCGGCCGGTTTTCTTCTATCGCATTCACAAAGTTCCTGCGGATGTGGGTCAGGCAGGCAATTCGGATCTGTTGAGAGTCCGATTTGCCATCATAAGCCTTATAGACCACATATCCATCTGTGGTAAAGAAGCCTACAAAACGGTCAAGGAAGGGCTTGATTGCCTTCAGTCCGCGGCTGCCGTTCTCATACAGGAACCAGGCCATCTTGAGCATTTTTGCCTTTATGCCCCAGAAATAGCGCTTGAAATATGACTTTATGCCATCTGACTTGATGCATCCTACCAGTCCGGGTGTCTCGTCCACCATCCAGTAGTCGGCGGTCTTGAGAACAGACTCCCAGACTCCCTTCATCTTGCCGATGAAATACTTGATGACTTTATGTACCTGTCGTCCCAGGGTGCTGTCACTAATGTTCAGGCCCAGTTCTTTAAGCTGAAGACAGATCTGCCTGTAGGGCTTGTTGTACACGAAATGCTCTCCCAGGACATAGCCTATCAGGTTGTCATCCAGGAAGCAGCCGGATATCTGACGGCTGCGGGTGCTGTGGAACTCGCCATCCTCCGTCCGGTAGCGTGCCACTTCGTAGAAGCGCTCCTCATAATGCTCCGGAATCCTCACCAGCTCGCGCATCAGCCAGGTATCGACCTTGCCTTCCCGCATTACGAACTGTGCCCTGAAGGGCAGTGTGAAATACTCTTGAAGGCTGATCGTCTCGGAATTGTCTGTATAGGGGACATTCTTGCGGCAGTCCGTACGCCGCTTTATTGTCTTCTTGCTCTTAGCTGTCTCTTTGTCTGTTGTCTCAGCTGCTTCCTGGACAGCAGGAGAATCTGGCTCTGGCTTGGGGGCGGTGCCTTTGCCATCGCCGTCCCACTCATCCTTCTCTTTCTGTCGGTCTTCCTCTTGTTCCCTTCTGTTCAGAAGACGTCGCTGTTCGGCTGTACGCTTATACTTCTCTGACTGACGGAATCTGGCGAGCGCCTTCATTTCCGAAGCAGTCAGTGCCTGAGAAGCGACAAGCTGACGGGACTCCTTCAGCTCTCTCTTCAGCTCTTTGATTTCTTTGAGGAAATCGGACTTCAAGTTTTCGATGTCCTGGCTATGATGTAACCGTTCTGCTGCAAGCTCCTCTGCATGACGGAGGCGCTCTTCCTCCATCTTATGCTCATAGTACGCACGGTCTTCCTCCTTCTGCCGGGACAGCAACTGCTCAAACTGTTGCAGCTGGGCGGAACCTCCGTTCCGCTCAGCCTCGTCAAGTGCCACGGTCAGTTGGGCTATCTTGGCGTTCAGTACCGCTATGAGCTGCTTGTCATTCACGGTTGCAAAGTTACTGATTTTCTTTGACATAACCAAATGTTTTAACACTTATTTTAGTGCTCAATATGTTAATAATCAATAACTTCAAATTACAGAATCAAGGTATTTGATGGAGATATTCCGCTGTGAGACGCCCTCTGTAAGCGCAACGAAGTCACTCCACGAAATTTTGCCACTAAGCCGGTCTTCGCTGATTGTGGGACGAAAGAATTTACCGTCATCCAGACGGATTTTTAACATTTCGTACCTGCCGTAGCCTCGATACAGGATCTTCGCCATCTTCAGTCCCTTCTGGAAGAAGAGATATACGTGGTTCAGACGGTTAGGATCTTCTCCCATCTCTTCGCGTATCAGTCCGCATAGGCTGTCTATATCCTTCCGCATGTCTACCGCCTTGGTGTATAGGTGGTAGGTCTGTTCACTGGTAAATGAGATCATCTCAGTCAATGATTTTGTGGACTATCCTTGACATCTCTTCAATCGTCCGGTTGTGAAGATGGAGTTCAAGCCCATTGGTCAGTAATACGGTGATATCTGTTACGCTGATGGCTGCCTGTTCCGAAGCCGTGGATTCGCCTCCCGTCATCTTCAGCTCGATGAAGCCGGGGGTGGGTGTGCTTTCCGGTGTCGGTGGATTCAGATCGGGAAGGATGTATTTCTTCTGATTGTACTTCTTGACCTTTTCGTAGTCAAAGCCCTCTCTCTGGCACCATTCGCGCATTGATAATCGGGTGCCGCTTGCATGGTAGCTTCTTACTACCGCTGCATAGTCCATGTGTTCTTGTCTTTCCATTTGCTTGCCGTTTTTCTTTGGCGTTGCAAAGGTAGGGATTGTTTTTCATAGGGCAAGGCGGAGATTGGGATGTTTACTTTGTAAATCGCGAGAAAGATGGCGTAAAAAAATATGAAATGACTTCGAATTCTAAATAGAAGACGAAGCCATTTCATAGTATTTTATTGAACGTTCACACGCCTTCATGTACAAAAACGTGCCAATTTATTTCATAAAAGTGGGGGATTCGAACCCCCGGAACGTTTTAGAACGTTCAACTGATTATAAGTCAGTCGCATTAAACCGCTCTGCCAACTTTCCGATGCAAATATACAAATAAAAAACTAATAAAACCACTATTTGTCGTATATTTTCATACTTTCAACAAAAAAAAAACATATTGCTGAAAATTGGCAATTATGAGTTGCATTTTTTGCGCATCTGACGGTAAATGTATGCTCATCAAATGCCTGCTGGCAGCGAGCTCTTCAAAAAAGGGCAAAGCTCTTCTGGGAGTGTTCCTGCCTTGATACGCTTCCTTTGATAACGAACCCAGTTGTTTAAGGTGGTGTGGCGTACTGGAAAGTGATGATGCACCGCAACGTAGGCTTTGAGCTCGTTGTAGTGCATCATCCAGTTTTCTTCGTTCTTGGTTGCCATGAGGATTAGATCATTTCTTCTGTTACCATCTGATTGAGGCGAGGGAGTAACTGCTCAATCTTGCGGCACTTGACTTTGTTGTAGTGAAAGTCCATATCGTCGAGGAGCTCGTTGGCAAGGGGTTCGGGCATGTCGCCACCATAACCTGCAGCTACAATTGCGATGGTGAGAAGGTTGCGAGCTGCTGCGTCAGAAGCGAAGTCATATATGTGATGGAGGATGATAGGCAAGAACTCATACATGATGTTGCAATAACGGAGGAGTTCGGGAAAGTACGCATCTTCCGTCAGATATGCATCGAGCATCTCTTCCTCGTATTTACGAAGCAGGAGGACGTTTTTCTCTTTTGCTATCTTCCCCTTCAAAGATTGTGTCATCACCCAGAAGAGAGCATGTGACAGAACAATCCTATCTTCAGATGGATGATAGTAAAAGAGGCTATCCTCTGGAGATTTGCCAGCACGCAGTTTCTCTTCCATCTCTTCGAACATCTGCTTACGCATTGCTCTCAGTTCTTCTTGGGTCTTTATCTTGTTCATGATAGAATGTTGTCAGTTGAGGACTAAATGATTGGTTAATACCGCCACAATTCAAATCTTCTCCATACCCAGTGATATACCCGGAAGAAAGGTTCGCAGAGGACTTCTTCGGGATAGTGAGTTAAGAGACGGAGGTTATGTTTGGTTTTCTCCCATGCGTGCTGAGATTTAGTACCACCATGCTTGATGCGTTCATCGTATTTGCCGAAGTTTCCTGCTTGCATTATTTCGTTGAGGAGGAATTTGCCCTCTTTCTCGCTAGGCTGGCAGATGAGGTATTCGTCTGGCATAGCAAATACGGTTTGGAGGACATACATTACTGCTGATGCGAACTTTTTCATGCCGAAACGAGAGAGCGTATGCATGATTTTCTCATTTGATTTCACGGCTACGCCCATGCCTTCTGCCCATTGTGCCATGCTTTGCGTGTGGTCTGCAACAGATCCTTGCTCGATGTGCAATGCACGAAGGACGAAGTAGTAGTCGAGGAGCTGGCGGAGACCGATGCCTTCTTCAAACAGATGCTTGTAAATATGCAGGAGTTGGTATATGGCATTGTATGAGTTTGAGGGTATCGGAAAACCTTCTGATGCCGTAATTTGCATGAATGGCATATTCTCCTCCAGCCAGTTCTGCAATCTCCAGTTACGGATTGGCGAGTTGAGCCATGTGGCACGATGATGGGCTTCTACACTTGTTTCAAAGTCAGTGGGCATATCAAGATGATGATAGCATATTTTTCCTACAGGCACATCATGCAATCTACATTGCATCCGGACGTATTCTATCGAGCCTCTTATACCAGCATATCTTTCATAGTGAGAACCTTTGCCATCCAAATCAGCGACAGCTATCTCTATGCCAGCATCATCCGCAGGTCGTATCAGCACGTCTATGTCACCTGGAGTGCGACACTCTCGCAAATCCTCTGGATAGTACACAAGATTTGATTGTCCCTTCAATACACAACAATTCATCCCATCATGTGCCAAGTCCTTAGCTAACCGCACACAGTCTTGCGAAACCGAACTGTTCCTCTGCTGTATCTTCGCCATCATCCCCAGCCACTTCAGATATGTCATCTCGTCCATGCCCAAGGACACACCATAATTGCTGGCAACATTCAGTCGCGTCACCCCAGCAAACGCTATCCCTACCAATGCCTGCTTCTTGCTCAACGCAAAAAGCTCCGTCCACTGTTCAGCAGACGGAGTAACCGATAATGACTTGCGCGTACCAATCGCAACCTGCAACAACTCAAAAAATAGTACTTCTATAGTCATCTGATCATTTTATGCTCAGCCATCCACCTCCACAGCGGAGCCAACATTATCCCTTGTGCTATCTCGCCCTTCTGCATCAGTTCCAGCACCTCATCAGCCGACAGCAGACACACGTCTATGTCCTCCGTCTGCTCCAGATGCTGACCTGAAAGCCTGCGTACGCCCGTGACCAGATAGGTATAGTTCCAATTCGTCATAGCCGCAGGATTAGGTGCTTCCTTCATATATAGCGTCCATTCACCATCGCCATAACCTGTTTCTTCATACAATTCACGCTTGGCAGCCTCCAGAGGGTCTTCATCTCTCTCTAGAGTGCCAGCGCATATCTCATAGCTTGTCAACTGAAGACCATGTCGGTACTGACGCTCCATCACGAAACGTCCGTCCTCCGTAATGGCTATCACGTTCACCCAGTCAGGATACTCCAATACATACATGTCCGGAATCTCCTGACCAGTCGCCATTCTCACATGGTCACGCCGAACCTTTAGCCACTTCGTATTCAGAACGTATGAACTCCCCAGAATAGTCCAGTCTTTATTTTTCATCAGACAAACGCATCACCCTTCTTCATCTTCCTAAGCATCTTCTTCTCTTTATATATCATCTTAGGCAAAGCCTTGATGAAGCGCCAATAACGAGGAATGTTCTTCTTTGGTTGCTCTAGAGCTCTGTGCAACCACTCAAGGCGAAGTTTCAACATCCACTTAGGAGCACGAACAACGCCTCCCACACCGGCATTGAAATTGAAGATAGCACCAAAACCGAACATCACGCCACGGTTCAAATAAGGTTTGAGTCGAGCCATAAACATCTCCTGCTTAGGTGCACCCAAACTTACCCAGATGATGTCTGGATTATCATCGTTAATCATCTTGGCAATACCTTCATAGTCAAAGTCCTCAACTGCTCTGAAGGGCAAAGTCTCAAATCTGTACCCTGCAATCTTCGGATCAATCTTCGAGAGGTTCTCTTTCAAACCTGCCAGGACCTCCTCTGTGTTACCCAAAAAGAATTGACGATACCTGCCCATAGCCACATATTTGTCGAAGATGTCTGCTCCAATATAGCGATCAATTTCCTCATTATGCACCCAGGCCAGAATCTTAGCAAGTATCGAGCCATCACAGTTATTCACTAGCGCACCATTCAGCACACGCAGAAAGTCATTGCTTGTGTTCGCCACCGTTAGATTGTTGCTCTCCACCGAGCATACATATCCTGGAATGCCCTTCTCTATGGCATCAATAATCGTCTGATCCAGCTTATCGTGATCAAATTCAATGCGTACGTTGAAATATTTCTTATCTTCCATCTTTTTGTCAAATAAAATACCTATACAGAATAAATAAAAATGCAGCCCCCCCTAGTCGAGAGCCACACCAATGGTCATAAACTTCAAGTCCGTGGTTGCCTCCATACAGTGCTCACAACCTGCAGGCACCAACAGAAACACCCCCTCCCTACATTCTATCCTCTCGTCACCCAGCATAAACCATCCCTCTCCGCTCACAAACAGGTAGTGCTCGTCCATAGTCTTATGCACGTGCGGCTCTACCTCTTCGCCCTTGCGGAGAGTGGTTACGGCTATTTGAGTAATTTTCGATGGAGTCTCATCATTGGCAAGCAATACCTGCTTCAGTCCAATCTGATGAGCGGTAGGTTGAGGTTGTGTTTCTGATAGTATTCTTACGATAGGTTCCCTTTCGTTAGGCATTCTGCTTCTCAATCTGAGCCTTGATCCATTCATACTGCTGGCGCAGACCTTCCTCCAGCGACATCTTAGGCTCCCATCCGAGCACCTCCTTCGCCTTCGTCCAGTCAGCCGAACGAGCCTTGTCGCCTTCTGGCTTCGTGGTGTCATAGAATGGCTCGATGTCCTTGCCCGAGATCTTCACCACAGCCTCTGCAATCTCGCGGATGCTTGTGCACTCCGAAGGACCAATCTGAATCCAACCTTTGCCCCAGCCCTTCTCCAGAGCCAGCACCAGCGCATCCACGATGTCATTCACATGGATGAACGCACGACCCTGCTTACCGCTTCCCCATACGTTGAATGGCTCAGCAGGGTAGTTGATAGCCTTGCGGATCAAAGCCGGAATCACCTGACTTCTCTCGCCGAAGTCGCAAGGGCTGCCATACACGTTGTGGAACTGCAGCGTGCAGCAAGGAATGCCCGTCTCCTTCTCCAGGAAACCGATCTCCAGCTGACCCATCAGCTTGCTCCATCCGTAAGCCGACTCAGGCAGAGCAGGGAACAGCTCCTCCTCCTTCAGCGGAATCACGTCCAACGAGTTCTGGCGGGTCAATGGGTATGAGCAGGCCGTACCCACATAGATCAGACCCTTGATCTTCTCCTTGCCAGCCTTGCGCACGCTGTGGAATACGTTCGTGTTGATCAGGTTGTTCAGTCGGAACAAGTCGCCCTGGTTGCTGAATACATAGTCGATACCAGCCACGATGTCAGCCAGATGCACCACATACTCGTTCTGAGCGATGATCTCATCGATCTCCTCGCTCATCACGCTCAGGTCTATGTTGTGATAGCGGCTCTCCAAGTCGATAGCTGGCTTACCCTCAGCATCGTTCAGGTACTCCAGCTTACCACGCCACAGGTTGTCAATCACGCTCACGTCATGACCTTCCTTTACCAAACGTTTTACAAGGTTGCTGCCGATCATACCGCAGCCACCAGTTACAAGAATTTTACTCATTTCTTAAATGAATTTAATATGTTAATATTTTTATGTGATTACTTTTTTTACAATTTTTCCCAACGTTTCAAATCTACATTGTAACGCTTAATGGGTTTAGCAGGAATTCCAGCCACCATAGTGTTGTCTGGAATATCTTTGTTCACTACGGCATTGGCACCAATCACTACATTATTACCAATCCTCACAGGCTTAACAATCTTAACACCCGGGCTAATATAGCAATCGTCACCGATTATCGAACCTCCCATGCCGATGTTCACATCTACATTCATGCAACATCTGGCTCCAATTCTGCATGCTGGGTTCACCACAATTGTGCCATAATGCCCCAAGAATAATCCAGGTCCGAACTGATTAGCATATATGGTGTAACCCAACTTATACGACAGTTGTTTATGGATATAATAGTAATACAACTTCATCACCTTATGCCACAAGCCACTGTTATTGGTGTGATACTCTAATTTTCGCAAATTGCGAACAAATCTAAGACGAGGATTCAGCAGGTCTTTTATTTTACTTTTGCCCCCTCCATCGCCATGTTTTAGTTCGTTTTCAAAATCCATTTTTTGATAATAACGAACATCTTCTCGTGTTTTAATCATACATACTTATATTATTGCAAACACCTTCTTCCACTCATAATCTTCAGTCTTGAATGTTTGGCTAATCACCCTTGCTAGGCATCTGCACACATACGACACCATAAGGACAATCAACATCATTAGTGGAATATTAAAAGGGAAGAGGGAATTTAATTTATCCGAAAGCACAGAAAGCTGTATCAGGTAAGACTCCAGACACAATCCTCCAATAGCCATAATCAGCCAATTGCCGGTCTTTGTTTCATATATCTTACGGAGCCACACTGCATTACAGCAACGCCAAAAGTAATACACAATTCCAGCAAGGAACGGAACCGTTACAATCTGCCAAGGTCCGACGGCTGGCACTTTCTTAGCCGCGAACTGCACTCCATAGAACACCAACAGACACGCAATCATCAGCACCGGATCCTTCCATGTAGTCTTCACTTTCATCTCGCCATTCTTCGTCTTCAAACCCAACCAAGCCCCCATCAGCATCATTCCGAAAAATGGAATCCAGCGAAACAAAGTCGTGATGCCATAGAGCCCCTTCGAGCTCACCTCATACTTGTATGGGTAGAACCAGTAAGCCACCAGCGTTACCACAGCCGTAGCACCAATCACCCAAGGAATACGATCGATGAACCATTTCTGCACGCCATATAGCAGCACGTAGTAAATCATGATGAACACAACAAACTCGCCACCACCCATCTTCCACCAATCAAGACTCTCAAAGGTCAGCCTACCCAAAAGAGCCGAAACCAACAAACAGGCAAACACCGAAGGATAAATCCTATTCACGCGCCTCTTATACCAGTTATCAAATCGCTTCAAGCTACCCCAAAACAAAGTGTAGCCCGAGCAAAATAGGAAAAGCGCATCGCCAATAGCGCCACCTGTAGCTAATGCACTGAACTTTGGATAACACATATCCGCATGGCTGTTAATGATAAACAATACAGCAATGAATTTAATTACATCAATGCTGATATCTCTTTGTTTAAGGTTTTGTTTATTGCCCCCCCCCTCAATCACCGTGGGTGAGACATTTTGTCCATTTGTTTTTATCATCATAAAGAGGCATTACGAATTAAACCATAGCTTAAAAAGGCAATCATATTCGGCTTTGAGACTACGATAAATCATATCGACACTATAGTTATCAATAACACGTTGATAAGCAGAGCGTGAATAATCCTCCATTTTTCCACTTTGAATCAGTTTTTCTATACTAGCAGCAAAAGCATCTGCCGTTAGAGATTCTACTATCAGAGTGTCATTATTTACTACGCTGCGATTAAAGCCTTGCGCAGTAGCAATAGGAATCAAGCCCCATGCCATAGCTTCCGTCATGGCATTAGAATGTCCTTCGTGCGGTTCACTAGTTGGGAACAGGTAAATATGCTTATCCTTTAGGTGCTCCTTCAGTTGCTCATGATTGCACGCAGGATGCATCTGTACTCTATCTGCATATCCTGAATCCGCAATCCGTTGACGAATCATATCTGCATATTCTGGTTCTGGTGTGTTGCCAACAATATCTAGATATACGTTATTATGATTAGTTGCAACTTTTACGAAAGCATCCACAACAACCTCTACGTTCTTTGTCTTTGATACGCGCCCGAAATACATTATATTAACTCTTTCTGTAGACTTCTTTGGATATTCCTTTGGACAAAAATCATCCATAACGAAGTTCGGATAATAATAAACCGGTTTCCCAGGAGAAAGCCTTTCTATCAAAGGGTAATTTTCCTTACCTTGTGAAAAAATAATGTCAGATTTCTTCAACATGTTACGGAATGATTTTCTGTAGAGAGATGATCCTTCTTCATAGTACGCATCAGCGCCACCACCACGCATTTCGTAAATTACCTTATAACAGAAAGCCTTAGCAATGCTAACAAGTGTATTCTCATAATAAGTCATAGGACCATAGAAACCGACAATGTGCACTAGGGAACATTGTCGGCGTCCGAAAATGATTCTACTTGCAAATTTTAGAACAGAACCTACCATTTTACAAAAAAGCAAAATCAGGTTCAATATAGAATGATTATTCACTCGGTTGTACTTTTCGATTACATTGAGTTCAAAGCCCATTTTTTTCATCAAGGCCAATGTACGTCTGTTACCGACTTCACCACCACCATGTGGCAGTTTTTTCCAATCGCCAAAGTTGGCAAAAAAATAGATTCTATTTTTCATATAATTTTCTATTAAGTTTTAGGACGGGCAGAAGGTAACGATCCTTCTTACGTTCCAAACGCCCGCCTTTATTCGTTAGTACCATAGTATTTTGTAGTTCGACAAGCTCACCATAAACTACTCTGCGGTACCATAGTACCTTGAGTACCATTGTGCGAAGGCACGCAAGCCATCACGCAATGGTGTAGCAGGACGGAATCCATAGTCTTCCTCCAAAGCAGAAGTGTCAGCATAGGTTACAGGAACGTCTCCTGCTTGCATTGGAACCAATTCTTTGTGCGATTCGAAATCGTAATCAGCAGGAAGAACTTTAGCTGAGATAAGTTCTTCTTGCAAAATAGTCACAAAGTCCAAAAGGTTTTCAGGACTGTTGTTACCTATGTTATACACTTTATAAGGTGGCACAGGTAATCCGTCTTCTCCTGTCATTTTTTCGGGAGCATGTTGCATCACTCTTACTACACCTTCAACTATATCATCAACAAAGGTGAAATCTCTTTTACAATTTCCGTAATTGAAAATTTGTATCTTCTCACCTTTCCTCAACTTGTTGGTAAAGCCGAAGTATGCCATATCAGGACGACCAGCAGGGCCATAGACAGTGAAGAAGCGAAGACCAGTTGAAGGAATGTTATAGAGCTTGGAATAAGCATGAGCCATCAGCTCATTGCTCTTCTTTGTTGCTGCATAGAGAGACACAGGATTATCTACCTTGTCATCGGTTGAATATGGCACCTTCTTGTTGCTGCCATAAACGCTACTACTACTTGCATAAACAAGATGTTCCACCTCATTATGGCGACAAGCCTCAAGGATATTGTAGAAGCCAATTAGGTTCGACTCAATGTAGGAGCCTGGATTAGTAATCGAATAGCGCACACCTGCCTGAGCAGCAAGGTTCACTACTACTGCAAACTTCTCCTCTGCAAACAAAGTATCGATAGCCGCCTTATCTGCGAGGTTTGCCTTCACAAAGCGCCAGTCACGATTGAGTGCTTCAATCTCCTTCAACCGCTCGTACTTTATGTTTACATCATAGTAATCTGTGATTGAATCCAATCCGATCACTTTAATATCTTTTACATCACGGAACAAACGCTTAACGAGATTACTGCCAATAAATCCTGCAGCACCAGTTACGAGGACAGTCTTGCCCTCCAAATCAACATTATACTGTACCATGTCTTTAATCCCTTCTAAAAATATCACGCGTATATACCTTCTCTTCACAATCACTCAAGCAGTCATCAAAGCGGTTGGCGATGATTGCCTTGCTCTGTGCTTTGAACTCATCCAGATTATTCACCACCTTTGAGCCGAAGAATGATGTGCCATCCTCCAGTGTTGGCTCGTAGATGATAATCTCTGCACCTTTGGCCTTGATGCGCTTCATGATGCCCTGGATAGCCGACTGACGGAAGTTGTCAGAGTTCGACTTCATAGTCAAGCGATATACACCGATCACACACTGCTGCTCCTTGCTTGCATCCCATGCAGCATTCTCATTGTAGTAGCCTGCCTTGCGTAGCACAGCGTCAGCGATATAATCCTTACGAGTGCGGTTCGACTGCACAATGGCAGTCATCATATCCTGAGGCACATCGGCATAGTTAGCCAGCAGCTGCTTGGTATCCTTTGGCAGGCAGTAGCCTCCATAGCCAAATGATGGATTGTTATAATGAGTGCCGATACGAGGATCCAGACCTACACCACTGATGATGGCCTGCGTGTCGAGACCCTTCACCTCTGCGTATGTATCCAGCTCATTGAAGTAAGACACACGCAATGCGAGATAGGTATTAGCAAACAGTTTTACAGCCTCAGCCTCCTTCATACCCATAAAGAGGACCCTCTCCCCGCTCTCCCTTAAAGGGAGAAGGCCTGAAGGATTGAGCTCGTCTGGAATCATAGAACCTTCAATAAGCATTGATGCAAATACCTTGGCAAACTCCTCTGCATTTGGATTGCCGGTAGCGTTGATAGCAGCATTCTCCTCATCCCACTTCTTGTCGGTACCAGCAGGCAAAATCTTTGGGTAACCAACAATAATACGACTTGGATAAAGGTTATCATAGAGTGCCTTGCTCTCACGAAGGAACTCAGGCGAGAACAGCAGATTAAAGTGCTTGCCCTTCAATGCAGGATCAGTCAAGAACTTTAACGCATACTTCACATACAGCGAACGAGTATAACCTACAGGAATGGTTGACTTGATCACCATTACTGCATCAGGATTAACTGACAGAACCAAGTCAATCACATCCTCGATATGATGCGTATCAAAGAAGTTCTTCACTGGGTCATAGTTTGTTGGAGCCGCAATCACCACAAAGTCAGCATCAGCATAAGCTGACTTTCCGTCCAAAGTAGCCTTCAGATTCAGCTCCTTCTCTGCGAAATATTTCTCAATATATTCGTCCTGAATAGGTGAGATACGATTATTAATCTTCTCCACCTTCTCAGGGATGACATCCACAGCAACTACCTCATGTTTTTGCGCCAGAAGTGTTGCTATACTCAAACCCACGTAGCCAGTACCTGCGACCGCTACTTTAATGTCCTCAAAATTTCTCATAGGGATGTTTGTTTATAAATTGTTTCCAAAAAATCATCTTAGTTCGTTCCGTACTTCTCACAAGCCTCGTTGTAAGTATCAAGGCTACCAATATCAAAGCGCAAGTTCTCGCCCGTGCCCGCCATTGGCCAAGCGTGCATTACGACATTGTCCACCATGTAATGAGCAAGGTTACCTGGAGCATCAAAACCGCAGCCATTTTCGATAGCGTGCATGATCATGTCGATGTTCTCCTTCTTATAGATATAGAAAGGAGGTACTGCCCAAGTGCTCTTAGGTTCCTGTGGCTTCTCTTCCATATTCAGCACCTTATTGTTCTCGTCAAGCACCACTACACCTGTGCGCTGAAGTTTCTCCTTGGATGGCTGCTCATGGCACATGATGCAAGGTGTGCCCTTCTCCTTAGCAAAGTCAACGAATCCTTGGAACGAGAAAAACAGCAGATTATCGGCTGCCACTACCAACATATCATCATTCACACCAGTTTTCTCAATAGCAAACTGGAGGTCACGAACTGCGCCAAGGCGAGTATCGTTGGTAGAAGTGCCATCGTCAATAACAGTAATCTTCTTTGTAAACTCCTGCTCCTTTGCCCAATCCTCAAAGATTGAAGCAAAGCGATGGTTGGTTACGATAATATGTTCATCAATTTCGGGGATGCTATCGATATCATCCAGCATTCTGCCAAGGATAGTGTTATTTCCTATCTTGAGCAATGGCTTAGGAAAGTTCTTGGTTAACTCTCCCAAGCGAGTAGCATAACCTGCTGCAATTACAATGTTCTTCATATAATCTATTTAATTTGTAATGTTCGTTAATTCTCTACGAATCTAGCGCCATCATCAGGTTTTACCCAGAATATCTTGAATGTGGTTTCGTACTCAGGGAACTTAGCGAGATACTGCACTGTGAGCACCTTCTCGATATTCTCCTTCTCCTTCGGATCAACCAGCGCAATGACCGCACCCTTGAAGCCTGCACCAGAGAAGCGACCGCCATACACACCCTTCAGCGGACGCATAATCTCGTAGATAGAGATAAGCTCTGGCGAACCGCATTCATAGTTGTGAATGCTTGACTCACAGCTATCAAACGAAAGCTTGCCGAACAGCTGCAGATTACCCGTTTCCCATGCCGTAACGCCCTGGCGCACTCTGCGGTACTCGCTGTAGAAATGCTCTGCCCTACGTGCAAAGCGAGCAGGCATCATGTCACGAGTCTCATCAAAGGTAGTCTTAGGCACCTCACGGAGGAATGTCTTATCAAATGGCTTCAGTGGAGACTCCTTATATGCCAGCATATTCCATGCGGCAGTCTTGCACTCAAACACACGGAGGTTGTAATCCGAGTTAACCAACGAACGTGTCAAACCGCTAAAGAAAATACCAATCTCAAACTCCGGCATCTCAGGGTTACGCTTGATCACGCGCCAATCGTCTGTATCGCAATCGAGGAACAGCAGACCGTCCTTCTTGCCAAGAGCAATACAACTCTGATCCAGCAAACCGTTGTTCAAACCGATATACTCACGCTCTGCCTCCGAAGCAATCTTCACCACCTCAAAAGGCTTCAATGTGATGCTGTTAGCCTTGGCAAATGCCATCACATAGGCTATCAGGACAGCCGCGCTCGACGAAAGCCCGCCCACGGGCAACGAGCCCTGAAGTACACCCTCAATGCCATGCGTCAGCTCAAAACGCTTACGAAGCGCGTACTTGGCACCACGGGCATAATCGCCCCACATGCCTTCCTTTACCTGCGAAGCACGATCTATTTCAAACTCCACCTCACCCTCAAACGAGCGAGACGAAAGCTTCACCTTATTATCCTCACGCACATTAAACCAAAGGTCAACGCCCTTGTTAATAGCAAAACCCGTCACCAGACCATGCTGATGATCCACATGCGCTCCCAATGGGCAAACGCGATAAGGCGAGAAAATGTGATATTGATATTCGTTCATATATGATATATTTTTAGTTTCTACAAAATGCCAAAAGCAAGCCCCTCGAAGCCTTATTGTCCTCGAAGGGATTGCAATGTGGAGTCGTTAGAAAAATGTCTGTTTCTTAGGTGTAGTCAGAAGCATACGGAATGCACGCCACTTCCGCACTGAAATCTCCCTTTTGGAGTTTGATAGACTTGCCGTGATTCACAGCGTCCATGATCTTGGGTATCTGAGCGATGACAGCAAACATAAGCAGCAGTCCAACAGCCATCAACACACTGCCATCAATGATACCCAGCGGAGGTACAAAAAATCCCTCCCACGATGAGCGCGATACTGACGGCAAGATTCAAGTAAAACACTCTCATGTTTTCGGCATCGCTTTAGTTAACCGAAAGGCTCGGGGAGGAGTATGTGCTACTCAGTCCATAACCCATACCCCATAATCCTTAAACCTTCGCGGATTAAGTGAAGTCATACTCACCGTTCTCGCCACCAGTCTCGGTGCTACCTGCCTCAGCGACCTTGAAGCTTGCTACAAGGTTATACGCCTTGTCGATGGTGAGGCTGCGAGATGCCTGGGTGTTGCCATCGCTCCACTTGTCGAAGGCATAGCCCGACTTAGGAGTTGCGGTGATAGTCACACGGCTGCCCTCGGTGTAGGACTTGTTCACGCTGTCGTTTACAGTACCCGAGAACTTAATTCCATCCCTTACCACTTTGTGCAAAGAATGTCTTGAACCACTTCGTTAGTATGTTGGCGAACCAGTAATAATAAGTTCCGGCTACCGTTGTCCTCAACTCAATGGTAAACATCCTAATCTACGCGCACGCAGCTTAATCGCCGAAAAATCAGCGGTTAAATGGTTTTGTTAAAGAAGATTAAGATTGGGGAATTGTTTATTTTGCTGTTTCCAGCTTGCAATAACAGGGCAAAAGCCGGGTCGTG
>JAZQOH010000063.1:0-39010 GCA_045627725.1 Prevotella sp. | reverse complement strand
AACTTTGCCATAGCTTTTTAACTATGTACAAAGATACAAAAAATCTTTGACATAACAAAGCCCTGGCTTGGGAAAGTCGGGGCTTTGATCGTTATATAATGTTAAGAGGTCGTGCCAGTTACTTTTGACACGACCTCTTTTTTCGTAAAAGGTAGTCGCACCAGTGATGTGATGAAAACTCCGAGTAAAGAAGATTTGAGAGCTCCCCGTCTTTGTAATCCATCGGCTTTTCAGCTAACCTGTCGTGATGTCACCCGAAGTGTTTATGCCGTCAGGTTTAATGGCCCGCCATCAACAAAAGAAGCCGTCTCGGTTTTCGATGTAATTGATGAGTATCCCTATCGAACTGGTGCGACGTTGCAAAATTACATATATTTTTTCAATAGTCCAAACATTATCGCTATTTTTTGTTCGCCCTGTGATAATAGAAACTAATACTCGCTTTTGCGAGTGGATTGATTGAACAAAAAATTCCGACGATGCGCTAAAAAATGTATCCGAAAATTTTCTAAAGAATAAATATTTTTTGGAATGAAATTTTTGGCGTATCGTTGATAATTTTTGGGAGTTTTATCCTAATAGTTCCTTCGGCACGGCATTCGCCATTGCCTCGTAGGCCTTCTCGCTTGGGTGGAGATGGTCCCCTGAGTCGAAGCCAGGAGCGAAGGCTGCGGGATTGTCAGCATCGCGAACAGCAGCATCGAAGTCGATGCAGCCATCGAAGAGGGGAGAAGACTTAAGCCATTCGTTGAACTCACAGCGCATCTTGTCACGGTCCTCGTTGTATGTTCGCCAGCCGAAGATAGGGAGGAGAGTGCCACTCCATACCTTCAGACCGAGCTCTCGCGCATGTTCCACATAGATATGCTCCATGCCCTGCTGCATATCCTCGATGGTAGGCATGTCGCTCCAAGGGCGGAAGATGTTCACCTCCTTGCCCACAGGATGGATGATATCGTTGATGCCATGCTGGATGATTACGGCACGGGCACCGCTCACGTTCATCTCGATAGGGAAACGCGTCGCTCCCTTGAGACCGTAAGCCTGATAGGTGATGCAGTCATACTGGCGGAGAATACGTGTGCCACTCACGGCGCGACGTATGATAGCCACGTTCTTATATCCCTCACGGGCAGCACGGAGAGCGAGATAGTCAGGCCAGCTCTGCGCCGTGATGGAGTCGCCATAGCATACGAGGGCGAAGTTGTCCTTGGAGGTGAATACATCTATGGTGTTGAGGAAATAGAACCAGTTAGTGTTCCGTGTGAGGTCAACAGGCAGTTCGCTCTGCTCGGCAAAGTCACCGTAGGCATATTTGCCCTTCGACAAAGGACCAGTGATGAGCGTGCCGGCATTCATCTGCGTGCATTCTGCGAGATAGATGCTCACATCGATGATGTCCTCTGCCTTAACATCAATGGCTACAGCGTCGCTCTCAATCTCGGTGCCTGGAGCAATGGTGATGGAGAACCCTTCCCCGTCCCTCCCCAAAGGAGAGGGGGAAGATCCCGTATTGAAAGTGACAGGGACGGGACGATAGTCTTCTCCCTGCTTTGCAATGAAAACGCGCGTGAGAGTCACTGGCTCGGTGCCTGTGAGGTTAGAGAAACGGAGTCGCAGCTGTGAGCCGTCGAAAGCCATTCGTATAGGGTAGCGAAGGGTGATATCCTTTGCATAGACACACTCCTTACGGTCTGTGATAGAGGTGGCATTGCCCCAGCAGGAGACCCAGGAAAACAGCCCCTCCCCCCTTGCCCCCTCCTCGAGGGAGGGGGAGTAGTTAGGGGAAGAAGGTGTATGAGATGTTGTATTATTTGGATTCATATTACTTTTTTTTCAATTTTATCACTGTTATCTCTGGTGTCGCACCTATACGCATTGGCATAGTGCCACCAAGACCGATGTTCACGTAGAGATTATGGTCGCCCTTGGTGTAGAGACCATCATACTCCTTATATATAAATGCAGCGACGGAGAGACCGAAGACGCGGAACTGACCAGAGTGGGTGTGGCCGCTGAGGGTGAGGGCACCATTCTTCAGTTTCTCATTGCCGATGATTTCCTCCTCCCAATGATTTGGGTTGTGTGTCAGGATGATAGGGTACATTCCCTCTGTGCCTTGGAGAGCCTTCTTGAGATTGCCGCGACGAATGACGATATGCATACCGGAGTCCTGATTCTCACAACCTATGATGGCGATGCTATCATTGCCACGACGGATGATGTCATTCTCGTTGAGGAGCAGATGCCATCCCATATCCTCGCGCTCTATACGCTGCACTTCCTTCACCATATCGAAGCGCTCCTTAGGTGTCTTCTTCTTGTTGTAAGGCAGGTAGTCATGGTTGCCCATGATGGAATATACACCGTCCTTTGCCTTCAACTGGCCAAGCTGCTTGGCGAAAGGCAGCAGTTCGTCCTGGGAAAGCGAAACAAGGTCGCCGGTGAACACGATGAGGTCAGGATTGAGGTCGTTGATGGAGTCTATAATCTCCTGCAACTTCTCCTGATGACCTTCCCATCCGTCAAGATGAAGGTCGGAGATATGCACGATGCGATAACCGTCAAAAGCTTCTGGGAGTCCCTTGCAGGCAATCTCCACATCCTTCTCCTCATAGAAATACCTGCCGAACCAGTGTCCCCAACTGAAAAGCAGGAGCCAGGCAATAAGCATTCCGAGAGCTGTATAGCCATAGTTATGGTATGAAACATGGAAATGGAAAACGAGGGAAAGGAGCTTCGCGATGCCATAGATGAGATGAGGCACGAGTACGATGCAGAAGCAGATGAGGGAGAAAAAGAATAAAACCATAGATGATAATCGTTATTTTTGTCCGCAAATTTACTACTTTTTTATAAAAAATGATAACATAATGTGCGTAATTTGTGTTTTATCAATAATTTTTCGTATTTTTGCATCAAAGAATATATCACATAAAAGCCTAAACACCTACTATGGATGACGAGATAAAAGACGAAAACTTGAACGAAAACCTTGACGTTAACGAGGTCGTTAACGGAGATGAGAGCGAAAACGAGAACGCTAACGAGGGCGAGGGACATGCTGAATACAAGCCTGTGAACAGGTTTGATGCTTCCGTGGTGCATCATCTTTCGGGAATGTACCAGAACTGGTTCCTCGACTATGCCTCATACGTTATCCTTGAGCGTGCCGTTCCTCATATCGAGGATGGCCTGAAACCTGTGCAGCGACGTATTCTCCATTCCATGAAGCGAATGGATGATGGGCGCTATAACAAGGTGGCTAACATCGTGGGACATACCATGCAGTTCCATCCTCACGGCGATGCCTCTATCGGCGATGCTCTCGTGCAGATGGGACAGAAGGACCTTCTCATCGACACTCAGGGCAACTGGGGTAATATCCTCACAGGTTCCAGCGCTGCTGCTCCTCGTTATATCGAGGCTCGCCTGTCGAAGTTTGCCCTTGAGACGGTGTTCAACCCAAAGACAACAGACTGGCAGAAGTCATACGATGGACGTAACCAGGAGCCTATCACGCTGCCAGTGAAGTTCCCTTTGCTCCTTGCCCAGGGCGTGGAGGGTATTGCCGTAGGTCTTAACTCGAAGATGCTCCCTCACAACTTCTGCGAGATATGCGATGCAGCAATAAGCTATCTGCGCGGTGAGGAGTTCCATCTCTATCCTGATTTCCCTACTGGTGGCAGCATCGATGTGTCAAAATATAATGACGGTCAGCGAGGCGGCAGTGTGAAGGTTCGTGCGAAGATAGAGAAACTCGACAATAAGACACTCGTTATCCGTGATATCCCATTCTCGCGCACTTCAGAGTCGGTGATTGATTCCATCACACGTGCCGTGGAGAAGGGTAAGATAAAGGTGAGAAAGGTGGAGGACCTTACCGCAGCCAATGTGGAGATACTCGTTCATCTCACCCCTGGCGTCTCTTCCGACAAGACTCTCGATGCTCTCTATGCCTTCACGGATTGCGAGATAAGCATATCGCCAAACTGCTGTGTCATCAAGGATAGGAAACCGCAGTTCCTCACTATCAGCGATATCCTCCGTGCAAGTGCTGACCAGACGATGAACCTCCTTCGTCGCGAACTGGAGATACGTCGCGGTGAGTTGATGGAACAGCTGTTCTTCGTCTCGCTGGAGAAGATTTTCATCGAGGAGAGAATATACAAGGACCGTAAGTTTGAGAATGCGGAGAGCGTGGATGCTATCTGCGTTCATATCGATGACCGTCTCACTCCTTTCTATCATCTCTTCGTTCGCGAGGTGAGAAAGGAGGATATCCTTCGCCTGCTCGAGATAAAGATGCAGCGAATTGCTAAGTTCTCGAAGGACAAGGCTGAGGAACTCATGGCGAAGATAAAGGCAGAGATAGAGGAGATAGACCGTGACCTCGCTCGCATGGTTGATGTCACCTGCGAATGGTTTGAGCATCTGAAGAATAAGTATGGTGCTGATCATCCTCGCCTCACAGAGATTCGCAACTTTGACACCATCGAGGCAACAAAGGTTGTGGAGGCAAATCAGAAACTGTATATCAACCGTGCTGAGGGTTTCATCGGCACCGGCCTGAAGAAGGATGAGTATGTATGCAACTGCTCAGATATCGATGATGTGATTATCTTCTATAAGGATGGAAAATACAAGGTGGTGAAGGTTGCCGATAAGATTTTCGTTGGCAAGAACGTCATCCATCTGCAGATATGGAAGAAGGGCGATGTGCGTACTACATATAATATGGTATATCGCGATGGTAAGCAGGGATATTACTATGTGAAGCGTTTCAATATCCCAAGCGTTACCCGCGATAAGGAGTATGACCTCACACAGGGCACTCCTGGCACTCGCGTTAACTATTTCACGGCAAATCCTAACGGCGAGGCTGAGATTATCAAGGTTACTCTCGAACCAAGTGCGAAGGTGAAGAAGCTATTCATAGAATATGACTTCTCAAAACTGGAGGTGAAGGGCCGTGGCAGTAAGGGTAACCAGCTGTCGAAGAATACTATCCATCGTATCTCGCTCAAGAGTCATGGACGCTCTACGCTCGGTGGTCAGAAGGTATGGTATGACCCAGACGTGAATCGTCTCAACCATGATGAGCATGGCAGACTCCTTGGTGAGTTCAGCGATGGCGATCAGTTGCTCGTTATACTCAGCGATGGTGATTTCTATGTTACATCGCCAAGTCTTGACAACCACTTCGAGGTGAACGTGAAGCGCATTGAGAAGTTTGACCCTAACAAGGTGTTCACCTGTGTCCTCTTCGATAAGGACAACAAGGACCTTCCATATATCAAGCGTTTCCGTCTCGATAAGGCAACGAAGAATCATCATAACTATCTCGGCAATCCTCAGTCGCGTGAGGCTATCTTCACCGATGTTGCCTTCCCTCGCATTCTTGTTACTTTCGGCGGTCAGGATGCTTTCCGTCCACAGATGGAGATTGATGCTGAGCAGTTCGCTCTCATCAAAGGCTATGATGCTCGTGGCAAGCGTATCTCGACATGGCAGATTGACAAGATTGAGGAACTGGAACCTACTCGCTTCCCTGAGGCAGAAGAGGGACAGGAAAATTCAGAGCCTGTGGAGGAAAAGAACGAAGACCTCGATCCTGATGCTGGCAAGACGGAGCAGGAGATTCGCGATGAACTGACAGGGCAGACATCCCTTAAATTTGACTTTGATGAATAGAATAGCGATATTGACAATAGCGATGCTTTCGTGGGTGACAGGCTTGACGGCACAGACCATCGAGCGTGCCACGCAGATTGCTGTTGGCTCCGTCAATAGGCTCGATACATATCTCTCGCCTTTGAACTATAAGGGCACGAATGTCACGTTTGTCTCAGATGTTCTCAGGGAGGACCCTTCCCTGTGGGATATAAAACTGACTCACGAGGGTAGTTTCGATTTTTCACATAACCCTGCTGACAATGCAAAAGCTCTTGCCGGGCACTATGATTTCGCCTTTGCCATGCTTCATAGATGGGAGATGATGGATGGTAAACTTGTACTACGACTTGGTGGCATGGCAGACCTTTATCTTGGCTTTGCCTATAATGCCCATAACAGTGCGAATAATCCTGCACAGGCTTATGCCTCTCTCGCTCTCGGTGGTTCGGGAATGGCTACCTATCATCTGAAATTGGGTAAGCGAACATATCCCATCACCTATCAGGCTCGCTTGCCTCTCGCTGGCATAATGTTCTCGCCAGCTTACGGGCAGTCATACTATGAGATGTTCTATGAGGGTAGCGAGGATAATAATGTGGTGTTCTATGGCATCAACACCCCATCATTCCGTCAGCAGATAAGTGTGGGAATACCTGTGGGCAAGGCTTGGCTCATCTCACTCGGCTATCTTGGCGATATTCGTCAGGCAACGCCAAACAATCTCAAGCAGCATGTATATACCAATGATTTCTTCATCGGTTTCACTAAAAAGATAAATAAATAGGATGCGATTATTCCGTCAATCATATATGTTTCTCCTGTTCTCTGCGGCAATTTTCCTGATGGGTGGTTGCGTGGAGGAAGAGCAGTTTGCCTCTACTCCTACTGGCAACTTCGAGGCTCTATGGAAGATAATGGATGAGCATTATTGCTTCTTTGATGTGAAGAAGAAGGAACTTGGCGTGGATTGGAATGATGTTCACAGCAGATATGGAAGTCAGGTGAGTGATAAATTGACGCGGTCACAGCTTTTCGAACTACTTTCCAGTATGCTCGGCGAACTTCGTGATGGTCATGTGAACATGTATTCAGCCTTCGATCTTGGACGAAACTGGTCATGGAAGGAAGATTATCCAGCGAATTTCTCCGACACTCTGCAGCGACGCTATCTTGGAACAGACTACCATATTGCCAATGGTATGCGTTATCGTATCCTCGATGATAATGTGGGGTATGTGTATTGCGGAACGTTTGAGAACGACTTCGGAGCAGGCAATCTCGATGAGATTCTCCTTCATCTCGCGCCTTGCAACAAACTCATCATCGATGTTCGCAACAATGGTGGCGGTCAGATTACTTCTGCACAACAGTTGGCGGCTCGTTTCACTGACAGTGAGATACTTGTCGGCTATATGCAACATAAGACGGGTAGGGGACATAATGATTTCTCTTCTATGGAGGAACAGCGTCTCAAACCTTCAGAGGGAATACGATGGCATAAGCCTGTCAGTGTGCTTACTAATCGCTCCGTGTATAGTGCAGCCAATGAATTTGTTAAATATATGAAGGCTATCGGTAAGGCTTCGTCAGGAGCAAAGATAACCATTGTGGGGGATACTACAGGTGGTGGTGCGGGAATGCCTTTCTCCAGCGAACTGCCTAATGGATGGGGCGTGAGATTTTCTGCCTGCCCTATGTATGATGCAGGCAAGAACAGTACGGAGTTTGGCATTGCTCCAGACGTGAAAGTGAATATTTCCAGTGAGGATTTCTCTAAGGGAATAGACACAATCCTTGAAATGGCACGAGGTTTGTAAGTGATTCCATACTTTTATATGTGTCCTTTATGAGAGTTAATAAAGATATTATTAAATAGAAAGAAAATAACGAATATTAAACCATTAAATTACAAAGATTATGAAGAAAATTCTTTTCGTAGTAGCAGCTTTTGCAGCAGTGCTCACAAGTTGCAACATGAATCAGGACAAACTTGATCGTCAGCAGGAGATTATCGACTCTCTCGCACAGGTTAACAGCCTTTCTGCTAAGGAAGTGCAGGATTACATCGAGATTGTAGATGCAGTATCAGAGAGTCTCGACTATCTCAATGCCGCTGAGGGTGAACTCCAGCAGGCAGCTAAGGAAGGTTCTCCACAGGCTCGCCGTGCTGCCCTCAAGGATAAGGTTACAGCAATGTCAAACGTTGTCAAGGAACAGCGTGAGCGCATCGCTGAGCTTCAGAACAAGCTTAATGCAAGTGGCGGTACAAACAAGAAACTGCAGAACGTGATTGATATGCTCAACTCACAGCTTGAGCAGAAGGAGGCTGAGATTGCTGAACTCCAGGCACAGCTTGCTGACAAGAATGTACAGATAGAGCAGCTCACTGAGAATGTGAACGCTCTCACAGAGAGCAATACACAGCTTTCAAATACTGTTGAGGCTCAGAATGAGGCTATCACAGCACAGACAAACCAGATGAATGAGGCTTTCGTTATCGTTGCTTCAAAGAGCACTCTTAAGGATAAGGGTATCCTCCAGGGCGGTTTCCTCAAGAAGTCAAAGGTTGTTCCTGCAAACATGGACAAGAGTCTTTTCCGTCAGGTAGACCAGCGTAATTTCTCTACTGTAAACATCAACAGCAAGAGTCCAAAGGTGCTCTCTCCAATGCCTGCAGACAGTTATTCGATTACTTATCAGGGCAATAAGGCTCTGCTCACTGTTACTGACGCTAAGCGCTTCTGGAGTGTATCAAACTTCCTCATTATCCAGGAATAAGTTAATTTTTTATCATCACTAAAATAAAAAGGCGAATGCAATAATACGAGAAAATCATAGGAAAATTTTGTTTTTTCCGAAAATAATCGTACCTTTGCATTCGCTTTTGCGCCTGTGGCGAAATTGGTAGACGCGCCAGACTTAGGATCTGGTGTCTTGCGATGTGCAGGTTCGAGTCCTGTCAGGCGCACAAAAAGAATCGGCTAACTACTATTGATTAGTGAGTTAACCGATTCTTTTGTTTATAAATATGTTTCTAATTATTTCTGTATAGTTATTCCTTGACGAAGAACTTAAGTTTGCACTCGTTGTTGTTATTGTCGGTGGCGTATGCCACGTAGATGCCGGAAGGGAGAGAGCCAAGGTAAGCAGATATGAAGGTGCTTGTTGTGCGTATGCTGACAGGCTTGACTTCCATGCCTGTGGTAGAGTAGATGCGAAGAGAAGTGATGTTGCTCTCTGACTTCACGTTGATAGCACCATCTACATACTTCATGGACATGTTGCCATTACGGATAACAGAGTCGATGTTTGTAGCGTCTGGGTCGGTAGATGAATCGTAGAGAGTATCGTATGAAGTGAGCATGTTCGACTTGCCGATGGTTGGCTTGTTCATAACGTATGTGTTACGGGAAGCATCAGGGAAGCGTCCGAACGATTCTGAGCCGAGGTGAGGAACGTATGTCAGTTCGTCTGACCAGAGTAGGGTCTTACCATCATACTTGCTGACGAGAACATCGCCACCTTCAGCACCGAGTTTGAAAGAAGTGTGGATGTCGGCACAGAAGTTTTCGAGCTTGTCACACCAGATGACTTTATAACCACGTGCTGGGATGATAGTGTTGATGTTCAAGTCATTGAGCGGAACCTGATACTTCTGAGGCTTGCTGGCATTGTCGGAAATGTAAAGGCCTGCAATATCAATATCCTCATCTGTAGTGTTGTAAAGCTCAAGCCAGTCATTCTTCTTATAGTAGTCGTTGACGTACATGCTGTTTGAAGCACTCACCTCATTGATAACAACAGGAACAATGCCACTTTCAGTAATCTGCTCCTTGCTGAGAGGCTTGAATACTGCGATGAGCTTGCATGAGTTAGCTTCAGGAATCTTGTACTCCTTATCCGTAGAAACGAATTCATAGTCAGGCTCTACATCCTGCATGATTGCGAGCTCTGCTGCCCATAGAATGTCAGATGAGTTTGTTGCATTGTTATGTACCTCAACAGCAAACACGTTTGTGCCTTTCTTGAATTTGGAAGCTGGAATGATGATCGAACCAGTGTTCGGATTATTGTAGGCATAGCTGGTGGCAAGTGTGTTGTAAGTCACGGTGCCAGAAGGCATATTGTCGCGGGCAATCTCCTCGCCGTTGAGATAGAGGACCATGCCATCGTCAAGAGTGTAGTTGAGCGAAATCTCAGCATCGGCAGCAGGAGCCTGGTCGAGTGTGAATTGCTTGCGGAAATAGTATGTAGGCAGGTAGCCGGTAGTTGTGGTTGACTGATCCTTGCCGTAACCGATAGGTGCCTTGCCGTTGCTCCATTTGTTAGCAGCATAGCTTGGAGAAGTCCAGTTCTCGCCATCGAGCGAACCACCATCATAATAATCCCATTCGCTTCCGTTTTCGAAAATCTTGTTCGTTGTATTCGCGCTACCGTTTTCTGGTGCCCATCCAGCAAAATAGTAGCCGGCAGGTGCTACAGCCTTAAGTGTGGCAGGAAGGAATGTGTGACCGGTCATCTTTCCAGTAGGAATCAACTGGTCGTTGAGGAATATCCTGCCCTCAGGGATATTTGTTGAGAGCGAAGTAGATACCTTCTGTGCATCATACAACTGCATACGATGGTATGATGCAAGATAATCAACGAGAGTGCTTTCTCTGTTGCTGAAGCCGTTGATGAGTGAGTTTGCTGTGCCCCAAGGCGATGCATTATTGTCAAGACGCATACCTGATTCCATGTAAGTAGCACAATCAGAGATGATTCTGTTTACGCGATTTGGTTCGAATACGGAGCCTGCCACGATACAGTAAGCATCGATGAACTGTCTGCGGAACTCAGCGTTCTCAAGCATGTTGAGGAATATGGTCACAGGTTCTATCTCCTTTGTCAATCTCGTGTTGGTGATGCTGGTTTCCGTAGCGTAGTTATATCCATACAGATTGTCAAAGGTGCAGTTCTGTTTGTATTCAAAAGTGGTGAGAGGGTTTCCGCTATTCAGGGCACCATCGAGGTCGAAGAGCACGAAGCGGAATCTGCCATTGTCGCGGTCACGGAATGCCTTCATGTTGTTCTGAGGCCAATCCCAGTTGGCAACATAGAGCTCCACAGCCATGTAGTTGATGTATTCATCAATGTCAACAATCTGCTTTATCTTCTCGTAAGAATCATTGTTGGAAGCAGTTTTGGAGAGAGTGTACCACTCATCAAACTTTTCCTTCGTGCCTTCCATCTGCACATAGCCAGAGTCAGGACAAACCTCAAACTGATCCATCAAGTCGGTATCGATTCCGTAGTTGGCATAGCCATAGTGCTTATTGTTTGGCTCGCGCACATTGATAACACCCTTATATTCACCATTGATGAAATGATGAACTGGTTGCCATGCCTGCGACTCAATATAAAGGCCTGATGAGCGTACAACTTCCTGAATAGCAGCATCCTTGATGCGGCATCCGTTGTCGTTGCCACCCTGACGAACCTGGAGAGTCTTATGCTTCAGGAACTTCTTATCGTCGAAGAACTGATAGTCGAAATAATTCTTGAGTTCATATTCCTTGCCTGCTGACAACTTGAATGATGCACCGCCCATGTTTGTCCAGAAGTTAGAGCCACGGCTCCATCCACCACAAACCTTATAGTCACATTCCTGACTTATGACGTATTCCCCATCCTTGGTTATATACTCAAAGTTGACAGGGCGATCCCAATCCATGTTCCAGTTGCAGTTGCCCTGCTGTCCATTGCCAGGGCGACCATTTATGCCTTGTGTGCGGACACCATATTCCGGACTTGTGAAGTTCTCTTCTGCAGAAACAACGGAGACGATAGGGAAGACGTAATCCTTATCCTTATAAATATAGGAGCGTGTTACTACAGGGCTTGGCAGATAGCCATCCTTGAAGAGACGGAAGCGATAGATTGTAGTGTTGCTGACATTGAACAATCCTGAGGATGAGGTGTTTCCGTTGCTGAGTGTAGGAGCAGAGCCATCGGTAGTATAGCGAAGCGTAGCCCCCTCAGGGATGTCAACGAAGATTTGCTTGCTGCCCTGGAAAAGACCTCCAGGAGTATCTACCACAGGGGCATCAAGCTGAACAGAAGCAAACGTGCTGGTAGCATTGCTCTTGCCTGGGGTTGGGTTGGCTGTCGTGCCCCATTCAGCGCCGCCATCGGTAGTGCGAGCGTAAGCCACTCGGCTGATTGCCTGTGGGTAATCCTTCTGGGCAATGATGTTCTTGCCATCGCTGATTATAATCGTACCGCCATCGCAGTCGAGCTTGTCATCAATCTGTTTCAGCGATTTCTTTGTCCATACCTCGAAATGGTCGAAGTGGAGAACGGCAAAACCTTTCGCTGGTATTGCTCCGTATGTAGGAGAAAGACGATGCTTCTTCAGGTTTGCAAGGTCATCAGAGATGTAGAGATTGCCAAGCGAAACAGCAGCATCTGTTGGGTTGTAAAGTTCCACCCATGAGCCGAAGTTAGTAGAAGGGTCACGATACACATCCACGTTGGCTGCCATAATCTCATTTATGATGATGTTCTCAGCCGTAGCTGTGCTTGACTTCACCGTGATGCTGCACGTGCTTTTCGTGTTCTTTCCGTCTGTAGAACAAGCAGTTATGGTGGCAGAGCCCTGGCCAACAGCCGTTACCACACCATCAGCATCCACCTTGGCAACTTTCTGGTTGGATGATGTCCACGTAACCTTCTTGTAGGTGGCATTGTCTGGCAGGATGGTATATGTGAGTTGCTTCTCCTCGCCTATGACAAGGTTGAGGGAAGAATCAGACAGTTTTATGCTTGATACATTCACTACATTTCCATAGAACTCAAGTTTCCAGTTGTCGAGACAGAGCCAGTCTTCGCCAACCCATACATCCTTCTTCACACCGATACGTGCCGTGCCATCGCTGCCTGAGGTAAACTCTATCTGGTTGTCGTAGTATCCATTGTCAAACCAATAGTAGGCTGACTCCATGTTGTTTGGCACATAGTAGGTTGTCCAGCCATCTCTGATGGATACTGTTCCGCCTCCGAGAGAACTTGTTCGGGCACCGCTTCCGAGCAGTTTGATGCCTGTGTCATAGTATTTGTTGCCTGACTCGGCATAGAGGCGGGCATACTGATACTCTGCATAGTTGCCTGTCTTGTATGCGTTATAGTCATTCGTGTATGAACCATAGCGATAGAAGGCATCAAGGCTCAGTCGATACTTGGTGTTAGGCTGGAGTCCTTTTATCTCCTGATATGAATCGAAGGTCATCTGATAGTGCTCTGCGTTTTCCTTTGGGTTATAAGCGCCGAAAGGTGTTCCCTGCCATCCCGTTGCTCGGTCATTGTTGTCGAAGCGTGGATTGACGATGAAGAGGTCTGTCACATCGTGCCATGACTGTGCTGAAACGGTAGTCATGCAGGTTAGCAGAGAGAGTATAAGGATGAGTCTTGTTCTCATAGTCTTGTTTGTTTGTCAGTTAGTTTTAATTATAGGTGATGCGGTGCCAATCAAGGCATACGGATTAAAAATCCGTTTATCGGCGCAAAGATAATACTATTAGTTGAATTGTGCAAGAGAATGCCCGACTTTCTTCTATGCATCGTCATAAAATCAAGATAAAAATCCAACCGCACAGCTCGGTATTTTCTTTTGAGATTTTGGGTTTAGATTTCGGTAATCGAATTCGTTCCCCACGGTGGTAACTCTCGTTTCTCACGGTGGTAACAATCGTTTCCTGCGGTGGAAACAGTCGTTTCTCACGTTGGAAACGGTCGTTCCCTACGGAGGAAACGGAATGAAGTGGTTATGAAGGATTATGAAGGTTTATGAAGGTTTATGAAGGTTAAGTATCATAACCTTCATAATGTAACGCTTTATACTCCAGATAGATATAAGGAATTATGAAGATATGAAGGCTTTTTATTCACTTTTCGCGTGTGCGCGCGCGAAAGATGGCACGAATTTGGTATATTTCATTCTGCGTGAGACACGGAAAATAGCCTTTGGAGATAAAAAAATATTAGAATTTTGCATCAGTGTTGCTGCTAATAGGATATTTTTATTACCTTTGCACTTAATAAAAAGAAACATGGAACAAAATCTATATACACTGACAAGCCTCGTCACAGGCTCCGTCATGCTCACGCTCTTCTTCTTGCTCATCTTCCTTCATGTGCCACAAAGCCGCGAATGGAAGCATTTCCAGCTATCCACACGACTCATTGCAGCCGCGTGTCTCGTGCTGGGAGCAAACAATTTCTGTTCTTTCCTCCTGCATATAGACAACGAAAAGGCAACAGAAGGTTTCCTTTTGCCTATCATAACATTGGCTGTGGGCAGTCTCCAGGCATTGCTCTTCACCGTCACAAGCTTCATGCTCGTCACTTCCAAAGCATTCCGACTGCTGAAAGTAACGTGCCACCTCACTTGCATCATCGCCATTTCCATCGTGTGCATCGCGGCATTCGTCACGTGTCCACCCCTCCGCCAGGGCATCATGACCTTCGGATGGATAGCCTATACCTTATATATTATATACCTCACATGCTTCTTCAACAAGCACTTCCGCCTGTCGGTGAAGCGACTGGAGGATGTGTATGACGACGACATGATGTCGCGACTGCAGTGGGTTCGCACCTTCTTCTATGGCGCTCTCGCCGTGGGAATCTATGCTCTCATCGTGGCTATCTTCCCATATCCTGCTGTCTATAATGTATTCAAGATAATGGTTCCCGTCTATTACACATACGTGGTGATACATCTTCTCAACTATGTTCCTACGTCAGCCTTTGTGGTAAAGACCTTCTCCATGTCGCAATCTGCCGATCTTCCTGCTCATGAAACGTCAGAAGACCATCACATACAAATCTCTGCCGTTGCAGAGTCATTAGGCAGATGGGTTGCTAATCGTCGCTTTGCCATAGCCGATGCCACCGTGGATGAGATTGTGGGAGAGCTTGGAGTGAGCAAGGCTGACTTCAATTACTACTTCAAGAACGAGCTTAACACTCAGTTCCGCACGTGGAGGCGCGAACTTCGCATACGCGAGGCGATGCGTTTAATAATCGCCCCCCCCAATCTCAGTGTTCCTGAACTGATGAACGAGGTGGGCTATAAGGATCGCTCCAACTTCTACAAAGACTTCCAACAAATAGCTGGAATGACGCTTAAGGAATACCGCGAGCTGCATAGTGATGCCTCTTCCGTCGCAATGGATGATGCCTGATATTTATTTTTTTTCCCTCAGGGAAATATCAAAAAGCGCCATTCCATCGTTATTTCTGCATTGTTTCCATCATTTAGGGTGTGGTATTTTGCTGTTCATCACAAAATACCACACCCTTCTTCGTGTCCGCGCACAGCTTTTTTGTTATTTTTGCAAAAAATAAACATTATCAAACAATTTAAATTCACACGTTATGAAGAAATTTTTAAGCATTCTATTGCTTTTCGTCACCGTGTCACTATGCGCACAGACGACAAAAGCAAAGTACATCGACATCACCTTCACGGGCGTTGATGATGCAAACATCTTTGACATTGAGACAGTCACCGTGGATAATCTCACCACAGGGGCAAGCCTCACACTCTCGGGCAAGGACATACTGCGCCTCTCCGATGACGAGGAAATAGTCAATACCATAGACGTGAGCACCATCACGATAGAGGAGCCAATGCTCTATCCTAACCCTGCCTATGGAGACGCAAAGCTCGTGGTTGACACTCACAACGGCGGAACACTCAATGTCTCTGTCTATACCTCAAACGGAAGACTTGTGACAAACAACAGGGTGACTGCCACCTCAGGACGCAACAGCATCGCCATCCCTACACAGCAGAGGGGCATGTATATTGTGAAGGTGGAAGGCTGCGGAGTGAAGAAGTCCATCAAGTGGATGTGCAACGGAGGTGTGGGGGCACCAAGCATCTCACTCTTCAACACCACAGCAGCATCTGCACAGGCTAAGAGCTTCGGTCAGTTTACGGCTCCTCTTGACATCAACGCACTTGCTGATGAAGAAAATCCTGACGTGAAAACCATGCTCTATAAGGATGGAGAATACCTTAGATTTACTGCAAAATATGGTTCTCGTACATCTATCGTCTATCAGCAACCTGAGCGTACGCATACAATTACTTTTGCAATGTATGAATGTACCGATGCAAATGGATATGATTATCCAATCGTAGAAGCAGGTGGTATGCTTTGGATGGCAGAAGACCTGAAATATTCTGTTACGGAAGGTGTCAATTTATGCTCGTCAAGTGATGAATGGGCAAAAAGTACAAGTTCAAAACGTGTGGCATACGAGAACTTTAAGAATGTCAATTCTGATAAGGGAGCATTCTTTACTCCACAAGCTGCAACTGAAGCTTTGCCTTCTGGCTGGAGATTACCTACAGCAAATGAACTTACTGAAGTTGGCAAGATGCTTGGTGGTATGGAAGAAGTAGGTTCGGCTCTTATGGCAAGCAATAATAATAGAAGCAGATATGTAGGAGTAAATCTCCAGGCAGATGGATGCATAAATCCTGAGGGTAATTTTGATTGTGTGGGATCAAAAGGATTTATAGTAACAAAGAGTACTGTAAACTCAAAGCATATTTTCTTGTCAATGGAAGACGGACAGTATGCAGCAACTCTCGATGTGAAAAATGGAGCAGAAACAGGTCATGGATTCCGCATCCGTGGTGTACGCCCTGCTATAAGCGCGTACAGCAATATGATTTCGTTCATGAAGAGTAATAGCAGTCTTGGCAACACATCAGATAATGGCGCTGGCAGTGGCTTCTTTTTCGACACTCCATTGGGTGATAATTGCGTTTTTGAAAGCGGACAGAAGGAACTTGTATATAATCTTGATTCAGAAGGAAAAGTCACTACAGTCCTTGGAAGTGTAGAAGTAAAAAGTGCACAGAAGGGGGTTATAATAGCGGATGAGTTAAAAAACAAAAACACTATTAGCGAGAATTCTAAATACAACTATCTTAAAAAGATTGTCGGTCAGAAGAATAATGTTGGTCGTGAGAACACGGTAATAGCATATTGGAACAAGGAAATTAAAGATGATTGGTCTAATGTTGACGGAAAGTCAGATGTTTTGTTGTATGTGTATGGTGATTCGACAGAGAGTTATGCGGAGTTGAAAAGTCTTTCTCTATCAGACTTTGAAATGCCAAGCGAAGCTGACGAAATGAGTAATGGCGCTTTCTGTTTCTTTGATTCAAAGAAGAGTTATGAGGACAAGAAAGGTATTATCAACCCTGCAATAGAATTGTATGGTGAGCATTTGAAATTGAAGTCTGCGGATTTGAACAATGATGGTATAGGAGAAATTATAGTCGGTGTCGGTGCTAAGGTGGCATTCTTGGATGGAGCGACTTATGAGACCATAACTACAAAGGATTATGGTGAGAATGTTGATGTTCGAGTGACTATTGGCGATTTTGATGGTGACGGAAACAATGATATTGTTTTCATGTATTTCGAAAAGGGCAATTATGAGAAGGTGAATTTAGAGGTTTATTGCGAAGGCTTAGAGAACCTTAATAGTACAGCATCTCATGCATTCAGTTACCAAGTAGATCTTGGTCATATAAATAAAAATTGTCCTATGGATGTTGCTATTGGCGATGTTTTGGGAGACGGAAAGGCAAATATTGTATGTTTCGAAAAAACTGCTGCTGTTGATAACTATGCGAAGATACAGGTCTTAGGCATGAATGCGAAAGGGGAATTGTGTGTTTTGAATGAATTGAAAGGAAAAACAGATGTTGATTATCGCGATAGTAAGCATAATGATGTTATATATTTTGCATGTTTAGGAAATTGTGATATCGTACTTCCACATTTCAGAGGTATGGCTATGCCTGCCGATATATTTGTTGGTAACACTTGCTGGCGATATGAGAATGAAAAGTTTGTGGAAATCCAAATGCCAGAGAATTTGACATACGTGCCATCTGGTAATATTGCCTTGAGGAATGTGGATGGAGTTAAGGAAGAAATTGTTTATAATGATGTTCAAATCAGCTATTGGGAGTTATCGAGGACATCTTACGGCGTCCACGAGTTGACTGCAACCCCTATGACAATTAATTTTGATGGAACTGCACTTGTTGCTTCACATTTATATAACGATGGCAAAATCGGATTGCTTTCTCCTGCAGAAGAAGTGAAAACAACAGGTGGTATTACTTCTTCTACTATAGGTAGAATCAAACCTAAGCTTTCAAAATTCAGTTACCCTGCGTTCACTACAGTTGCCTCAAAAGATGTGGCGCGTAATTATCGTTATGCAGGTTTCCGTGAAGGTTTCACAGAACCAAGTATCTATGCGCTCATTTCCGCACCTCCTTATTTCGAAGGCTATGATTATCCATCAGAGCCATCTACTACATGGGGAAAAAGTAGCTCAACTGGCGATGGTGGTGGAAGAACCTCATCTAATAGTGCATCGGTAATAGTTGGATTCGAGCAGGATATTAATGTCTTCTTCACAAAGGCTGCTTCCATTGATTTTGAAACGGAACTGAAGTATGCTTATACTTTCGGAGAAGAAACTACCGAAACTATAGAGTATGGTAAGGAGTATTCTGCAATCTATAGTGATGTGGCAGTAGTCCAAATTACACCTTATGCAATATATGATTATGAGTGTACAACTTCTGCCAATCCTGACGAAATTGGCACGAGAATTAGTATCAGTGTTCCTGATAAACCTCGCACAATGCCTCTCAACCTTGAAGATTATATGCTTATGCGTGGTGATAGCCCTGAAATTCCGGACCTTTCAAAGGTGTTCATCCATACTCCTGGTGATCCATTCAGCTATCCTAATTCTCCTGATAAGATTGTTTCTAATTATGGAAGGTCAGGTATCCTTTGGGGGACTGGTAGCCCTAACAAGTGGGAAGACACAGGCTCTGGTGGTACCACATCACTTACAATTACGGTTAGTGAAGAAACAAATACTACAAGTGAAAACTCGTTTGACCTAGATGTGAAACTTGTTGCTGGTGCAGCAGGTGTTAAGGCTGGCTTTGGTTATGGTCATGGTGAGACATGGCAAACTTCGCACACAGAAGGTACTGGTCATACATACAGTGCTGTGGTTGCTGGGCCTACTCGTGTTACTGATGGACTCAAAAACTTTAGTTGGAACCTCTGTAAGTTCAATTATGAACTTGCAGGTCAGAAGTTCCCAGTTCTCTACTATGTGGTGAGACATTAAGAATATAACTGAGCTCATGTCGGAGATTATCAGTTTTCGATATGCGGCTTGAGTATAGAAATAGGGTGTCCAGTTTGTTGTACTAATTTTTTATCAAGAATTAGTGAATTAGAGAATTTCTTTTTTCTTAATATCGATAGAATTAATAAGAATTTTCAGCCTTCGGCTTAGATTTCACGGCGATAATCCCATTGCACAAGCAATAATAATTCTTAACAATTCAATAGAATGTGCCTAATAAAATTGGCTTTCCACTATCGTGCCGCCGAGCTCTTACCTTCTCTAATTCTCTAATTCTTGATGAGAAAAAAAAAGAACCGAGAACTGGACACCCTAGTATAGAAATGACATTACATTAGAAAAAGGACATCCATAAGGGTGTCCTTTTTTTACCATCACTTAGTTAAATTCATGTTAAATAAAAGTTGTTATTTTGCGGGTTTGCGAAAAGTTTCATATATTTGCAAAGTTCTATAAATACTAATAAAACCAATTTAAGTGATGAGAAAACTTCAAAGCGTTATGATGCTGCTGGCAATATTGTTGCTGGGCAGTTGTGCATCTCAAACGAAAGAGGATGCTCTTGGACAGCCAAAGAAAGTTGCCGACTACCTTTGGGAAGTGACGCTCGATAACTATTGCGATACCGTTCCAAATGCGATGGTGAGTATGGCAGATGTGGATTTTGCCTGCTCTGCGGTGCGTAATGGTAACTTCTATGGAAGAAATCTCGACTTCTTCATGACTGAATGCGCAGAGTTCGTTGTTCGTGTTCCTGCAAAGGAGGGTCGGCATGCTTCCGTAGGCGTGGCAAAACTTGACATGAGTACGGATGCAGATATAGAGAAAGGCTATCCTGAGGAGAAGCTATATCTGTTGCCTTGGGCTACTTATGATGGGATAAATGATGCAGGACTTTTCTGTAATATGAATGTGGTGGCATACGCTGATGGCGGAGATAATCCTGGAACAAATCCTGGGAAGCCAGATGTTATGAATACCATGCTCATCAGAGCTCTGCTGGATAACTGCGCGAGTGTGGATGAGGCTATAGAGTATATCAATAATCATAACATCATAGGTCATAACCTCGGCGGTTTTAATCTCCATTTCATGATAGGCGACCCAGAGAAGAATGTAGTTCTGGAGTTTATTAATAACCAGGCAGTTATAAAGGAACAGTATATAATGACCAACTTCTTTATAAACCTGGATAAGCTAACTCCTGGAGCAGACGGCATAGAGCGTTACAATATATTGAAGGAACACTATGCCGAGGGCGGAGAGTCGATGGAGGGGATGTGGAACCTGCTGAAGCGCGTAAAGTACTCGCAGGCATACGATCCAGATGCAAAGCCATACTGGAAGTCGGAGAACTTTGCTGGTGGTAAATATAATATGGACACTCCTGTTGATACGTTCCTTGCCGATCCAAAAATAAAGGCGGAAATGGAAGCGTTCAAGAAATACAAGGAAACGGGGGAATATGATCCAAAGGCAAAGCTTTGGTTCACTACTCATAACAGCACCTATGATATAAAGGAAAAGAAACTGTGGGTGACAATCCGCGAGAACTACGAGAAGCGTTATGAGTTCAGCCTTTTTGGAAAGTAAATACAAATAAAAATCTTTTCATCAAAATCTTGATAAAATCTCCAACCGTACTGGTTGAAAAAGTTTCGGTTTTCTTTGTTTGTGTAAATATTATTTTGTATCTTTGCCACGGGAATAACATGTTTCGTTAGAATTTGTTATAGTCTATATCGGTCCTGATAAGGGAGGATACAGAATCATCAACTGGTCAAAACTCACATACTCCCTATCATTTAAATAAAAAGAATTATGAGTAAGTACGAGATACCATTCATTAATGCATGCATTAGAGCTTTTGGTCAGCGGTTCTCGCTACCTCGCGAAAAAGCATACGAATATTTACGTCGTTATGCCGGTTTGTCGTTTCTTATAGAGTTCTATGATGTGGAGCATTTGCAGTCTATCGATGACACGGTGGATGATCTCATTGTTATGTGTCAGAAGAATGGAGGTACATTAGCATGAAATTGTATCATGGCACTAACCAAGACATAGAAGTCATAGACCTCACAAAAGGATTGGCCTATAAGGACTTCGGAAGAGGTTTTTACCTGACACCAGAAGAACTTGCAGCTGGCTTGCAGGACAAGTTCCTTGATCAACAATACTATTTCGGTACTAATCGTGCATTGACGTACCTAACAAAAACAAGAGTAATACGCCTATGAATCAATATCCCTCAAAAGAGCAGATAAGGGAATATTTAACCTCTAACACCATAGACAAAATGGTGCAATATCTTATGGAGGACGAATCTCTATCTTTAGAGCAGGCTATGAACGATGTATATCGTTCGAAGACTATTAAACTCCTGCAAATTCCTGAAGGAGAATTGTACATTCAAAGCCCGGCTTATGTCTATGAAATGATGAGGCAAGAGAAGACTTGTGTATAATTATCACAAGAATGATCCTTTAAACAGGAATTGTCCCCATCACATAAATTTAATACACCTCGTAATATTAAGTTCAATCTAAAATAAGAACTTGCCAACTTCGCAGCTGGCAAGTTATTTATTAACTAAATCTATACGAAACAAATAAATTGTGATTACTTCTTGAAGATATGCTTTTTCATCAGGTCCTGAATGTTTCTGGGCGATGACTGATTAGCCTTGCACTTGTCAACGATGTGCTGGGTAAGTGCCTCTGGCATATCCGTAACCTTCTTCCATATATCGATGCGATTCATCCAGCGCCCCTTGCTAGTGGTTTTGTCAACCCATTGGTATGTTATAGGTTTACGACCCATTTCGCTGTACTGACCATTCTTCAGATAATAGGTGCCATACTCATGAGGCAGGATGCGATAGTTACCATTCTTCTCCTTGACAATCTCTGCGCAGGCATACTCTCCGTTGGCGCGATACACCTTCACCTGGTTGTAGCTATCGCCGATGTATTCCTTGCTTTCGCCCTCATACTTCATTGAAGACATGATCCACACACCGATGATTTCCTTGTCGTCAACCTTTGCCTGGGCAAATGAACTTGCAGCGTTTACCATAGTGATAATCATCAAGGCAAGGAATGCTGCGACTCTCTTAGCGTTACTCTTTTTCATAACTTGTAGTTTTTTGTTTTAGTTATTGTACCGTGATTTCCATGTCAAGCGTTTTGCGTCTTGAAGGATTTCGAGTGCAAAATTATGATGAATGTCCTTTACTTCAAAATATTCCATCTTGCATTATGTTTGCAATTCGATTACAATGTTTGAATAAACTTGTCCCAATCTTTGCTGCTGCCCTTCTTTCCGAACACCTTGCTGTATAGTCGGCTCCTTATACTGCTGATGCTACTCGAGTCTTTGCAAAGTATATTGGCAATCTCGCTTGGAAGGACTTTCAGTTTCAGGAGAAGGCACACTTGATATTCCACCTGCGACATGTGGTAAAGAGAGAATAAGGTACTCGTGAATCGGGGATAGACGCTTTGGAATTGTTTCTCTATATTATCCCAATCATCTTTCTTCAGACGCTCGCCATTGCTTATTCGCTTGCGTAATGAGATGTAGAAATCGCTTTGATGAAATTCAACAGCAACACTATTCATCGCCTGCCTGACAGGAACGGGTAATGCTTCACGCTCCTGTTCTATGAGTTTCAGTTCCTGTTCCACTCGCTTCTTGTTCCTATAGAGGTTATAGGCATAGTTCGCAAACATCATGAAAACTGCCACTATGAATACTATAATGTATATAAGAGCATGGTTTGTTGTCTGCAACTCTTCCTCCGTATTGGAAAATACATAGCCTAATTTCTCTTCATGATTGCTTTCTATGGCGCTTTTTATAGTCATAACAATCTCCCTGCACCTTTTGGGGGGTATTGTGTTGGTGAGTTTCCATGTGTGTTTCCATCCTGACTCCTGAATCATCATCATAGAGTCGTTGAGTATCTGCAAAGGATAGGTGTTATTACTTTGAAGGTAGAGGATGTTGCCATGTCCTTTATCATAATATGTATAGTTCACAATGTCGGCAGGATAGACCATCGTTCCGTTAGGAGCTGTTGACATCTGACATGAGTAATAGCAACTGTCATCATAGATACGCAGCCATGTCATGCCATTGCCTGGATAGTTAATCGTATGTCCCTGAGGACTTACTGCCTGCTGCAGTTCCCATGCTCCGTTAATGCAAAATTCATCCTTCCTGTTGCTTTCCGAACAGGCCGTGAAGAGGGCAGCAATGCTTATCGCTGCCACTACCAATGTGTGTGTTCTGAAATAATTAATCATAGCGAATGCAAAGGTATGAAAAATCATGTAAATAGATGATGTAATAGGTTTGCAAAATGTTTGCAATATGTAGCAAACAAAAAAAGGACACCCATAAGGGTGTCCTTTTATTCTAATGCTTAACCATTCTTCCTCTCCTCCCCTTGGGGGAGGTCGGGAGGGGTTATTCCTTTTTTTGAGCCTCTTGTCGGATTCGAACCAACGACCCCGAGATTACAAATCACGTGCTCTGGCCAACTGAGCTAAAGAGGCGGGTGGGCAAGCTACTTACATCGCGCCGCTACAACCAACTACCTTTGCTACGTTCCCGTCCTGGAGGATTCGAAGGGAGCTGGCCGTGCAAGACTTGCCCATGTTTAGATGATGCGTTTCTCGCAAATCGGGTGCAAAGGTAGTCATTTTATTTGAAATAGACAGCTTGTATCTGTAATTTTAAAATATATTAACTAAAAGAGGGCGATTGTTTGTCTTGTAAAATATAAAATCCTTTAATTCTTTTTATTTTCTTGCAAATTATGATGAAATGTGGTGGAAAATGAGTAATTTTGCACGCGTTATACTTTGTATAAAGATTATGATTACAGTAGAAGAATATAAGCAGTTTAAGGCTTTTACCAGACAGGATGGCGCTTTCATAGGAGTGCTGATGAGTGTTGCATTCCTTATTTTTGTCAAGAGTTTCACAAATCCTTCGATGCAGATGTTGTATCTGCTATGTATGGTTGCAGTCCCTGTGGTGGCTGCTCTGAGGGTGAGAAACTATCGCGACAAGATAGTGATGAAGCGTATCAGCAAACGCAGGGCATTCGGCTATTGCCTCAGTTGCTTTATGTATGGCTCGCTGGTGCTGGCACTGTCGGTGTTCGTTTATTTTCAGTTCTTTGATAATGGAGCTTTCCTCGCCTCCCTCAATGAGTATTTCGCAATGCCGGAGATGAAAGTGGCGATGGAGACATACGGATTGAATCAGGCTGACATGAAAGAACAGCTTAATTCACTCAGTGAACTCCGCCCCGTTGATGTTGCCTTGTCGGTAATCACCAATACCTTCACCATCGGCATTTGCTGTAGCCTGTTCATCGCTCTGCTGTCGAGGAGAGAGCCAAGAGTAGTTAATAATTAACAATTGGCAGTGAAAGACAGAAAATTTCCAGAAAAGACCAGAAAATTTTCTGATAATCACTGGCAATTTTCTGTCAGTAATAATAAATATTCAAGATAAAAGTTACAAGTGTAAAATGAATATAACGGTTATAGTACCTCTTTACAACGAGGAAGAATCATTGCCAGAACTCTATTCGTGGATAGAGCGAGTGATGAATGAGAACAAGTTCTCGTTTGAGGTGATTTTTGTGAATGATGGCAGTACAGACCATTCTTGGGACGTAATCCGTCAGTTGAGCGAGCGTTCAGAGCACGTGAGAGGCATCAAGTTCCGTCGCAACTATGGTAAGTCGCCAGCCCTCTATTGCGGTTTCGAGGCAGCGAAGGGCGATGTGGTGATAACAATGGATGCAGATCTCCAGGACTCTCCTGATGAGATACCAGAGTTGTATCGCATGATAACAGAGGATGGCTATGACCTCGTGAGCGGATATAAGCAGAACCGCAAGCAGGGAGACCCATTGTCGAAGACCATCCCAACGAAGCTCTTCAACGCTACGGCGAGGAAGGTGAGCGGAATACATAACCTCCATGACTTCAACTGCGGACTTAAGGCTTACCGTAAAGACGTGGTGAAGAACATCGAGGTGTATGGCGAGATGCATCGCTATATCCCTTATCTGGCAAAGAACGCCGGCTTCAGCAAGATAGGTGAGAAACCTGTGCACCATCAGGCACGTAAGTTCGGCACTTCCAAGTTCATGGGATGGAACCGCTTCGTCAACGGATATCTCGATCTCCTCACGCTCTGGTTCCTCTCCACCTTTGGCAGAAAACCGATGCACGTCTTCGGTTTCCTCGGCACATTGGTGTTTATGGTAGGTTTCCTCTCAGCATTCGGCATCGGTGTGGATAAGCTCTGGGCATTGTCTCACGGCATACCACAGCGCCTCGTAACCGACAGCCCTTGGTTCTACATAGCCCTCACGATGATGATGATAGGAACGCAGCTGTTCCTCGCTGGTTTCATCGGCGACCTCGTGAGCCGTTCTTCCCAGGGACGCAATGACTATCAGGTAGAAGAGGAGATAAGGTGTTAATTGACAATTGACGATTGACAGTTAACAATTGACAGTTAACAGTTAACAATTGACAGTTAACAATTAACAACGATGCCCTTAATGACATTTTGTTATAATGAAAGATAATAATAACATTGGCGCTCTCATATTGATGATGCTTCTTGTGGTGATAGGCATCATGGGCTTCGCAGCGTGTTCTTCCGTAGATTGCGCTTTGCAGAAGAAGGTGGAGTGCAAGGTGAGGTTCATCGATGCAGAAGGAAATGACGTGGCCTTTGGTGGCTATCTTACCGTTTGCATCGCAGAGCCTACGAGTGAGACGGTGAAAGATACCCTTCTCAATAAGTTGGAGAATGCCAACACTTTCTCTTTCCCTCTCAGCTATACGGAAGATGTGGATAATATTAATTTCTGCTTCTCTGATAAGTCGGAAGATTTCACAATCATCGACGCCATCAGCATAGAAAAGACAAACGAGCCTGTGTTTGAGAGTGTTGATTGTAATCCACGTTTCAACCACACGATAAAGTCGGTGAAATGTACGAGGAATGTGATAGACTCGATAGTAGTAAACAATAAAACGGTTGACAATGATGCATCGAAAGTTCACTTGCATGTCTATATGCACACTGATGATTAGTATGCTTCTCCTCTGTCCTGCCTCTACGGCAAGGGCGCAGAAGAACATAGTGGCGGAGGTGCTAGAAGACAGCATCCCGCTGTTTCGCAACGTGGCTGTCAGCGTTGATATCTTCGGAATAATCCAGCGTCAGGTCAGCGACTACGGACAGTATGAGGCTGCTCTTCGTGTGAATCTTAAGGATAAATACTTCCCTGTACTTGAACTCGGTATCGGTGATGCCAATCATGAAGAGGATGCCGTGACGGGAATATCGGTGAAGACGCGAGCTCCTTACGGTAGGATTGGTTGCGACTTCAACGTGATGAAGAACAAGCATGACGACTATCGTATCTATGTGGGAGCGCGATATGCCTTTACGAGCTTTAACTTCGACCTCTCCCATCCTGGAGTGAAAGACCCTGTCTATGGCGGCATAGCCCAATACGGTCTGGATGGAGAGAGATGCAATGCCCACTGGCTGGAAGGTGTCTTCACGGTAGATGCAAAGATTTCAGGACCTGTGAGATTAGGATGGAGCGTGAGATACCGCAGAAGGATATCCTCAAGTCTTGGAAGTGCAGGAAATGTATGGTACATACCAGGCTTTGGCCGCTCGGATGGCACGAATATCGGAGGTACTTTTAATCTTTCATTTGAATTATGACAAAGAAGAAGATTGCATTATTCCTGCCTATGGTGGCGATAGCATTTCTGCTTATCATCATGGCGGGAAGGAAGACAAAAACCTACCATCAGGACAAGGGAATGGTGTTTGGTACGGTGTATAGCATCACATACGAGAACACCGAGAACCTGAAGGCAGAGATAGAGGCTGTGATGGATAGCGTGAATAACTCCCTGTCGCCTTTCAACGAAGAGTCTGTCATCACGATGGTGAACAAGAGCAAGGAAGGTGCTGAGGTGGATGAGATGTTCTCCACCGTGTTCCGTCTTGCAGAGAAGGTGAGCAAGGATACCGAGGGTGCTTTTGACATCACCGTAGCGCCGCTGGTGAATCTCTGGGGCTTCGGTTTCAAGAGTGGAGAGATGCCTACTGATGCGAAGGTCGATAGTCTGCTGAAGTTCGTGGGATATGAGAAGGTGACACTCGATGGCAATAAGGTAAGCAAGACCGATGAGAGGGTGATGCTCGACTGTAGTGCTATTGCCAAAGGCTATGCCGTCGATGCCGTGGCAAGGATGCTGAGGTCTAAGGGCATTGATAACTTCCTCGTGGAAATCGGTGGAGAGATAGTTGCCTCAGGTCATAACAGGGAGAATAAGGAATGGCGTATCGGTGTGACCAAGCCTACTGACGACTCGCTGAATGTGGAGAACGAATTGCAGACGGTACTGAAACTCACGGATATCGCAATGGCAACGAGTGGAAACTACCGTAACTTCTACTATCGCGACGGAAAGAAATTCGCCCATACCATAGATCCAAAGACAGGTCGCCCTATACAGCACAGTCTGCTTTCCGCCACCGTCATAGCTAAGGAATGTGCCGTAGCAGATGCATACGCCACCTCCTTCATGGTGATGGGTATGGAAAAGGCTCAGGAGGTGCTGAAGCGTCATCCTGATATGATGGCATATTTCATCTATTCCGATGAGGAAGGCAAGAACGCTGTGTGGTACTCGGAGGGAATGAAGAAGTATTTGAGTGAGTGATGAAATATAGGACCAATGATTTGCTCGCACTACCACTGTTCCTCGGAATGAACAGAGATGAACTGGAGAGCGTCAGCGAGATGATAAGTATCTCGGATGCACCGGTGAAGAAAGGCACTGTGATAGTGGGAGATGGTCAGCAGTGCAACGCCCTTCGTATCGTGATAAGTGGGCGAGTGGCGATAGAGACCTGGAGCGACGACCATTCCTATTCCGTAGTGGAGAAGATGGATGCACCATTGCTCATCCAGCCTGAGTGCATCTTCGGTCTCACCCAGCGACACACCTCCACGGTGACTGCTCTCACGGTATGCCAAATGATGATTATCGACAAGATGATGGTGGTGAGGCTCATGGATATCTCTAACACGTTCAGGATAAATTTCCTCAACGCTGTCACCACCCAGAGCCAGAAGATGCGGCGCCAGTTGTGGCATCAATGGTCAGAGTCGATAGAGAAGCGAGTGGTGAGGTTTATGAAAGACCACTGCACTCATCCTGCTGGAGAGAAGCGCTTCAAGATAATGATGAACGTGATGGCACGCGAGTTAGGATGCTCCCGACTGGAAGTCTCGCAAGCCCTTCATGCTCTCGAAGACAAAGAACTGATAATAATGCACAGGGCATACATCGATGTGCCGATGATGCAGAGAATGTAATTAAAGAAAATCCGAACAATCGATGGATCGAAAAATCGAAGACTCGAAACATCGAAAACTCGAAAAAAAACAAACGAACAATGACAAACCCATTTTTTGAAAAATATACCACCCTTCATCAGACAGCACCTTTCGACAAGGTGTCGATGGAGCATTATGAGGAGGCTTTCATGGAAGGAATACGCCGTGATAAGGAGTATTTCGAGAGAATAATAAACAATCCTGAGCCACCTACCTTTGACAATACCATCCTCGATCCCGATGACGACGAGGAGGAATACTATGACGTGCTCAGTAAGGTATCCACAGTTTTCTTCAATCTCCTCTCTGCAGAGACAAATGATGAGATGGATGCCCTGGCACAGAAGATGCAGCCTATCCTCACTCGCCATGAGAATGACAAGCAGCTCAATCCGAAGATATTCGAGAGAATCAAGGCTGTGTATGAGAATCATCGCGAACTGACACCTGAGGAAGACAGACTTCTTCAGAAAGTGTATGACGGATTCGTTCGCAGCGGTGCCCTTCTCGATGATGCAGGAAAGGATAAGCTCCGTGCCTTGACAGAGGAGGCTGGTATGCTCTCGCTGCAGTTCTCGCAGAATCTGTTGAAGGAAAAGAAGGACTTCATGCTCCATGTTACCGATGAGAATGACCTCGCCGGACTTCCCGAGACTCAGCGTCAGGCTGCAGCACTTGCAGCGAAGGAGAAGGGACTTGAAGGATGGGTGTTCACCCTCGACTTACCAAGCTATTCGCCATTCATGCAGTATGCAGAGAATCGCGAACTGCGTCGCCAGATGTTTATGGCATACAACACAGTCTGCACCAAGGACAATGAGCAGAACAACATCGAGATATGCAAACGACTGATAAACATTCGTCGCGAGGTGGCTCAGCTCCTGGGCTTTGAGACCTACGCCGATTATGTGCTCTCAAAGCGTATGGCAGGCAATGTGGAGAATGTATATAATCTCCTCAACAACCTCATCGATGCCTATAAGCCAACAGCCCTGAAGGAGCGCGACGAGGTCATTGAGATGGCAAAGCGCGAGAATGGCGACGACTTCAAGATGGAGCCTTGGGATATGGGCTATTATTCCCACAAGCTTCAGTTGGAGAAATACAATGTTGACTCGGAGATGGTACGCCCATACCTCGAGCTCTCCAATGTGATAAAGGGAGTCTTCGGACTTGCAACAAAACTCTATGGCATCACATTCAAGGAGAATAAGGACATCCCAGTCTATCATCCTGACGTGAAGGCATACGAGGTGTTCGATGAAGATGGCTCGTATCTTGCCGTTCTCTATGCCGACTTCCATCCTCGCAAGGGAAAGCAGGGCGGTGCATGGATGACGGAATATCAGAGTCAGTGGATTGACCGCAAGGGCAGGAATCATCGCCCTCATGCCAGCATAGTGATGAATCTCTCCAAGCCTACGGAGGATAAGCCTGCGCTGCTTACTCTCGGTGAGGTGGAGACCTTCCTCCATGAGTTCGGTCACTCTCTCCATGGCATGTTTGCCAACACCCGCTTCTCGGCTATGTCGGGCACTAATGTATGGTGGGACTTCGTGGAACTTCCTTCGCAGTTTATGGAGAATTTCTCCCTTGAGAAAGAGTTCCTCAATACCTTCGCCTTCCATTATCAGACTGGGGAGCCAATGCCTGACGAACTGATACAGCGACTCCTCGATAGCCGCAACTTCCATGTCGCAATGGGATGCCTTCGCCAGGTGAGCTTCGGGCTCCTCGATATGGCATACTACACCAAGAGTGAAGCCTTCGATGAAGACCTCATCGCTTTCGAGAAGAAGGCATGGGAGAAAGCCATCCTCGGCAAGCAGATGGAGGAAACCTGTATGACGGTGCAGTTCTCTCATATCATGGCAGGTGGCTATTCTGCAGGCTACTACAGCTATAAGTGGGCTGAGGTGCTCGATGCCGATGCCTTTGCCGTGTTCAAGCGCGAGGGAGTCTTCAATAGGGAGACGGCAAGACGCTTCCGTGACTGCATCCTCTCTAAGGGTGGAACGGAAGACCCAATGGTGCTTTACAAGCGCTTCCGTGGCGGAGAACCAACTATTGACGCATTACTTGAAAGAAATGGAATTAATAGATAAACAGAAACAGTTAGACTATCGCTATCTGCGAATGGCGCAGATTTGGGCGGAGAACAGTTATTGCAAGCGCCGTCAGGTGGGTGCACTTGTTGTGAAGGATAAGATGATTATCAGTGATGGCTATAATGGTACTCCCAGTGGCTTCGAGAATGAATGCGAGTCTCCGGAGAATGTTACCTTCCCTCATGTCCTTCATGCTGAGGCAAACGCCATAACAAAGCTGGCACGAAGCAATAACAACAGTGATGGTGCAACGCTCTATGTCACAGCATCACCATGCATAGAATGTGCGAAACTCATCATCCAGGCTGGCATCAAGCGAGTCATTTACGGCGAGGAATATCGCCTCACCGATGGCATCGACCTTCTCCGTAAGGCTAACATTGATGTGATTTATCAACCACTAAAAGCCCCTCTCCCCACCCCTCCCCACGAGGGGGAGGGAGTAGATACATTTGATGGTGAAAGTAAATAGTAAATTGTTAAATTGAAAATAAATTGTCAATCGTCAATTGTCAATCGTAAATTAATAATAAGGTGAGTACAAAGAATAGATTTATGCCACTTCTGATGGCGCTCTGTGTCGTTATCGGTATAGTGATTGGTACCTTCTATGCCAACCATTTCTCCGGCAACAGACTCAACATCATCAATTCGGGCAGCAACCGTTTGAATAACCTTCTGCATATCATCGATGATCAGTATGTTGACACCGTTGATATCAATAGTCTTGTGGAGAAGGCTATGCCACAGATTCTCTCTGAGCTCGATCCTCACTCCGTGTATATCTCGGCAAAGGATGCCCAGCGAGCTGCTGATGATTTGAAAGGCTCGTTCTATGGCGTTGGTATCGAGTTCGTCATTCGCGAGGATACCATCCATGTGCAGAATGTTATTGCCGATGGTCCTGCAGAACGTGCCGGTCTCCTTGCTGGCGACAAGATTGTGAAGGTAGATGATCAGGTCTTCGTCGGAAAGGAAGTGACCAACGATGAGGCTATGCGACGCCTTAAGGGAGATAAGGGCTCTAAAGTGAAGCTCGGCATCGTGAGATATGGCACTAAGAAGGTGCTGGATTTCGTTGTCACCCGTGGCGAGATTCATACTAAGAGTATCTCTGCCACATATATGCTGGATGACAATACCGGCTATATCAAGATAAAGAACTTCGGAGAGACTACCTACGCCGAACTCCTTGCCAGCCTTGCCTCATTGTCGCAGAGTGATTTCAAGAATCTTGTCATCGACCTGCGCGACAACACAGGTGGCTACCTTGAGTCTGCGGTGCAGATGGCTAATGAGTTCCTGCCTGCAAAGCACCTTATCGTCTATACTCAGGGACGCAAGTCGCCTCGCCACGACTATAAGTCTGATGGCAGAGGCTCTTATCAGACCATGCCTCTCATCGTTCTCATCAACGAGAACTCTGCCTCTGCCTCCGAAATCTTCGCTGGTGCGATGCAGGATAACGACCGTGCCACTATCATCGGTCTCCGCTCTTTCGGCAAGGGACTCGTTCAGCAGCAGATAGCATTCCCTGATGGCTCTATGATACGTCTTACCGTTGCGCGATACTACACTCCTTCTGGTCGATGCATCCAGAAACCATACGTGGCAGGTGATAGTGAGGACTACAGCCTTGACATAAAGTCTCGCTATGACAGCGGTGAGTTCTTCTCGCAGGATAGCATCAAGCATACCGGTCCTGCCTTCCATACCGTTGGAGGTCGTGAGGTATATGGAGGTGGTGGCATCACTCCTGACATCTTCGTGGCAGAGGACACAACAGCCATCACAAGCTACTACTCTCAGGCTGCAGCAAGTGGTCTCATCCTCCAGTTCGCCTTCACCTATACCGATGAGAATCGCCTGAAGTTGAACAATTTCAAGGAGATGCAGGCTATGGCAGACTATCTCGTTAAGCAGAATACGGTGGATAAGTTCGTCAATTACGCCGAGGGCAAGGGCCTCCAGCGCCGCAATCTCATGATTCGCAAGTCGTATGGTTTGCTCCAGCGCTACATAAACAGCCGAATCATCTATAATATCCTCAACGAACAGGCATGGCACGAGTTCCTCAATCAGGAGGACAAGACGGTCCTGAAAGCTCTTGAGGTATTCAGCAAAGGCGAGGCATTCCCATCGAAGAAGTAGATATGCGACTGAGATGATACTCGCTCGCGCGAGTTGTTAGATGAACAAAAATTTGGCGGTAATATATATATTGACTCCAATAAAGCAAAATATAAAATTTATGATTTAATTCGTGGGTAATTCGTGATAATTCGTGTTTTTTAAACAAAAATTCCCATAAATTTACCACGAATTTTTCATAAATTATTTTTGGAGTCATTTCGTATTAGTGCCAAAAATTTCCGACGATATTTTTGGTAAAGATCACTTGCGTTGTAAGAATCCAATATCAAAGTACTGGTTAATAATTGTGGATAAGCATTCACTTCGTAAAGAGATAAGAACAGAGAAGCGACGTTTCTCCCAGCAGGAGTTGGGGGAGATGTCGCTCCGCATTTGTGCCCAGTTGCTCACCAATGAAAAGGTTATCTCCTCAGATGTCATCCTGTTGTATTATCCTCTTCCCGACGAGGTCGATGTGTCATCTGTCGTGAAGGCTCTCCATGCCCAAGGAAAGACGGTGCTTCTCCCCAAGGTCGTCAGCGATACGGAGATGACAATCCATAGGTATAGCGGTGAAGACAGCCTCGCTGTTGGGGCTTACGGCATCATGGAACCTTGTGGGCAACCTTTCGAGGATATGGAAAAAATCACCCTTGCCATTGTTCCCGGTATGGCTTTTGATGGCAATGGCAATCGACTTGGAAGGGGAAAAGGTTACTATGACCGTTTCTTCTCGCGCGTGCGTGATATATATAAGATAGGTGTATGCTATCCCTTCCAAATGGTGGATAGCGTGCCATGCGATGAGAATGACATCCTTATGAGTGAGGTAATTTACAATTGACGATTTACAATTGACAATTATAGTGGCGCGCATAAAAATTGTAAATTGTCAATCGATTAATTGTCAATCGATTAATTGTCAATTGAATCTAATGTCCACGATAACTTGCCCGCCAGCCCTCTCATTGAGTTCCTTTATCAGCATGGTCTTTCTCATGGAAAGGTCAGCACGAAGAGCAGGAGAGTTGAGACTTACAAAAAGCGTCTGATTGCGAATCACCTTATCAACGGTATATCTCGCACCGACACTTCCCACCACTTCATCCCACGAATCCAGCAAACGCTTCTGCATCAGAGGCGTCTCCAGTCCGTTGCGTCTAACTATCAGGTCAACGAGACTCTGCACTTGTATCGGATGTTGTCTGAACATAAAGCCCCTCCCAACCTCCCCCAAGGGGAGGTGTTTTTATAGTACTTGAAGTTAAAATTTATAAACGATTAATATTTAGGGTTATCTACTATCAAAGTTCTCCCCCTTGGGGGGAGTTAGAGGGGGTTTTCTACCTCCCCTCCCTTCACCTTAAACAGCTTATAGTCAAAGTCCCTGTCCTTCAGTATCTGGTCGAGATGGTCGCGGTTAGTGTCGGTGATGAATATCTGCCCGAAACTATCCCCAGCCACGAGATTCACAATCTTCTCCACTCTTGAAGCATCGAGCTTGTCGAAGATGTCATCAAGGAGGAGTAGGGGAGTGGTGGAACTGATGGTCTTCCTGAGGAAGTCAAACTGCGCCAGCTTCATCGATATCGCGTATGTCTTGTTCTGCCCCTGACTGCCCTCGCGCTTCATTGGGAAACCACCGAGCATCATCTCCAGGTCATCGCGATGAATGCCATGGAGGGAATAGCCTACAGCCCTGTCCTTCATCCTGTCACGCTGTATCACGTTGAGCAGACTGCCGCGCTGACAATGCGACACATACTCCAGCGTCACCTCCTCCTTATCCCCTGATATTGTGCGATATATGTCCTGGAACACAGGGATGAAATCCTTCACGAAGGCATCACGCTTCTGGTATATCAACTCACCATAGCGAGCCATCTCCTCCTCCCATAGTTCCAGCAGGGTGATGTCCGGCTCCTCCTCCATCTTCAGGAGCACATTGCGCTGTTGCAGAGCCTTGTTGTAGTTGTTCAGGGCATCGATGTATGTAGCATCAAACTGCGCTATCACTATGTCGAGCATCCTGCGCCGCTCCTCGCTTCCCCCTCTGATTATCGAAGTGTCATCAGGCGAAACGATGATGAGAGGAATGAGACCGATATGCTCCGAAAGTCGCTTGTATGCCTTCTTGTTGCGCTTGAACTGCTTCTTCACGCCTCGCTTCATTCCTGCATACACCTCCTCTGCCATTCCGCTCTCATTCTCATATTCCCCTTGGATGATGAAGAAGTCAGCCTCGTGGCGTATGACGTTTGAGTCAACGTTCGTCGTCATCGACTTACAGAAAGAGAGATAGTATATGGCATCCAGCAGATTCGTCTTCCCCTCGCCGTTGCTACCTATGAAGCAGTTTATCTTCGGCGAAAGCGAAAGCGACACATCCGCAAGATTCTTATAGTTTATTATGGAGATATTCTTTAATGTCATTGGGCGCTTTTTCCTATGGAAATTAATGCAACACACCTTTATTCTCTGCAAAGTTACTCCTTTTCGGGCGCAAAAACAAAAAAATATCCGAATATATTTCAATATCTCATATATTTTCTGTAATTTTGCGACGCAAAAGTTATGCAAGGTCAGAAAAAAACAAAAAAAATACAATAATGGCAAATTCAAAACAGACTCAGGCTGCACCTACAATGGAGCAGACTCTCAACAAGCAGGAAGCTTTCTTCATCAAGTATAAGAAGGCTATCATCATCGGCGTTGCTGCCGTTCTCTTAGTTATCGTAGGCGCTATTTCCTACAACAATTTCTATGCTGCTCCACGTGAGGACAAGGCTTCTACAGCTCTCGCTAAGGCTCAGGAACTCTTCGCTTCACAGCAGTTTGACAAGGCTCTCAATGGCGACAAGACCATCGAGGGTTTCCTCCAGGTTGCTAAGAACTATAGCGGTACTGACGCTGCAAACCTCGCAAACCTCTATGCTGGTATCTGCTATGCAAATCTCGGCAAGTGGCAGGAGGCTGTCAACTGTCTCGATGACTTCTCTGCACAGGGCGACGCTATGATTAGCCCTAACTCGCAGGCTGCTCTCGGCAATGCATACGCTCACGTTAATCAGATTGACAAGGCTGTCAGCGCACTCAAGAAGGCTGCTGATATGGCTAACTCAGCTTCTGAGGAAGGCGTAAACAACTCTATCGCTCCTTCTTGCCTCATTCAGGCTGCACGCCTCCTCGAGAGCCAGAACAAGAACGACGAGGCTCTCAAGATTTACAAGGACATCAAGGAAAAGTATGTCAACTCTCCTGTTTCTCAGGATATCGACAAGTACATCGAGCGCCTCTCTAAGTAATTATGAAACTTCAGGAATTACTCAGCAAATACACCTTCGACCATATCTTTGAAGAGATTCAGCTTATGGCCGAAGATGCAGACAAATGGCGCGACGTCTATCGTCATGCCTACGAGATAATGCTCGACTTGCAGGTAATCCCTTCAAAGAAAGTCATTCGCTATTGTCTTATGGATGACCCCGACAGCGATGACTGCTTCGCCGGCGCTCCCGACTCCTGCTTCTCCACCACGTGGGAAGTAGTCCTCGCCAAAGACATCCTGGTTGACTCAGAGTGTGAGCTCTCCGAACTGGAACTCACCGTCAATGCCTTCCTCTGCACCATCTACATTGGTCGCTGTCCAAGAGCATTCCTTCCAGAGAAACGTCTCCTCATAGGTGAAGAATAACAATCATCAATTGTCAATTATAAATCGTCAATTGTCAATTATACTAAATCGCCCATCCCTTCTGGTTTATACCTAAGGAATGGGCGATTTTTAATTTTCAATTTTCAATCGTCAATTGTCAATTGTACATTGTCAATCCTCAATCCTCAACCCTTCCCCCATCGCCCTCCGGCTCTCCCCCTTTAACGGGGGAGCGGGGAGAGGGTCCTTACCGTAAGGTAATCATCACCACCTCCCCTCTATCCTTCGCATCCAGCACCCTGCCCATAATCTCGCCGAGACAAACCCTTGAATCAGTAAGCCTGCCCCTGATGGTGTTCTTACCCACGAGGATGCAGCCATGAGTGTCGCGCACCGTGTTGCCCTCATGAATCATGATGCCCGCGAAGCCCGGCACATTCATGATATATGGCCTGCGAGACCTGAACTTTGTAGAATACTGCGCCATCACGGGATAGGAACCAGCAGGTATCGCCGTCTCTTTAAACACCTTCGCTATCGCTATCTCCACGAGGGTCATCGACTGCTTCAGTCCCCTGTCCTTAGGCTCCAGCGTGTTGCAAATCCACTCGCCATTGATGAAGAGATTACCTATCGTGTAATTCTCCTTCTTGTATTTACGTTCTATTGTAATCTTCATTTCTTACTTTTTTGTAATGTTTAGGAGTGGTCTCTATCAACCATCCCTTATCTTTGTAGTCCTTTATACATTTACTTGCCGTTGAATTTTTACCCTTCTTTTCAAGTATAAGGCTATAGTCAAACTCCTCAGGCAACTGATCAAAGAGTACCTTGTTCTTCGTCATCTTATACGTTCCACTCAGCGACACCGTCACAACGGCAGTCTCGGCATAGTCCTTGAACACCTGGCATTGCGCATCGAGGGAATAGTCAGCCATCACGAGACCGAACTCTATGGCGTTCTTCGAGATGCAGAGCTTGTCGCCCTTCCTCTTGTTCTCCACCAAGGCATAGACCACAGCCGATGTCTGCCCCATGATGCCAGCACGGCGTCGAAGCATGTCACGGTTGAGGTCCTTCGTCTTCTTCGATTCCTCCGCTATGCCATTGCTCCATTCCGTGATGGCTTTGATGAGCGTCTTCGACTCAATGACCTCCTCCATCTCCGAAAGCCTCTCCACGCCCTCTTTTATCAGAGCATTGTCCTTCGCCTTCTGCTCATCAAACCAAGGCATCGCCTCATAGTTCGAGGCAGGCATCAGTCCGAGAAGCATTCGCGAGGCAGTGCCGTTCTCGATGTTCGTAGGGTCGAGGAGTTTCTGAAACACGCCCATGGTGCATAGCGCCGTGAAGTCAAAGCTCAGATTCACCTCTCCCGACACGGCATTGTCGGCATGCACATCCTTTCCCCATTCCGCATTGTCGAAGGCGCATCGCCATGCAGATGTGAGTTTATCGTTCTTCGCTGCCTTCATCACCACTCCTGCCTCCTCGGTAAACATAAACTGCTTCTTCGGAAGGAAATGCCCATCCACCTCCTTGCCTGCCTTCGTGGCAGCCTTCTGATTGTAGAGCAGTTCCGCATCGGTGATGTCCATATTGAGCTTCTTGATGAAAGAAGAGAACGTCGAGCCTTTCTCCTTGTCGCTTCGCTCATTGTTCTTCCTTCGCGTCTTGTCCTGCTCATCGCGCACCTTCTGCGAAAGCACTCTCATAGGGTCCAGCAGCGCGTTCAACTGCGAACTTACGGCGCTCTTTCCCGACATCGGCGGACCGATGATGAACGACATCATGTTCGGTCTTCTCCATCTACCGTCAGCATACCTGTAAATCACTTTATCGGCATACGAGCAGAGCATTGGCAGCATCCCCACCAGTATCGGCATGTGATACTTCCTCTCCGCACCGTTCATCAGCGCCTTCATCATCGGAGGCAAAGGGGGAAGGCGGTCAAGATAGTAGGAATTAAAAGACAAAATACCATCAAGCCCCCCAGCCCCCGAAGGGGGAGTTTCTGATTGTAATATCCCGCCTTCATTTCTGCCTCCATTATCGCCCTCAGTACTATAAAAAGTTCCCCCTTCGGGGGGTAGGGGGCTTGTTGTTATTTTCGTTAGTACCTTATTCAGTAAATAAGGTACCCTCCTCTCTGCCTTCAGCGCCGACAACACGGTCTGCTCCACCTCTGCCCTCTCCAGTCCGAAACTTGGCACCACATCGAGAATCTTCTGAAACGAGTAGTCGCAGATATTCCTCAAATCCCTGCACAGGTCATACAGCGTGTTGTTCCTGTCACCCTCAGCAGGAGCCTCGAAAGTCCTGTATCCAGGCTTCTGGCGAAGATAAAGAGAAAGCCATGCCGAGATAATTTCAGAGTAGGCAATGCCATTGTAGAAGCCCCCAAGGAGACCCTCTCCCCCGCTTCGCTCCCCCTCTCCCATAAAGGGCGAGGGTGCTTTGGTTACATTTGAAGGCGAAGGTTGAGAGGGTTTATTAGTAACCACTCCCTCCCCCTCGGGGGAGGGCAAGGGGAGAGGGGCTGTGCTAAATAGTTTGTTGTTTAAGTGAAGTATATAAGACCTCGGCACGGCAAAACTGCATCTTGCCAAATCCTTCACAACAGTATCCACATTCTCCAGCTTCAGTTTCCCCGCCACCCATTGCTGAGCTTCAACGAGAGTCATTCCTTCTGGAATGACGAAAACGAGGCGG
>JAZQOH010000062.1:0-16882 GCA_045627725.1 Prevotella sp. | reverse complement strand
GCCTGACGAGACACATCGTGAGGGAATGCCACTCGAATACATCCTATGGAACTCTACCGACGGAGGCAACAACTGGACACAGCTGGCTCGTGGTGAATTCTCTAACATTGTCAACAACCCTATCTGGCAGAAGATCACCTTTGAAGCACAGGAAGCCAAACTGCTCCGTCTTGACGTGCCTCGTATCACAAGCGGAGAAAGCATCTTTTATGACGATCTGGAGGCAGTACTTGAATAGCGTCGCCACTCAGAAGCACTCGAAGGTTTCCCTTTCTTCGAGACATTCAGCGGTGTGCTGTTAGGGAAGGCGAGGTGATAGGCTTCGTCGAGGTCTTGCAGACGGACGTTGTGCTTGCCGAGGTGAAGCTTTACCATCAGGAGCGAGCGTAAGATTTCGCGATGGACACGAGGGTGCGTCGAGGGCGGGGGCAGCTGGTCAAGGCCATAGACCTCGTTACCGGGTCGAGAGGCACGCATGCACACTTCCCAGATCAGGTCATCAGTGGCTTCTATGCCGAGCCACGACTTCAGGATGCGACGCACGCAGAACCTGTTGTGCTGTGCGGTGAGCAGCTGCCTCGTGCGCTCCAGCTGTTGCCAGAGCTGCACGAAACATGCAAGGGTATTCTCAATCTTCATATTGAAAATTCTTAATGACAATCATGACAATTGACAAGATGACAACGCTTAGCCCTTTACCTTCTGATAGCGACCGTCAGTCGCAATCACTACCAACCCTTGCTTGCGCCAGTTCTTCAGCATCTGATGCACCGAGTTGCGGCTGGCCGAAGTACCCTTCACCGCCATCGACTGCTGCAAAGCCTGCTCAAAAGTAAACTCGTCACCCAGACGCTCGAAGATGTTGTCATTCTTGCCCTTGCGAGCACGTATGGCGCTGGCGTTACCCTGGTAATTCTTGCTCTCGTAAGCCTGTTCGATGCGGTCACGGAAGTAGTACAGATCGTTGTCAATCAGGTAATCAGCCACGATGTCGAAGAGCTGCAACATCTCCTCCGTCTGCTGCTTGCGCAGCATCTCAATCCACAGCTCCGGCTCCTTCTTCAGTCGCAGTTCTGCACCGTTCATGCCATGCTTCTTGATGAGGAGTTCAGCCACCTTGGGCAGCCACAAAGCCGCTGTAATGCGCTGTGCATTCACGCACCCACGCATACGCTGACGTGCCAGCACGCGGTCATCATTTTTCATCGCCTCCAGTCGGATCGTTTCGAGCCACTGACGTCCACGCTCCTCCAACTTAGGCAACACCACCGTACCCGTCATCAGCGGCAAGAGGTGAGCCACCTGCTGAATGCGTTCCTGCTGCAAGTCAGTCATCTGTGCCGGATTTTCAGCCAACGGCGAGAACGTGTTGTCGGGTGTGCGAGCAATAGCCAGACGCGACAGCAAACCGTCCGTGTAGTTGGTGATCACGCGATAGAGAGCGTCCTGCGTACCGCACATCGTGACGTTCCAAAGCAGTTTCTGAATGTGGACGCGCACAGCATCAGCACTCTTCGCCTCGCAGTCATAACGAGCCTCATCGTATGCCTGACGGAGCATCACCGAGAAGTCACTCACCGACTGCTTCCATTTCAGCGCCACGTTGTCGGCTTCTGGGGTAAAAGAGAAGCTGTGCTTCCCCTCCGTATTGGCCAGACGTTCAGCGATATTCGCCACCGTGTTGTTCAGCGTCAGCATACGCACTGGCAGCTTCGGCTGTTCGGGAGCCTTGCCGCTCTTCATGCGCTTGGTCTTCGATGCCCACTCATCTTCCTGCTGCGTATAAATGTCCGTTTCTGCCTGTAGCTCAGCCATCCACGCCGCAATGATGTCATCCATCTGGCCCTTGCCCGAAGCAAACTCACCCACCACGAACGAGCAGAGATTCAACCCTCGCGCCTTACCATGCACATCGAGTTTCACGCCCGTAGCCAGCGCACCGATAGCCGGAGCAATGGCAATCAGCGTCGGCATCGCCAGGGGGTGTCCAGCCGCATCAATCGAGTCCTTCACGCCCTGTGGCATCTTGGGGAGGCGGTCGAAGTGGTAAAGTTCATCAGCATGCATGGCACCATCCAGCGCGGAAACGAAGTCATCATTGCCCACGCCTGACTGACCATTTCTCATTCCTAATTCCTCACTCCTAATTGTCGTGAGCACGTCCTTCAATCTCTTCGGCATCTGCGTGCGCTTCTCTGCCAAAGCCGAGTCAATGCAAGCCATCTTCTCCTGTTCCGAGAATCCATCGTAGCAAGGAATGACCTTATCCAGCACCTCACGATCAAAGCCGCAGATGTGACGGAGATTGACAGCAAGCTCAAAGGTCAGCGTATTGCGGTTACTCTTCACCGGCTCCTGCCCATCGTTGTAGAGTTCCCACCACTTCTTTATTATTTGGTCATATTCTATGCCCAAATAAGTTAAATGCTCATTGTCATGAGCGTTAAATGCAGGCGTTGCCTGTGTTAAAGGCTCACTATCGTTCGCGTTAATCCCTGCATCGGATGGATTTAACGCATCAGCATTTAACACGCCAGCATTTAACGCAGCTTTGCTGCTTTTAACGCCGCTAGGCTTAAAGTGTTTCTCGCTCTTGTGTGCCCCTTCCGGCAACTCCTCCTTGCCATACTTCTCACGCTCTTCCAGCTTACGCGACTCTGCCATTACCTCTGTCTCATTATACGCATCGGTGAACAATTCATCGCTCAGATAGAGCAGATCATCCTCCGAACCAGAAGTGGTGAAATACACGCGGTTAATATCGTGAGCCGAAGTGTCCATTTCACAATCAAGCAACGTAGCAATACGCACCTGATTCTCCAGAATTGTCTTACCCTGTTCGCGACGGAACACCGCATGACCGCCCTGTCGTGTCGAACGCTCCAACATCAAAAGGCCGTAAGTTTCTGGCTCAGAAAGCAGGATGGCAGCAGCCTTCTCAAACTCCTCCTTATCGTCCAGGTCGAAGCCAAAAGCCTTGCTCGGAAGCTTCGTCCCTTTCACCACGCCTTGCGGATAATGACCCGAATAGTTGAACTGCACCAGTCGCCTCTTCGCCGCATCATTGCCAGCACGAGCCAGTCGAAGATTTGCCAACTGAGCCGAACTGCCACGCAGCGCCAGATACTCCTCACGGGAGTTGATGGAGCGGGCAACCTTGTGCCCATTCTCCACCTTAATCAAATAGCAACTCATACCTTATCGCTTCAACTGCCACTCTCTGATAGCATCAGCCGCCTCGTTCGCCTCCATGCGAATCGTCTCGCTGATATTCAAACCCTCACTACGGAACACCTTCAGCGTCACCTGAATAGCTCCATCCTTCGTCTCACTTGCGCGTCCATGAGCCAGCTTCTTGATCAGCTTTGACTTAGCCTTCAGCTGTGGCTTACGCACAAAGTCGAACGTACCATCCGGCATCTGCTGAGCCATGCCCAATCCGCGAAATTTCTGCACCTGACCCACCTGAACTTGTCCTGAGCTTGTCGAAGGATCGGGTGAGAAAAGAAAATACTTGCGCTCATCGAAGAACGCCTGACCACCCAACTGTACGTGGTCACAACTCTCAATGTTGTTGATCTGTTCAGCCATAATCTGTAGTTGAATTGCGAGCGAAACCTCAGAATCGGTGGCCACCTTTATCTCGCGAGAATCCCGCTGTTTCAACTCAGATTAATAATTACTTGCCAAGCTTCTGAATATCCGTCACAAGAATATCCTGATAAACCTGATCATTGTACACACGCTTTGAGAAACGGAGTGTAGTAGCTACCAAATCGCCAGCGAAGAAACGGCACTGTGCCAGATTACCCAGCATCGCAGCCACATACTCATTCTCATACTTGCCGCCCAACTCCTGAAGCACGATGTTGCACTTCATTGTCTGGCCGCCCTCAGCCTTCTGGCTCTGTACAGCGAAAGCCTCGCCCTGCTGTACCACTTTTAGGATTTTTGCTTCCATAGCTTAATCGTAAATTGTAAATAAGTTGATCTCGAAATGCGGTGCAAAGATAGGAACATTTATCCAATAACAAGGAAGATAAAACGCTGTAAATCAACTATTGTCCAATGCATCCAATGACTATCCCCATTTCTGTCCAACGTGTCCAATCGCTTGTCCAACGCAAACACTACAAATGACGTGTATAGACGCAAAAAGCCCCGTCCCTGCAATAGGAACGAGGCAAAATATGATGTACGATGAAATTCTATTCGAAAGCGACCATCCAATAGCCGTTTTTCTTACCACCTTGGCGATTTAGTAATCTGAGTTCCTGCAAACGACCAATGGCAGAAATTGTGCCACCCTCTGTAGCGCCCTCTGTATCCTTGACGTAATCCTTGCGCGTTGCCAATGGATGTTTTGCAAAATAGAGGAGCACAGACATCTGAATCTCGGTAATTGTCTGTTGACGTTCTTCTAAAACCCTTTGTATGCCCTTTTGTATAGACTCGATATCCATTTGTATGGTCTTTTGTATGTACTCATCCTTCTTTTGTATGCTGTCATCTATGTCATTCTCTTCTTTTTGTATGGACTTGTCTGCATACAAATCAGCACGGAACTGCTCAATTTGTTCTGCATCGTTGGTTCGCCAAATGATCACACGGAACTGATTGGCTTTGTATTCATTGATAAAGTCAATCACCACATTCTCACGCAGAGCTCTCACGATGCCACTTCCAAGACCACGGAAAATCATCGTTCGAGCAGCAAAGTCTGCCATCAGCGGATTACGTTGCTTGGACGCTCCGAGTCGTATGTCTTCAACCTTCAATCCACCGTAGAGCCTGCCAGGATTGATAATCTCTATACGATTCTCAAACACAAGCAGACGCACGGCAGCTGGATGCAGCAGGTCGATGTGAACCAGAGCATTCTGAAGTAGTTCTTCTAATACAACCTCGGGAATTTCCAGCACGCCAACGCTATTGAAATTCTGTCCCTCCTGACGATGATGAAGCATATGAGGAATGCCATACCCTCGCGGAACATCCAAGGAATCGTACCCTCAATGTCTCGGCTGTCAATGTACTGACTACCGCCAATGCTGTTGCTCTACAAATTCTTCCGTTGTCATAATTTTATTCATATTTATCGTTTCGCGTTCTGCGCCTTCTGTATCTCCGTCTTCAGTTCCTCCAGAGCCTTCTTGAGGCCGTTGGCAATAAGGAAGGCTCGTTTTACTTTACCATTATCAATTCTACGAGTACGCGCATGAGCATGCATGTCGATGATAGCGATCTCCTTCCGTTCAGCGCCCTGCGTCCAGTAGTAATTGCGTTCGGCTGAAATACTCTTGGCAAAGTTACGTACGAAATCCTTGCTGTCACCCTCGCCAATCTTCTCAGCAAACAAATCTGGGAACCACACTACCATCTGCTCCGCAAATTTAGTGTCACCCATACTTCCATTGGCGACGCCAGACTCTCGTATACCCTTCATGATGTAATACCACTCATTCTGAGCTGAGGGAGTTATCTGCTCTGTATCTGATGTCACGCCATCCTGCTTGATAAACGACAACAGAATTACATGCACTTTCTTGTAAAGCGCCTCGGTTGTAAGGATACGAGTGTTGAAGATGATGTTAGATTGGGCAAAGCAAGAATCTTCACCAATCACCTCAGCATCTTCAACCTCCGCCTCCTCTTCTTTTGCCGTCACGCTTCCATCCTTGTTGAGATAGAAGTTCTGTGTGCCGTCACCAAGATTGATCTGATGGATGTTGGCACCGCTTTGGGCAAGTGCCATCATGAATTGCATTTTCTGTTCTTCTGTCATTACTCTGTGATTAGAGGATGGTTAGTACTTAGTGGTAGCGACTGCTCGCCATTACCCATGTTGAGCTGGCCGATCTGAGTGGGTTTAGATGCCACTTTACGCAACTCTTCGCTGTTCTCTCGGATAGCTTCTGTCTGCTCACGAATGGCATCGACCACAGAATTTGTATTTTTAGAAACAATAGAGGCTTCCCTTTCTTTCTGCGATAGTTCTCTTTTTACCTCATCCAGCCAGCCTTCGGGCAGTGTGCAGGCCTCAAAGATGTGGTCAAACAGCGAAGCCCAATCATTAAAAGCATGTTCATCTTCTGCAATACAATCAATCAGCTTCTGGGGCAATTCATAGCATAGAACCGTGTCAAGACTTGTACCAAGACAAAGACAAGCAAAAGCGAACACCACACCCACAGCATGACGTATTTCCTCTTGGTTCACCCGTCGGTCAAAGCCAAGATAATTGTTGTACAGCTGATGCCACTTTCTGTTTATCTCAGTAGGTGTAGCATTCGGATGAGCTATTAGCCATTCAAGCAACATCTCCGTCTCGCAATACATTTCTTCTGGGCACATCCCGAATTCAGGCATCCCCGTCTGCAGTTCCGGACCTACTTCACCGCAAACGACAAACAAAGGGTCGCCACCGAATTGCGTCTGATACTTACTTTGCTCTTCGTTTCTGAACCTTTGATTCATAGATATAATCGCGAGTTTTGATTGCCACGTTGTTGAACCAATCACCCAAATCCGTGCTCCCCTCAAGCCGTTCAGGATCAAGGCGGAAATCTGTCAAGATCTTATTACCCATAGGCTGAAAAGCCTGAACGTAGTCGCCTATGTGATACTTCGGGTGCTCATTCCAAGAGATGATGATGTCATAGCCTTGATCCTCCATACAGAGGCGCACCATCTCAGCCATGAACTTATTCTTTTGTGTCACATTATCACCGTTCTTGCTGTTGAATTCTTGCGCATAGATGCCACGCAGCGCATGGTCTGTCTGCGTACGTTTCACCATATTGCGCAGTGAACCATTTCTTACATTGTCCGGATTCGCCTTTTTGCCCTTCCAGATGTATTCCACCTTCTTGATGAAGTCGCCATGGTTGTCGCGACGGTCATCGCAGAACTCATAGATGTCTGTAGTGAAATAAAGGCCCTCTATCCACATCTCAATGTCGAAACGCTCCGAGAGGAAACGATTGAAGTTGAGCAGCAGAATGTCACGCACACGATCGGGCTGACCCCATCCTGTACCTTTCTCAATAGCCATGTAGCAAGAATTTGGTCGGTTGTCAATCAACACATTGCATGGAGGCAACGACTCCACCTTCATCTTCTTGTACTCGTCCTTGCCTACAGCATCCTTGCCCTGCATCTCCCAGAACTCCTTCATCTGCCTATCGTTCACTCGCCAATAGAAGACATCCTCTTTCTTGGCCATCACGTCATTGTGCAGACGTTCCACTTCACCATTACGCTTCGTCTTCGCCAGATTGTCAATCGAGTTCAGATCAAACAAACTGGCGAAGCACTTCTGTGCAATAGGGAGATTCTTTTCTCCATCCTGACCATCGGCCTCGGCCAAAAGATCGCGCTGGGTAGCTCGACGGAAGCCATATCTATAGATGGCATAAAGGGATTTGGTTTTATCCATAAGTTATAGAGACGTTTGTTTCAGTTCTTCCCATGTCCATTGCTTTCACATTATATCATGTCACCCATTACCTTGCCAAGCAAAGTATCTCGGTAGGGGTAGATGATGTTTGGATGCACATCAATGTAGTGAGGTAAGTTTTATTTATTATCATATTCCTTTTTCAAGAACTCGCAGTACTCAGCCAATGATCGGGTTAGAACCTCACGTGGAATCAGCACTCTTTTGTACTCCGCCACCATCGTAGGACTCATACTTCGGCAAAGGCTATATTCCACTTCGGCTTTGTCTGCAGAAGGACAGAGGATGATGCCAACGGAAGGGTTCTCGTTTGGACGCTTGTAGTCACGGTCAAGGGCTTCGAGATACATGTCCATCTTGCTTACGAATTCTGATTCAAAATCGACGGCCTTCAGTTCAATTGCTACCAGACATTGAAGAGCGCGATGGTAGAACACGAGGTCAATGCGCTTGCGTTTGTTGCCTACTTTCACGGTGTATTCGTCATCGATGTAGAGGAAGTCCTTGCCAAGCTCCAGGACGAACTGCTTCATCTTATCGACTAGCGAAGCGTGAAGCTGTGGTTCGGTATGCTTCTCTTTCAGATTAAGGAAATCAAGCAGAACCCTGTCCTTCAGCATGAACTCAGCTCCAGGATATTGCTCTCGTAAAGCCGGAGTCATCTGCTTGCCCTTCTTCATCAATGTTTCGAATGTCTGGTTGACGATGCAACGACGCAGTTCCTCAACCTTCAGGTGCTGATGTGCGGTATAGAGCATGTAGAATACTTTCTCCTCATACTCTCGGCATCGGTTGAGAATTTCTACATGATGAGTGAATGTGACAAGGCTAAGAATGGATGGAACAGATGTATTTTCAAATTGTGCAGTCGGTGACTGCACAATTTCCGTACGCTCATTTTGTGCAGACGGCATCTGCATAATTGGACGTGCTTCTATTTGTGCAGTTTGCGACTGCACAAATTCACTAAGCCTCAGTTGTTCGATTTCCTTTTGGAACTCCAAGGAACTGTAGTTGTCATAAAACGTAACCATGTTATAAAGGTTACGCTTACTGTAACCTCTGCGCTTCGGATTGTGCCGCTTCAGGTAATCAGCCAGTTCGCTCACCACATGGTCACCCCATTGAGTGTTCTTCAATCGGTCAGAGATGAAGGCTCCCACCTCCCAATACGTCTGCAATGACTCAGCGTTGACCTTGGCAATGGCAGCATTGGTGTGTGCCGTTATAAGCGAATCAACGTATGCGAACTCTTGCTCAAGTTGCTGTATGTTAGTTAATTCGTTTGTCATAATTATATTGTATAGTCAATTTTTCGTTCAACAATATCCTTCAAACGAGCCTCTACAAGTTGCCAGTTCTGATTAAGATTGATGGTGCTTACGCGAATCGTATGCTCTGTCTTGTCTGACAACCCGCCCTTCCAATCAATCTCATTCAGCTCCTGTGGCACAGGGTAGAGACTTCTATATAATGCGTCTAATGCGCTTTCTTTCCAGTTGCTCATTATATGATACTTATACTTAATTTGTATAGATTTTTTCTTAAAAACGTGCGTTTATTCGTCGCTAGTCCTTTGTTTTTGGCCCTCTCGCGACGATTAAAACGATGTTTTTAACGTTTGTTTACATATTATGATGGTGTTGCCAGATGTTGGTCTTAATCCAGTTATAATCTCAAATGCTTATCAATCTTTACCTTCTCCACCAACCCATTGGGGAACTCAAATGCGAGTGCCTTGTGGTCGAATCGAGGTTTTGCATCATGCACAATACGATGATAAGATGGAGAGAGAATGATGATATTCGAGGTGTCATTGTTCATGCTCTCGGTGAAAGGGATGATGTGATGCGCCTCTACACAAGCCGCTCCATAAAGTTCTCCCACACGCTCGCCAGTCATCTGGCAACGGAAGTCATAGAGCTGTTTGAGCGAGTCCCCAATGGATCGGTCAAGTTGGCGAATGCGTTGAATTGCGGTTCGTTCCTTGATGCCGGCATTTGGATCAAAGCGAGGAGTAAACGTCTCAAAGTCGAGTTCCGACATTTGCTGTAGTTCTTGCCTGTCCACCTGCTTGTCTGCCGTGTAATTGCACTCAATGATGAATGTATCAGCTTGAATAGTAGCATAGAATACTATCTCCGAAGAGTATTCCTCAGGCAACTGCACTTGCGTGCGTGGAGCTACATTTTCACGTGCAAGTTTCAGGTACTCAAATTCTTCAGCGAACATGCTCTGCAGTTTTCTCGCAATCGGAGAACCTGGCGAATAGCGTATCTGCAACAAATCGGGATGCCCAGGGTAACGTGTCTGGTCAAAGCCAATGTTGTTCATTCGCGCATCAAACACCTCACCATCAATCATAATCTTCACTCCTCGCTTGTCCCCATGACGCAATTCACCTCCGGGCATAGCATACACCAACGGATGGAACTCCGTAGGAATATGGAATCCATTCGTCAGCAACGACCAGTCAACGGGACGGCGAAGGAGAAAGGTGGACATAATTCGAGTATTATTATGGTTCAGTGTAAATGTTTAAATCGCGTAGTACGTTTTCAATAAAACTTGCAGGTACACTAAAGATAGCTTCTAGCATTTCAAGTGTACAATGCTTTTCCACATAAAGAGTTTTGAGCATTTTAATATCTTCGTCAGTCAGGGAGAATAACTCATTTGTTGCAGATGAATTCTGTGGAGCATCAGCCTCACAAATCAAGGTCATCTCATCATTGCCTTCATCAAATGAAGGTTCAATATGATCCCCTATTGTAGAATTGCCACCGCCTCCGTTTGAAGATGATTTTTTCTGCATAGGTTCACCAATAAAATGGTTTTCCCAAATGTGTTCTGCATCGGGCAATCCGAAGGTAATGTGTAGACCTACATTATCAAGTATTACACAACGGCTCTTGTTTTCGGTAGGGCGTAATCCTCTGCCAACTTGCTGAAGATACTTCACGAGCGACTTTGTTGGGCGAGCAAGCTGAACAAATTCAATATCAGGACAATCAAATCCTTCAGAGAAGATATCAACATTGACGATAATGTCTATCTGTCCATTCTTGAATCGTTTTACATAAAGTTGGCGTTCGTCCCGTGGTGTCTTGCTGTCTATGCGAACGATGCTCACACCAGCTTCTTTGAATTCTGCGCAAATGTGATCGCTATGTTTGCGGCTAATGGAGTAGATTATTCCTTTTTTGCCTTTAGCATACTTTTGATAACTCTCAAGCAACTGAGCACGAATGCGACCATTATCCATCACACGCTCCAAAGCAGAAATCTTGTAATCTCCCTCAATATCGAACTCGTCAATAGAGTCAATATCTTTTTGAATCTTGCTAGTGTCCTTTATTGAGTAATAGTTGTATGGAGCAAGCCAGCCTTCTGCAATGAATTCCTTTACAGGTTTTGATGGAATCAGAACGTCATAGAGCATCTGGAATCCAGAGTGATTCATACGCCAAGGAGTTGCCGTAACACCGAGTTTCTTAGCACCTTCATACATCGACCATAGTTTCTTGTATGAATTAGCAACTGAGTGGTGAGCTTCGTCTATAATGATGAAATTAACATTTAGATCTTGGGCAGCACTAATGTTTGAGTGGTGCGTTATCGTCTGAATAGAAGCAACCTGAACGTGCTGACGAAGGTCACGCTCTTTTCCTCCAGCTATCACTCCATGTGGAATACGATACTTGGAAAGGCTTTCGCTTATCTGCTCTATCAACTCGATGCGATGGGCGATAATGAGAATCTTGGTATCTACAGCGTTTAGAATCCCCCAGGTTTTAATATCGCTTATGATAGAAGTGAATAGCCTAGTCTTTCCTGTACCAGTCGGCATCTGAAACATCACATTGTCGTGCTCATCCCATGCAGAGAAGATCTTTTCTTTTGCTTCTTGCTGGTATGGGCGCAATGTGTTGTCTGTTCTTGCTATTTCACTATACATTGTCATCGCCTACAAAATTATGTAATTGTTCGCGGATTATCCAAAGGCGGTTTAAATCAGAGCGAGTCATGGCTATTGCTTTCTTGCCCTTCTGTTGTTCTATCATGGTCATCCAAGCCAGTTTATCTTTCTTGGTTTTGAATGCTAATCCGACATTTATGGCAAATAAAGTTGCGAATTCTTCATTAGAGAAATTCTTTGAAATAATGTCCTTATAATCAGAAATTTCTAGCCAATCCTTCCAGTCATGGTTGTCCATATCAAAGTCGTCATCGTCACCATACGTCGAATAGATTTTGTTTTGGCATTCAAGTTTGTATTTGGTTACTTGGTTCTCCCATTTTATACCAAATACATTCTCTAATTTAACAAAGACGGCTTTTCTGAGTAGGTCTCGGATTTCAACTTTGAGGTCATTTCCTTCCTTCTGAATGTCTTTATCTTGAGTTTCTTGCCATTCTTTCAACTCTTCAGGGCAATAGTCATTGAACTTCTTGTATACCATATTTTGGAATGAATGCAGCCAGAAAGGATCTGCACCAGAACCTAAAGCGCCTTTGAGGTTTGCACTCTCCTCGTCTGAAATATTATTCAATGCATTTGCAAGAGTTTCGAGATACGGACGCAACTTCTCTAATCGGACGTTGATGCTAGAATCAAATGAGAATTCATCTGATTTCATCATATAGGTATGCAAAGAACCGATAAGCGTAATAAATGCAAATGTGCCCCTATTGGTCAGCAAGAAATCATTGCGTTTATCCTCCTCCAAAAGGTCATAAATGATGTTGTACGCACCATCTATGAATTGCGTAATTCGTTTGCGGGAATCACGCATAGCTTTCTCAGTATCACATTCGTTGATGTTGTAGATACAGGTATCAGTATTCCCTGTCCATTGTGACGCATTGGCTTTGGGAATAAGGCCAGAGCGTTGAAGTGCATTGTTGAAAGGAGCTGACGAAAGTTTTGCAGGATCTTCTCCAATCGAGATAAGATTATAGAGGATGTGATTAGAACTGCCAGATAGTTCCTTGATGATAGACGAACGCAATGCTTTCATTCGAGAATCAGGACGTTTTGCATCCCAAAGCAAATCTTGCTCAAGATCAATACGCAGATTCTTGCTAACCGCTTTCTGATTCTCATTGATGTCCATGAAAATCTTCAACTGCTCTTCTGAAAGCATGTTCTCAAACGCAACTACAGGAATTGTGTTGTCATCTTTGTGGTCGGAATTTGCGTAACCATAAACACGATGTTGTCCATCGATGATGTGAGCAAATCCATAAGCATTGGGAATGTAGAGGAAACCAAACTCTGCATTAGTACCAGTTTTTCCTAATGATGGGGTAAAGTGAAGATCAAGTCCACTATCTTCTACGCCAAAGTTAATAATGATGGAATTTGGGAAATAGCCTCCATCGTTAATGAACTTGGTGATACCTTTCAAGCGTGACGGAACAAGCAAACGCTGATAGGTAGGTGCCATGGAATCATTAACTTTCGTACGGTGGAGGACAAAACCAACTTTGAGAAGCTTACTTGGCTCAATGGAGAACAGGTAGTAAGTTCTGCCACCCATTTCTCCCTTTAAAGCAGGAATGATAATTTTGTCATCATTTATCAATTCGTCCTTGAACATCAAGGCATGAAACTGGTATTGAACAGCCTCTTTATACGACTTGATGAGGTTGCTAATGTAATTGAAAGAGTTGTCGTTTAGGTGGAAGATTCCGTTTTGCTTCATGCGCTGAATATCTTCTCCTTCTTCTTGGAAGCGATAGTTTCGAGTCGCAAAAATGAACTTTACACGTTTTTTCTTGCCGTAAATCTGTTTGAGCGCATCTGCTACGCCATTCTTGTATTGCTCAATACCATTTAATTCCTTCTTGAAGTTACCTGGTTTGGGAGTAGACGTTGCTTTGCACTCAACGACAAAGATAGCATCTTCACCAACTGCCACCACGTCCAACTGCTGAGTATCCTCTTTGTTAGAACCCCATTGAACACGAAGATTCTCATCCGAATTCAAAACACGGAAGCCTAACTTGTAGAACATGCACCAAATGTCATCCTCAAATTGACAACCAGGATCTTTTTTGAGATTCATTGTTGTCTTCTTTGCGGTTTGACTTACTACAGAATAACCCTTCTTTTCATAATCCTCAACCTCATTGTGGAGGACCTTAATCGTGATGTACTCTGTGTTCTTAGCCTTAAACTTTGTTTTCAGCGCATCTTCCTGATGAAGCATGTGAGCTCTGATGTCTTCAATCTGTTGTTCCGTCAGATTTGCCATAATTATATTGTGAGATCTAAGTTAGTGAATATGCATTCTTCATAAGCTCCACGTTTTGCGTTCGTGCCACCTATCAAGCTAGTTCTTGTTAACTCTATTATATTGTCGCCCTTATCGAACGTTTCAATCACTTTTTCGTGGTTTGAATTGGTGAGGATGTAGTAAGCACCTCGTCTTTTGATTTCTTCAATCATGCCAGCCAAGCGCTCTTGATCTTGTTCCAAAAAAGCCCGTTGGTTGTATTTCAAGAAAACATTATTGTTCTTTGACATGATGTAGGGAGGATCAAGAAATACAAGGGAGTTTTCACGTACATGCTCGAGGCATAACTCAAAATCTCCATGCGAGATTTCTACCTTTTGCAAATACTGACCGACCTTTCGTAGGTTTTCGTAGTCGAATTGATAGTTCAACTTTTTACCCCAAGGCACATTATATTCGCCTCGAAGATTCACTCTGTAGATTCCATTGAATGAAGTTCGGTTGAGATAGATGAAACGCCCTGCGGCTTCTATTTCATTTTGAGGAACCATAGAACGCACCTGATAATAGGTTTCCTCATCTGTTTTCAATGCCTGAATGAATTCAATTATCCCTTCTGCATCTTCCTTCATTAGGCGGTACGCCTGCATTAAATGTTCGTTAAAATCAGAGATGAAAGCATGTTCCGGTAAGAAAGAGAATAGCATAGCACCACCCCCAATAAATGGTTCATGGTACGAAGCGAACTGGCTAATATCCAGTTTACCTCGCAATCGGCTTACCAACCATCGCTTACCACCGGCCCATCTAAGGAATGGTTGCATTTTGACTATTTTAGGTTTATTCGGCATTATTGTTGTTCTGTCATTATACAATAGTTCGTTTCGTTAGCCACTTCAATGAGGTCACCATAAGCTTGGAAAACCACCTCATTCCGCTTGACATACTCGCGGATCTTATCTTTTGCTATTGCATTTTGCATAATTGAATGTTCGATTCTTGTTTCGTTTCACGCTGTGGTTTCAGCCCACACCGTCAGTTACTATCTTTGATTCACTTTCCAATACCCATTCTTTCTACCACCGACACGCTCCAGAATGCCAAGTTCCTGAAGGGCTTTCAGATTGCGGGCAACATTTCTTGTGGTTATTCCTGTCAGCTCGGACAACTCTGCTGTTGTGATAGAAGCGTCACGATGTATTGCAATGAGCATCAAGTCTTGAACCTGCGTCAGTCCTTTTATGACGTTGGAATCCTTTTGTGACGTCATAAAAGCCTCTTTACTGACGTTATCCTGATGCTGCTGGCTCTTTTCTGACGTCATGAAAGACTCTTTACTGACGTTCGTTTGGCGTGCAGTACGCTGCGTCGGTTACTCGTCCTTATCTTCCTCTTCCGGCAACGCCTCCCAGCGGTCGGCTGGTGGGAGGTAGTCGGAGGCTTTCTCAGGAGATACTATGGAGCGACCTGTTTGAGCTTCAATCTTGGCACGTGTCTCACCGGCAATCTTTCCTCCTTCGTGTGCCACTTTCGCGCTCTGTCGGAAACCTTTTGGATTCTGTGTTTTTGAGAGTTCTACGGTGGTAGCCTCGGCAAGCATGTTGAGAGCAAGCTCCATAGTCGTCATATTGTCGCGAAGCGATTCCTTCTTCAACCCTTTATACTGCTTATATTGGTGTGTTGTCTTACCGCTCCATTCTTTCGTAATAATGTCTGTTAGAGTAGCATACTGCTGACCTTCTTTTACCCCGGCACGTTCCCATTCGTCAGTAAGTTCCTTACGAGCCTTGATGCTCTGCAGACGTTGGTTTACCCATCGCTCGCTGTACCCTAGTCGGCGGTAATCCTCGAAGGCTTGTTGGAAATTGAGTTCAGGATCCTGCATCTGGTCGAGGCGGTCACTTGCCACCTGTGCCATCCATTGCTTGAAAGGCTCTGCCTTGGGCGAAGGGATGCTCTGAATGATGCGGAAGAGCTGCTGCTGGTCGGCTACGTCTGTCAGGCGCATCTTGCCATCGTTAGCAAGCATTTTCAACTGGTGACAATTTGTCACCGTTTCATTTCCCTCTTCTACAAGCCTCTGTTTCAATTTGTTCCAATATTTGCGTGCTGTCTGATAGTCTTTGCTGTCTGCCAGTACCCAGCACACATCAACGATGGAGAAGTACCATTTCTCCTCGTCAGCATTCCAAGCCGTACGAACTTTCTGTCCGTTGAATACTTGTATTTTGTGGTTCTGATCGCTCATAATCTTTAAGTAATATTTCCGTTACTTTTATTATTCCACCAGCATCTTCGCCCATTCGGGTACGTCATCGGTGTACTGCTTGAAGATCTCACCATCGACCGTGCGATAGAGGAGCTGCGGTAGGGCGTTCTCGACGGAGTTGTCGTAGATGTAGGCGCGGTCAACGAGTTCGATGGCTTGGGCAGCATTGGCGAGTGACTTGTAGTAGCGAGAGATAATCTTGGAGATGGGGACTTCATGACCACCTTCGAGAAATCGCTTGGTGATACGAAGGACATTGATTTCTGGATCACTAGTGCAAACGAAGAAGAGGCGGATGAAGAATCCTGCAGCCTCGGGCGAGTTCCAGTCGCCAAAGGTTTCCTGAGCAATGTTGTCGGGATTGATGTAGAGGCTGTCTGCTGACCATTCACTTTCAAGCAACTGTACGGTCGTAGTGGTCTTGCCCGACCCATTAGGTCCGGCTACGATGCAGAGTGTAGGACGTCGTTCTGTGCTCATAGGGCGACGGCTCTGCTTTGTTTGATACGAATGGCGGTTTCCGCAAGCATTCGACGCTTGGCTTCCTCGGCACGTGCCGTTGACTTGCGAGCGGCAAAAGCCACCTTCTCCATGATGGCATGAAGCATCTCGTCGGTGGGCTCTTCCATTGAGGTGAGGCGGTATGATCGTAACTGTTGTTCAGACATAATGCAATGAAGATTAAAATACGGGCGCAAATATAATACTTTTTCTCAATCTGTAATCATTTTGTGGGCGAAAAATGCGATATCATGGCTCTTTTGATTAATAATAATCAAATTTGGCAATCAATGGGAGCAAATTAGTGGCACGTTGTCATTGTCATCTTGTCATGATTGTCATTAAGGATTTTCGGGGGCAATTTCTGGGCAGAATAATAATAAATATATATATTTCTTATTCTTCTGAGCC
>JAZQOH010000061.1:0-20508 GCA_045627725.1 Prevotella sp. | reverse complement strand
CCTATTCGCTTGGTACGGACACCTCACAGGACATGACGACAAAAGTGATATTGCATGGGATGATGTTGTATGCGTAAATGTAGGTCTTGACAAGACAATGGTCAACGTCATTGACGTAATGGGTGACAAGGCTGGAGCAATTAGCATAACCGATCGTGGCAAGCTGTTGCAGTTTCTCGGCACCATTGCCAGTGCTGATTACAAAGAAATATTCCTTGACGTAAGATTTCCGCAAATGGCAGAGGGACTTACATCGTCAGAATGCATGCTCGAGACCGACAGCGAAACAGATAGGAAACTCTTCTCGCTAATATTAAAGATGCGCAACATCGTTGTTGCCACCCACTCCGACATCAACGGTCTTCACCCAGAACTAACCCCCAAGTACGGCTATGCCGACTATGGAGCAACCGTGTTCACTGGCTTTGGACGTTACGAACTCAGACAGGATGGCGCACCCTCTGCTGCGCTGAAGATGTACGAGGATATAACGGGAAAGGGTATCGCAGAAAACGGATTCTTCACCAATAGCGGATGCTTGTGCCACAACACCCTGTTCCTTAGAATTCCTACCAGCATCCTCTATCCTACACACTATGATGATGGAGCAGAGGTGGTGAACTACAGAACTCTGGGAGCCGATCTGCTTGAAAGAAATTCTGAAGCAGAACTGCGTGAAATGGTGAAAGACAGAATCGTGATTATCGGAGACTTCGAAGAAGACCTGCACACCACTTACGTTGGAGAGGTGCCAGGCTCAATGCTGACGTATCTTGCCTTTAAGGAATTGGAAGCAGGGATACACATCGTGGGTTGGTTCGAACTGATGGTATTCATCTTCTTCGCCCTTCTGATAGGAGTAAGGTTAAAGATGCAGAAGAGTTGGTATGAGTATCTGCCAGAATTAAGATTCAAGGGCAAGGCAGTGAATATACTCAAGCATCACAACATCGTGGCTTTCATACTCTCATTCTTTGGATGGGGAGTGGTCATGACATTCCTGAAACTGACAGCATGGACAGCTTTCGGGCATTCACTACCGACACTATTGCCAACTATCCTATTCACCATAATTGATGAATACAAGAGATATAACAACCTAACATCCCAATCATAAAACCCAAAACCATTATAATATGCATAGAATCCTCGCTTTATCACTGACACTTATCCTGTGTGTTTTCACTTCAATCGCTCAGGAAAAGATCTCGTATGAAGTGCTTCGCTTCACTAACCCTGACATCACCATCAACGGACAGAAGGTGCGTCAAGGACTGACCTTTAAGAACGATGCCGCCATTGTCTGGCCACAAAGCAACAAAGCACAGTTCATAGAATGCAAGAACAAGAAGAACGGTATGCTTTATCGATACTCCGATTGTCAGTTTGCCGCCCATAAAGCCCGCACAATAGCAGAGTTCTATCTGAGGGTGAACAAGGCCTCTACACGTGAAACAGGTGCAGATGCAGTGCCATTTGAAGAGAGCAAGGTTACTAGTGGTGAGAGACGCATTGCCCTTGTCATTGGAAACTCAGAATACAGCTATCAGCCATATCTGAGGAATGCCGCATCCGATGCCGAGGCAGTACAGAAGAAACTGCTGTCGCTTGGCTTTGACGTTGTATATGGCTATGACTGCACCTATGCCAAGATGAGAACCCTGCTCAACTATTTCTCAAACAAAGCAAAGGACTATGATGCTGCCGTGATCTACTATAGCGGACATGGCATACAGAACAAAGACCAGAACTACATGGTTCCTGTAGAGTGTCCGCTGGAGTATGAATCCAACCTGAATCAATGTGTTGGCGCCTACGATTTCGTTGAAAAGCTTGAAGAGACTGACTGCAGTACGAAGATTGTGTTCTTCGATGCATGCCGAAATGTACAGACTTCATGGAAGCGTTCTGCCGAACGTGGACTGGCATCGATGGAAGGTACTCCTGGCATGGTCATTGTATTCTCTACACAGAAGGGACGAACCGCATCTGATGGTGAAGGCGACAACAGTCCGTTTGCCGAAGCATTGCTCGACAACATAGATAGCAACGCAAGCTTCTCAGACATGATGAACAATGTGGTGAAGCAGACGTACAGCGCAACGGGCAAGGAGCAGTATCCTGTCACGATGGGCAACCTGATGAGCGGTTTCAGGTTCAATCCACAAGGTGGCGAACTGCCTGCAGTGAAGCAACCTGCCAAGCAAACCCAAAGTGCCAATGCACAGAAGAAGCAGACACCGGCAGCCAAGCCTGCAGAGAACAAACCAAAAATTACTATGGACTTCGATGCGCCAAACGTAGAAGTAAGACTGACGAATATTCAGCGCATCGGCAGGAACGTCATGCTGCGACTTATGTTCACCAACAAACAGGCGAATCCAATCCTTGCATTCAATGAAAGTAGAGACGGATGCCACGAAGACTACTATTATTCGATAGCCTATGACGATACTGGCAAATCCTACCAGTATGGTTCTGGACTTAAGGTGATAAACTCCCCTGAATCGTTCTATGACCGACAGACGAATCTACCTGTTGGTGTGCCAGTGGCAATGTATATCATGATAGAAAATGTAGCACCAGAAGTTAAGACATTGCCTCTCGTGCAAATATCCTTCCGCGGTTTCAATACCCCTGGCATGCCTTACGGAGAGGCATTGCTTCGCATAAGAAATATACCTATAAATAACTAAATCTAAAGTTTCGCTAGTTCGGTTCTGACTGGAAACCAGTATCTTAGTAACTGATTGCATCGACGAAGGTGATTTTTGTTTTAGGTAAGAAAAGAAAAAAGCACCCCACAAAAAGTGAGATGCTTATTTTTCTGCCTCAGAAAACGCATGGAGCACTTTACTAAACAGTGAAGTTGCGGAGGTGACATTTAGAGGACTTGCACCTTTTTTCTTCGCATACAACATGCTTACCATGTCTTATAAATCCGCTTGCAAAGCTACACGTTTTCCCGCTATTCTTAGAATAATTCAGAAGAAATCAAACGGTTTTAACTGTATTTTCCCACATTATCAATAAAAAGTGTCCACCAAAGGGCACTTTTCTCATTTATTTTTGTACCTTTGCACTCAACCGATGCTTTACATCAGCCAGCGTTAATCATAAAGACGTATTAATAAATATAGAGATTATGACAACAATAGCATTATCATACAACGAGAAAAACAATGTCGCCAAGAAGGCGATAGAGTTCTTGCTGTCTTTAAATGTTTTTAAAATCCATGAGATAAGTTCTCCTGCGAAAAAGAAAACGCTCAAAGCCATTGAGAATGCAAGAAAAGGTCGTGATATCACGAGCTGCAACACGTTTGAAGACTATCTTAAAGCTGTTGCCGAATGAGACGAATTGACATCACAGGGCAATATAAGAAGGAATTATTCTAAAGAAGATGAAGAATCTGTAAAAGTCCTTACACTTTTACGTACGGGCTCACATTCTGATTTATTCTAACATACTCGCCCAACGCTCCTCATGGCGATAAAAGGATGGAGCCGCACCAGTTAGCGTTAAGCTGGAGACAAATAAAGTTTAATCATAAGTATATGGAACTTGAGAAGGAGCTCAACACCATCAATTAAAAGAAGACGGTATTGAATGCAGTGCTCATCAACGTTGGTATGCCACGGACGGAGATTCTTATCAAACTAAATCAAGTAGCAATACAGTAGATGAAGGTGTTTTAAGAATATGAAAACCGTAATCTTTTGAAATAAAATGTAAAAAAGTAGTAATTATTTTTCTTTAATAGAATAATTTACTACCTTTGCAAACGAAAAAAATATGGCGAAACTTGCTATTTTGAACTATGAGACAGCTTCGATAGAAATCATTACTCTGTCGAAAGATACGGTTCTAAAGTATGCCAACGATTACGATAAACTTGTTTACGGTACGATGGGCTACAAACAATCGGCCGTTTACTATATGATAGCAGACAAAATAAATATTTGTGAAACTGACGAATATACTCGTATAAAACGAGAAAAATAATGCCGAGCGTTTCTTAAGGCATAAAACTATAGAAACATAACATATTGGGAAAAGCGTCATTGAAGCTTGTTTTGCTTGATTGAAACTACCACATTCAAGAAAGTTGCAAAAACATGTCAGAAGTGATGCCTATTGGTATGCTTGTATGCATCCCTTGTGTGCAGAAGGTCTGAAAGGCTTTCATGCACACTAAAGGGAATTGTATAAAGCCGAACGTAGGTATCTCTTTGCTTGTTAGCAACTTGGGCTGTGGTAGGCCTCAATCAGTAACAGCAAAGATGTTCACCTACGTTTTTTCGTACACTAACTCTAAGAATTAGTCTGTGGAGGTGTAGCAGACATACATAAACGAGAAACCTTAACTGTATTAAAAGGAACATTCTTGACGTAACTGATAATCCAGAATTAGCACTTCACCAAAAGCATCAGTACGGTCACGACAACGATGTTCATGCTTCATATAGGGCGTGGACAGAAAATCTGTTGTCTGATGCAGGCAGTGCTAAGCCATGGATTAACTACAAGTTTTCTTCCATGCCCTTACCTGAAAAGATTTCCGGTAAGGGCTTTTTCGTAATGGAAGAAAAATTACTATGACAAAGGCTAAACCTTTTATCAAATGGGTGGGCGGTAAAGGACAACTTATCGAACAACTGGATGCACAGCTACCAGCTGATTTTGATAATTGGGAGAACGTTACCTACATAGAACCTTTCGTGGGCGGTGGTGCGATGCTCTTCTACATGCTACAACGATACCCGAACCTCCACCACGCAGTTATTAATGACGTAAATTCTGATTTAATTACATGCTACCGTACTGTTAGGGATAATCCTGAAAAACTGATTGAATCCCTTCTGGATATTCAGGATGCCTACAACGCACTACATACGGAGGAGGCACGCAAAGAGTTTTTCCTTGCTGCTCGCGACCGATACAACGAGAAGAATCTTGACCCAATAGAGAATACCACCAAGTTCTTCTTCCTCAATCGCACATGCTTCAACGGACTTTATCGTGTGAACAAAAAAGGACTCTTCAACGTACCTTTCGGCAAATATACCAATCCACAGATTTGCGACACTGTAACTATTCTTCAAGATAGTGAAATCTTGCAACGCGTAGAGATAATGAATGGCGATTTTGAAGAGACATTCCGATATGCACATAGGAATACCCTTTTCTATTTCGACCCTCCATACCGTCCTCTGAGCGACACGTCAAGCTTTAACGACTACACCAAGGAAGCCTTCAACGATGATGCTCAGATTCGCTTGAAGGAATACTGCGACCGCATCCACGAAGCTGGCTACAAGTTCATGCTCAGCAACTCCGACTGCAAAGGAAAGGACGAAGCGGACAACTTCTTTGATGTGCTATACAAAGAATATAAAATTGAACGTGTTTGGGCATCTAGAAGCATTAATGCAAATCCTTCAAAAAGAGGAAAACTAACTGAAATACTGGTACATAACTACGAAGAAACAAAAGCAACCCATAATGGAAAAGGATCTCAATAATTTCATATCTCAACTTTCAGAGACAAATGCAACTCTTGATTTCTACTCGGATTTCAATAAAATCAGGAACAATGTAAGCGAGATAGCTTTAAGTCTTAACTCGTTGAACTTTCTTTTGGGTAAAGAAAATCTGAAGGAAGCTGTAACGATGTTATGGAATAGAGATAAGAAAGCATTTGAGGTGCTTGATATTCTTATCGCTACAAGACGCAAGGATAAGAAGAAATTCATTGACAACGATGGAAAACCTTATCTTATCAGTTCTTTGTTTACTTCAATTGATGGAGTTATGAAGTTTCTTGAAGAAACAGGATTGTCAGAAGTGTTCATGCGAAAAGATGTGAAAGATCTCGTTGATTACGTGTTTGGAGTAGAAACAGGTCTTGATACAAATGCTCGCAAAAACAGAAGCGGTGACATTACCGAAACACTACTTCATCGAATTCTAAACAACAACGGAATTACACATAGAATGGAGGTGTATTCAAGTGAGTTCCCTGAAATCAAAACTGTACTTGGCGAAGATGAGAAACGTTTCGATTTCGTTATCAAGACAAAGAAGCGTACCTTCCTCATAGAATTGAATTTTTATAGTGGAGGAGGTTCAAAACTGAATGAAGTTGCTCGTGCCTATCGTGAACTTGCTCCTATAGTTAATGGAGTGAAGGGTTATGAATTCGTATGGATTACCGATGGTGAAGGATGGAATAGCGCTAAGAACAAGCTTGCAGAAGCCTACAACGATATACCTCGTATGTACAACTTCACAACCTTACCTGAATTTCTTGAAGAAATAAAGCAAGAAATGGAATGATAGAAACTTATTACAAATCATCAAATAACGATTTCCTTCTTTCTCATGGAGATTCGTTTAAGTTGCTAAATGATTTTAGCTTCAAGTTCGACATGATATTTGCCGACCCTCCTTACTTCCTCAGTAATGGTGGCATAAGTTTGCAGAGCGGCAAGGTGGTGTGCGTGGATAAAGGCGAATGGGACAAAGGGAAGTCTCCGGAGGAGATGAAGGAATTCAACATGGAGTGGCTTAGGTTGTGTCGCGACAAACTGAAGGACAATGGCACTATCTGGATTTCGGGAACGTATCACAACATATTCTCTGTGGCGAACTGCTTGACGGAACTGGGCTACAAGATACTGAACGTGATAACATGGCAGAAGACAAATCCACCTGTAAATATCTCGTGCCGTTTCTTCACTTACTCAACGGAGTTTATCATCTGGGCAAGGAAGTGTCAGAAAGTGGCGCACAAGTATAACTACGAACTGATGAAGCAACTCAATGATAACAAGCAGATGACGGATGTGTGGCGACTCCCTGCCATAGGAAGATGGGAGAAGTCTTGTGGCAAGCACCCTACACAGAAGCCACTGTCGGTATTGACGCGCATCATCCTTGCATCGACAGATAAGGGTGACTGGATTCTCGACCCATTCAGCGGCAGTTCAACGACTGGTATTGCAGCCAATCTTTGTGACCGAAGATTTGCCGGCATAGAGCAGTCTGAGGAGTTCTGCCAGATGAGCAAGGCAAGGCGCGAGGAACTTGATACGGCGGGCGTAAAGGCTGACCTGAAGCGACACATTGCAGACTTCAAAACGCTTGAGTCTTCAGGACAACTCGACTTGTTTGACAATGTAAATGACAGTATTATTATGGCATCTGAAGAGATAGACACTGTACATGAAATATTGCCGTTCGAAACAAAACCATTGGTAAAGCATATAAAGAGCGAAGAGAAGTACTTCCTGACTTGCTATGTTCGACAGACCGATATGGAGTGTGATGCCTTCATGAATCATCAAGCAACAACCTATGTAACAACGCTAAAATCTAAGACAAAACATGCAAGAGCTAAATATCTGTTCCCTATGGTTAAAGGTGCTGTAGATGGATACTACGAGATTGTTGATAGCTTCATTAGTGAAGACAAGAAGGTACATTTTACCCTCAGCAATTATACGCGTCTCTCGAACAAATGGCACAATATTTACAGAGAAATGAAGCCATGGGAATTATTGGACGTAAATCAATGTAAAAAACTTTGCTTTCCCATAAATATAACCATTGCAAGAGAAATAAAGGAATAATACCATTTACAAAAGTCGGTAACAAGACAACGTCTGGCTCGTACTTCTCAATAGAGGAATAGTATGCGTTCTCGCGATTGTTGTATGCACCAACCACCTGATTGCCGATAATGACAATGTACTTACCATCATATAGAGGGATCAGCTCTTCCTGATGTTCAAGGTACTATTTGAACATAATTATATGATCTGTTGTTCTACTTGATGTATGATTAATGTAAGTTATGCTGTTTTTATCTCTGCATTTATCTAGTCAAGTGTCCACTCATGATCCATGGAAGACTCTTGCAGATTTGTATGATCCCGACACTATGCCTGATGACTTGCTAAAGGCACATCAAAGATTGGATGATATTGTAGAAAGTTGCTACCCTGGCTATCCTTTTGCATCAGATGAAGCAAGATTAGAGTGTTTATTCAAGATGTATGAAAAAATGACAAAGAAGTAAGAAAAAAAACAAAATTCAGAGCGCTCTTTGAAATAAATGTGGAAAATGTTTTGTGGTATTGCAAAAAAACACTACTTTTGCAACAACAAAAAAGAATTGAAATGCAAACAGCAACATTTGATACTAAGAAACTGAATCTTATGGAACTTGTCATGGCCATAAAAACAGAAAGTGTGCTTGACAAGATTCTCGGCTATGCTCGTAAGAAAGTGAATGAATCGAATAGCATGAAGTATGACATCGTATATGACGAAGAACCGATGATGCTTCGTGAGGAAACCATCGAGGCTATCAAGGAAACTCGTTCTGGAGAATATGCAGGCACACTGGATATGAAAGACTTTGATTCTTTCTTAAAAAGTATAGACGAGGCATGAAAAAGCAAGTTCGTTATTCAACGCAAGCAAAGAAAGATCTGAAGCGCTATCAGCATGACTTGCCAAAAATGCAAAAGCTTTACGAAGTGTTGCAGGTTATATCTTCTGGCGAACAATTAGACCAACAGTATCGACCTCACATGTTGTCAGGAGAATACAAAGGTTGCATGGAATGTCATGTAGGCAATGATTTTCTTCTAATATGGATAGATTCTGATGCCATATACGTTGAACGAGTAGGAACACATTCTGAATTGTTCAAGTAAAGGGAACTGAAATCAAAATCCGAAGTACGAATAATCGCATTGAGAATTTCTGGCAATATCATATTCGCATCCCCCTTAACCCATAATCGCCCACTCTCTCCAAGAACATGCGGAGGGAGTGGGCGATTGTTTTCCACTTAGTAATGGTGACATAATAACTTCGGACGATTTGGGTCTATTCAATTTTAATGCCCATTAAAAAGTTCATTGATTTTCTTGCGGAGGTAATTGAAAGTACGACCACTTCCTACCGTGCTATAGAGTATGGCGGAGGCAGCAGGAGCATTCTCCCTACCAACATAAGGCACAAGATTAGATACCTGTATCTCTGATTCCTTAAGATTATTATAGGCTTCGTAAAGGTCTTCTGTGGACATAGTGAAATTCTTTCGTTTGGCTACATCCCTGATGACAGTCTCCTTGCTGTTGCATTTCACCATTTTCCATTCCTTTCGCGCCTTACTGAGAACGACTTTCTCCGCAGAAAGGAGGTTTACGAATCCCTGGAATGGCATCTTGCCTGTGTAGAACGAATCGATCATTCCATCATCAACGGCAAAAGGCGTCTCATTGTCACGGCGACGATAGACTATCCTGCTGACAATATCGCGACGCATACAGCGCACCAGGAACTCCATATTATTCTGCAAGGTGTGCTTTCCGCGCTCATATCCCGCAACATCATTCAAGGCAAGAGTATTGAGATAGTCTTTCTCTATAAGATACATCATAGCATCGGGAGAGAATGCAGCAGGGTCTCCTATATAGAACAAACCATTTTCCTTCGCATCATCATCATCAAAATAGATATTATCCGGATGAGTAATACTCCTGATGCTTGGCGACAACGTTATCTGTCCGTTAGGTTCAAGGAATACCATAAATGGAGTATTTCCATCAATGGTGCCTACTATATTAGTGATATCCCTGACACCCAGTTCTCTTTTGACAAACTGCCTATATTCCTTCTCATTCTTGAAGAAATAAAGGCGCTCTCCATTGTGACTTTTAATGAATTCATCATATTGCCCCACAAAGTCATGCATATAGCTGTATAAAGTGGTATTTGTATCGCGATATTGCTCATACCATTGGCTTTCCAAATCTACCATATCCGCAAAACCATTTGTGTACCACTCCCCATCATATGACATCAAACTTCCCATCAGGTAAGTGTCCTTTTTCATATACTTTGACAGATTGGCAGGCATGCCATCACGACTCACCTTATACGTATCGCCCTTGAAATCAATGACAGCGATATGCTTGTTATCAAGCCAGGCAATCTTCCAAATGCCAAACTCCGTACCGTCCATGCCTTCTATCTTCTCAGCCAGTTCATCCTTAGGATCATCCATATCGAGACGAATCATCTCGGCATAGATATGACTTGCCTTGAGTGACAAAGGCCATGCCTGACATCTGAAGGCGGCAATAGAATTGATGACATACGTCTGCTTATCCTTAGGCTCTCCCTTGAGCAACTCCTTTACTGCATGTTCATCTTCTTCAATGCCAGGGCATCTGAACCATCGCCCTAACATGGAACTGTTCTGTATCCATATCAGCACATTCTTTATATCTACATGGGATGACTGCGTCTCTTCGCAGAAGAGATAATCAGCCAGAGCATCATTAGGTTTTGTGGTGGCTTTTCTCTCGTTCCAGAAATCAAGCACTTTGCGCGCATTGGCACGGATTCCTTCATTCATCGGATTCAGGCAACTACCGTCTCTCTCTGCCGTACAACTATACCAGAACATGAATTCCATTGCATTCTGCTGAGCGTTTGCATCAGTTGCATCCTTGGCTTCATAAAATGGCACATAATGCCCGTACATTCTCTGATAGATGTTTGTGAAGGTCTCAAACTGCCGTGTAGATGAAATATCATCTTCCATATACAGGGCAAGCGTTATGCAGGCATTGCGTAACTGCTCTTCCTCCATAAACATCATTTCATCTTGCAGCATCTCAAACAGTTCATTTGCTATCATAGCATACTGCAGATCCGTAGGACATACAAGATTTCTTGGATGTCGCTTTGCTATATCATGGGCAGATACGCGCCTCTTTATTGCTTTTTCCATTTATATATAATCTCGCATCCTGTCGCTTTACCATTTGTTTATTCAAGGAAATTCTTATCCTCAATAATATTACCTTCGTTGTCGGTGATGCGCCAGTGAGTGATGTTACGATGTTCGCTTGTTATGCTGACTCCGCATTTGGTAAGGACCCTCCCCGCCCCTCCCTTATAGGGCGGGAGCTCTGCCTCATAAGGTATAGCATAACCTTTATCATCAATTTGCGCCAGAGCATTCTCTACGGTATCATCAACCTTCAACTCCAGCACAAAGATGTCAGTCTTGGTCTTGATAACCACATCTGCACGACCGAGGATGCTCTTGACTTCGGTATCGACCGTGGAGTTGAGCATTGAGAATGCCATATAGAGAAGCAGCTGATAGAACGATTCGCGACTCTCTTTATCTTCCCATTGCTCTTTTGTAATGACATCGTATGGTATTTTGGCAATATAGGAACGAAGTACGGTGAGAGCGTCAGACAGATTGCTTTTGTATAAGGCTCTTGTCATGGCAGCAACCATACTATTATTGTCGGCTACTGTGCGCTTCAGAATTATTGGCATCAAGCAGTCAATGAGACCTTTCCTTACTTCTGTATTAGGAATTTTCAACTCATAACGCTGAGTTAAACGGTCATAGGATTTAATGGTTAGATAACCACTCTGGTAGAGCAATGGCATTGGCGTATCAGCACTCTCACACGGAATACTGAAGTCATTGTCGCTCACTTCCACTCCATCGTAATCCAATGCACGAGTGATAGGGAAACGAGAAAGATGTTTGAGTAATGAACTTGAAGTCGCATTGTCAAACCAATAATGATTTATATCATTATCATTCAGCGCATTCAACAGACTAAATGGAGCATATACATCTTTACTCTTTTTTGAAAAATGATAGCCGTCATAATTCTTCTTCAGCAAGGCATATGCTTCATCGGTAGTGACGTCAAGAGCCTCTGCAAATTCCTCAACACATGGACGCAGGGTCGTGCCAAGTTCTTCCTGCGTAATACCACAAATGCCAGAATATGGATCAAGCATTGAAATTTGCTTCAAGTTGTTCAGTTCTGAGAAAATGCTCAGTTGTGAAAACTTGGTTACACCTGTGATGAATACGAAGCGCAGATATTCTCCTTCGTCCTTAAGCACCTGATAAAACTCGCGTAGCAAAGAACGCATAGCTACAAGCTGTTCAGGTTCATCAAGCAATCTCATGATTGGTGAGTCGTATTCATCAAAGATGATAACCACCTTTTCTCCCGTCTGTTCGTATGCATTATGAATCAAACGACGGAATCTTGCTCCAGGTGTTTTATCTGCCTCGTTTCTGCCATACAAGGATTCGTAATCACCAATGAATGCTTCCAACTTAGACTTGGCATCAGGAATACTGCAGTCCTTTAGTCCGCTCAGAATAAAATGGAGCACAGGGTACGTCTTCCACTCCTTCTCCAGCTCCATCACCTTCAGTCCTTCAAACAATTCCTTCTGTCCTTTGAAATAAGCCTTAAAGGTATTGCAAAGCAAGGATTTTCCAAATCGGCGAGGACGAGCCAGGAAGACATAGCGAAATCTATTGGCAAGATCATGCATCATGTCTGTCTTGTCAACATACAACAGTCCCTCTTCTCTTATTATCTGGAACTGATCGGTATCTACCGGGTATCTGAATTTACTTAAGTTCATATGCCTGCAATGTGTATTTTGTCCCTTATGTTGGCAAAGTTACTAAATCTTCTTCAAATATCGTTCTTTTCAGATGCTTTTGGAGCAAACTTTAACAAGATTTGGCAAGAAGACTTTCTGCTACGTCGATATTTTGTGATGGCTAATACACTACCACCTCATCATACTTGTCAAACTCAAGGTGGGTGGCTCCATGAGTGCGGGCTGCGTCGAGAATGAGGTCCTGATCATCCTTAAGGATGTAGCGCTCACCCTTGCGAAGCTGGTAGTAGGTCTTCCTGCCGAAAGTGGAAATCAGCTCGTCCATGAAGGAACGCGCAGAACTTAGTGGCAAGGACTCAAGGATATGGATGAAACCATATGCCACAGGTTGTGGAGCGGAAGTCCTGAAATGAGGGCAGTCACCCTGTTGGCGACGCACAGCATTAGGATTCAACACATTGATATGCAGAGGCTTATCTCCAATATTCTGATAATAGAGATAGTGGAGACACTCTGCCGACTGAGGACATTCGCCATTGATACAGGCGGTATAAGATTTTTTTTCAAAAGATTTTTTACTCATATCCTTCATATTTTAAAATTTTCGTTATATCTATTTGATACTCTTTTTGTTACAACTATGAAGGATAGCAATTTATCCTTCATTATCCTTCATTACCCTTCATAAGGGAAAACCCTCTCAAACTCTCCCAATAAGTATATAGTTCCTTAATAACAGTATCCGTTTCCTACGGAGGAAACGACAGTTTCTCACGGTGGAAACGAGCGTTTCTCACGGAGGAAACGATAGTTACCCACGGCGGAAACGAATTTCCTCCCCTATAGGGGGAGGTCGGGAGGGGGCTACCTATACTTCACGAGATACACTTGTCCCTTTGTGACATGCTTCTTTTTGAATCCCATGGCTCTCATAGCCCTACCAAGCTCTGATAGTGTTGACTTTGTTGGCATGAACTCAGGATATTGCCCAAGAATGAGTTCTATTATCTCACTGCCAGTAACGTACTCACCCTCCTCTTCCGATTCAGGCAGAGTGAGAATGTTCCCTATCATCGCATCTATCGTCACCGCCTTCTGGAACTTTGCATTATGCCTCATCAGCATCTGCGTCTCCTCATCGGTGAGCCAGTAGCGCTCGCGACTCATCACCTCATGATAGAGCTGGGCATAGAGTTGCTCGTAGTTGACGGTAGAAAGGAAGTCGATAAGCGCTCCGTTTTCTATCGGGAGACAGAGGAAGCGACGCGAACCGGTATTGTCGATGAGTGGATGACGATCATTCGTCGTGGCGATGAACGAAGCATATCTGCGACGCATCACGATAGACTTGCCGTAAGGGAGGCGCATCTTTATGTCGCTCTTCGAGAGAAGGTACTTCAGGACAGGCTGCTGCGACTTCTTCACCGAGTCGAACTCATCGATGTTTATCAAGGCAAAGCGCGAGAGGCCGAGGGCAAGGTTTGTATCATTCCTGAAATCCACCTTATCATTGAAGTAGTCACGCAGTTCGGGAGGCAGAAGGATGTTGCAGAAGGATGTCTTTCCGCATCCCTGCCCACCTATGATAAGAGGTACGAGAGCATTGCCATGACTCACATCCCTGCCGAGCCAATGCGCCACCATGGAGCGCAGCCACACTTTCATCATCTCCTGCCAAGGGAAATCATCTGCCGTCTTCTCCTTATCTATAGGAATTCTTGCTATCAGTTCGCTAACATGATCCTTGCCGTTCCATTTCGGTAGCGAGAGAAGATAATCGTAGATAGGGTCATACTCAGGCACCTCATCAGAGTTGACAAGGCGGTTCATATCCTTATCCCATGAGTCGATGCCAGCCTTGAGGGCACGCTTCGTCATGCTGTTCATCACCTGCTGGGTGAGATCCTTGAATGTATAGTCATAGCCGTCGAGCTTGCGATACTGCACCACTCCAGTTATCACGTTCCTACGCAGTTCGTAGTGCTGATAGAGGAAAGCCTCCGTCTTCATTATGAGCAATGCCGACTTCTTGATATGCCCGAAAGGTATTATCTTACATTTTCTCTCGTACGCATTGCGAAGCACTTCCTCTATATAATCACCGTTCAGTTCCTGGAATACATTCTTTATAGCTATACCTCTCTTGGCGAAATCGATAGGCAAGCCGCTATCGCAGCAGTTATCAGCCAGACAGGACAACAGGTTATGCACGAACTCCTCCTCCTTCTCCGTGACAGCTCGCGCCTTGTCGTATGCATCGGCAAGTCCCCATTCAAAGACGCGGTATAGCGTTTCCAACTTTCCCGTTCCAGGCAACACGGAGTCTTTCTTACCTTTCATCTCCTTCAACTTAGGCATAGTTACCTCCCTGTCACTCACGATGATAGGTTCGCAATCAGGATTATAATACAACTCCTCATCCACGCTCACCGGCCACCATGTCATCAGTTCCGGTTTGATATTATCCACAGTAAGCATCAGCTGAGTGGAGTAATGATAATGGAGAAGCTTATAGGCATTGGTATGAAGGCGAATAATCTTCTCATTGTCATCCTTGGCAACATCACCAGCGAAGCGCGCCTTGCACACTATCTTTACATCGTAACCTGTATCACCAACGAAGCAGAGCATAGTGTATGGAATCTCCATCGCCAAGCCCTTTATGCGCTTCGCCTCGTCCTCACTCTGCAGGTTGTTCGCCTCCAGCATCACGAGGGCATTGTATTCGCGCACCTCCGCCTCGCCGTTCACCTTCTTCACCAGCGATGTGAAGCATACATTCGGCATGTTCTCCTGAATATTACCGATACTGATGTCGCCATCGCGTCTGCGAGAGAGCATAGGATATTCATTCCTGATCTTCCACACATTCTCAGAATATGCTCCGCCACGGAGGTTTGCGACCAGCTCGTCAATAGCTATTGCATTGTAAGTGAATGCGTTCTGTGTTTTCTTACGTATCGTTACTTTCATGATTATATGGATTTTGTTAAATTCTAATTATGAAGGGTAATGAAGGATAATGAAGGACAAGCCTCCTACCCTTCATAATACATAATGTTGATTTTCAGTTATATACAATGATTTATGAAGGAGTGAAGGATAAACTTCAACTTTTCATGTACAAAATTACAAAATTTTCCTTCATAATGCAAGAGTTTTCCCTAAAATCTTTCATCCTCAGCGCACCTTTTTATTTATTTTCACAAAAATATATAAGGTACACAACTCTAAATCAACTTTTTTTATTATCTTTGCAACCGATGCTATGCATCAGCCTGTGTTAAGCTGGGGACATATAAAAAAAGTGATATGACAAAGAAAAACATTACGCCTTCTGGCGAACAGAACGACTTCATCATCTATCGCTCCAAAGATGGTAAAATAAACGTGGCTCTAATGACACGTGACGGAAACGTATGGCTTAACCAGCAACAAATTGCCACCTTGTTTGCCACCTCGGTGCCAAACATCAATATGCATATAGCTAAAATTCTGAAAGAAGGTGAGTTAGATGCAAATTCAGTTATTAAGAATTACTTAACAACTGCCTCTGACGGTAAGCCGTATGATGTGATGTACTACTCTCTACAGATGATCATTGCTGTAGGTTTCAGGGTGAGAGGAGTGCGTGGTACCCAGTTCCGTCAATGGGCAAATAACCACCTGACGGAATACCTCGTAAAAGGCTTTACGATGGATGATGAACGACTGAAGAATCCAGACGGACGTCCTGACTACTTCGATGAGATGCTCGCTCGCATCAGAGACATCCGTGCCTCAGAGAAGCGATTCTATCAGAAACTTCGCGACCTTTTCCGCCTCAGTAGCGACTATGAAGCACATGAGAAAGCCACTCAGATGTTCTTTGCTGAAACGCAGAATAAATTGCTATATGCGGTCACAGACCATACGGCAGCTGAAATAATCGTCATGCGAGCCAATGCGGAACTTCCCAACATGGGGTTGACAACTTGGAAGGGTGATCTTGTCCGAAAGGGTGACATTATTATTGCCAAGAACTATTTGCATGATGAAGAGATAGACAAGCTCAACCGACTCGTGAACATCTTCCTCGAATCTGCAGAGATGCGAGTTAAGGAGCGTAAAGACCTGACCCTTGATTTCTGGCGTGAGAATGTAAAGGCTCTCCTAACCTTCCAAGGGCAAAAGATACTCATAGGCAACGGTCATGTTTCAAACGCCCAGATGGAAGCTTACGTCAAAGAAGTATATGCCACTTTCGATGCTAAACGCAAGGCTTACGAAGCAGAGTTGGCTGACCAAGAAGACCAGAAGTTCCTTGAAGACCTGGAAGAAAGGATAAGAAAGGATTCCGACAACAAGCAATAAGAGTCTTTGTTTCAAAAATAGGATGAAAAGGAAATAAAACGGACGAATCTCCGTTAAAATATAAAGAACTCGCCCAACGCTCCGCATGGCGATAAAAGGATGGAGCCGCACCAGTAGCGTTAAGCTGGGGACATATTAGAAAAATAACAACGTTCTGTGTTATCGAATCAACCAGGAACCTGAGAAATTCGTAATTGATTCAAAAGTAACGTAAAACAGAAGTAATGGGAACGTCTGCGCAATAGCGTGGACGGACTTATCTGTTTTACGTGGGCTTTCTCAGGGCCTCTGGTTGAAGATAAGATTGCGTCCACGCTTGAACCAGAATCTACTTTGTAATACATTGATAATCAGTGATGATATTTTGCGGGTTTGATGCGTTGGTACCATAATGTTCCCAAGGCAAAACGTCAGGGTTAAATCCTTCCCGAATGTTGTGTCGGGTGTAAAATATGCCGAAACGGTAATTTACAGATTTTAACACTGTAAATTGCCGTTTGTTCAATCTGGTGCCAATGATGCTGATGCTCAAAAACACCACGTAACTTTTGAGTCTGTTTGGCATTTTAAGGATAGAAGACACACATTTTATACTCTTTTTGAGAGTTATAAGCATCAAGAAGGTGCAAATTTGTCCGTAAATCATATTTTGTTTGCACCAATTGATTGTTTTTTGAAATATTATTATTAACTTTGCAGTCGTAAATAATATACTAATTCGCGACAGAATATTTAAATATACATGACAGAGACCATTGAAGATAAGATACTTAATAAGATGAAGAAATGCGGAAGAGGCTCGGTATTCTTTATTCCTGACTTTGTGTCGTATGGTAATCGTAATGCAATCAACAAAGCATTGGAACGACTAACGGACAAAGGACTGGTATTGAGGGCTGCACGTGGCATCTATTGCTACCCTAAAATAGAAAAGGTATATGGGCTTGGTTCTATTCCTCCATCGATGGAAGATATAGCAGAGGCAATGGCAAAGCGAGATGGAGCAAAGATTATTCCATCGGGACTTTATGCACAATATCAGTTGGGGCTAACGCAGCAAGTTCCTATGAATGTTGTGTATCTCACAAATGGGATTTCTCGTACTATAAATCTGGGTGATGGCAAAGCTATCAAATTTAAACATTCTTCGCCAAGGTACTTTGCGATGCGCAACCAACTTGCGCTGCTTCTTACAACCGCGCTCAAGGATTGGAAAGTTGAAAACTTAAGTACAGAGCAAAAAGAGGTAATCAAGAGTAAACTAAATGCAAGTCCACGCCTTCAGGTTGCCGACTTGAAGCTGATGACTTCAAAAGTCAGAGAATTGATAATAAGTTTATACGATGAATAAATTTCTTACACTTAACGACTCTCAACGAAAGAACGTTTACGAGTCAATATCGCACAAAGTGAATCTGCCAGCCCAGGTTGTAGAGAAGGACTTCTGGGTGACAGCTGTTTTGCAGACGGTATTCTCACTTCCAATAGCAGAGCATCTTGTCTTCAAAGGAGGAACAAGTCTGAGTAAGGGTTGGAAGCTTATCGAACGCTTCTCTGAGGACATTGACCTGGCAGTTGATCCTGTTTTCCTGGGAGCCAACGAAGGTGATCTTACAAAGAAGCAGATTAAAAAGTTGAGAAAGGCGTCCTCATTGTTCGTACTTGAACAATTGATACCAATGATAAGTGAGCGTATCGCTGAAGTGGGGCTTCAATCATTCATCACATTGGATGCACAGCCTAATGGAGAAGGAGACAATACCTATCCAGAACCACGACAAGTGTATTTCCATTACAAATCTGTTTTTGTCGAGACCCTCAGTTATCTCAGACCTGACATTGTGCTGGAGGTAAGCGCTCGTTCGCTACTCGAACCGACAGAGGCTATCGAGGTAAAGAGCATACTTGCAGAGCATCTTCCTTTTGAGCCACTTGCTAAAGCAGCAGTTCATACAGCGGTTCCAGCAAAGACATTCCTCGAAAAAGCATTTTTGCTACATGAAATGTTCTCTGTGCCAGGGCATGGGATGAAAGCAGAACGCAAGAGCCGCCACCTTTATGATTTGTATGTGATGATGAACAAAGACTTTGCCAAGTCTGCCATCAAGGATAATCAATTGTGGGAATCCATTCGTCATCATCGAGAAATCTACACATCTGTGCGTGACATGGACTACATGCCAGAAGTACGCCACCGTATGCAATTGGTTCCTCGTGAAGACATCATTGATGTATGGAGAAATGACTATGAAGCGATGAAAGAATCAATGATTTATGGCAAAAGACCAACGTTCGAGGAGTTAGTTGCTAGCCTATCGGAACTTCAAGCAAGATTCAGAAGTGTTATTATATAATAAACTTGCGTTTTCTACAACGATTCTATAGAAAAACGAGTAAACACCATGCGAATACAGGAATGCCCGAAATACAAAGAAAACAATAAAAGAGATAAATAATGCAATTCTGTACAACATAAATTGAAGTGCACGATATGGAGCACTCGTTGAAGTACCAAATATACAAACAGAAATAACCCTATAATTATGAAAAGAAAATATTATTTAGACAATCTAAAAGTATTCTTGACAGTACTTGTGATCTTTCACCATGCAGGTCAGGCTTATGGAGATGGTGGTGATTGGGCATATCATCCAAGCAATCCAGCAGAAAGAATGTCTTGGATCTGGCACTTTTTTTCAGTCAATGCCGCATTCTTCATGGGGCTGTTCTTTCTCATCTCAGGATACTTTGTGCCGTCGAGTTATGACAAGCAGGGCGTACGAATTTTCGTAAAGAAGAAACTTGTTCGTTTAGGAATCCCATTGCTTGTCATGGGATGTATTACGTCTGGTATTACTTGCAGATTCGAGGTGGCTCACATGTGGTTCGTTGAGAGTTTACTTGTATTCTGCTTGATTTATGCTCTGATTCGCAAGTTCTATAAGCCAGTTCATTCCAATTGTTCTTCAAAACCGACTATAATAGGAATGGTTGTGCTAGGTGCCGTCATGGGCATTGGAAGTTATTTTATTCGTCTCGAAAGCCCTCAAGATCATTGGATCTGGCCGTTTGGAATTATTCCACTTCCGATGGAACCTGCCCATTATCTGCAGTATGTCATAATGTTTGTTGTCGGTGTTTTGGCAAATCGCTTTGATTGGTTGGAAAAAATGTCAAACACCACAGGAAGGAACTCTCTGTTGATCGGACTTTTGCTCTCTTTGGGAATGTATATGGTTAATGGAGGTTGGTGGAGTGATTTCGTATGGCAATGGTATGGTATTTACGAGTCATTCCTGTGTGTATTTTTCAGCTTTGGTCTTATTTGGCTTTTCCGGCAGCAGTTTGACACTTCATCAACTTTCATAAAATGGTGTGCCGCGCAGACGTACGGAGCCTATGTCCTGCACCTACTATTGATGCTCGGCATCCAATATGTCTTTGATGGAGTTTGGATGGGAGCATTCGGCAAATTCGTGTTCGTAAGTGTAACCACAACCATTATTTCTTTTGTGCTCGCATGGGCTTTACGTTGTATTCCAGGAGTGAAAAAAGTTTTATAATTTGGTTTTATGTCCCTTATCCCGCGTTTTGCGTTTCTCGACTGGGGTAAAACCATACAAAACTACAACAAATTCTGTACAAAATGTGAAAAGTCGTGTGCATTG
>JAZQOH010000060.1:0-3230 GCA_045627725.1 Prevotella sp. | reverse complement strand
CCGGTGTCTGTAAAACCGCATTTCTCCATGACTCTGCCAGATGCAGGATTGTCTATGAAGAAATCTGACCATAGAGTCTGGAAGTTTTTCTTCTCGTAGCAATAGTGAATCATTGCTTGCAAGGCTTCCGTGCAATAACCTTTGTTCCAATGCAGTTTGCCTATCCAGTAGCCAATTTCTGCATCGTTTTCGCCAATCTCTATGTTGCTTTTGCCAAAAGGATAATATCCCATGCAACCTATAGGCTCGTTTGTTTCTTTCAGAACAATTGCCCAAGTAAAGTCATTCGTGAAAACCTCACGGATAATCATTTTGCTTTCTTCTACACTTTTGTGTGGTGGCCATCCTGCATGGGGACCAACTTCTGGATCACAAGCATATTTGTACAAAGCTTCAGCATCAGGTAGTTTCCACCTTCGAAGCAGAAGACGTTCTGTCTCGATAGTATCTTGATTAATGGCGATGTATTCTCTTAATTTCCTTTCGCATTGCTTGGCATCCTTGAAGACAATGCCTTCCATACCCAATCGTCTGCCACCTTCGATGTTCTCGGCTCTGTCATCAGCGAAGATGCATTCTTCGGGTTTGAGGTTGAACTTGGTGAAGAGACGTTGGTAAATCTCTGGTTCAGGCTTGATGACCTTCTCTTCGGAAGAGATAATCTGTCCGTCAAGCAGTTGGAAGATAGGGAACTGAGCCATTGTCTCATGAACTTTGCTGCACCAGTTTGTCAAGCCATAGAGCTTATAACCTTCTGCTTTCAGCTTAGTGAGGAGTTCATACATTCCTTCCACCTCATTAGTCACAATCTCTGGATAATGCTCATTGAAGTACCGAATCTCTTGCTCATACTCTTTGTTCTTCTCAATCCACTCTTCCATGATGACCTCGAAAGGTCGTTCCTCACGGTCGAGCAGCTGCTGCAACTCCTCATTGTAGAGTACAGGAGTAAATGCCTGGCAACGCTCTGTGTCAGGTATGTATTTTCGGAAGAATGCTTCAAAGTCATAGTCCACGAGCACCTTGCCGAAGTCAAATATCAAGTTCTTAATCATGACTTTAAGCTTCTGATTACTCTGGCAGGATTACCTGCAACCATGGTATCTGATTCTACATCATGAGTTACTACACTTCCTGCTCCTACTATACAACGCTCACCGATGGTTACTCCTGGACAGATGGTTACGTTGCCGCCAATCCAAGTGTCTGCGCCTATTTTTATCGGAAGAGATTTCTCCACAGGCTTGCGTCTCTGTTCATAATCAAACGGATGCTGAGGAGTATAGAAATGACAATCTGGTCCTATCAGACAGTTATCGCCAATCTCAATAGGGGCATTGTCAAGGAATGTGCAGTTCTGGTTGACTGTCACATTCCTTCCGATCTTGATTCTGAAACCGAGATCGCAACGGAACGGAGGCAAAACGGTAGATGATTCGTCCATATTCGGCAACAGTTCCTTCTGCAACAACTTCATCTCCTCCAGATTGTCGAAAGACAAGTTGTTGTTTATCTTCATCGTGAGATAGTAAGCTTTACCATGAAGTTGTGCTATCTGTGTGTCTGAGTAGTCGTATAGTTCTCCTGCGAGGAGTTTTTCAAGTTCTGTCATAATTTTATTCTATATCTCTGTTAAATACCGGCATTTCTTCTGGCAGGTCAATAGCCAATTCTATCAATCCTGCAACATTGCCATCTTCATCGTACCATGGTGTCTGATGAAGGAGTTTGTGCTTGCCGTGACGGATAATCTGATAGGTATTGCTTTCGTCAGCCTCTATCATGTGGCGAATCATAGCACCAGCTTTCTCGCCATGACAATTATAAAGATTCTTGCCAACTACATCACCATCACGGTCAATGGCACGTTTGTTCTGATAGAGTACTATTCCCTCTTTATCGCATACAGTTGCTGCGATGTTGGGAACGTTTTCAAGATAGTCAAATGTCTGTTTCATATTCTTTATCACAATTTCCGCAGTTGGAACAACCATTGCAGGTCATTCTGCTTCCACATGTTTCACAATGTTCTCTGAAGAAAGGAGTGTATGCTTCCATCTCAAAGAATCCAGGTTCTGGGTTTGTGAGTTTGAAGTCAATGTTCTTTCCTTTGTAGCTCAATCCTGATTTATAGGCTTGAAGTGATTGAGTACGTTTATCAGGAATGCGGTATGTCTTACCTTCCTTGATGAATACCGTTCCTGTCTCGATGAAGTCAAAGGTCACGTCATACTTTTGGCATTGGTCACTCAGTTTCTTCACCCATTCATAGTGACATGGTCGTGCACCATCGTAGTTCTCACCGCCACAAAGCACTTCTTCTATCTGACCTGTTGCAAGATAGCGTTCTACATCAACTTCTCCAATGAAAGGAGCTGCCATAAAACCTTTGTGCTTGGCAGGAATGTCGAGCAGGATGGAAAGGCGCTCGTCCGCTCGCTTCTGATTCTCGGTGGTCACTTGCAGCAGTACGTTCTCATATCCATCGCCCCAATCAGGTGGCAGGCATTCCCTGATGCGATTCGCTCTTTTGGTGAGCAGACGAAAGACAATGTCAGAACGTTGACGTATGATTCGCCATGCATCTCCTCGCCATTCGTCTGCTTCCTCCACAAAGAAATCGGTAGAAAGTCCTACATATAGCTGCATCCCTGAAGGCAGTTTGAATCTACCGTCACGGCGTCTCTGCACAGGGAGATTGAAATTCTCTGTGCGATAGACCTTCGAGGTGTCGATGCCACGCTTTCCATCAAGGAAATACATGTAGCAATGCTGACAGCCCTCGCTAATCTTATGGCAACCGTGCCAGGGATTCCAGATGATCATTTATGTGCGTTCTTTTTGAACCACCACCAACGTTTGATGATGTGTCCGATGCAGATGGCTAAAAAGACGAAACCAATTTTTTCGTGAATAGCGCCTATAATGCTATGGCTCATTGATGCAACATTGTGCAAGAGTGAAACGATACCGCTGACAAGCATTAGCAGGAAGCATGCGCACAGCAACTTTGTCGGTTTGTTCTTCAGTTTCTTTATCTTTTGCGGCCAGTGTTGCCACCCAAAGTGCAAATACAGGTGAGTAAGGATCAATACAATCATCACCGAACCTAATATGGCGTGAATAGCCATGTATTCAGCAAATCCAAAATTCGCTAATGGCTTTCCTCCGCATACTTCCATCTGGATAGAGGAGATGAGCATCGGCAGGGCGACAAGCCACAAAGTAAT
>JAZQOH010000059.1:0-8782 GCA_045627725.1 Prevotella sp. | reverse complement strand
GAGACTGATGACCTGGTAAATGAAGAATTTGAAGAGAAAGACGATGAACTGAAGTCTCGTAATGGACAAAAGGACATATTAAGAGGGTCGTATGTTGCTCTTTTATCTAACGAACGAACTAAGCCGATTAAAAACGGAAATATAATATTGTCCGTTGTAGGAATGAAGTACAGGGATAATTATAAGGAGTTGATGGATTCTTTGCTTGTTGGTACGGAAGTAACAGTAAGGCAAGACTTTGGGAACAAATATGACGACGAAGCATGGGGGTACTATCTTAACAATGGTTCTTGTATTGGATATGTTCCAAAAGATGAAAAACCTTTCGCAAAGTCATTCTTGAAGAATCTAGAAATGAAAGGTGTCATCTGTAAGATAGAAGGCGACTGGATTGATGCAAAATTCGACTTGACTCCAGAGATGGTAGATTCGGATGCCATTAAATCATTGGGGATAATGTTGCAATTGGTAAATTGGGAAAAGAACGAAGATTTTTGCGAAAAGTTTACTCTACTAACTGTAGAGCAACTCTTGAACTACATAAAAGGTAATGATTGCGAAGATCCCCAAACATCATATGAATCTGTAGAAATAGACAAAGAAGTAGCCACCCTCAGCAATGTTGAAAAATTGTCAAGAAATGAAACAAATGAAATTGAGTTTACGTTATTTCCTACTTGCAATCAGAATTTTTTTAACAAACTATTTGAAGGGGCTTTATTGTTTCTCTGTCGCGCGAATGAAAATTCAGACGTTTCTGTGTATTATGCATCAGCAATGATAGGAGAATTGGATAGAAACATTTCTGATGCATTAAGAGACATTGTATTAGCAAATAAGCCGGTACCTTGCTATGTTTCTGCAAAAACAAAGAAACGTATTTTAGTCTCTATACCAAGTGAAATAAGCTCTGCTTACGAATATTTATCTTATGTTTTCAACAATTGCTTAACCATTGGAATAGAATGCCCTACCATAGAATATGTTTCTTCTATAAAAGAAACAGAGAACAAACAGCAATTGATAGATGAAATTAATGAGATTGAACGTGTTATGAATGAAAACGATGATAATACGTGTCAGGTATATGTGACACCAGATATAAAATCAAAAGGTGTTTTCCTGTCTCGTACCTTTGGTAAAAATGCATATTATTTGCCTGTTGAGAGTAAGTTTATTCCTAAACATATGACAGAAACAGGTCACGGCCTAGATGCTACGATAACGTCCATTGACAAAGCGCACTTATTAGATGAAGGTGCTGTTAATATATATTTTGAGATAACATTTTACAAAAGATATAGTCATAATACAAATTTTGATTGAAAAGTCGATTAAGTGGCAAATAGCAAGATCGCTTCAGATGCTTACTATGAGAATCAGATAACATTGACTATTCGAATCAAGGGAATAAACTCATTTGTATATTTATACCGTTAAATATGGATAAAACATTAGTATTTATTTGTAGGAATAAGAAAAGAAATTTACCTTTGTATTCGGAAAGAATGTCATTTGACATAGTATAGACAAATTATAATCACTAACAACGTTTTGATATGACACACTTTATGGGATTTTCAATGCGTGCTGATGGTAAGACTGTAAAGCAGGCAAAACGTATTCACACAGGAAAGGAACACGAAAATGTTAGAGTTACCCTTACAAGACCAATGCGACGTGATATATGTACCGTGCCTGCTGATGAACCCGTCAACTGGCAAGCATTGTATGATTGGTGCGGTGCTGGATACAGGCTCTCAACGAACAGCAATCAGTGAAGAAGCTTTTAATGCAATAGGACTTAAACGAGGTGCAGATGCACACGTTCAGGGAAGTGCAGGTGTTACTGAAGGATGGGAAGCTGAGTGCAAAGTTCTACTTACAGAATACGATCAATGGGAGATTGTTGTTGACGTACTACCAGAACTCCCTGTTCATGCGGTTATTGGTATGGATATCATCTCAACAGGCAACCTTTCACTTACGTATGAAGAAAGTGGATATACTTTTAGATTTGAACAATTATAAAAAGTATAGCAGATATGCTCCCTTCCGCCTTTTACCGCCTTTCACCGTCAAATAAGTTTGTCGGAAACTACGTTAAAAATAGTTCTTCGCAAGGCTCAGGTGCAGAGCGGAGTCCATTACTGATAATCAGTACGGTAAGGCGCTTTTCGATGAAGAGGAGTATTAATCCCTGGAATAAGACGTAACTAATTGATAAACAGCTATTGACAATATTTGTATTTCCTTGTCAATAGCTGTTTTCTTTTTTTCCTCCCTTTTGGGAGGGTCGGGGGTGGGTTCCTACCTCACCATCACCGACACGGGCTCGCCTTTCGCTATCGCCTCCTCTATCTTCTTGTTGAGGATGCCGAGCCAATGCTTTGAATCCGTCACCGTGCCCTTCACCGTGTTCATCCCCACGAGGATGCAACCCAGGGTGTCCTTCCTCGTGTTGCCCTCGTGAATCATGATGCCGACAAAAGCAGGCACATCTACGAGGTATGCTCGCATCTTGTCAAACTTCCAGCTCATCCTGTAGTCGATGCGGTATTTCCCCGCAGGTATCGCCGTCTCGCCAAACACCTTCTTCGCCTTTATCTCTGCCAGCGGCATTCGCTTCGTCAGTCCGATATCCTTCAGTTCCAGGGTGTTGCAAAGAAACTCCCCGTTCACACTTAGTCTGCCGATGGTGTACTCATCCTTCTTCCATCGACGCTCAATCAGTATTTGCATATCCTTTTAATTATTAATCATTAATTGCCTAGCTACTCTTTTCTTTTTGGGGGGCTAGAGGGAGCTCTCAATTGTCAAAACATGTTCCTCTTCTCTGGTCAGTAGTTCCAGAATATCCCTCCACGCCTTGACATTAGGTTCTTTGGAAATCCCGTTTTCCTCATTTATGAAGGCAAGCACGAGACTGCGACTCTTCTTGCCCATCGGTTTGCAGCATCGGATGGTAGTAGAGATATCCCAGTCCTTGCTCTTCAACTTTATGCAAGGCACTCCAGCGTTAGGATTCACCGTCATCTCCATCTTATATTCTCCCTTCGGGATGGCTCCCGAAACAAAGCAATGCTCACTGTCGTAGCGAGGCTCTACCACATAGCTTATATCGCCACCTTCATAAGAGAGGATGCCCACACAGCAATCCTCTCTGTTCATTATTCTGTCTAATGTAAATTTCATAAATAGAAGCCCCCTCTATCTCCCCCCAAAGGGGGAGTACTTTTATACACTTGAGGGGTAAAGCGGTTTAATTGTAAATTGTAAATGGTAAATTGTCTCAAATGGGGGGTGTTTGTCACAAATTCACAATGTCACAATGTCACAAACACCGCCCTCTACTTTTTTAGGGTTATCTCCTATCTACTCCCTCCCCCTCGAGGGGTAGTCCGATGTTGATAACATCGGAGTATGTGACTAATGGGGAGAGGGGCCTTTCTCCCACCTATTCTTCCCAATCATTCTCACCAACCCAGCCTTCTTCCATCTTGAAACAAGCTTCCTTGCAGGAGTAACGACCTTGAACGACGATGCAGCAAGTACGATATCCTGCTTCGTAAACACATTCGGCAGAGAGGAGAAGAGATTGGTGGTCTTGGTTTGTGTTCCCATATCCTTATCCACCACCTCCGTCATCGCCTTGTTCATCGCCTCGCCGAAGAGGTCAAGGAGATTGTGAAGCACGTAGTTCGCCACCCACAGGGCGAAGTCCACACCCTCCTTCGTCATCTTCCCTTCCAGCGCCCAGCAGATCATGCCAGCCCTGTAGCCTATCACTCCTGCTCGTCGGCGGAACACATCCATCGCTGGGTTGTCCTGCGTCTGGAGATACTCCATTCGCTTATCGTCAAGCCATGAGTCGATGGCGAGGCTCAGCTTCGGCGACTCCATCCAAAAGCCCCCTCCATCTCCCCCCAAGGGGGAGTGCTTGGATACATTTGAAGGATTATTGCCATCCTCCACCTCGTTCAGAGGAGCCGCTATTCTTTCTATCTCCCTTTTCAGGTACTCCTTGTCTGTCTTCCTGTACCCTCCAAACTGCGGCATCTTCGTGCCCAGCATGTCGGGCAGTTTTATGAAGCAGACGCGGCTCACGAGACCGTCCTCCACATCGTTGAAGAAGCGGCTCATGGCGTTCGGAGTGCCACACACGAGGAGATTGTAGAACAGCTGCACCTGACCGCTGTACGAGTTGTCCGACATATAGTCCTGACCCCATTCCGCATTGTCGAAAGCCATTCTGTACAGGTCCGACTTCTGACTCCATGCGCCAGCCTTGTTGCCCTTCGTCAGCGTGTCTATCTCCTCCGCGAAGGTCAGCAGATGCAAGCCCCTGGCATAGTCGGCGCGCTTCAGTATCATCGCGTTTGATGCCGTGGCAGGAATCAGCCTGATGACAGCCTTCGGATCTTCCGGCTGGTTCTTCGTGTTCTTCGCCGCCTTGCGCTTCTCCTGATACTCGCGCTCCCGTTCCCTGCCGATGACGTCGGCACGCTTGATAGGCTCCGTGAGCAGGTTGAACTCATGGCGGGCAAACGACTTTCCCGATGCCTGTGGTGCCACGATGCAGGTGATGAACGAAGGGGAATGGGTGGAGCCGTCAAGATAGGTGCTTCGCACGCGAGAAGCAAGAGCACCGAGGCAAGGGAGAGAAGCGAGCAGAGCCGCCGCCTTATACTCCTGAGGGTAAGCCTTGATGAGCGTCTGGAAGAACCTCGGCAACCTATGCGGAATCTCCAGCTCTTCGGGAATCTCCTCCTCTTCGCTGTCGTCCTCCATCTGCGCCTTCTCCGCCATTATCGCCTGAATAATCCTCTGCAACCTCTGCGGCACATCCTTCTTCCTCACCGATCCCACGGCACTCGCCACGGTCCTTCTCACCTCCGTTTCCGGCAGTCCCCAGTCGGGCAACACGGAGATAATCTTCTCCTCATTGAAGTCGGTCACATATCTCAACTCTCTCGCCAGCGAATAAAGGTAATTATTCCTCTCTCCCTCCTCCGGCTTGCCATCCACACCCATGGCGAGCAATAGTCTCTCAATGATCTTACTATACTCTATGCCTTTGAAAAGGCCCCCTCCTTCTCCCCCCAAGGGGGAGTGCTTGGTTACATTTGAAGGCGAAGGCAATGAGCGCTCATTACTAACCACTCCCTCCCCCTCGGGGGAGGGCTGGGGAGAGGGGCTAAACAGCTCCTCATCCAAATACACCAGCTTATCTGCCGGAGTGAAGAACACCCTCGTGATATCCTTCGCCCCCTGGTCATACTCCACCCCCAGCACCTTCGATGCCCAGCGCAGGTTCTCCTCCTGCGACATCTCCGGATGGCGGCGGAACACGATATGTCCGCATCCAGGCTTCGTCGCGCTATTCTCGAACATCAGCAATCCCAGTTCCTCTTTCTTGCTCAGCACAAAGTCCGCATCGATGGGCACATCGATATCCATCCCCACCGTATTGCTCACCCGTCGGCTTCCCTTCAGACTCCCATCCTCGTTTGGCAGACACGAGTAGTTCATCTGCACCATATGCCTCTTCTCCGCCCTGCGATTCTGCTCGCTGTCGCGCAGAGCCATATACTCCTCCTTCGAGCTGACGAGGCGCATCTTCTTCGCCCCGCCCTCGTAATATATCACATAGCAACTCATCTTTTCCTTGTAAGTTTTATCTTGTATCTTGTAAATTATATTGCCGTAGGCCAGAAAATATCAACAAATAAAAATAGATAAAAACATAAAAAAAAAACATGCTTCTTGCGAAGCAGAGACAAAAATAAAATTTACGAAATAATTCGCGGGCAATTCACGGTCATTCGCGTTTAAAAAACAATGCCTACGGCGTTACGTAAATGCCCGCAAATTAACCGAAAATTTATTCGAAAATTATTTTTTTATGTTTTTATTTATTTTTCTTTCCGGCCTACGGCAACTCATACCTTAAATCATATTTATCATATACATATCAAACAAGTGCATCACCTGCCTCATAGCCTCCTCGCGGCTCATGTCCTCCGTAGGCAGATTTATCTTCACCGTACGGCGATTGCCCCCAGGCGACTGCGTCAGCACCGCGTGTTTCGTCTCGCAGAGCTTCACCGCCCTCTCCCTGTGCTCAGAGATGAGACCGTCTATTATCATCACCTCACCGTTAGTCACTATTCTCACATCCGTGTCGCCCACCATATTTACAAGCTTCACTGGCGACTTAAGCTTGAATTCAATAATCTTCTTCATTTTTCTTGAGTTTTAGCGAGAAGAAGTCATTAGGAATCTTGTGCACTTTACCCTGGGAAAATCATCCTTCTATGCTTCAACTCAAATAGTCTTCAGTTACATTCTAAAACGCTCCCTCTCCTTGGGAGAACGTCGAAGAGGTCGGCGGCTCGTAAGAGGAAAGCCAATTGGCTGGGGAGAGGCTCTTTATGAAGCATTCCGTGCTTCTGATAACGCCCTCTGTGCCATCCTTTCGTGTGAACACCCTTGCTTTGCTTTGGAACGCCACATCAAGCTCCACCTCGTCGCCCTTATGGCAAGTCTCCAGCCTATCGACTATCTCCTTGTTCATTGTTCTCATCGCGATGGTGCTTCTGATGCCGTCAGCATCATCAAACTCCACCACCAATTCCTTGCTTGTCCAAGGATTTCCCGTTGCCTTGCTGACACCACTCTGAGTAGCATCCAGCAAACTAATTGTTGCTTTGATTTTCATAGTTAAGCCCCCTCTATCTCCCCCCAAGGGGGAGTACTTAGTTACACTTGAGGGGTAAAGTGCTTTTAGTTTTTGTTAGACTTAGAAATTGAAAAATTAAAGTTTACTGCTACCTTGAAAAAGGTAAGATTAAAATAAATGCTCATTTTTTTATTTGCTTTACGTCGTGCCTTTCCACGACCTTTAATTGAACCAAGGAGTCAGCCCCCTCAGTCCATTTAATTATTAATAATGTATAGAGAAAATCTCTTGCGGATAGTTTGTATCAATATGTCAAAGAGCACCCGGAGAATCAGCGTTGTTTCTGATTTCCGAGTGCAAAGGTATGGAGATTTTCCCTCTCCTGGAATAGCAGTATCTGTTTCGTATCTGCTCAGTATCTGTTTAGTATCTGATTAGTATCTGATTAGTATTTGCATAGTATCTGCGTAGTATCTGATTGGTATATAGACACACAAAAAAAAGGACTCCGAAGAGTCCTTGATCTATTCTTTTACCTGTTTGTTTATCGCCTGCTTTATTGCATTCTCAGTCGTTTTGAAGGATAGCAGCGGGATGATGGCACGATGGAAGTCAACGCCTCTCAGCACTTCGTATGACAATATCTCATCGTTGTAGAGGTTCTTGGCGAGCAAGGCCACCTGACTGGTATCTGCGCAGTTACTGAGTGCCTTCTCCACCTTCTCCCTGTCGTCATCGTCCATGATGAAGCGCAGTAACGGGCTGTCCGATGTCTTGGGGCGGAGTTTATCTATCTCCATCATCAGCCATTCGTATTTCTTCGCCTCCATGCGCAGACCGTCGAGAGCGTCGCCTTCATCGTTGAATCGCCTTGCGCTGATTTCCTTCACCAGCGTCTTTATGTCCTCGCGATATTCCATATAGAGACTGCCCCACGGATTCTGCGAAAGTGCATCCTCCACATATTGCAGCGCCATGCGCAGGGCTCCTCGTCGCGTCTCCGATTCATCATAGAGAAGTATCTGCTCTATCTCGCGCTCATACGCCTTCACTTCCTCACGCGATGGCGACAGCACATCGTCCTTCCACGACCGCGCCCATTGCAGTTCATACACAGGCGACAGCGGCTTCACGCTCTTTGCCACGCTGCTCAGTCGCTTCAGCTTCGTGCCCAGCTCGGCGATGATATCCATGATGACTCGTCGCACCTCCCTGACGTTGTCTATGCCAGGCAGGCGATTCGCCACCTCGCCGTCTATCAGTCTGCTCAGCCTGTCCACATCATCCACCGGCTCCCTCGAAGCCACATAATATGAGGCTGCCAGATGCTCCATCGTCTGGTCCATACGCACCGTGAGCCATGAGCCCGACGTTATCACGTTAATCACCCTCACCACTATCTCTGCCAGCTTGTCCATCGTCAGTCTCAGCCACATCCTGAGATTGGAATACACGTTGTCGGCATGGTCGCCCACAGCCTCAAGTTCCTCATCTATAGTATCATACACCATCGCACGGATTTTCTCTTCATCCACGAGCGATGACATATCAACAGCCCACGCCACCGACTGAGCATCGGCAGGACTGGCAAACGGAGCAGATATATTACGTACAGAAATCATATTTTCAACAGTGTTTTTTTCCTAATTCAACAATGTCTTTTCGTAAATCAACGGGTCTTCCCCTATCTATTCTTTTGAGCCAAAGGATTTTATGTTATCCGGTCTTTTCCTGGTATATTTTCCTTACTGGAATCTTGTTGCAAAAGTAGTAAATTCCCCCGAAATCTGCAAGTCTTCGCAACATTTATTAACATTAATTTTTATAAGGCGAAAGATTGCCCATCTGTCGGTAACAGGTAACAGGTAACAACGGTAACAAACACCCCTCATTTGAGGCATAAAAAATGCGAATACCCTGGTAGCAAAGAACTTTTTTCTTGCTTAAATTTAGTTAAGCTGTTCATCTAATGTTCCCAACATGGCTTGTGGGATTCATTTTGGGAACAACAAACCCACTGACAATCGGCATTTCTGCTGAAAATCAGTGGGTCTGCTTATTTTGTTGTCAATCTTGTTAGGATGAACAATGCTTTTGTAC
>JAZQOH010000058.1:0-46173 GCA_045627725.1 Prevotella sp. | reverse complement strand
CCGCCTCGTTTTCGTCATTCCAGAAGGAATGACTCTCGTTGAAGCTCAGCAATGGGTGGCGGGGAAACTGAAGCTGGAGAATGTGGATACTGTTGTGAAGGATTTGGCAAGATGCAGTTTTGCCGTGCCGAGGTCTTATATTCTCTATGGACCAAAAGCAGAGCTGTTTCGCCCCTCTCAGCAGCCTTCAAGCCTCTCTCCCCAGCCCACCACGAACGTGGCGGGAACGGTAACAGCAGAGCGCGAAAAGGAGGCGCCTTCAAATGTAACCAAGCACTCCCCCTTGGGGGGAGAAGGAGGGGGCTCTTTACGTGGAGATGGAGGGGGCTGTAGGGGCTTCTACAACGGCATTGCCTACTCTTCCATTATCTCGGCATGGCTTTCTCTCTATCTTCGCCAGAAGCCTGGATACAGGACTTTCGAGGCTCCTGCTGAGGGTGATAGGAACAACACGCTGTATGACCTGTGCAGGGACTTGAGGAATATCTGCGACTATTCGTTTCAGAAGATTCTCGATGTGGTGCCAAGCTTCGGACTGGAGAGGGCAGAGGTGGAGCAAACCGTATTGTCGGCGTTGAAGGCAGAGAGGAGGAGACCGTATATACTCAATAATGTATTAACGAAACTAGCCGACCTCCCGAACAGCCCCCTAACCCCCCAAGGGGGAACTTTTTATAGTAATGAAGGCAATATTGAAGGCGGAAATGGAGGCGGGATAATACAATCAGAAACTCCCCCTTTGGGGGATGGGGGGCTTTTTAATTCCTACTACCTTGACCGCCTTCCTCCTCTTCCTCCGATGATGAAGGCGCTGATGAACGGGGCGGAGAGGAAATATCATATGCCGATACTGGTGGGGATGCTGCCAATGCTATGCTCGTATGCAGATAAAGTGATCTACAGGTATGCTGACGGAAGATGGAGAAGACCTAATATGATGTCGTTCATCATCGGTCCGCCGATGTCGGGAAAGAGCGCCGTGAGTTCGCAGTTGAACGCGCTGCTTGACCCTATGAGGGTGCTGTCGCAGAAGGTGCGCGATGAGCAGGACAAGACGCGAAGGAAGAACAATGAGCGAAGCGATAAGGAGAAAGGCTCAACGTTCTCTTCTTTCATCAAGAAACTGAACATGGACATCACTGATGCGGAATTGCTCTACAACCAGAAGGCTGCTACGAAAGCAGGCAAGGAGGTGGATGGGCATTTCCTTCCGAAGAAGCAGTTTATGTTTACCGAAGAGGCAGGAGTGGTGATGAAGGCAGCGAAGAACGATAAGTTGACTTCGGCATGGCGATGCGCCTTCGATAATGCAGAATGGGGAAAGGATGTTCATGCCGACAATGCCGTGTCGGGAGAGGTGAATCTGAGTTTTGACTTCACGGCGCTATGCACTATGGGTGTGTTTCAGAAGCTCCTCGACCCTACGAACATCGAGAACGGCACTGCCTCACGTATGCTTCTCGGACTGATGCCAGCCTCGAACTTCGAGAACATGCCTTGGTTTGATGAGCAGAAGGCGAAGGACAATGCTCTGATAAAAGAGGGTGTGGAGAGGCTTTCGGAGATGGAAGAGGTCATTGAGTCGAAGACACTCATCAAAGCTATCACGGAATGGAGCAATGGCATAGCGGAGGAATCGAAGAAGACGAAAGACCTCAACCGTGACATGCTTCGACGCCGTGCCGGCATCATGGGGCAGACATCGGCTGTGGTATATGCCTTGGTGGAGAACAAGAGGAAGGGCGACAAACTCTGCATCTCGAAGAACGCCATAGAGTTCGGGCTCGTGATGGCTGACTACGCACTCGATGCGCAAAGCCAGGTGTATAAGGACTATGCCGAGACTGCCGTGGTGACGTTATCGCTGAGTGGAACGTATAAGAACACGAAGAACAAGGTGTTGTTTGATGAGTTGCCTGATGAGTTTACTCTTGCGGATATTGTTGCCAGAAAGAATGGTAATGTTTCTGCTGCCAAAAAGTGTCTTAACAGATATGTTAATCAAGGTGTATTAATAAAGACATATCCTAAACATTATAAAAAAGTTAACAGGGAACAGTTAACAGTTAACAGTTAACAGTGAATAGTTAACAGTGAATAGTTAACAACGGCAATTAACAGTTATGAAGATTACAATAGAACGTAAATACAAGAAGGAGAATTACACGATAGGTAATCTCTTCATCAATGGCGAGTGGATTTGCAACACGCTGGAGCCTAAGGAGCGCGGACTGAAGCAGTCGATGTCCCTCGTGGAGATAGCCATAGCAAAGGTGTTTAAAGAGACAGCGATACCTGCGGGTTCCTATCCCGTGATGGCGCAGTACTCGATGAAGTTCAGGTCGCGCCGACCATATATCATGGATGTGCCGGGCTTCTCTGGCATCATGATTCATGAGGGCAACACGGTGCGCGACACTCATGGCTGCATACTCGTGGGTAAGAACACGATAAAGGGCAGGCTTACTGACTCAAGGGTTTGTCTCGGCGAGGTGATGAGCAGGGTGTTGGATGCGAAGGATAGAGGCGAGGTGGTGATGGTTACCTTACGGTGATTGACGATTGACGATTGACGATTAAAAAGTGAAAAGGTGAAAGAGTCTCTTTCACTCTTTCACCTTTTTCACTTTTCTTAGTTCCTGCCTGCCTTGATAAACCAGTTTGATTTGTTTGTGAGGTCAACGGATACGGCACCGGAGGTACCTGCACCGCGACGAGCACCTATCTTCTTTGCAAGGTAGTCAGGCTCGGAAGTCTGGCGGCGAAGAGCTGCACGGAGGAGGTCATAATAACGGAAGCCTTCGAATGCGAGTTCGAGAGCGCCTTCGTCGATGATGAGTTGCTCTACCTGCTGCATCTGCCATTCACGGATGCTCTCCTGATGCTCGATAAACTTATCAAGGAGCTGGACTCTTGTCATGAGGGTGTCATAATCCTCTGTAACCCAAGGACCAGAAGGTACATTGACGAATGTGCTGTCTCTGCCATCCACAGTGAGTGTCATTGGCTTGTTTGGCATCTGATAGTATGGGTTGAACGCTGTGTCACCGCAACCACGGCTGTGGATGCCCTGATGAACAGGGTTGGCATAGATGATACCACCGCCAAATGGGTTGACATAGGTGCAGGCATAGCGTGTAGGTGAGAATGAGAACTCAGAGAGGAGGTACATAAGTTCATCGTCTGAACAGAACCATGACATGCAGTTGGTGATGATGGATTCATTCACACCTGTAGAGAGGATATGGAAGGCATAGCGTGGATAGCCGGCAAGGTTCATAGCCTCTGCGAAGCGGAGATATACCTGAGCGCGACGATAGAGAGTGATGTTACCATTGGTGGTAAGGCACTTTGATACTGCCTGAGCGGTATAGCGTGTTCCGTCAGCTTTGATAGCGTTCTTATCCTCTGACCATGAAGCTACAAGACGAAGGTCGCCATCGAGATGGTTGTCCAAGCCCTTTGGAGCAATCTGTGAGGTATGTGTCTCTCTGTTGTAGTAGCAGTAGTCCTGTGCTGCAGAGAGGTCGAAGAGTGCCTGTGAAGGAACGATGCTTACCTCATAGTCATCATTATAGCTTGAGCAATAGAGGGAACGGATTTCACTGTAGTAACCCTCTGACTTTACAGAGTCCATAGGAATGACTGTGATAACCTCAGAGTTTGGCTTGTTTGTCTTGTCCCAAAGGTCTAACAGGATAGAGCTGGAAGCCTGATGCCACGTATCATCCGTCCACTTAGATGCGGTGGATGTGAGAGGGTAAGCAGACTCATTGGTCTTGCCGTTACGCTCTGTGATATACTTGTAGTAATGCTTTGCAGCCTGGAGGTAGTCACTCTTATTGCCCGTGCAAGAGCCTTTCCAAAGCCAGAGGTCGCCAAGGATAAGGTTCATAGGGACGAAGAAGAGGCGCGAAGGAGTGCTCTTGATATCTCCATAGTAAGGATAGGTGATATTATCATTATCGGCAAGTGCCTGCAGACCGTCCTGATTGAGGAAGAAGTCGCAGATTGCCTCGATATCCTTCTTAGGATATGTCTTCTCAGCATCTTCCTTGGTGAATACAGGCTCTGTGACGAACTCCACCTCGCCGTAGGTGGTAACGAGCTGGAGGTATGTCCAAGCACGCGCTGCCTTAACGACTGCATACTCATTCATGAAGATATTCTCGCCACGGTTATTCGTGAGGGCTGTATCAACCTTTGCAATGTAGTTGTTGCAGTTGTTGATGATAGCATAATAGTCGCGAAGGCTGTTATACTTGTTATCTTCACTTACGTTGAAGTCAGCAATCTCACGGAGGTCCTTGGATGTGGCTGAAGTGATATCGACAAGGTCGCCACGCATTTCTCCGAAAAGGACAGTGCGATCAGCGATAGCCTGCATCTTATTCAGGATACCGGTCACAAAGTATATGGAGTCGCTGGCATTGTTTATGTTCTTATCGTCGGCATTGACGATATATGCAGAGTCAACATCAAGGAAATCCTTACATGAGGTGACTCCCAGCATGGCTGAAGTGAAGAGTGCCACGAGCATTGTGGATTTCTTCAACTTTTGATATAGAATGTTATTCATATACTGATTACGAATTACTAATTACTAATTACTGATTACGAATTACTAATTGCGAATTACTTAGAAGGATTAGAGGTTAATCTTCACACCTGCTACGATGCTGCGGCTTGAACCCAAGCTGCCAAAGTCGATACCATGACCGAGAACGGCTGATGTGCTTGAGAACTCAGGATCGCTGCCGAGGTAGCGAGTGAGAGTGAAGAGGTTGTTGCCCTGCACCCAGAACTGCAGTCCCTGGAGGAATGTAGAGTTGATAGGGAGGTCATAACTGAGAGTTACTGACTTCAGCTTCAGGTATGAGCCGTCTTCTATCCAACGGTCAGAGAAGCGTGAGTTGCCCATATTGTCCTGGAACGTAATTCGTGGAATGCTTGTTTCCTGTCCTTCTGCCTGCCAACGCTGTGTCAAAGCCGTGGTCTGATTCATGAAGCGTGAGCCTGCCTCGAGCTGTGAGCGCATATAGTTGAAGACGTCATTGCCGAGAGAGTATGTGAAGTTGACATCAAGGCGGAACTTCTTCCACTGAAGAGCAGAGAAGATGTTACCATAGATATCAGGGTTAGGATTGCCGATAACGACCATATCCTTCTCGTTGATTTCCTTATTGCCATCGAGGTCGGTGAAGATTACATCGCCTGCCTGGAAGTACTTCTTGTCAACGCCGTTCTTGTCGAGGATATAGAGACCTGACTCATTTGCCTTCTCTGTAGATGCGAAGACGCCGTTTGTCTTATATCCATAGAAGAGGTTAGCAGCAGAGCCTACCTGGGTAAGGATTGTTGCTGTGCCTATCTGAGTCTTGATAGAGTTAACGCCTTCTGCGAGCTCTTCTATCTTGTTGTCATAGTGGCCGGCACTTGCTCCCAATGTCCAGCTCCACTCCTTATTAGCAATCACCTTGCCATTGACGTTTACATCAAAGCCCTGGTTGCTAAGCTTGCCTGCATTAGCCCAGTTATGCTTGATACCTGAGAGGTAGCCGATGGTCTGGAGTGAGAGGAGGTCGCTCGTTGTGCTCTTGAAGAAGTTGAAGCCTGCAGAGAGACGATTGTGGAGGAAGTTTCCATCAACACCTACATTGAAGCGGCGTGTTGTTTCCCACTTAATCTTTGTATTTCCGATACCCTCGAAAGAGAGACCTGAGATGCTGTTGAGATAGAGGCTTGACTTATAGAAGCTGCGCGCTGCGAAGACGTCGATATTGTCATTACCGCTGACGTCAAAGCCTGCTGTGAGACGGAGATGGTCGATACCGTTGACCTTTGCAAACCAAGGCTCGTTTGTTATTACCCATGAGCCCTGAACAGAAGGGAACAAGCCCCACTTCACGCCAAGGAGACCAAGGCCGTCAGCATCGGAACCGAAGCGCGAAGATGCAGAGGCTGTAAGGTTTACCTGAGCGTAGTAGCGTCCCATATAGTTATAGTTGCCCTGCACGTATGCGTCAACATTATTCCAAGACTCATCAACGCCAGAAGCATTCACGTTAGCAAGGCTTCCACTCATGAATGGAGTCTTATCGGAACCGGTATTGTAGCCGAGCTGCTTGCTGGTAGAATAAGTCTCGATATTGAAACGTGCACCGCCAAAGACTGCTACATCATGAGCCTCATAGCGCTTCTTCCATGTGAGGCGGGTATCGCTCTGATAGCTGTTCTGCTTGGCAGCGAGAGAGCTTACCTGATTCTGGCGAGTGCCTGAAACGCTCGTTACGTAGTAAGCAGGAACACCGTTGATAGGTATGTAATACTTCTCGTTGGTATTCACGAGTGTATAGCTGAAGTGCTCGCTGATTTCAAGGTTATCATTGAACTGCCACTTTGGAGTGATAGCAAGATTGAGCAGAGAGTTCTCAAAGCGGTTCTTGTTCTCACCATCAGCATACTCATTGATGGCAACAGGGTTACCAAGGCGATAGTTGTACATATTATATGATACAAGTGCCTCGTCGAGATAGCTTTCAGGTGTGATATCGAGGAAGCTGCTTGACAGCTTGCCATTACCATAAGAATAAGGGCTCAGGAATGGAGCCTTAACATATCCGAGGAATGAAGGAGATGTAGGAGTTCCTTCATCATAGCCTGCAGGAGCGCTGTCGTCGCGAAGACTGCGTGTGAGGTTAGAGAAGGATGCGTCAAAACGAACGGCAAGCTTACTGGTCAGCTGGATATCACTATTGAATCGGATATTGAGACGATCCATATCGTTTCTCTCAAGAGTGCTCTGTGCTGATGTATATCCTACAGAGAGGCTATACTGAGCCACATCGTCACCACCTTCTACATTGATGCCATAGTTCTGGGTGAAGGCATTACGATAGACCATATCCTTCCAGTCAGTATTGTTGTGATACTGCTTATAGTAATAGTATGAAGGATCAGGATTGAGGAACTTGAAGGAAGTAATCTTGGTGCCTGTTCCCTTAAGAAGCTCTGAGGCATATCCGCGATACTGCTCCGCATCCATCATATCATAATACTTAGGCTCGAAGGAAACGCCGCCAGAGATACTTGCTGTAATCTTGGTAGCGAGAGTGTGGGAGCGCTTTGTATTGATGATGATGACACCATTGGCACCACGAGCGCCATAGAGAGCTGTACCATTTCGCATCACTGTGACATCTGCAATGTCGGCAGGGTTGATGTTGCTGAGCACGTCATTATAGAATCCAGAATGGATTACGGAACGGGTGTACTGCTGGTCAACGATGACGCCATCAACAACAACGAGTGGCTGAGCGTTAACGTTGAGGGAGTTGAGACCCTGTATGAAGGTAGTAGAACCGATACCTGGAGTTCCGTTCTTCTGTGTGACATAAGCGTAGGCGCCGAGCTGCTTCTGCACTTCTTCCTTGATGTTGATAGCATTTGAATACTTGAATTCATCAGCAGAATGATCATTGAGCACATTCTCAACTTCGCTGTAGTCTGCCTTGAATGTTGACATGAGAAGTCTTGCAGTCACCTGCTTCTCTTCACTTGCCAGACCGATGATTACAGAATTGTAGTCAGGAGAAGTGATATAGAGCGAAGAAGCAAATACAGGAACCTTTACTTCATATTCGCCACGGTCATTGGTAAGCGCACTGTATCCGTTGATACCGTTTGCCTTTACCATAGCACCTGAGATAGCCTTACCTGTAGCAGCATCGATAACAGTGCCTTTCACAGTACGGGTATCATACTTCTTCTGGGCTCTTACAATCTTACGTGTGATGACTTCCTCTGTCTCCTCGTCATCGTACTGAGCAGACACGTTGATAGGGAAAGCCATCAGCAATGTTAATCCGAATAATATATATCGTTTCATCTTTATTTCGATTGAGAGTTATAGATTAAGATTTATGCTGGTTTATTCCTCTTCGTGAGGTTTGAAGACGATGCAGTCGAGACGAAGCGTACGATTGTACTGCTTGTTGTTGTACTGCGTACTTGACACACGAGAGTCGATGATAATCTTAACCTGTGCTTCACTGAGTGAATATGAACAGGTTGGGAATGTATATGTGCCAACAAAGACAGAGTCAACGACACCAGCCGTTGTAGTAAGACGGTCCACTGCTACATCTGACTGGGTGTAGTTGGTAGTAGGTCTGTTCGGGTCGTTATTGGTATATACAGGACGTTTCAGCTCACCCTTAGTATTTGTATAGTAGGCATTACCCTCTGCATCGTGGCACTGGATAGCGCAACGGAACACAGTAGGAAGGCACTGCTGCTCTGTGGCTGTAGTATCGCCAGCCTCTGCAGGTGCTGCTACGATATATACGTCGTAAGGTACATTTGACAATACGCCGCGCACATCGAAGAGAGCCTTGGAGAAGTTACCTGTACCAGAAGGGGAAATCTCAAGATAGCCATGGCCCGACACCTTATTATAGAATGGATTGCCTGAAGCCACGTTGATGTTCTTTGCAGGATTGGTATCGCCGGTCTTATTGTCATCACTCTTTACGTTGAGAGAGTCGAGAGTATTGCTGCTCTCACCTTCCATGACAATCTCGCGGAGGAACGTAGCGCTGTTAGGGATATTCCATTTTGCAGCCTTCATCACACGGCCATTACTGCAATCATAGTTTACAGTACCTGTGAATACGCCATTTGCTCCGTAAGGATCGTTATACTGATAATACTTCTTGTCGTAAGAGCCAAACACCCTGCGGCGATCAAGATAAGGGACTGCATTCGTTGACATAGCAGAGTCCTTAGCTGCTGCAGTCTCATTCTGGAAGATCTTCTGGTTGGCAGTCTTACTGAATATACCACCTACGATGATGTTATAGCGTGGGTAGTGATACTGGAACGAGTCACGCTCTGTCTGGGAAACCTTCTTGTCGTAAACGAAGTACTTCACGTTTTCCTTAAGCTTATCTCTCCAGACTTCATTGGTAGGAGCTACCATCCAGTATGTGCTGTCCTCATCTTCTATCTTACCTTCAAACCATTCCTCAAGAATCTCGTTGGTTGTAACGGTAACTGAGTCGAGATAATGAGTCTTACCATCGATAATCTCACCAGGAACGGAAAGGCCTGGCTTGAACTCCTCAAGGCTATATTCTGAGAGATATGTCCATACGCTATCGAGGTCAGCATCCTTGGAAAGCTGCTCATATACACTTGGCACATAGTCAGCCTTCTCCCCTATCTTGAAGAGAACGCCGTTTGAGGAAAGAGCATTCTTTGAGAGGAACTGCTTGCCTGCGAAGCTATCGTGTGTGAAGGCGATTCGCTTGCCATTCATCATATTGATAGCGGCATCTGGCATCTCATTGGATACAGAATAGTTGTAGAGAGAGATGTGGTTATTTACAAACTCTTTGATGACTGTATTCTTTTCATCCTTAACACCCTTTGCCTTTTCTGCATTATACTGTGCGATGTAATTCTTTACATCGTTCTCAGTAAGCTGGTCATTGGTAGGTGCAAAGACAGTGAACACCTGACTGCTATTCAGCATTTTGTCATAACCGGTAGCCTCAAGTACTGCCTTGAAGTTTGACAGGGAAGCGTCGTTTCCTATCTGCTGCCAAAGTGTGCCCTCGCCATGAGTTGCTACCGAATAGTGATCATCCCATGTGTCGGTGCAGGATGTCATTGCGCCGACTGCGATGGCAATGGTTAATAATATCGTTTTGAATTTCATAATAGTCAATATTTTAGAACTATAAACTATGAAAGTTATTATTCATTAATCTGAACTTACGAATAATTCAGTTTAAAGGTCGTCTTCTGAACTGCCGCTTTCACCGCTAATACCGTAAACGCTCTTTGGTACAAACTCAAGATAGTCGAGCATTGCCTCCTTATGCTTGGCGTTTGTGGTAGATACGTTCTTGATACGCATAGTGTGCTTCTTGCCCAGGTCATCCTTCTTGATAGTGAGAGTGCAGAGCACCTTACGTACTGTAGAAGGCTGCTGAGCAAACTTCTCACCCTTGGAAGCGTCGTTCTCATCAGCATGGAAGATAGAGTAAGGACCACGGTAGTAACCCTTGTTCTTCAGGTTCTTGAAGTCAGCAGTACGCTTCTCGTCATTATCACGAATGCTTGCATATGATGGGAAGCCACCTGAACCATAGATTTCAGGAGTGTTGATGAGCAAGTCCATATTCAAAGGAATACCCTCTGCCTTGCCGTCGATATAAATCTGAACGGCTCCACGAGGCGCTGTTGACATAGGAGCGAAGCCGAGACGTATCTGCCAGTCACCTTCGAATGGGAATGGAGGAAGCTCGAACTCTACGTCGAACACACCGTTTGCTACGAACTCATCGCCGTGCATAGAGTAGAAGTTGAGTCGTGGGCGACGATAAACGAACTTGGCATCAGTACCCTGGACCTTAACACCCTTAAGGTAACCATTCACGAAATAATAGTTGTGACCTATGTCCGAAGCAGCCTGACCGATAGTTGTACGGCTGTAGTCATTCCACTTACCGTTGAGTCGCATACTGTTGGTTGCGAGCTCTGGGAAGATAGTAGAGAAGTCCATACGAATGCGGCAGTTGTCGATAACGTCGCGGGTTGTCTCGTCAAACTTCAGGATATCGCTTACATAGAAATAGACACCATTGAGAGCGTCATTCTTCTCGCCAAGCTCGATAGGATTGATAACATGAGCACCATGCTCAAGATACTTCTCATTGTCAAAGCGACGGTTGATATAGCGATCATTCAATATGTCACCTACGCCTACCCAGGTAGTCTTGATAAGGTGCTCCACCTTTATCATCGTGCCCTCAAGCATGGTGGTGTACCAGTCTGTGGTATTTGCATAGTTTGCATCAACGCCGAGGTCTTCCCTTACTGTAAGGTCGCTGTATGCCTGCACGTTGCGGTCGAGCAAGTGATAAGCCATCAGGCGATAGAGAGGGTTCTTTGGATTGGTGATATTCTCGAAGCTGTGTGAGTCAGCATTAGCATCATCTGGATACATTGGGTCGTAGATGCTGCATGCGAGGTCATAGAGCTTCTTAACGGCATCAGGACCTGGTGTAACGCCATATTTTCCAATAGTCTCATTGTCGAAGATGAAAGCTGTGAAGCCATACTTCTTTGTTGAAGGTGGCTCTGCATACTCAGCACCTTCTGCACCAGTATCATACTTCACATACTCTGGATAGTCCTCAGGATTGTAAGACTGGTCTTCAACGAGGGTATCAAGCTGGAGCTCCAAGCCTGTAGCAACCAAAGCGTCATAGAATATCGAAGCATTGCTGAGCTTCTTTATCATGTTGGCGATAGAGTTGGTATTGTTCTGGATAACAGCCGAGATAGGCTGAACGATACCATTCTCCACAGAGTCATCCTGATGGATGAAGTAAATAGGAGACTCATTGACCGTCAGGATAGTGTTACCATTCTCATCTGTGGCATGAGAGATGGAAAGATTACGCTTCATCATGTTCTGCGAGTTGAGGATACCTCCATCCTTCAAGCTCATATCAGAAGTGGAATAGATAGCACCTACGAGGTGAGTACGCGCAATGGTATCGCAGTCAGCCTCAGTAAGCTGATCTATCGTGAGTTTTCTTTCTGCAAGATACTTATTTATTGCCTGATTGTCAGGAGCGAAACATGTATAGTGACCGTATGCAGAGAGCTGATCCATGAGTCCTGCCTTTTCCACAATAGCAGCAAACTGACTGAAATTCTCATTCTTCTGCAAGTATTCACTCATCATCTGACCTGTAAAGGTATAGTAGTTGCCTGCATCTGGCTCATCGGAACAAGAACTGAGCAAAGCAGGAGCAAAGATAGAGAGCTGTACTGCACCAATGACAGTCAGCACCTTTGCTATTCCTTTCTTATAATATTTTGAAATCATAATAGTGAATAGTTTTCAATTAGTTAGTCTTTTCATAACTGCTGTTCTCACCACTACCGAAGGCTGGGTTCTGAACAAGGTTCTTGTTACACTTTGTTTCATCGAGGTTGTAAGGCCAGAAGATAGCGTCAATCTTCTGCATCTTACTTCTTACGATAGCCGCGGTAGAAGCGTTCTTGTTTGATACATGGTTGGCAAGATAATCAGTATTATCCTCGCGCAAAGCACGGCGAACAAGGTCGAAATAACGCTTACCCTCAAACATAAGCTCACGCTGACGCTCGTCATAGACGAGGTTCAAAGCACCGAGCTTTGTCGCATGCTTTGTTATGTCAAGAACGTGGGTATAAGGTGTTGGCTCAAGCAAAGAACGCTTGTTGACAGCATCAACGAGTTCGAAAGCCTGGCTGTAAAGTTCATAGTCAGGTGTACCTTCTGCGATGGCACCTTCTTCCTGAATCTTCAGCACAAGAGCCTCTGCCTTGAGAAGCATGATGTCGGTAAGACGATAGATGATGTAGTTTGACTTATTGCGAGAGTCATGCTTGTCACCATAGGTAGGATACTGCGTTGTATAGACTGCAGTCTTGTAAGCCTCGTTGGAGTTTGAAAGCCAAACACCTCCCTGTGTAGAATACTTATTGATATAGACAGGAGTGCCTGATGTTGATACAAGGATATTCTCGTATGCACGTCCGTCATAGCCAGCATTCTCGGATGAGAACACGTTGTAGAGCTTGTCGCTCTGGTCCTGACCTACGAAAGTAGTAGCCACAACGAATGGAGTACGACCCTGGCCACCGAAGAAATTGCTTACAGGACCATTACAGAGCTGAGAACCGTTACGGTCATCTTTGCGGAAGTTGAGTTCGAAGATTGACTCCATGCTATTGTTGTTCGCGAATATCTCCGAGAAGGCATTGCCATAGATATTGGTACCTTTCGAGCGGGAAGCAATAAGAGGATATCCATTGAAATAAATGAAATCACTCTCTGTCATTCTTTCCTCCAAAGCATCCTTCTTCTTTGACTTGATGATGAGGTCTGCATACTCAATACACTTGTCATAATTTTTCTGCCAGAGGTACATCTCGCAGAGCAGAGCGTTAACGAAATCCTTTGTCACACGATTACGGTTGTAGTCCCAGTATTTTGTTGTGTTTACCTCAGGATATTTCGTGAGAGCATTTCCCTTCACTTCCTCAAGCGATGCAATGAGCTTGCTGAGCAACTCGTCGAACTTTGTTGCTGGCAAGTCAAGTATCTGGTCATCATCGAGGTATGCTTCCTCTGAGTAAGGTACATCGCGGAATGTGCGGATGAGATAGAAATAGCACAATGACCTGAGGGCTGTTACCTCGGCAATGTGAGCCTCAAGCTGAGACTGAGTGTATGAAGGATCATTTGCTGCTACCTGAGGTGCATACTTCATTACTGTGTTACAACGATTGATAACAGAATAGAAATCACCCCATGTAGTATAGACATTACTTGCTGTGATGTTTTCCTTAAGCAGACGCTCAAGGTTTACATCATCTTGAATTACACCATTGTTGACGATATTCTCAGCGCGGAACTCACCCCATATCATCATTCGGCTCAATGCGCCGTATGACGACAAGGCAGAATAGCAGCCAGCAACGATATTCTCTACGTCCTTCTTCTCGTTCCAGAATTGTTCGAGAGTTACCTCGCCCTGAGGTTCTATTTCGAGGAAGTCACTACAACTGACAAGCGAGCCGGCACCAATGATAGATGCAGCAGCATAAATTGCCAATGACTTTGCTTTATTTATTATTGTATTCATGACGTTTTCTTTTTCGTTTTAATCCTGTTAGACTTAGAAATCAACGTTTATACCGAAAGTATAAGAACGTGGACGAGGTGTCTGACCGTAGTCTTGTGCAGGACTATAGCCATTAGCTGAGATATCAGGGTCAACACCTGTGTACTTAGTCAGGACAAGAGGGTTGTTAGCAGAGAAATACAAGCTTACCTTATTCAAGCCGAGAGCCTTGAGCTGCTTCTTCTTGAAAGCGTATGAAAGCTGTATGTAGCTCATACGGAGATAAGAACCATCCTCTACGAAACGGTCACTGATAAGTGTGTTGTAGTTGGTGTCAGCACCATACATAGCGCGTGGGATAGTGGTGATATCACCTTCCTTACGCCAACGATAGTTTACTGCCTGGCTCTGGTTATTGTTATTGATCATAGCCTCAGCGTCAAGGCGTGCAAGGTTGATGATGTCAACGCCTACACGATAGTTGAACTGTGTGCTGAGTCTCCAGTCGCCGTATGTTGCAGAAAGACCGAAACCACCAGTGAGCTTAGGCAGAGAAGAGCCAAGGTAAACGATATCAAGGGCATTGATCTGACCGTCATTGTTGATATCCTCATACATAGCATCACCACCGCAGAACTTATAGTTGCGACCTGTACCATCATTTGCATAGTTGAACATCATGCGGATAGGATCGCCACGGTCGTCGCGGATAATCTTGCCTTCAGGAGTAAGAGCTACAGGAGCTGTATTGCCAGCATCAATGAATGCCTGCTGCTCCTCGATTGGCATATTCTTCACAGTCTCATACTGGTACTGGTAAACACCCTTTGAACGGAAACCATAGATAGCGTTGAGAGGGTTGTTGAGCTGTACGCGAGTGAGAACCTGATGGTTGTCATTGGTGAATGTAGAGTTCATGCTCTCAAGAACTGAAGGGTCCATCTCGAGCAACTCACTTCTGTTGTTACCGAAGTTGACATTGAGGTCGAGAGAGAACTTATTCGCCTTGATAAGCTTGTTGGTGCTTACATGGAACTCCCAACCTGTATTGCGCATCGTACCGGTATTTCTGTATGCGAGAGTATAGTATCCTGAGTTTGAAGGAATACGATAGTTAGGCATCAGCATATTCGAACGCTTTGAAGTATATACCTCGAAAGTAAGGTTGAGACGATCATTGAGGAATCCAAGGTCGAAACCGAGGTTATAGCTGTTTACGTTCTCCCACTGCAGATTGTTCAGACGCATATTGTTAGGAACCATGGCATTCATATCCATATACATAGCAGAAGAACCATACTTAGAAGTATAGAGATAGTTCTGGTTTGGCGCCTTACCTACATAACCCCATGCTGGACGTACAGAGAGCATTGTGAGGATGCCGCTGTCCTTTATCTTAGTCATGAAAGGCTCGTCAATGGCATTCCAACGGAGAGATACAGAAGGGAAATAGCCCCAATGCTTGCCAGGACCGAACTTTGTAGTACCATCGGCACGTACGGAAGCATCGATAGAGTAACGACCCTTGTATGCATAGTGGGTAGAGAAGGTGAAGAAGCAATAGCGCGACTCAGAGAAGCCAGAGCCTGGGCCTGTGATAAGACCACCGGCATTAGGACTCTGAATATCTACTGGAGCACCTGTACCTCCTGTAGCCTGCCAACTTGAATTACCGCTACCAAGCTCGAAACGACCAAGAGCCATAAGGCTGTGATCCTTGTTCTTCAGGGAAGGGATGAGTGTAAGAGTCTGCTTCGTAACGAAGTTCACACTCTTACTGCTATGGATATAAGAGGTATTATGACCGCTCTGCCATGCTGTAGAAACAAGGTCAGAAGGATAATACTTGTCTGTATAGTTGTTGAAGATGTTCATATACACCTGAGCCTTCCATGTAAGACGAGTGTGATCCTCATCCATACCGAGGAGCTCATAGTTGAGAACGAGCTCAGGGTTTACGTCATACTTCGTATTCTCATTCTTAGCAAGGTAAGCACTTGCAACAGGGTTTACATAAACGCGCTGATCCTTTTCAAAAACGTTGCTGCCCATATATGGACCGCTCTGAATCATGTTGTAGTAAACGTCAGTATCATTACCGTTTGCGTCCTCCTCATAGATACTCATGTTAGGCATCTTCTTCTGCGCAATGGAGAGAAGATCGTCAGAGTTCATGAAGTTCTTTGTATATACGAGCGAGAAGTTTGTCTGTACGCGGATACGGTCACTGACATTATAGTCAAGGTTCACACGTGTAGAGAAACGCTGCAACTTCTGCTGAATGACAGTACCGGTCTCATGGTCGAAACCACCAGAGATACGGAATGTAGCCTTATCACCACCACCTGAGATAGTAACATAGTGGTTCTGACGAAGTCCCCACTGTGTCACAGCATCACGCCAGTCTGTATTGTCATTATACTGATTGTACTCTGAGAATGTAGGATCATAGTTGATTTCAGGTACATTGCTGGCAGCATTGCTCTGCTGTGGGTTGAAGTAAGCTTCCTTCAGGAGCATGGTATAGTCGTCACCATTGAGGAGATTCATACCCTTTGGCTGGTATGTTCCTGTGAGCTTGAGTGAGTAAGACACTCTTGGCGCACCACGCGAACCACGCTTTGTAGTGAGTTCGATAACACCGTTACCACCCTGCGAACCATAGATAGCAGTAGCGGAAGCATCCTTCAATACTGTAATGGATGCGATATCCTCAGTGTTGATGTTGAGCAGCTCGGCAAACTTATCCTCATTGGAAGAAGAAACGTCAAAGTTTGAGAGATCAACATCACGGATATTACCATCGACAACGATGAGAGGGTTGCTGTCGGTGAGCGTAGAGAGTGATGAAGCACCACGCAGACGCATAGTAGAACCAGAACCCAGGTTACCGGAGTTACCTACGATATCAAGACCTGCGATACGTCCCTGAAGAGCCTCATCGATGGTATTGATACCGAGACCTTCGAATTCCTTTGTAGAGAGAGACTGCTTAGCGAAGGAAATCTCTCGCTCAGGGATAGGCAGGTTATTACCGTTCATACGCTTATTAGACTTCACGACAACTTCCTGAAGCTGTGTAGCATTCTCCATCTGAATGTTGTATGTAGTCTGATCGATGGCCATGGTCTTGGTCTTCAATCCAACGTATGAGAAGCGGATTTTATTCTTGGTATTCTTCACTTTCATCGTGAAGTTACCTTCCATGTCAGTAATGGCTGAACTGATGATACGTCCTGTAGCATCTATCTCGCATACAGTAGCGCCCATCAATGGTCCGAAGTCATCACTTACTGTACCATGCACCTGCGATATTGCCTCCTGCGCCATCATAGGCAAGGCACAGAAGAAAAGCAGGCATACAATCATTGCCTTTCTGCAACGATGTATTGTTTCTGTTAAGTTATATTTCATGACGATGAACTAATCTTTAAGGTTATTTACGACGTACTGACTTCTGGACTCTCTTGGCTGTAGCTGTGGTCTGTGTAGGACACTTCCAGTCCTGTGGCTGCAGCTGGTCATTGCTGTAGAGCAATACGCCATCAATCTGATGCACTACTGCATAAGAAGAAGCATCGAGCATAGCATTATTCTTGCCCTTGTTCTTAATCCAGTATTCGCGCACGAGCTTATTCTTGAAGTTGCCTGTCACCTTGCGAACATTACCGAGATTATCCTTCACCTCAAGTGTTGACTCGTTTGCTGTAACCACAAGAGGGAAGAAACGGTTGTTGGCAGGATTGAGCTTAGCGCTCTCAAACGCCTCTGCATTGAACTTCTCGCCGTTGATGACAACTGACTTATCCTGGATGTGATAGCGGAGGAAGTCGTTGATACGATTCTTGATGGCTGTACGCATAGCTTCTGCATGCTCCTTTACCTCGGGATCCTCGCTCTCAGCAGCATCCTGCCATGACTCATAGTCTTCCCATGTAGGAAGAGCTCCTGACTTGATAAGCTCATTAATCTTATTATCAGTAGGCACATAGACAGTATAGTGGTAACTGTCAAAGAGGTTCACGTTGAAGTTTTCACCATTGTTGCCTGCACACTGGTATGCACCTTCTGTCTCGCTGAGCAATGATGAGCCTTTGAGAAGTTTGAAGAACGCACCACTCAGATTGCCCGAGCGACTTGCTTCTTCGCTAAGCACCTGATATACAGACTTGGTAGCAGTCATTGGAACGTCCATAATCTTATCTCCCAGAGCCCATAAAGACGAAACGCCGTATGTTGCACCGTTACCCTTTTCACCCTTGTCAACGATGCAATCCGCAGGAATAGCAACTGTCTCACCGCGCTCAATCTGGTAACCGCCATCAATATGCTGAACGCCACCTTCCTTATAAGCCTTTACCATACCACCAGTCTTTGTCTGGTAGTAAAGCTGTGAAGATGTAAATCCATTGATGCCCTTTGTATTATCGAAGATAACGACATTGTTGTCAATAAGGTCATAGAGACGATTCTTCACCACATCCTCTGATACATTCTGTGAACCATTCCAGTTTACTGTGAGGTTGCCCTGTGAGTCTGCTGTTGCCTTATAAGAGACTGCCTGCACCTTATTGTCTGCATAGTAGAACTCAAATACGGTCTGGTTAGTCATGCCGAATGTACATGGGTCAATCATACGGAACACCTTACTCTTACTTGCAACGATAGGGCTCTGCGATGGAGTTACGTTATAAGGAATGATAAGACCGAAACGTGAATCCATAGCAGAGAGGTATGGACTGAAGTCGAAAGAAGAAGAATATGTGCTATAGTAACCTGTCAGAGCATGATACATTACGCTATATGTACCGTTTGTCTGCAGCATGGCAGGATAGATAACCGAACTGTATGATGCTGGAGCATAAACCTGGTTAACGAGATAGATGACACCATTGCAGCACATGTAGCAGGCAACGATGTGCTCCTTCTTGATACCGAGCTCACGCTGTGATGTATTGTCAAGGACTGAGCTGAACTTGCTTGGCACGGAACCAACAAATGACTCCTGCATATTCACGTTAAGCAGAGTGACGAGAGTCTCATAATCGATATTCTCCCATGAGTCGAAACGGTCCTTAAGGTCCATACCGCCACCATGCTCAAACCATTCCATGAGAGCCTCATCAGTAGGAACAATCATCACAGCACCATCATAGTGCATGGTCTGACCACCTGTGGTTACGGAATACTGGTTCCAACCTGGATCGATACGCAGCACACCAGACTCGTTGAGGTCATTCTCAAGCAGACCGTTATTCAGTCTCTTATGGTTTGAGGTGCTGTTGAAATAGCCGAGAGAATAGAGCTTCTCGTCGTCAGAAGTATTATACATTCTGTGGAATGTGTTGAGGGTGGTATAGTCCGTAATCTCCACAGGAGTAGAGAAACGGTCGATAGCACTTGCCCACTTCTTTGTATTAGGAAGCTCATGAAGCTTCTGAGCCATGTTTGTAGTGCCTTCGATAACACCATCCACAACATATACATAGCCGTTCTTACATGTCTGCTCCTTGCTTATCACCTTTGTACCATTGATCCAAGAGTCTTCGATATTTTCTGACTGACCATTGGAGACAATCTTAAGGTCCTCGGATGTGATATTGTTCTGCTTCATGAATGCAGGAAGGAAGTGCATCATAGGTGCTGTGGTAGCATCCTTACAGATATAGATATCCTTTTCTGTATTGCGCAGTAATGCCCATGAGTCAAGCTCATCGCTACCCATTGGATTTACTGGCATAGAGGCAACGTCCATCTTTGGAATATTGTCAAAGATACTTGTTGCTGTCTCACGACGGAGGCAGTAGCCTTCCTGTGGAGGGTTGCCGCTCACGTTTGACATCAGTTCGATGAGATAGGCATTGTTGACCATCGAGTTATTGAACAGACTCTTCTTCTGCTCTGGGGTCAACTTGTCATAGGATGTGTTGTTGTCCTTGAACCACTTGTCAAAGACATCGTCAGGTGTGGCAAAGAGAGTCTTAGAACCTGTACGGCTGAGTGTTTCCTTGTAACCCAGATCATCGATGAGCTTAAGCGTTGTAGTGAACTGGCGACGCTGACCATCATTGGTCTCGATGCCATCCTGCAAGCGCTCATAGATCGAGTTACCCAACCACTCTGGCTGACCGGTAAGCAAGTCTTTGTCGCACGACTGCATCAGGCTGGCTCCAAAGAGCAAACCTGCTACTGCCAGCATTTGCAATGGATTTCTCATCCATTTAGCAGCTGCATGTTTTTCTTTTGCGATTGCTTTGTTAATCATAGATGTTATTATTATTTATTTTGTTTTTTCGTATATGTTGTATCTGCCAGGAACTTTCAGTTGCCGAAACAGATTGTTGTTTTCTCTTTTGGGGCGTAATGTCTCTTACGCGTGCGCACATGATATATATTATAAGGTGTAAGTTTTATATTGTATGTTGTAAGTTGTATGTTTATTGTTTGGCTGTAGATTATGGTTTTCGTTGAAAAAAAATAAGCAACGAACTGGGGGAAGCCGTTGAGAGCCTCCTCCAGTTCGTATAAATAGATTATTTGTTCAATTCAAATATCATCTTCAATGATTACTTTACAAGCACCTTCTGCACCTTACCGTTGCCGAGCTTGATGAGGTTAATACCCTTGCTCAGAGTAGAGATGCGAGCACCGTTGACACCGTAGATAGCAACTGGAACTGAAGTAGAACCTGTAGCATTGATATCAATGATACCTGTAGCTTCCTCACCGAGGTAGAAGAGCTGGAAGTTGTCAGCAACGAACCAGCGAGCTGCCATTGTGCCATTGTTTGTAACACCTACAGTAGCCTTACCCTCCTTGAGAGTCATTGTTACAGATGGAGTCTTCCATGCGTCTACACAACCCTCTTCCTGGAAGTCAACAGGATCAGAGTATGTGAATACGCTATCCTGCATGAGGTAGAGAACTGCACGACCTGCCTCACCATTGTCTTCCTGACCGTTGAGAGAGTTAGAAACGTCAGCCTTCAGCATGTATGTACCAGCTGGGAGGTAAGCGATTTCCTGCCAGATGTTGAACTTAAGACCGTTAGCGTCTGGATTCCAGAACTCGATACTTGGAGTACCGTTTATACCGCCACCGAGAGCAGGACCATTCTGACAATCCTTAGTGTACTGCCAAGCAACTGCAGCGCCAGCGTCAACGTCAGCATTCTGGATGAGACCTGTCATCTCTACTGGGTTCTCAGCTGTTGCGTTCTTATAACCTGCAGGGATAGCAAGCTTATTCTCGTAAACACCGAGATTAGCGATAGCCTCTTCTGCCTCAGCATTTGTCAAGTTTGTAGCATCGATAGTAGCCCAGTAAGCTGTAGCCTCAGCCTTCACAGCCTCATCAGCCTCAGAGTCGTTGATAACATCACCCATCTCCTCAACCTTTGCATTAAGCTTCTCGAAGAGAGCGATAGACTCAGCCTGAGGATCCTTAACTGCATAGAGAGCATCGAGAGCGTCAACCATCTTACCACCGTCGCCAGAAGCGATAGCTTCATTAGCAGCATCAACTGCATCCTTAACAGTCTTCTGAACGTCTGTGCCATAAGGCTTCTCTGTTGAGAGAGCAGCGATAGCTTCCTCTACGATAGGCTTAACAACTGAAGGCTCATTACCAAGGAACATGAGCTTGAAGTCTGCCCAGAGTACCCAGTGAGCCTGCTGGCCCTTAGAAGTAAGACCGAGAGTCATCTTACCGTCAGTTACGAGACCAGCAGCCTCCTGATAGTAACGACCTGCGCGGAATGCATAAGAAGCACCTGACATACCGTTAGGGATGTATGAAGCATTTGGTGTGAGGTAGTCAAGGTTTGTTGTACCACCAGTATTGTAGTAGTCCTCACCGATAGAACCTTCAAAGAAACTATTCTCATAGTTTACAGCCTGCTCCTCAGGAATAGCATCCTTCATGATGTTCTGAACTGGAGTCTCAGCGCTGTTCATGAAGAGGAATACCTTAGAAGGCTCTTCACCTGTGTAATTGCCGTTGGTATTTGGACGTTCGAATGCCTGACAAGAGAGCTTGTAAACACCCTTTGGAAGACCTGTGATAGTCTGCTGTACGTCAACAACGCCAGAGTAAACCTCTACGCAAGGGAATGCCTTCAGACCACCAGCTGTACCTGCAGCTGCAGCACCCTTGGAATTTGTCCAGTTAGCGAGACCTGACTTGAATGAAGCATTCTTGATAAGGTCTGTAACATCAGTATTTGGCTCGAGGTTGTTTGCTACAGCGTTGTCGAGCATTTCCTTCAGCTTTGTAACCTCAGCGAGGAGCTCGTCTGTAGAAGCCTCCTTATTGTTGATCATATCCTCAACGTCGAAGTCGAGATAGTCCTTGAGCTCATCAGCCTCCTTACCGTTAAGACCGTTTACTGTTGACTTACAGAGAGCAACCTGATCGTTGAGAGCCTTCCATGCAGCGATGTTAGCGTCAACTTTCTTCTCTTCAGCCTCAACAGCCTTGATGTTAGCGATAACTGCATCGTAAGAATCAGCCTTCTCAGCTGCCTCTACAGCTGCTGCATAAGCCTCAAGTACAGGAGTAGAAGCTACACCTTCCTCGTAAACTCTTACGTCAGCCATAGCTCTGTCATTCCATACCTGGTATGCATCTTCTGATGCGCCGAGATACTCAAGACGGAAGTTATCAACGAGCATCCAGTCAGCAGTCTTCTTCTCCTTCATGAATGTACCGATAGTGAGCTCGTCACCTGTTACACCGAAGTAAACAGTATTGTCCTTATACTTACCAGCATCGAAGAATGCGCAAGCGTCCTTCATTGAGTTAGGGATGTAGTAAGTCTGACCGCCAGAAACGTATGTGAATGTTACGCCCTCAACTGGATCTTCAGGAACGATACCGTCGAAGAGACCCATGATAGAAGTCTTACATGTATCAACGCCGTTTGTACCATAGAGGTAAGCATAGTTCTTCTCACCCTTTGTGTTGAATGCGTTATCTGTAGAACCGTTACGGAAGAAACCGTCCATCTTTACTGCATAAACACCAGGCTTAACATTTGGAACCTTCTGGTATGTGTCGTGAACGAGCTCATAACGCTCTGCGCAAGGACCTGTTGTACCGCCCTTACCATAACCTGTACCAGCCCAGCCTTCGTAAGTCTGATTGTCGAAGCCAGGGTTAACGAGGAGAGCTGTGAGATCTACAGGAGTGCTTGTAGAAGCAGAATCCCAGTTGATCTGAGCCTTCTTCCATGCGTCGATAACGTTAGGAAGGTCAGTGAGAGCCTGCTTGAGCTCCTCGAGTGTAGCGTCTGCCTTAGATGCAACTGCCTTGATAGCAGCAAGGTCAATGCCAGGATACTCAGCCTCTGCAGCCTCAATCTTTCCTGCAAGGAGCCATGCGTTGTAGTCAACCTCGCTAACTGCGTACCATACGTTAGCCTGTGAACCCTCTTCGAGAGTTGCAGGATCAACCATGTTACAGATAGTGAAGTTACCGTCACCACCGGTGTCAGTCACGTCCCATGTGAGATAAGTGTTCTCCCAGAGAGTGTTTACGATCTTGAATGTGTTGTCCTCAGCAACTTCTACGTTCCATGTGTGCTGGCCAGGCTGGCTAGCAGCATCGGTGTAGATAGCTGTTGTTGTTTCACACATCACGTTCTTCCAAGCATTGTTCTTGCTTTCGCAAAGGTCCTGGAATGTGTAGAGATTGTCAGCATTAAGCACGAACTTTGTCTGCCAACCCTTTGTTGTAGAGATTGAAGCACGTGTTGTCCAGTTGTTTGAACCAACGAAGAAACCCTTAGCTCCAACATTGTACAGATACTGAATGCCACCTTCAAGATTTACAGGAGATGCCTTAGGAGCATCCACAGCAAAAACCTGAGCGAGACCTGCTATCAGCATAGTACACGCAAAAAGTAATGATTTTACTTTCATAATGAATAGGTTTAGTTAATAAAAAAGTTATTTAAATATTGATTTTGTTTCGTTTCTATTCAGAGGGAAACCTCCCCATAGATTTAGGTTTTTACAGTAATTGTTTTTTCAAGGGACAAAGATAACACTTTTTTTTTATTCCCACAAGATTTCGCTAAAAATTAACATAAAAAATATTAATGTACGCATAATGATAGGACAGGCATTAGGGTGAGTTCCTTTCCCTGAAAGGTTATGAATTACGCGTGCGCGCGCAGGAAAAGTCAATTTTATCCTTCATCCTTCATAATTTCTCTGTAATTATTTATCAATCACATTGTTAGTACTATGAAGGATCATCTTTTATCCTTCATTATCCTTCATAACCCTTCATACACCAAATATCGTTTCCTCCGCGAGAAACTGTTGTTTCCGCCGTGAGAAACGACAGTTCCCACCGTGAGAAACGGTTGTTCCCACCGTGGGAAACGACTACAAAACAATGTTAACGTTCATATTATCCCATGATTTTTATTTAAAAGATTTGGAGGTTTCATTTATTATTATTACCTTTGCATCGTACAAGGAGAAGGTTTGCTCCTTCCCTTTGTAAACACAAGAAAAACAAACAATAACATAAAAACATATTCTACTATGGCTAATCCAGAATTCAAGTACGCTCCAATGTTCCAGTTGGGCGAAGACAAGACAGAGTATCGCCTCATTTCCAAGGAAGGCGTTTCAGTAGGTGACTTCGAGGGTAACCCTATCCTCAAGGTAAGCAAGGAGGCTCTCGAGCTTCTCTCTGCACAGGCTTTCCACGACGTGAACTTCATGTTGCGCCGCGAGCACAACGAGAAGGTGGCTGCCATCCTCGCCGACCCAGAGGCTTCTGACAACGATAAGTACGTGGCTCTCACCATGCTCCGCAACGCTGAGGTGGCTTGCAAGGGTCAGCTCCCATTCTGTCAGGATACTGGTACTGCCATCATCCACGCTGAGAAGGGTCAGCAGGTTTGGACCGGTTTCGAGGACGAAGAGCCTCTCGCAAAGGGTGTCTATAACACTTACACAACCGACAACCTGCGCTACTCGCAGAACGCTCCTCTCAACATGTATGACGAGGTGAACACCCGCTGCAACCTCCCTGCTCAGATTGACATCGAGGCTACTCACGGCATGGAGTATAAGTTCCTCTGCGTCGTTAAGGGCGGTGGCTCTGCAAACAAGACATACCTCTATCAGGAGACAAAGGCTCGCATCCAGAACCCTGGCACTCTCATTCCTTTCCTCATCGAGAAGATGAAGAGCCTCGGCACAGCTGCTTGTCCTCCTTATCATATCGCTATCGTAGTGGGCGGCACATCGGCCGAGAAGAACCTCCTCACAGTGAAGCTCGCTTCAACAAAATACTATGACTCCCTGCCAACAACAGGCGACGAGACAGGTCGTGCTTTCCGCGACGTAGAACTGGAGAAGCAGCTCCATGAGGCAACTCGCAACGACATCGGCTTCGGTGCTCAGTTCGGTGGTAAGTCATTCGCTCACGACATCCGCGTGGTTCGTCTGCCTCGTCACGGCGCAAGCTGCCCTATCGGTCTCGGCGTGTCATGCTCTGCCGACCGTAACATCAAGGCAAAGATCAATCAGGATGGTATCTGGATTGAGAAGATGGACGACAAACCATACGAGCTTATCCCAGAAGAACTCCGCAAGGCAGGTGAGGGCGACGCTATCCAGATCAACCTCGATCAGCCAATGGAGAACATCCTCGCTGAACTCACAAAGTATCCTGTTTCTACTCGAGTAAGCCTCAACGGCACAATCATCGTGGCTCGTGACATCGCTCACGCTAAGATCAAGGCTCGTCTCGACGCTGGCGAGGGTATGCCACAGTACTTCAAGGATCACCCAGTGCTCTACGCTGGTCCTGCAAAGACTCCTCAGGGCATGCCTTGCGGCTCTATGGGCCCAACAACAGCTGGCCGTATGGATCCATACGTTTATGAGTTCCAGGACAATGGTGGTTCTATGGTGATGATAGCAAAGGGCAACCGTTCGCAGGTTGTTACCGATGCTTGTAAGGATCACAAGGGCTTCTACCTCGGCTCTATCGGCGGTCCTGCTGCATTCCTCTCTTCAAGCAACATCAAGAGCATCGAGTGCGTAGAGTACCCAGAGCTCGGCATGGAGGCTATCTGGAAAATCCGCGTGGAGAACTTCCCTGCTTTCATCCTCGTAGATGATAAGGGCAACGATTTCTTTAAGCAGTTCTAAAAGCCCCACCCCTGCCCTCCCCCAAAGGGGAGGGAGAGGAAAGCCGACTCGGGATTGCTATAAAAGCATAATAGACAATTTGGATATAAACCCTTAAAACAAAGCCCTCAAACCATTACCTTCCCCCTCCCCTTTGGGGGAGGGATGGGGTGGGGCTTAACTCATGAACATCCTCTTCAACCTTTCCTATCGTCCTCAATACGGCGAGGACATAATGGTCAACATCGTTGCACCTAACGGACAGATACGTACACAGCGAATGGCGATGAAGAATGACGACATCGCCTCTCTGCTGCTACGTCTCGACATGGAAAACATCGCTCATCTCGACTATTACTATAGCATAGAGCGCAACGGTCAGGTGGTACGCACCGAATGGACTACACAGGCTCATAGACTTGACCTTTCCATCGTCGGCATACATCAATATACGACGAATGACATGTGGATAGAGATGCCTCACGACACTTATCTGTACAGTCAGGCTTTCACCAAGTGCGTCAATCGTCGTGACAACCGCGATGCATACCCTGCATCGGCTTCTGCCGTATTGCGAATGAAGGTAAGGGCACCTCAGATGAGAGGCACGGAACGCCTCGTTCTCGCAGGTAGCGAACCTGCCGTGGGATGCTGGGATCTCTCACAGGCTATCGACATGCAGGAGATAGCTCCTAACGAGTGGATTGCCGATATTGACGCGGAGCAGATACACGCACCTTCATTCGAGTATAAGTTCGTGGCTATAGGTGAGAAGGGGACTCTATGGGAGACATGCGGAAACCGCTCATTGCAGTTGCCTGTGGTGCGCCATGGCGAAATCTATGAGATAGAGCACAACCAGGCGTTCTTCGATATTCACAATGTGCGTCTCGCTGGCACTCTTGTTCCAGTATTCTCGCTCCGTTCCGAGGGCAGCTTCGGCGTTGGCGACTTCGGCGACCTTAAGAAGATGGTGGAATGGGTGGCATATACAGGACAGCGCCTCTTGCAGATTCTTCCTATCAACGATACCACAGTCACCAAGACATGGACTGACTCTTACCCTTACTCATGCATAAGCATATTCGCCCTGCATCCACAGTATGCTGACCTGCGTCAGCTTCCTGCCTTGAAGGATGAGAAGAAGACTGAGGAATTTGAGGCTCTGCGCAAGGAACTGAATGCTCTTCCACAGATAGACTATGAGCGTGTGAACAATGCGAAGACCGAGTATCTCCGTCTTCTCTTTGAGCAGGAGGGAAAGAAGGTTCTCGCTTCCGACGACTTCAAGAAATGGTTCCTCGAGGAGGACCGATGGCTCGTTCCTTATGCTCACTACTGCCTCCTTCGCGATAAATACGGTTCCACAGATTTTAATCTGTGGCAAAACCATGAGAAATGGAACGAGGAGGATCGTAAGGCTCTCACTTCGCCTCGCACTAAACTATATAAGGAAGCTTCATACTACTACTTTGTGCAGTATATCCTCGCCCAGCAAATGCAGGGTGCTCACGAGTATGCTCAGGAGAAGCGCGTGATTCTGAAGGGCGATATACCTATCGGCGTGAACCGCAACGGTTGCGATGTATGGCAGGAGCCTCGCTATTTCAACCTCAACGGACAGGCTGGTGCGCCACCTGATGGCTTCTCTGCCAATGGTCAGAACTGGGGTTTCCCAACCTACAACTGGGATGAGATGCTGAAGGATGGCTGCCTCTGGTGGGTGCGTCGTTTCCAGAACATGCAGAAGTACTTTGATGCTTACCGCATAGACCATGTTCTCGGTTTCTTCCGCATCTGGGAGATTCCTTTGAATAGTGTTCATGGTTTGCTCGGTCAGTTCCAGCCTTCGCTCGGTCTCTCTCGCATAGAGATTGAGAGCTACGGACTGATGTTCCGTGAGGATTTCTTCTGTCGCCCTTACATCACCGACGAAGTTATCGCCAAAGTATTCGGTGAGGATGCCGACATCGTGGCTCACACATTCCTCGAACCTTTCCAGGGTCCTTTCTATCGCATGGCAAAGGCCTACGACACCCAGCGCAAAATCGAGGCTTGGTATAATGCCGCTGTTTCTGCTTCTGGTGTGGCTCCAGCAGGTTTTGTTCCTGGTGCGGAAGCATCAGGTCAATCCTTCTCCCGCCCTCTGGAGCACATCCGCGATGGCCTCTATTCCCTCATCTCCGACGTGCTCTTCCTTCGCGACCATAAGGACAAGGAGCGTTTCCATCCTCGCATCTCCGTGCAGTATGACTTCATCTATGAGCAGCTCTCAGATGCCGACAAGGAGGCTTTCAACAACCTCTACAACGACTATTTCTATCGCCGCAATACCCACTTCTGGTATCGCGAGGCGATGAAGAAACTGCCTAAGCTCATCGAGGCTACACGTATGCTCGTATGCGCTGAGGATCTCGGCATGGTGCCAGACTGTGTGCCTTGGGTTATCAACGATCTCCGCATTCTCTCCCTCGAACTGCAGTCGATGCCAAAACAGCTCGGTCTTGAGTTTGGCAACACCGACGCATACCCATATCGCTCTGTATGCACAATAGACAGCCACGATATGCCAACACTCCGCATGTGGTGGGACGAAGATGAAGACAGGGCAAACAATTTCTACCATAACGTGCTCCATCGCCGCGACAACGCTCCTCACCCAATGCCGGGATGGCTCGTTCGCAACATCATACAGCGCAACCTCCAATGTCCTTCCATGCTCTGCATCCTCTCTCTTCAGGACTGGCTCGGAATGGATGAGCAGGTGCGCCTCGCTGATGCCAACGCAGAGCGCATAAATATCCCAGCAAACCCTCGTCACTACTGGCGCTATCGCATGCACCTCAACATCGAGGAACTGCTTGACAACCAGCGTTTCTGCGATGACATAATGGAGATAATAACACAAAGCGGAAGATAAACAAAGAATACTATGTCTCGATTTGCATTTAAGATGTTCCTCAAGCCTGGTTGCGAGAAGGAATATGAAAAGCGTCACAACGCTATATGGCCAGAACTCGTGAAGATGATCAAGGACTCTGGCGTCAGCAACTATTCCATCTATTGGGATAAGGACACCAATATCCTCTTCGGATATCAGGAATGCTCTGGTGAGGGTAACTCGCAGGACACTTCAAACGGTGTGGATCCTATCACTCAGAAGTGGTGGGACATGATGGCTGACATCATGGAAGTGAACCCAGACAACTCTCCTGTCACCATCCCTATCCAGGAAGTCTTCCATTTAGATTAAGAAGGTCTCTAGTTCTTCTAGAAAATCTAGGAAAACTAGTAATCCTAGTCAGCCACCGTTCCAGGGAGTTTCGCTCCCTGGGGAAAAACAAGAAATCATGGCAAAGCGCCTCATCTCTTCCAGCATCGCTGCTCTCTTCTGTATGATTTCATTTGCGCAGAACGAGAGCAATGTCTCAGGCATCGCCCCTCATAGTAATGAGGTTGCAATGCCTGATACGGCTGTTATTGCCAGACCGCCTCTTCATATTCCAACGCTGACGGAATACGGCACAATGCCTTCAATGTATTTCTATCCTTATATGTGGGGAGGGTTCCATTCATGGGACGTCCACGAAGGACTGAACACCACGCTCGGCGCCTCGGTGTTCTCTACTTTCGGCAGCGGAAACACTTATAGCGGTGCGGGATTCTCGCAGAATATATCCATGGTATATGCGAAACCTCTCACCGAAAGACTAAGCCTCGCCGTAGGAGGATATTTCCACAATATGTTCTGGGCTCACGACACATTCCGCGATGTGGGTCTGACAGCTGTTATGGGATATCAGTTTGATAGGCATTGGAGTGCATATCTGTATGGTCAGAAGAGTCTGCTTCCCGACACAAAGATGCCTCGTCACCTGATGGACATGGGCGAGCTGGGTGACAGGATAGGTGCAGCGGTGAGGTATTCCTTCAGCCCTTCATTCTCCGTTCAGTTATCCTTCGACTACAACAAATTCAACAACGACAGATACTGGACAGAACCTCTCCACTGGAGAGAAAAAAAATAGTCACCGTTCCCAACAGTTTTTCGTCGGGCCCAACTCTCTCCCCAATGACCTACTCTATAGAAAAGATAACCACCCTCATAGGTGCTCACCGCTATGGCGACAAGGATGCCAACGTTGGTTTCCTCCTCACCGACAGCCGCTCTCTTTCCTTCCCTGAAGAAACGCTTTTCTTCGCCCTGCAGTCAGAGCGTAATGATGGACATAGATACATAGAAGAACTCTACAATCGCGGTGTCCGTTCGTTCGTGGTGGAGCAGATGCCTGCTACTACTCATCCTGACGCCAACTATCTGAAGGTGCCTTCGGTACTGAATGCCCTCCAGAGACTTGCTGAAAGGCATCGCGACGAGTTTGACCTCCCCGTGGTAGGCATAACGGGAAGCAACGGCAAGACGGTGGTGAAGGAATGGCTCTATCAGTTGATGATGCCATCGATGCATGTAACCCGCTCTCCCCGCTCCTACAACTCGCAAATTGGCGTACCTCTCTCGGTATGGAAAATGCATAACGGAACAGATATCTCCATCTTTGAAGCTGGCATCAGCAAGAAAGGAGAGATGGAACGACTGAGGGAAATAATACAGCCAACGATAGGCGTTTTTACCTATCTTGGTCAGGCTCATCAGGAGAATTTCTCTTCCCTTGAGGAGAAATGCAGGGAGAAGGTGCAACTCTTCCGAGATTCCGAAGCTATCGTTTTCCCTTTCGACGACTCCGTTATCAAGAAATGTATTGACGAGACAGGCTTCAAGGCAAAGAAACTTGTCTGGTCGAAAGAGGACAAGACTGCATCTTTCTACGTAGAAAAGATAGAGAAAGAGGGCAATAGTACGCGCGTACATTATATATTAAACGGCACATTGACAGAGAAACTGAGGGAAAATTTCCCTTCAGCAAGTCTGCAAAACTCCTATTCCCTACCCTTCATCAGCGAGGCGAGCATAGAAGATTCCATCACTTGCGCCGTGGTGGCTCTATGGGCAGGACTCTCTCCAGAACTGCTCGCAGAGCGAATGGCACAGTTGGAACCTGTTGCTATGCGCCTTGAGGTAAAAGAAGGGCAGAAAGGTTGTACACTCATCAACGACTCATACAACTCCGACCTCACGTCTCTCGATATCGCTCTTGACTTTATGCATCGTCGCCCAGACCAGAACGGACGCAGCAGGACACTCATCATCAGCGACATAGACCAGAGCGGTATCTCTGATATCGACCTCTACAAGCAAGTGAGCAATCTTGTCGTTTCGCGAGGAATAGATAAGTTCATCGGTATCGGTAAGGCGATAAAGGCAAACGCAGGCAGCATAGAGATAGACGACAAACATTTCTTCTCCACCACAACGGAATTCTTAGACAGCGATATCTTCATGCAACTCCATGATGAAGTAATTCTCATCAAGGGCGCGAGAAGATTCCAGTTTGACAGGCTTACGGATTTGCTCGTAGAGAAAGTGCATGAGACTGTACTTGAGGTAAATCTCAATGCGATGGTGGAGAACCTAAACTGGTATCGCTCTTTCTTACATAAGGACACGAAGTTGGTCTGCATGATAAAGGCAGACGGCTATGGAACAGGCGCGGTGGAAATAGCAAAGACATTGCAGGACCATCAGGTGGACTATCTTGCTGTGGCTGTGGCAGATGAGGGTGTAGCGCTTCGCAAGGCAGGCATCACGGCAAACATAATGATAATGAATCCCGAGATGACGGCTTTCAAGACCATGTTCGACTATGACCTTGAGCCAGAGGTGTACTCTTTCCGTCTCCTCGATGCCCTTCGCCACGCTGCAAGAAAGGAGGGTATCACAGGATATCCTGTTCACATCAAGCTCGACACAGGCATGCATCGTCTCGGTTTCCATCCTATTGATGACATGCCTGCCCTCATTGACTATCTGAAGAATCAGAATGCTCTCATCCCTCGCTCCGTTTTCTCTCACTTCGTAGGAAGCGACGGTGATGAGTTTGATGAGTTCTCGGCTTATCAATATGATTTATACAAGAAAGGAAGCAAGGTGCTTCAGGATAATTTCCCTCATAAGATACTGCGCCATATCTGCAACTCTGCAGGCATAGAGCATTTCCCTGAGAGACAGATGGAAATGTGTCGCCTCGGACTCGGTCTTTATGGAATAAACCCTCGCAACAATCAGACCATCTCCAACGTGGCAACGCTGAAGACAACTATCCTGCAGCTTCGTAATGTTCTTGCTGGAGAGTCAATAGGTTACAGCAGAAGGACAATACTTGAGCGCGACTCCCTCATCGCCGCCATCCCTATCGGATATGCTGACGGACTGAACAGAAGACTCGGAAACCGCAACGGCTATTGCCTTGTAAACGGCAAAAAGGCTGAGTATGTGGGCAATATCTGCATGGATGTATGTATGGTAGATGTGACAGGAATAGACTGCAAGGAAGGTGATACTGTGGAGATATTCGGAGATAATCTGCCTGTTACCGTGCTCTCCGATATCCTTGGCACTATTCCTTACGAAGTACTGACAGGCATCAGCAACCGCGTGAAGCGCATCTATTTCCAGGACTAAGCCAATAAATAACCATAAGTTATCGGAATAGACCGCAATATAAATTCTATAAAAAAAGTTAAAGACGAGGCAAATACGATATAACATTTCTTAAATTAATGATTTATTTCGTAATTTTGTGACGAAATGTTACCTATTGGTTATCATTTTTTGCATTATCAAACCTTTGCAATACATAAATCTAAATAAAAACTAACTAAAAATGAGTTCTGTACAAACTAACAAAATGACCAACTGGCGTTGGGTTATGTGTGCGATGCTCTTCTTCGCCACAACAGTAAACTACATGGACCGTCAGGTGCTTTCCCTCACATGGAAAGACTTTATCTCTCCTGAGTTCCATTGGACTGACGAAATCTATGGTAACATTACCGCTGTTTTCTCTATCTTCTATGCAGTAGCAAACCTCTTTGCAGGTAAGTTCGTTGACTGGATGGGCACAAAGAAGGGTTACTTCTGGGCTATCGTAATCTGGTCGCTCGGTGCTGTTCTCCACGCTGGATGCGGTGTATTCACAGAAGGATGGATGGGCAACGGTTTCAATAGTGCTGCTGATCTCGCCCAGGCTACTGGCGACGTAGCAGTTGCTATCGCAACAGTAAGTATGTGGGCATTCCTCGCTTGCCGATGCGTTCTCGCTCTCGGTGAGGCAGGTAACTTCCCTGCTGCTATCAAGGTGACAGCAGAGTATTTCCCAAAGAAGGATCGCGCTTTCGCTACTTCTATCTTCAATGCAGGTGCTTCTGTAGGTGCTCTTGCTGCTCCAGCAACAATCCCTCTGCTCGCTAAGGCAATGGGTTGGGAGATGGCATTTATCATCATCGGTGTACTCGGTTTCGTATGGGCTGGTGCATGGATATTCATGTATGAGAAGCCATCGAAGTCAAAGTACGTTAACGAGGCAGAGCTCAACTATGTAAATCAGGATGAGGATACAAACACAGCAGCAACAGATAATGTTGAAGAAAAGAAGATGTCTTACGCTCAGGCATTCTCTTATCGTCAGACATGGGCATTTGCTTTTGGTAAGTTCATGACAGACGGCGTATGGTGGTTCTTCCTCTTCTGGGCTCCAGCATACTTCTCTGACCAGTATGGTCATACCTCCGACTCAACAATGGGTATTGCACTCATCTTCACCCTCTATGCTATCGTAACTGTGCTCTCGATGTTCGGCGGTTATCTGCCAAAGCTCTTCGTTGAGAAGAAGGGTATGAATCCTTACCAGGGTCGTATGCTCGCTATGCTCATCTTCGCTTTCTTCCCTGTGCTCGCTCTCTTCGCTCAGCCAATGGGTCAGTACAGTGCATGGTGGCCAGCAATCATCATCGGTCTTGTAGGTGCAGGACATCAGGCTTGGTCGGCAAACATCTTCTCTACCGTAGGCGATATGTTCCCTAAATCCGCAATCGCTACCATCACAGGTATCGGCGCTATGGCTGGTGGTGTAGGTTCGTTCCTCATCAACAAGTGCTCTGGTATGCTCTTCACATACTCTACAGGTTCATTTACACACAACGGCAAGGAATATAGCGACATTACTCATTCTGCAGTAAACGAAGCTATCCACAACGGAGAAGAGGTATTCAGCAAGGAAACTCCTATTGCTGAACTCATCAACTCAATCGGTGATGCTGGTGGTCAGGTAATTGAAATGCCTCTCCAGTTCATGGGCTTCGAGGGTAAGCCTGCCGGCTATATGATTATCTTCTGCGTATGTGCAGTTGCTTATCTCATCGGCTGGTCTGTAATGAAGCTCCTCGTTCCAAAGTATAAGCCAATCGTTCTTGACTAATTTTCTATCTTAATATAAAGCGCAAGGAGTACAAACATATATGTTCGTGCTCCTTGCTTTTTTTGAAATAGAACATACAATGAAGCAACTGACCGAAGAACAAGTATTACAGAAACTCACTTCCCTCTGTGCTCGCGGAGAACACTGTCAACGCGAGATGCTTGACAAGATGCGTCGCTGGGAGATAGAGGAAGAGGTGCAGGCAAGCGTTATGGCGTATCTTGTAGGTGAAGGGTTCATCGATGAAGAACGCTATGCCCGAGCATTCATAGAGGAAAAGACGAAGTTCAATGGCTGGGGACCTCGCAAGGTGGAGCAGGCTCTTCGCATGAAAGGCATCCCTTCATCTATTTATGCGCCTCTGATAAAGGAGCTTCCTTCTGATGATCGGCTTGAGACTCTTCGCCCTATCATAGAGAACAAGCGCAAGACCGTAACGGGAAAGAATGATTATGACATTCGTTGTAAGCTTATCCGTTTCGCTCTTTCGCGCGGCTTTGAAATGGATGATATACTGAAGGTTTTGGGAGAATAAAAGTCCCTGCGATAACTATTGAAAAATAAAAGAACTCGGGATAATTGAACTTCTTTTGGGTTCTTCGTATAAAAAAAGTTAAACAGAAGAGTATCTTTTTTGTTTTCTCATTCTTTATGACTATCTTTGCATAAATAATAATAGGGGTGCTGCTCCATGATGGAGGTGCTGAGATTTATACCCATTAAACCTGATGCAGGTAATGCTGCCGAAGGGAATTTATGAGATAGTCGTATTCTTTCTTTGCCATAGCTACCCCTATGTTACTTTTTTTCTTTCAACCATAACATAAAGGTAGAAAATGGAAATTCTTATAAACAACGAAAAAAAAGAGACAAAGGCAACCAACGTAAGTGAGTTGGCTGCTGAACTTGCATTGCCAGAACGCGGCGTTGCCCTCGCCATAAACAATCGTATCGTAACAAGAAACGCTTGGGAAGAGACTTCTCTCAACGAGGGAGATAACGTAACAATCATCAAAGCAGCTTTCGGAGGGTAAACTACCTCTGTCGAAATGAATTTTCTAACGGTAACTATACTATTGAATGCTACAGTTCATCACACACTATACCGACAAGATTAGCTATCTTGACTCCGTAAGACTCGCCCTTGAAGGTGGTTGCAAATGGGTGCAACTGAGGATGAAAGATGCTTCGGTGGATGAGATTCGCCCTATTGCACTTCAGGCTCAGCAGCTCTGTCGTGAAGCTAATGCTACGTTTATCATCGATGACCACGTTGCTTTGGTGAAGGAGATAAAGGCTGATGGCGTTCATCTCGGCAAGAATGACATGCCTATCGACGAGGCAAGAGCCATCTTAGGCAATGACTTCATCATCGGAGGCACGGCAAACACCATCGAGGATATCATCATACATCATAAGAATGGTGCTGACTATATCGGTTGCGGTCCTTTCCGTTTCACCACAACAAAGGAGAAACTATCCCCTGTACTCGGTCTTGAAGGCTATCGTTCCATTATGGAAAAGGTGCGTAATACATATTCCCTTAAAGGGAGAGATGGGGAGAATCTTCCTATCGTTGCCATTGGAGGCATCACGGCAGAAGATATCCCTGCCATAATGCAGACAGGAATCACTGGCATCGCCCTCAGCGGAACCGTTCTTCGAGCAGAGAATCCAGCAGAAGAGATGGCAAGACTCATAGAACAACTAGGGTAACTATAACAACTAGAGAACCTAGAATAACTAGAGAACCTAGAAAAAAAACAGAAAACAATAAAACAAAACATACGACAATGGAAAAACTTATTATCGCAGGAAGGGAGTTTAACTCACGTCTCTTCCTCGGCACAGGAAAGTTCAACAACAACGATCTGATGGCAAAGGCTATCGATGCTTCTGAGACAGAGATGGTAACAGTGGCTATGAAGCGCATCGAACTGCAGGACAAACAGGATGATTTGCTTCGCCACATCGTGCAGAATCCTAACATTCAGTTACTCCCTAACACCAGTGGTGTGCGCAACGCAGAGGAGGCAGTCTTCGCTGCACAGATGGCTCGCGAGGCTTTCGGCACTAATTGGCTCAAACTTGAGATACATCCAGACCCACGTTATCTTCTCCCTGACTCTGTGGAAACACTTAAGGCAACAGAGGAACTCGTAAAGCTCGGCTTCATTGTTTTGCCATATTGCCAGGCAGACCCAACACTTTGCAAGCATCTTGAAGAGGCTGGTGCTGCTACCGTAATGCCTCTTGCTGCACCTATCGGCACAAACAAAGGACTTCGCATGAAGGACTTCCTGCAGATTATCATCGAACAGGCAACCGTTCCTGTGGTTGTTGATGCAGGCATCGGTGCTCCTTCTCATGCTGCAGAAGCTATGGAGATGGGTGCAGACTGCTGTCTTGTAAACACTGCCATCGCCGTTGCAGGTGATCCTGTTCAGATGGCTGTTGCCTTCAAGGAGGCTGTCATCGCAGGTCGCAGAGCTTACGAAGCAGGTCTTGGTGCTATCAGCGACTGTGCAGAAGCATCATCGCCATTAACCGCCTTCTTAAACTAGAATAACTAGAAATACTAGTAAAACTAGAACAACTAGAAAAAAAAACACTATGCCACAAGATAACAAAGCATACGCAAAACGCGAAAAACATTATATCCAGGGAACACTCTTCCCTGAGATAAAGGTGGGAATGACAAAGGTGAATCTCACCCCTACCGTTGTGAAAGACAAGAACGGAATACCTCACACAGAGCCTAACGAGCCTGTTCTCATATATGATACGAGCGGTCCTTTCAGCGATCCAAACATCGAAGTGGATTTGAAGAAAGGTCTTCCACGCCTAAGAGAGCAGTGGATTCTCGACCGTGAGGACACCGAGCAGCTTAGCGAAGTGACAAGCGAATACGGCAAGATGCGCCTCGCCGACAAGAGTCTCGACTCCCTTCGCTTTGAGCATATCCAGCTTCCTCGCCGTGCAAAGGCAGGAAAAGCTATCACACAGATGGCTTACGCAAAGGCTGGCATCATCACTCCCGAGATGGAATATGTTGCCATTCGTGAGAATATGAACTGTGAAGGACTCGGCATCAAGACTCATATCACACCTGAGTTCGTACGTGATGAGATAGCTCGCGGACGTGCCGTGCTGCCAGCAAACATCAATCACCCTGAGGCAGAACCAATGATTATCGGTCGTAACTTCCTCGTGAAGATAAACACTAACATCGGCAACTCTGCCACAACATCGAGCATTGAGGAAGAAGTTGACAAGGCTGTATGGTCATGCAAATGGGGTGGCGACACCCTTATGGACCTCTCTACCGGCGCCAACATCCACGAGACACGCGAATGGATCGTAAGAAACTGCCCAGTTCCTGTAGGCACTGTGCCTATCTATCAGGCTTTGGAGAAGGTGAATGGCAAGGTGGAAGACCTCAACTGGGAGGTGTATAAGGACACTCTCATCGAGCAATGCGAGCAGGGTGTTGACTATTTCACCATCCATGCCGGCATCCGTCTGCACAATGTTCACCTGGCAGATTCACGTCTTTGTGGCATCGTAAGCCGCGGTGGTTCCATCATGTCTAAGTGGTGTCTCATTCATAATCAGGAGTCTTTCCTCTATGATCACTTCGATGAAATTTGCGACATCGTAGCACAGTATGACGTTGCACTCTCTCTCGGTGATGGTCTTCGTCCTGGATGTACTGCCGATGCCAACGATGCAGCGCAGTTTGCAGAGCTTGACACGATGGGCGAACTCGTACTCCGCGCTTGGGAAAAGAACGTACAGGCATTCATAGAAGGTCCTGGACACGTGCCAATGCACAAAATTCGTGAGAACATGGACCGCCAGCTCGACCATTGTCACGAGGCTCCATTCTACACTCTCGGTCCTATCGTCACCGACATCGCACCTGGTTACGACCATATCACATCCGCTATCGGTGGTGCACAGATAGCTTGGTTCGGCACAGCGATGCTCTGTTACGTCACTCCTAAGGAGCACCTCGCCCTCCCTAACAAGGAAGATGTTCGCGTAGGTGTGGTAACATATAAGATTGCAGCCCACGCAGCCGACCTTGCAAAGGGACACCCTGGTGCACAGATTCGCGACAATGCCCTGTCGAAGGCGCGCTTCGATTTCCGTTGGCGCGACCAGTTCCACCTCTCTCTCGACCCAGAACGTTCGCTTCAATACTTCGAAGAGGCAGGACATACCGATGGAGAATACTGCACAATGTGCGGTCCTAACTTCTGCGCAGCAAAGCTGACGCACGATTTGAGAAAGTTATAAAGTCCCTCACCCTAACCCCTACAGCCCCTCTCCTTAGCCCTCCCCCGAGGGGGAGGGGAACAGTTACATTATGACACCACAACAAGAACAACGATATTCTCGCCACATCCTGCTTGAAGGATTCGGCAAAGAAGGTCAGGAGAAACTGCTTCAGAGCAAGGTTCTGCTGATAGGGGCAGGCGGACTCGGTTCGCCAAATGCCCTATACCTTGCCGCTGCCGGTGTTGGCACTATCGGTATTGCCGATGCCGACGTGGTGAGTATCAGCAATCTTCAGCGTCAGGTCATCCATTTCACAGAGGACAAAGGCAAGCCGAAGGTGGAGTCTGCTGCTGAGAAGATGCGTAAGATAAACCCCGACGTAAAGGTAATCACCTACGATTGCTTCATTACCGAGGACAATGCGCAGGACATCATCAGCGACTATGACTTCATAATAGACTGCACCGACAGCTTTGCATCGAAGTATCTTGTGAATGATGCCTGCGTGATGGCAGGGAAACCTTTCTGCGCTGGTGGCGTAGTGAAGTATGGAGCGCAGGTGATGACACACGTTCCTGGCACGGCTTGCTACCGTTGCATCTTCCCCGAACCACCAGCAGAGAATGAGGTTGAGACCTGTTCCACGGTGGGAGTGCTTGGTAGTGTCGTTGGTATCATGGGCTCAATACAGGCCACCGAGGCTATAAAATACCTCTCGGGCACAGGCAAACTCCTCACCGACCAGCTCCTTATCGTTGATGCTCTCACCATGAACTTCCAGACATTAGCATTCAAACACAATGCTGGATGCCCTGTTTGCGGTGATAGTCCTACGATAAAAGAGTTGAAAGAGTATTCCTTTCAGCCCTGCAGAGTGAAAAAATAATAAATAGTAAATCGATAAATAGTAAATAACAAAGTGTTTTCAGACGAATTAAAAAATTACGACTGGGACGAGACAACCGCAAGGATTGCCTCCAAAACAGATATGGACGTGCGTCGCGCTCTAGCAAAGAGTCACTGCAACGTAGAGGATTTCATGGCATTGCTCTCCCCTGCTGCTGAGCCATACCTTGAGACAATGGCGCGTCTGTCACGCAAATATACAGAGGAACGCTTCGGTAGAACGATGTCAATGTTCATCCCTCTCTATATCACAAACGCATGCTCCAATTCCTGTGTCTATTGTGGATTCCACAGACAGAACCCAATGGCACGTACAATCCTCACCCCTGAGCAGATTGAGGACGAGTATAAGGCGATAAAGGAACTGGCTCCTTTCGAGAACATCCTCCTCGTTACGGGCGAGAATGTGGCAAAGGCTGGCGTGCCTTATCTTGCAAAGGCGATAGACATCGCGAAGCGCTACTTCTCGAATATCAAGATAGAAGTGATGCCTCTCGCTGCAGAAGAGTATAAGGAACTGACGACTCACGGACTCAATGGCGTCATCTGTTTCCAGGAAACATACCATCGCGAGAACTATAAGATATACCATCCAGCAGGCAAGAAGTCTGACTTCGAATGGCGATGCAACGGCTTTGACCGTATGGGACAAGCAGGTATTCACTCCATCGGCATGGGTGTTCTCATCGGTTTGGAGAAAGATTGGCGCACCGATGTAACGATGATGGCGCGTCATCTGCGCTATCTGCAGAAGCATTACTGGCGCACAAAGTATAGCGTAAACTTCCCTCGCATGCGTCCTGCGCAGAATGAGGACTTCCATCCTAACTGCTACATGACCGACAAGGAACTGGCACAGGCAACCTTCGCTATGCGTATCTTCGATCATGACGTGGATATTTCCTATTCAACACGCGAACCTGCTTACATCCGCGACAATATGTGCACGCTTGGTGTCACCACCATGTCGGCAGAATCGAAGGTTAACCCAGGCGGATACCACACCTATCCACAGGCATTGGAGCAGTTCACCGTCTCTGATGAGCGCACCGCGAAGGTTATAAACGCTCGTCTGAAGGAACTGGGTCGCGAGCCTGTCTGGAAGGATTGGGACGCAAGTTTTGACCTTTTCGGTAAAAAATAGAACTTATAGAGAATCTTGATAATCAAGAAAGACTAGAAGAACTATAACTTCTATAAACAATAAAAATTCATGCTCATCATCATCACACTACCCCATTTCTTCGAGGGAGAGGCAGAGAAGATAGCCTCTTTCCTTGAGAATGGCACGGCTGACCTCATCCATATTCGCAAACCAGAGGCGGGAGAAGAGGCTGTTGAGCAACTGATAAGGCTAATTCCAGAGCAGTATCACTCGCGCCTCGTGCTTCATGACCATCACCATCTGGCGATGAAATACTCGCTCTATGGCGTTCATCTCAATGGCAGGAATCCTGTTGCGCCTGATGATTGGACGGGCAGCGTGAGCAGAAGTTGCCACTCACTGGCAGAGGTGAAGGAGTGGAAAGGCAGATGCAATTATGTTTCTCTCTCGCCTATCTTCGACAGCATCTCAAAGAAAGGATACATGTCAGCATTCAGCGAAGAGGAGATAAGGCAAGCCTGTGAGGATGGAGTCATTGACAAGAAGGTCGTTGCCCTCGGAGGTGTCACCTTCAATAATATAAATAAGGTAAAGGAAATGGGCTTCGGAGGAGCCATGATATTGGGAGACGCATGGAGATAGTATTGACAATAGCAGGTAGCGACACAGGTGCTGGAGCTGGTATTCAGCAGGATTTGAAGACGATAACCAACTGCGGATGCTACGCCACCACCGTGATAACGGCAATAACATCACAGAACACGCTCGGCGTTCAGCATGTCATGCCCGTGGATTGCGAAGTGGTGAGGAAACAGATATGCTCTGTTCTCGACGACTTCGACGTCAAGGCTGTGAAGATAGGCATGATACCGAATGCCGACATCGCTAAGGTTATCATCGAAGAATTGCAGCATCTTATCGCATCGAGACCTATTCCCATCGTCTGCGACCCTATCATGTTCTCCACAAGTGGAACAAGATTGATGGCAGATGAGTGCATAGACCTCGTGGTAAACAACCTTTTCCCTCTCTGCACTCTCGTCACTCCCAATATTCCTGAGAGCGATTATCTGATTAAGAACACACCATTCGCATCCCTTCCTCTCAACATTCTGACAAAAGGAGGTCATGCCGAAGGGGAAAGAATGACCGATGTTCTTTGGATTGCAGATACAAAGAAAGAAATAAGTTTCTCTTCCGAACGAATAGAGACAACTAATCTTCATGGCACAGGTTGCACTTTATCTTCTGCTATCTCAAGCTATCTCGCCAAAGGTTTTTCCATTGAAAACGCTGTAGGAAAGGCTAAGGACTATATCCAGGAGGCCATACGAGGAGGAAAAGACCTTGACATCGGACATGGGAACGGTCCTTTGTGGGTAGAAGTGTCGGAGTTTTCAAACGTGAAAAAAAATTAAAAGAAAGAATTAAAGCACTACTTTTATCTTATCTATACGTTATATAATTAGAACAACCTGAGAAAATAATATAATCTCAAGACTTAATAATAAAATTTAATTCGACATTTCGTTAAATGAAAAAGTACATTATCACACTTTGGGTTTCGCTGCTAGCGATTGCAGTAAACGCACAGATTTCATTCAAGCCTGCGATGACACAGACAGCACCGGATGAAATAACAATCACATTCACTGGTAATATTGGAAGTGGATGGCACGTTTATAGCCCAACAGAAAAGAATGGTCCTATCCCTGCAACCTTCAACATCGACAAGATAGAAGGTGCTAAGGTCAACGGTCCTCTCAAGGCAAACAAGCCTGCAACAGAGAAATATGAAGATATGTTCGGCGCAAAGGTTTCTTATTATGAGAACAGCGTCACATTCAGTCAGAAGATAAAGCTCACTGGCAAGACATATAAGATAGAAGGATACCTCGAATATGGTGCCTGCAATGATGAGTCCTGCCTTCCTCCTACAGCCGTTGACTTCAAATATGAGGGTAAGGGTGTAGATACTCCAGCAGCAGAGGCTAAGGATGCTAAGGCTGAAGATGCCAAGGCTGACGCTGTAGCAGAAGAGCCAACAGAAGATATGGCAGAGGCTGCAACAGACTCACTTACAGCAGATACAACAGCTGTTGCCACAGCTGGCGATATGGGTTCTAACCTCTGGACACCAGTTATCGATGAACTCAAGAACTTTGGCGAGAGCAACGCAGCAGAAGGTCGTAGCCTTCTTGGCATTTTCCTTCTCGGTCTCCTCGGTGGTTTTATTGCATTGTTCACACCTTGCGTATGGCCAATCATCCCAATGACAGTTAGTTTCTTCCTCAAGAGAAACAAGGACGACAAGTCAAAGGGCGTTCGTGAAGCAATGACATACGGTGCCAGCATCGTAGTAATATATGTAGTATTGGGACTTGCCGTTACGCTCCTCTTCGGTGCCAACGCATTGAATTCCCTCTCTACAAACGCGGTCTTTAACATATTCTTCTGCTTGATGCTCCTCGTATTCGCAGCATCATTCCTCGGAGGATTTGAAATCACATTGCCATCATCATGGAGTAATGCCGTAGATTCTAAGGCAAGCAGCACAAGCGGTTTGCTCAGCATCTTCCTCATGGCATTCACTCTTGCACTCGTAAGCTTCTCATGCACAGGTCCTATCATCGGCTTCCTGCTCGTTGAGATGGCTACTTCTGGCAGCGTTGTTGGTCCTACTATCGGTATGCTTGGCTTCGCTATAGCATTGGCATTGCCATTCACACTCTTCGCACTCTTCCCAACATGGTTGAAGGCAGCACCAAAGTCAGGTAACTGGATGAATGTTATCAAGGTGACACTCGGTTTCCTCGAACTCGCATTTGCACTTAAGTTCCTCAGCGTTGCTGACCTTGCTTACGGTTGGCGCATTCTTGACCGTGAAGTATTCCTCTGCCTCTGGATTGTCATTTTCGCAATGCTCGGTGCTTACCACGCAGGATGGATTCGTTTCCCTCACGATGAGGAGGAATGGGACGAGATGGGTGAGAAGGTTCTTCACCACAAGACTTCTGTACCACAGTTCTTCATCGCTCTTGTCAGCTTCGCTTTCGCAATATATATGATTCCAGGTCTTTGGGGCGCACCATGTAAGGCTGTTTCTGCTTTCGCACCTCCAATGAACACACAGGACTTCAACATTGCTAAGGAAGAAGTGAAGGCTGAGTATATGGACTATGAGGAAGGTATGGCAGCAGCAGTACGCCTCGGCAAGCCTGTAATGATTGACTTCACAGGTTTCGGTTGCGTAAACTGCCGTAAGATGGAAGCTGCAGTATGGACAGATGAGCGCGTTAAGGACATCATGACAAACGACTATGTCCTCATCCAGCTCTTCGTTGATGATAAGACTCCTCTCGCAGAGCCTATCGAGGTAACACAGAACGGACAGGCACGCAAGCTTCGCACCGTAGGTGATAAGTGGAGCTATCTCCAGAGCACTAAGTTCGGAGCACAGGCACAGCCATTCTATGTTCTTCTCGACCACCAGGGCAAGCCTCTCAACTGCTCTGCTGCATACGATGAGGACATTGACAAGTATCTTGACTTCCTCAACACAGGTCTCAAGAACTTCAAGAAGTAATCTACATGAACTTCAATCTTTGAATTTTAATTGCCATGCTCTCTAAAGAGATAAGAAACCAGATAATCGACCTGATGCATCGCGAGGTCGTACCAGCCATAGGATGCACAGAGCCAATAGCAGTAGCGCTTTGCGTAGCTCGTGCCACTGAGACACTCGGTTCTCGCCCTGAGAAGATAGAGGTGAAGCTCAGCGCCAATATGCTGAAGAACGCTATGGGCGTAGGGATACCAGGCACTGGAATGGTGGGACTTCCTATCGCAATAGCCCTCGGAGCCATCATCGGCAAGAGTGAATACCAGCTTGAGGTACTTCGTGACTGCAATCCTAAGGCTGTAGAGGAAGGAAAGAAATACATCAGCGAGAACAGGATAAGCGTCTCTCTGAAAGACAATATCACCGAGAAACTATACATCGAGGTGAACGTGGAAGGTGCAGAGGCATCGCAGAAAGCCACAGCCATCATCGCTGGAGGACACACCAATTTCGTTTATGTATCTCATAACAACGAGGTTATCATCGACCAGAACAATGCTTCTACAGGCGAAGATAGCGAGACAAAGGATAAGGAACTCGATTTACGCACCGTATATGAGTTTGCAACCGAATCGCCACTTGAGGAGCTTCTCTTCATCAACGAGGCTCGACGCCTCAACGAGAACGCTGCCAACGAAGCTTTGAAGGGCAATTACGGTCACGAGTTGGGCAAGACTCTTTCGCGTCCTCTCGGTAAGGGTATCATGGGTGAATCTATCTTCTCCCACATCCTTTCTGCAACAAGTAGTGCATGTGATGCACGTATGGCAGGAGCGATGATACCTGTGATGAGTAATTCCGGTTCAGGAAACCAGGGTATCTCCTGCACAATGCCAGTAGTGGTATTTGGAGAGGAGAACCACAATACGGAGGAAGAGATAACACGAGCACTCGCTCTCAGCCATCTCACCGCCATATACATCAAGCAGAGCCTTGGCAAACTAAGTGCTCTCTGCGGATGTGTGGTAGCCTCTACAGGTTCTGCATGTGGCATAACATATCTTATGGGAGGAGACTTCGGTCAGATATGCTATTCCGTAAAGAATATGATTGCTAATCTCGCAGGCATGGTTTGCGATGGTGCAAAGCCATCATGCGCACTGAAGGTGTCAAGTGGCGTTTCCACGGCAGTACTCTCTGCTATGCTTGCTATCCAAAACAAGCACGTCACAAGCGTAGAAGGTCTCATCGAAGATGACGTTGACCGATGCATCCACAATATGACACGCATGGGTGCAGAGGCAATGAACGAGACAGACCGCATGGTGCTCGACATCATGACTCACAAGAAGAACAAATAATGTTGGTTAATTTTATAATAAAGATTCTGAGATTTTTTAAGGCAACCGATCGTGAGATTAGTTGCCTTTTCTTTTTATTATTTGTAAAATAACCCACTATTTCAACATTAAACGACTCGTCTTGCCGTTGTTTGACGATTATTTTGTAACTTTGCCAACAAACAAGATAATCGAATATTCTTCGGGGTATGAAGTGTATACCCCAGTAATTATATCAGTAAATGTCAATATCCGTATCATTCTACATATATCTCATCTTCTACGTCACAGCGATGGTAGCGGTCTTTGGGCTTAGCCTCGTGATGCTACTGCCACGTACACGTGTTGCATTCAAGGCTCCAGTGCCTCATATCCATAATGTGCTGGGCAAGCTTTTCATCCCTTGGGGTATGACTTACCTCATCTTCCTGCCGTGTATGTATATGCAAATCACAGGCGATGAACGGATAGACTTCTACTATACAGTCACTTATATGGTGACGGCACTCCTGACGATTTCCGTCATATCATGGGCATATATGGCTTACTTGCAACAGGGAGTCAGGCAGAAAGTGTTGCAACCACTCATTCTCCTTGTGCCTACCATCCTCGCCATCGGCTACATCATCACCTCTTCAGAAACTTTGCTGTTTGCCTTCAACGGCATCTTCACTTTGGAGTGGATGCTTCTTGTTGGGTACTACGTCGTACTATACAGGCGGTTTGCCTACGACCTGAAGACTAACTACAGTTCC
>JAZQOH010000057.1:0-123152 GCA_045627725.1 Prevotella sp. | reverse complement strand
GTATTTGTCTTTTAGCATATGCAGTCCTGTTTATGGCTGCAAAGTTACAAATTCAAATCGTTGCGCACAAAAAACTCTTGCAACTAACTATAATTCAATTATTTCAAAGAACGTTTTGCGATTTTTAGTGGACAGTAGTGTATTGATATAATAAATAAGCATCGCCCATTGATGATAATGAGCGATGCTTAAATTTATTAATATGGTGAGACTATAGAGTCAGCCTTACTCGCCTATGATAGCCTTGAAGTTTTTCCAAGGACTAGCGCTTTTATATTTTTCTACAGACTCTTTAGGCACATAGAGTGTGCAGATGGAGTAATTATCGAAAGCATGAGAGTCTGCGGAAGGAACTTCCTTGGCTAGACAATGAATCGTTGTAAGATTAGAGCATTCACGGAAAGCCCAATATCCAATACTCTTAACGGAATTACCGATAGTCACCGAGGTTAGACCTGAGCAATGCGAGAAAGTGCTTTCTCCAATACTTGTCACAGAATTAGGGATAGTCACCGAGGTGAGTTTTGGGCAAAAAGAGAAAGCATATTCTCCAATATTTGTTACTGAATTAGGAATAGTCACTGAGGTGAGACTTAAGCAATCAAAGAATGCGCGATCTCCAATACTTGTCACCGAATTAGGGATAGTATATGTTTCCCTTGAATCATCCGTAACTTTAATAAGTACGTTGTCACAAATCATGAATACATCTGTAATATAGTCATATATTGTTGCTCCCCAATAATCATGTTCGATAGCATTTAGTTTAGAATTATTGATGAATTTTTCCTTTTGAATACAGCAACCAGCGAAAGCATCAACGTTAAGATTCGTAACGGAACTACCGATAGTCACCGAGGCAAGGCTGGTGCAATAGGAGAAAGCCATGTATTCAATACTGGTCACCGAATTAGGGATATTAATCGAGGTAATAGAGCTTTCTTCGAAAGCATATTCTCTAATAGTCGTCACAGAGTTAGGGATAGAGACAGAGGTAAGGCTTTTGTTATCCCTGAAAGCTTTATCTCCAATTACTAACACCTTATACACATGTCCCTTATAGTTTACTTGCGAGACAATCATTGCGGCTCCTTTCAAACCAGCTTTATCATGTCCTGTGACTTCAAGATGGTCAGAGACAACGCTGTACTTGATGTAATCAATGAAGAAGTTCTTGTCATCCACGGCGGAGAAAATATGTCCACCAGAGGCTTTACCATCCCCACCGATAGTTACAGTTTCACTCTTAATGCCTCCCTCGTTTTCATTTTCATTATCATTATCATTATCATTATCATCGTAAACCTTTATACAGGACACGAAGGTGAGGGATAACATTGCCATGAATAGTAGCAATGTGCTTAGCTTGATTTTTTTCATGCTTATTTTTTATGCTTCTATTAATATGAGGGGAGAAAGATTATTCCTCTTCCTCTGGAACTGTACCAAATCTATCAAAGATAGAGATTTCTTTTGCGTCAAAATGGTCTGTATTGCCACCAACGTTGATTTCGGAGGTTTCGAGCATACAAATGATGGAAAGTTTCCTTGCCTTTATCTTTGGACTTTTATATTCTTTTTTCATTGTCTTTTCATTTTACTATGAATTTCTTACCGTTCTTGATGTAGATGCCTGGGGTGAGGAGAGAAGCATCCTTACCCATCTTCTTGCCCTCAAGAGAGATAATCTCATTGTTGGAATTGGTTGTGTTTACATTTGTTATGCCAGTGGCATCATCTGTGTCAACGATTATGATGCTCTTTGCTGAGAGTGGCATGATGTTGCCTTCATTATCGGTGATGGAGAGATACCAGCGGAATGGGTTAAGAGTGGCAGCATCTGTGGCAGCAGTTTTCAGCGAGCCATCTACCATTGCGTAATAGTGCTTTGTAGTCATATCGCTAATGGTGTGGTAGGTGCCCGTGATGTTGTAGTGAGTGCCATTTTCCATTGTAAACTCAGTGGTATTTTCCACAGTCTTATAGAGAGTGGCATTTTCCTGTGAGAATACCTTTTCGCCAGTAGTCTTAGCCTTAATGAGGTATGGAGTGTTTGGCTGAGTGGTGTCACCATTCTGCATCTTTGTCACTTCCACTTTTACCTTATCAGCAATGCCATCATTATTGTCGTCCTGCTCAATGATGTTGGATATATAAGCCATTTCGAAGTCTTTATTCCAATCAGCGTAGGTCATGGAGAAAGGAACATAAAAGGCTTGCCATGAGGTATTGGTGAAGTTGCGGGTATAGTTGAAGTCAACCACCTTGCTCTTAGGATTGCTGTATTCCGTACAGTCATCATTGAGTACAGAAGGAACGTCTGTATAGCGGAAATATATTGGAGCAGAAATCTGATATCTTCCATCAGTACCTTTGTAGCCTATGTATAGTTCGTATGTAATATCCTTTTCAAGTCCAGAGAAAGTCTGACTGAAAGTCTTTTTATATCCGTGGTTAAGAGAAAGAGGATATGTGCGTGAAGTGTATGTACCATCCTCCTTAAAGAGGAACCAGCATACGGTTGACCTGTAAGGAAGTTTTTTAGGGTTGTTATAATAGTTAACAGCCTCCACCTGAATATCGATGCTGTTGGTATTGATGAGGTGGATTGTTTTGTCGCCATCCTCTTCTGGTGTTGACTCAGATGTGACGGTCTGAGTGAAATCAAGTGGAACGAGAGACTCTCCTTCTACATTGACGGTGATGGCAAACTTCTGATTCTTACTTTCGTTTATGAGACGTAATGTCTTGCTTCCTGCAGATTTGAGAGTGAAGGTTCCAGATACCTCCTGTGTCTCACCTGGGTCCATCTCCAATGCTATAATGGCAAGAGGCTTATTAGGCGCAGCAGCATCAATGATTTTGAGCTCACCAGTAGTGGAAGTGCCTTCATTGGTCACAGTCATATAGAAGGTGATAGGAGCACCAACGAAAAGGTCACTGCTATACTTCACATTGCTTACATTGAATTTATTTTCGTATGGAGGGTTTGCCGTTTCGCATGTCAGCTTATTATTGCTGATGGTGAGTTTCAGTTCTGCATTATCCGAACCAGTACATACGCTCCATGTATCAATGTCAGCAGTGCGGCAAATAGGAACGAGATAGTATGTGCCATCTTTTACTGTGCTTGGAATGGTGATGTTGCAAGTTGGGGCTTTGCCATTCTTGACTGGAATGTCGAGTAATGAGGAATAAGGGAAAGTGGCAAGTTGATTGTCTTCACTATCACGTAATTCCCATCCAAAATAAAACTGTGTGTCGGCATCGTGCAGATTAAAGACAGCTTGCGTTACAGAAATCGAGAATGTTCCGTTAGCATTTCTTGTAGCAGAAGAAGTGAATGCGTTGTTTTCATTATACGCACATGTCAGGGGATATGTACGTTTCTCACCTGCCTTGGCAAGATGCCAGTTTATTATAGCAGAAAGACCAGAGTTGTAGCCACTTGAAGAACCGCCAGTACCTTGCTCGTTAGGAGAAAGGGCACTGAGGAGGAAGAAACTATCACTCAGTCCTCCCCATCCCCAGTTGATGTGGAAAAGACCATCTGTGTCATATCCATCACAGATGAAAGCATGGCCAGCTTCTGCATTACTACCCCTGAGATATACAGGGCGTTGCTCAGCCAATTCGTTGTGTATAAGTTTGTTCCATTCATCTCGTGTATAGTTGCCCCTCCTTACCATATTTATAAGCACTGAGCAGCCGAGATATTTTGCTACAGCATCAGGAACGTCATCACTTGAAGCACCTGAACCGTTTTCTGCATAATCCATCTCTACGGCCTGTCCACAATATCGCATAAGCTTTGCAACCTCAGGTGCAGAAGCAGAACTGGTATATGTATCATCCATCTGACTCCAATCGAAGGTGGTGGCAGGAAGAGCTTCTACTACTACTTTTTTTGTATCAGTGGTGTAGGAAGGTATTGCCTTACTGCCTATAGGACGCAGATAGTTGATTATCTGAGCCATAGCAGTAGCCACACAGCCTGTAGGAGTTTGTTTTTCCTCGATTACGGGAGTCTGTGCATTGTATGGAGCATTCTGATTCCAATGTGTAGTGATGAGGGGCTCAATAGGCTGATAGCTTCCGCTAAGGGGAGACAGAGTCTTGTCACTTTGCTGAAGGCTTTCTATCTCCTTTGCCATGCAAGTGAGAAACCAACGCATATTCTCAGGTATGCTGCTGCTTATACTACCCTCAAAACTATAGCCAAGAATGTCGGGAGTACGCTCATCACCACTGACAATGACAAATCCGTTATCATTGCCAATGTTGAAGAAATACAACTGCTGACATGGTACCATACCGTCAGCCACAGGAGAGTTTGTCACATCTCCAAGAATGTTTCTTTGGCTGATAGTTTCAATCGTAACTCTTTTGTTTGTCAATCCCTTTGCTTTCGCAGCATTGCTTCGGTTTAAGAACCTTTCAGCTTTCTGCAAAGCCTGTTCACGCGAAATCTGTTGTGCTGATGCTGTAAGCACAAGGAATAGAAATGTTAGAAAAAGTGTAAAATGTTTCATTTGTAATATGTCAAATTTTATTTGCGGACAAAGTTAATAATAAAATAGGTAAAAAACAAACGTAATGATGTAAAATGGCTGTCATGTGGTTTATTTCTAAGAAAAACGTCTTTTTGCAATCGTTTGCAAGAGGGAATTAAAAATAAATGGGGGGATTTTAGTTATTAGGTCGGAAAAAACTATTAATTTTGTGGCAGAAAAGTCTTTGATTTTGACATGGACTTTGACTCTGACGTTGACATTGACTTAAACATTGACTTTGACTTTAACTTTAACTTTGACTTTAACTTTAACTTTAACTAAAACTAAGGATATAGGGATGAAACGTATTGTTCTTTCTGTTGCCATGATGGTGTGGACAATGACTGCTGCTATGGCACAGGGATGGCCACAGAACTATGGTGGTGTGATGCTTCAGGGCTTCTATTGGGACTCCTATATTGATACGCAATGGAGTGGACTGGAGGCTCAGAGTGATGAACTGTCGAGGTATTTCAACTTGATATGGATTCCTCAGTCGGGATATTGCGGCACGGGGAATAATATGGGGTATATGCCTCAGTATTATTTCAAGCAGGATTCCTCATTTGGTACTGAGGAGGCTCTGCGTAGCATGATAAAGACCTTCAAGGATAAGGGCACGGGAATGATTGCCGATGTGGTGATAAACCATAGGAACAACCTGGGCAATGGAGGATCGTGGGTGGACTATCCTGCTGAGGAGTATAAGGGGGTGACATACAAGATGTTGCCTACGGATATTTGCAGTAATGATGACGGTGGAAAGACAAAGACATGGGCAAGCAATAATGGCATTTCGCTGAGTCAGAATAATGATACTGGCGAGGATTGGAGTGGATGCAGAGACCTTGACCATAAGAGTCAGAATGTGAATAAGGTGGTGAAGGCTTACCTGAAATATCTGAAGGAAGACCTTGGATATACGGGCTTCAGATATGATATGGTGAAGGGCTATTCTGCTTCTTTCACAGGCGACTACAACAGCACTACGGGTGTGGAATATAGTGTGGGAGAGTATTGGGAAGGAGATGCAGCGAAGGTGAACAACTGGATAAATGGCACGAAGGTGAATGGAGTGGTGCAGTCGGGTGCTTTCGACTTTGCTTTCAGATACACCTGCCGAGATGCTGCAAATGGCAGTAACTGGTCAAAACTGACAGGTACTACATCTGCCACTAATGCAGACTATAACAGATATGCCATCACATTCGTAGAGAATCATGACACGGAATATCGCTCATCTTCTGCACAGCAGGATCCAATAAAGAAAGATACCCTTGCGGTGAATGCTTGGCTATTGGCAAACCCTGGAACACCATGTGTTTTCCTTAAGCATTGGCAGGCCTACAAGCATGAACTGAAGTTGATGATAGAGGCAAGGAAACTGGTGGGAGTGACGAATCAGAGCACTTTTACAGACCTTTCGGGAAACAAGACAACATACTGTGCGAGAGAGATAAAGGGCAAGAATGGTTTCCTCATCGTAGTGGTGGGACAGAAATGTAATGAGTTTGTTGTTCCTACAGGATATAAGGAGATATTGAGTGGTTATCACTATCGCTATCTCGTTTCCCAAACACTTGATAATGAGGCATGGAAAGAGACTGTGGCACGTATAGAGAAGGAGGATGAAAAGGCACCTTTCGTGGCACATAAGGCAACGGTGTATGTGGATGCAGACTTCACACCTTTGTATTTCTATGTGTGGGACAGTAACAACAATTCCCAACTCAATGGCTCATGGCCAGGAAAGATGATGACTGCAACAACGGAGATTGGTGGTAAGAAATGGTATTACCAGACCTTCGACATCAACAAGGAAGACTATTATTTCAACATCATTTTCAACCAAGGCAACGGAAAGCCACAGACCACAGACATAGGCAAGATAACCACGGACAAGTTCTTTACAGCAAAGCTCTCGGGCTCTTCTGTTACCTATCAGGATGTGACTTCACAGTATCAGACCTATCTCGGTGTTAATTCCCCTGTCATTGAGAAAAGACACACCTGCAATGTGATGTATAATCTCAATGGAATGAGAGTGAATGGAAACTATAATGGAATAGTGATAATGAATGGAAAGAAAATAAAAAAACTCTAACCCCTAACTTCTAAACCCAAAAAACATGAACTACTTCTACAGCACAGCATTTACGGAATGCATACATAGACATGAGGTAAAACGACTCGCAAAGAGTAAGTATGACAAGACGGTGACGATAAAGGCAACGGCACCACAGCTTCGTCCACAACAGAAACTGGCACTCTGCGGCAACGTGGAGCAACTTGGTATGTGGAAGGAACGTAAGGCTCTACCTCTTATATATATAGGAGAAAACGAATGGGCTGCAAACATTGATGCAGAAAGTCTGGCAGGTCTCACGATAGAGGCAAAGCTCCTCGTGGTGGAGGATAATCTTGACGTACCAGTAATATGGGAGGCAAGGGATAATCGCACCATTGTTATACCACAGATGAAGAGTGGGGAGACCATAGTCATTGACTTGGGAAACAGTGACTATCCCATACCAGCTGACAGAATAGCTGGTACTGCCATACCTGTTTTCTCTTTGAGGTCGGAAGGCAGTTTCGGTGTGGGAGACTTCGGTGACCTCAAGATGATGATTGACTGGGTGGCAAAGACAGGACAGCATGTGTTGCAGATACTGCCTATCAATGACACTACGAATACAAATACCTGGGTAGATTCCTATCCATATTCTGCCATCAGCATCTTCGCTCTTCATCCTCAGTATGCTGACCTTCGTCAGCTTCCTCCTTTGAAGGATAAGAAGAAGGCGAAGGAGTTTGAGGATCTTCGTAAGGAACTGAATGCTCTTCCTCAGATAGACTATGAGCGTGTGAACAATGCAAAGAGGGAATACTTGCATCTCATCTATGAGCAGGAGGGGGAGAAGGTGCTTGCCTCTAAGGAATTCAAGAAATGGTTTGAGGAAGAAAAGGAATGGCTTGTGCCGTATGGGAACCTTACCCAAGGAGAGGGGGAGGCTTTCTTTACCCAATACATCCTCGCCCAGCAGATGATTTCTGCCCATGAATATGCAAGGAAGAATAAGGTGGTATTGAAGGGCGATATACCTATCGGTGTGAACAGAAACGGATGTGACGTGAAGGTGGAGCCACGCTATTTCAATATGAATGGACAAGCAGGAGCACCACCTGATGACTTCTCCGTTAATGGACAGAACTGGGGCTTCCCTACATACAATTGGGAAGAGATGCTGAAGGATGACTGCCAATGGTGGGTGCGTAGATTCTCCAATATGGCAAAATACTTCGATGCCTACCGTATAGACCATGTGCTTGGCTTCTTCAGAATATGGGAGATACCTGTGCATAGTGTTCATGGACTGTTAGGACAGTTCCAACCATCACTGGGTATGACACGTGAGGAGGTGGAAGGATATGGACTGCAATGGCAGGAGGACTTCTTCCTCAATCCTTTCATAACAGACTGGGTCGTTGAACGTTACTTCGGCAGTAAGGCTGACTATGTGAAGGATACCTTCATAGAGCCATGGCATGATTATGTATATCGTATGCGAGAAGGCTTTAAGACACAGCGTGAGGTTGAGGCTTATTTTGCAGAACTCGTAAAGCGTGACTACTTCATAGAGACTGGTGGGGCTATAAAGGATGAGAAGGATGCAATGGATCTAAGAGACGGACTCTATTCGCTCATCAGCAATGTACTCTTCCTTGTGGACCATAAGAATCCTGCACTCGTACATCCTCGTATCTCTGCACAGTTTGACACTTGCTATGAGACTCTCTGGGACCATGACAAGTATAACTTCAATCGCCTCTACAATGATTATTTTTATCGCAGAAACAATCAGTTCTGGTATGAGGAGGCTATGAAGAAACTGCCAAAACTGGTGGATGCAACGAAGATGCTGGTATGTGCAGAAGACCTTGGTATGGTGCCTGACTGTGTACAGTGGGTGATGAATGAACTGAAGATTCTCTCACTCGAGATACAGTCAATGCCAAAGGATCCTAACGTGGCATTCGGAGTGTTGGAGAGAAATCCTTTCCTCAGCGTATGTACTATCTCAAGCCATGATACTGCAACATTGAGAATGTGGTGGGAAGAGGATAGGCAACGCACACAGAACTATTGGAACTGGTCACTTGGACGCGATGGTAGGGCACCAGAGACTCTTTCAGAGGATGTGGCAACAGATATAATAAGGAGGCATCTTGAGTGCCCTTCAATGCTTTGCGTACTCACTCTCCAGGATTGGCTCGCAACGGATGAGAGCATCAGACTGAAGGATACAAATGCGGAGCGTATCAATATCCCATCAAATCCAAAGCATTACTGGAGATACAGAATGCATCTTACTATAGAACAGCTTCTTAAGGCTGATAAGTTCAACGAGAAGATAAAGAATCTTATAAATATTACAAGGCCATAATGAAAAAGTATTTCTTTTTAGCAATAGCATTCCTTGCTGCATTATCTTCGGCAAATGCAGAGGAACAGGTGACGAGTCCTAATGGTAACATCAAACTGACGTTTGACGTACAAAACGGTAAGCCTACCTATCAGGTGGACTATGGCACGAAGAAGGTCATAAAACCTTCCACTCTCGGTCTCGAACTGGCAAAGGGTGGGGCAGACCTTATGGATGGTTTCATACAGACAAAGGCTGAGCGTTCTTCCTTTGACGAGACTTGGACACCTGTTTGGGGTGAGGAGTCTTCCATTAGAAACAACTATAACGAACTTGCCGTTACTCTCACTCAGAAGGCTTCTGCACAGAAGAAGCAGACTTTTGACGGCAAGACAAGTGAGACAAAAGGGGACCGTACTCTTGTGCTTCGTTTCCGAGTATATGATGACGGTGTGGGGTTCAGATATGAGTTCCCACGTCAGCAGAATCTTGTTTATTTTGTTTTGAAGGAGGAAAAGACACAGTTTGCCATGGCAGGAGACCATACAGCATGGTGGATTCCTGGTGATTTCGATACTCAGGAGTATTCATGGACTAAGTCGCGTCTTTCTGAGATTAGAGGAAAGATGCCTGCTGTCATTGAGGCTCATAAGGATAATTCCTCATGGATGACGTTCTCTGATACAGGTGTGCAGACCACTATTCAGATGAAGACCGATGATGGTCTGTATATAGCTCTGCATGAGGCAGCACTCGTTGATTATTCTTGTATGCACCTCGACTATGATGATAAGAATAATGTGTTCACCTCTTTCCTCACTCCTGATGCAGAGGGATTCAAGGGACATCTGCAGGCTCCTTGCACATCACCTTGGCGTACTATCCGTATAACAGATTCTGCCATCGGTCAGCTTGCTTCTCGCCTCACTCTCAATCTCAATGAGCCATGCAAATATGAGGACACATCATGGATTAAGCCAGTGAAATACTGTGGTGTTTGGTGGGAGATGATTATCGGTAAGAACACATGGAGCTACACAAATGATTTGCCAAGCATCAACCTCAACATTGACAATTATAATAAGGTGAAGCCAAACGGAACTCATGGAGCAACGAATGAGGAGGTTAGAAAATACATTGACTTTGCTGCAGAAAACGGACTTTCACAGGTTCTTGTGGAGGGATGGAACGTTGGTTGGGAGGATTGGTTTGGCAATCAGAAGGACTATGTGTTTGATTTCCAGACACCTTATCCTGACTTTGACATAAAGGCTCTCAATGACTATGCTCATTCCAAGGGCATAAGACTGATGATGCACCATGAGACTTCTTCTTCTATCCGCAATTATGAGCGTCACATGGAGGCTGCTTATTCATTGATGGAGAAATATGGATACAATGCCGTGAAGAGTGGATATGTGGGCGATATATTCCCTAATGGAGAATATCACTACGGTCAGCTAATGGTGAATCATTATCTGTATGCTGTGAAGGAGGCTGCAAAGCATAAGATTTGTGTGAATGGTCATGAGGCTGTAAGACCTACAGGCTTGTGTCGCACATATCCTAACCTTATAGGCAATGAGAGTGCAAAGGGCACTGAATATGAGGCTTTTGGAGGCTCTTATCCTGCTCATACAACCATTCTTCCTTTCACTCGCCTTAATGGTGGTCCTATGGATTATACCCCTGGTATCTTTGAGACTGATTTCTCTTCTTGGGCTCCTAACAATAAGAACAAGCTCAATACCACTCTTGCTGCTCAACTTGCACTCTATGTGACACTTTATTCTCCACTTCAGATGGCTGCTGATACTCCTGAGAACTATGCCAAGCACATGGATGCTTTCCAGTTCATAAAGGATGTGGCAGTGGATTGGGACAAGAGTATCTACCTTGAGGCAGAGCCTGGGGAGTATCTCACTGTGGCTCGTAAGGCAAAGGGCACTGATGATTGGTTCATAGGCTGTAAGGCTAATGAGGATGGTCATAAGTCAGTCTTGAAGCTTGACTTCCTTGATAAGGGTGCAAAGTATGAGGCTACCATCTATGCTGATGCCAAAGATGCTTCATACGATAAGAATCCAAAGGCTTACACTATCACAAAGAAGATTGTCAAGGCTGGGGATAAACTCGCTCTCACAGCTGCGAGAGGTGGTGGATATGCTATTTCTATAAAGAAAATAAAATAGAATTACTAATTACTGATTACAAATTACTTAGTTAGTATTTGAAGACTATATGAAACGTTTTTTTGCTACACTAATATTGTTTACTACAATCTCAATGACAATAAGTTCTCATTCCAATACTTCCCCCACAGCCTTCCAACTCTCCCCCTCGGGGGAGCGGGGAGAGGGGCTTATCCCCGTTGGTCCAATTGCGGAGATGACCTACACAGCATCTGCTACTCGCTTTGCTGTGTGGAGTCCTATGGCTGAGGAGGCAAGGGTGAATCTTTATAACACTGACTTAGGAGGAAAAGTGTTGTCAGTTCATCCTATGCATAAGAACAATGATGGCACGTGGAGTGTGAATGTGGAGGGTGATAAGCAAGGCATCTTCTATACTTTCCAGGTGAAGGTGAAGGGAAAATGGCTCGATGAGACTCCTGGTATTTTTGCCAAGGCTGTGGGAACGAATGGACAGCGTGGTATGGTTATGGACCTTCGCACTACTGACCCTGCTGGTTGGGAGAATGATAAGGCTCCTGTTCTTACTGCTCCTTCTGACATTATCCTTTACGAGATGCACCATCGTGACTTCTCCGTGCATGAGACAAGTGGTATAGTAAATAAGGGTAAGTTCCTTGCTCTCACTGAGAAAGGAACGAAAAATGCTGATGGACTTGCCACAGGTATTGACCATCTCAAGCAACTTGGCATCACTCATGTTCACATGCTTCCAAGCTATGACTATGGTAGCATAGATGAAAAGACGGGCTATGCCATTGGTGGGGGAGGCAGAGACTTCGTTTCTCTCTACAACTGGGGATATGACCCTGTGAATTATAATGTTCCAGAAGGCTCCTATTCAAGCAATGCAGGAGACCCTTCGGTGAGGATAAGGGAGTTTAAGAAGATGGTACAGTCGTTGCATAAGGCTGGCATTAGGGTTGTTATGGATGTGGTTTACAATCACGTTTTCGACCTAATGCAGAGTAATTTCCAACGTCTTGCTCCTGATTATTTCTTCCGTTGGCAGAAAAATGGTGAGGCAGGAAATGCCTCTGGCTGTGGTAATGAGACTGCCTCTGAGATGCCAATGATGCGTAAGTATATGGTGGAGAGTGTCCTTTATTGGATGAAGGAATATCATATAGATGGTTTCCGTTTCGACCTTATGGGCATTCATGATATAGAGACGATGAACGCTATCCGTGAGGCTGCACAGGCTGTTGACCCTAATGTCTTCATCTATGGTGAGGGATGGGCTGCTGGTGCTCCTCAGTTACCAGAGGATAAGCTCGCTATGAAGGCAAATACATCAAAGCTTGGTGGTATTGCTGCCTTTGGCGATGAGATGAGGGATGGCCTTCGTGGTGGTTGGACAGATGACAAGGAGGGTGCTTTCCTTATAGGTAACTCAGGCAATGAGGAGAGTGTTAAGTTCGGTATCGTTGGTGCTATAGAGCATCCTGACATTGATTATTCAAAGGTGAACTACAGCAAGGCTCCATGGGCATCAGAGCCAACGCAGATGATTTCCTATGTCTCTTGTCATGATGATATGTGCATCACAGACCGCCTCGTTGCTACATTAGGGGCAAAAGGCAGCCAAAGGGCAGAGGGAAAGGCAGGTATGAAGGGCAGTCACAGTGCAAAGGGTCTGTCTAGTGCGAAGAAATTTATTTCTTCGAACATAGCCTCCCTCCTCAAGCTTGCCGAGACTGCTGTCATCACCTCCCAGGGCGTACCTTTCATCTGGTGTGGCGATGAGATAATGAGAGACCGTAAGGGTGTACACAACTGCTATGCTTCTCCTGATTCAATCAATGCCATTGACTGGTCATTGAAGACTGAGCATAAGGATGTCTTCGACTATGTTTCTTCCCTCATAAAGCTTCGTAAGGAGCATAAGGCATTCCGCATGGGTAAGGCAGAAATGGTGCGTGAGAACCTCCGTTTCATCTCTGTGAAACAGAAGAACGTGGTGGCATATACTCTCAATGGCAATGCCGTAGGTGATGAATGGGGTGATATTGTCGTTGTGCTCAATAGCAATGAGAAGGCTGTTAAGATTCCTGTTGCTCAAGGCTCGTACAATATTGTTTGTGCCGAAGGAAAGGTTAACCTTGATGGTATAAGGACTTTCAAGGGAAAGCAACTCTCCGTTGCACCTCAGAGTGCTGTCATAATGTATAAGGTAAATCGCTGATTGTTATTTCAAATACAGAAGAAAAACAAGTAATAACAAAATGAAAAAAATAGCTCTAATGTTAAGCATCTTCTCCAGTCTTTTCTCTTTTGCTGCTAAATCTCCTGCCGTTGATGTAAGGAAGATTGAGCCACAGGACTGGTATGTGGGAATGAAGAACCCTTCTTTGCAGCTCATGGTGAGTGGCAAGGATATCTCAAAGGCTGACGTGACGGTCAATTATCCTGGTGTGAAGATTGACTCCCTCGTGCGTCTCGACTCACCAAACTATCTCTTCGTCTATCTTAACCTTGAGGGAGCACAACCTGGTCAGATGCCTCTCACTTTCACTATAGGAAAGAAGAAGAAGGTGGTGAACTATCAGTTGAAGGTTCGTGAGATGGATGGTGATAAGCGTATGGGCTTCTCCAATGCTGATGTGCTGTATATGCTGATGCCTGACCGTTTCGCACAGGGACATGCTGACAACTCAAAGGTGAAGACAAACACACCTTATATAATAAATAGAAAGGAACCATCACTGCGTCATGGTGGTGACCTTGAGGGCATTCGTCAGCATCTTGACTATTTCAAGGAACTTGGAGTGACTGCCCTTTGGTTTACTCCTGTGTTGGAGAATGACTCTCCTGACAATGGTACTACGAGCACATATCATGGCTATGCCACAACAGACTACTATCGAGTAGATCCTCGTTTCGGTACTAATGAGGAGTATAAGCGACTGATTGATGAGGCTCATTCAAAGGGACTGAAGGTCGTTATGGATATGATTTTCAATCATTGTGGCTTTGAGCATCCTTGGCTTACTGACATGCCTTCAAAGGATTGGTTTAATACTCCTGAGTGGCTCTCATTGCCAAAGGTGCAGACTCCTGTGAAGCTTGATGGACAGTCAACGACATACTCTGGTGGAACAAACGAAAAGTACCTTCAGACAAGCTATAAGCTCACTCCAACAGTTGACCCTTATGCAAGTGATATCGACCTCCATGAGACTGTAGATGGATGGTTCGTACCTTCCATGCCAGACCTCAATCAGCGTAATCCTCACCTTATGACATATCTCATTCAGAACTCTGAATGGTGGATAGAGACTGTTGGCATTGATGGTATTCGTATGGATACCTACCCTTATGCTGATGCTGTGGGTATGGCAAAATGGATGAAGGTGATAAACACCGAATATCCGAACTATAATGTAGTGGGGGAGTCGTGGGTAACAGAACCTGCCTTCACTGCTGCTTTGCAGAAAGACTCAAAGATTACTCCTACTCCTAAGGGATATGAGGGTAAAGAACCTTTCAATACAGAACTGAAAACTGTGATGGATTTCACCTTCTTTGACCGTCTGAATCAGGCAAAGAATGAAGAGACAGATGCTTGGTGGAATGGTTTTAATAAGATTTACAATGCCTTCGTGTATGACTATCTCTATCCTAATCCAAAGAGTGTGATGGCATTCATAGAGAACCATGACACAGACCGTTTCCTTGGTGATGGTAAGGATGTGGATGCCCTAAAGCAAGGTCTTGCCCTTCTCCTAACCATAAACCGCATCCCACAGCTTTATTATGGCACGGAGATACTGATGAATGGCACTAAGACTGTGACTGATGGCAATGTTCGTAAGGACTTCCCTGGTGGTTTCCCTGGTGACAGTCGTAGTGCTTTCACAAAGGAAGGTCTTACAGCAGAGGAGAATGCAATGTTTGATTGGATGAAGAATCTCCTTCACTGGCGTCAGAGTAATGATGTTATTATCAAAGGAAAGCAGAAGCATTACACCCCTCAGGATGGCGTCTATGTGATGAGTCATGAATACAACGGCAAGCATGTCCTCCTCATTCTCAATGGCACAAGCAAACCTGCTATATTCAAATCATCACGTTATGCAGAGGATATCCCACAGAATGCCAATGCAAAGGACATCCTTACAGGTAAGAGCATAGATATCCACAATGATATCAAACTCGCAAAAAGAGCTGTGATGATCTTGGAATACTAAAAGAGTGAAGAGTGAATTCTTCACTAAAAAAAGACTCCTAATCTTTCGATTAAGAGTCTTTTTTAGTACACCCTCAGAGGCTCGAACTCTGGACACCCTGATTAAGAGTCAGGTGCTCTACCAACTGAGCTAAGGGTGCAACTCTGATTTGTTTAGTACACCCTCAGAGGCTCGAACTCTGGACACCCTGATTAAGAGTCAGGTGCTCTACCAACTGAGCTAAGGGTGCAACTTCTAAGCAATGCTTTTCCGAATTGCGGTGCAAAGGTACAAACTTTTTTTTACTTGACCAAATCTTTTGGACTTTTTTTGTGTAAAAAGGCAAAAAATAATTGCTAATTACAAATTACGAATTACTTAATTACCTTTGAATGCCATATAATAAGGTGTTTATTAACTAGGTAATTCGTAATTTGAAATTCGCAATCTTATACGATATACTGGCTTGAGATGCTCTGATTGTTGAGTACTCGACGGATTGTCTCTGCAAACATGTCTGCAACACTGAGCTGCTTAACCTTTGCACAACGCTGTGAGTAAGGGATGGAATCGGTGAATACGATTTCCTCAAGAGCAGACTCCTGTACACGCTGACTTGCAGGGCCAGACATTACACAATGGCTTGCACAGGCACGAACAGAACGTGCACCAGCTTCCTTCATGATATCAGCAGCCTTTGTGATAGTGCCTGCTGTATCTACCATATCATCAACGATGACAACATCCTTGCCCTTCACATCACCGATAATCTGCATAGACTCAATAACGTTAGCACGTGCACGAGTCTTGTTGCAGAGTACGAGAGGGCAGTCAAGGAACTTAGCAAATGTCTTTGCACGCTTTGCACCACCAACGTCAGGACTTGCAATAACAAGATTCTCAAGGTTGAGGCTTGCAAGATATGGAAGGATAACGCCTGATCCATACAGATGGTCAACAGGTACATCGAAGAAACCCTGTATCTGGTCTGCATGAAGGTCCATGGTGATAAGACGGTCGATACCTGCTACACTGAGAAGGTCGGCAACGAGTTTTGCACCGATGCTCACACGTGGTTTATCCTTGCGGTCCTGACGAGCCCATCCAAAATAAGGCATTACTGCATTGATGCTCTTTGCAGATGCACGTTTTGCAGCATCAATCATAAGGAGAAGCTCCATCAGATTGTCTGAGTTAGGGAAGGTACTCTGAACGAGGAAGATATCACGTCCGCGGATGCTCTCCTCGTAAGAAACAGCAAACTCTCCGTCAGAGAAAGTTGTTATCTGAAGATTGCCGAGTGGGCATCCCAGACTTGCACAAATCTTCTCAGCCAAGTATCTTGTGGCTGTACCGGAGAATACCATGAAAGAATTGTTGTCAAGCATTTCTGTCTTGAATTATTAATTGTTAATTATAGGTTTTATTCAATTGTCTATTATCAATTGTCAATTGTACACTGTACATCGTCAATTGTCAATTGCCTACAGCTTTACGCAGCTTCCTGAAGTGCTCAATAAGCATCTTGAAGTCGATTTCGTGCTGTATGCTGAAGCGATTCCAGAGGTCTCCACAGATACATACACCGCCGAATCCATAGTCTTTTGCCATGCTTACATTCTCAAGGCTCATACCTCCGAGAGCATAAACGTGTTTATCAATGAGACCTTGCTGACTGGCATCTTCCAGTTCCTTTGCCGTAAGGGATGACCTGACATCATCGTGGAGGCTATCGAAGAGAGAATGGAGACATACATAGTCACATTTCTTCTTCATTTCCTTAAGGTCGCTGATATTGCTTGTGCTTCGTGTAATATGGCGTTTGAACCCATCAGGGATAGGGTCGTTTGGATTGTCGATATGTATTCCCTTCAAGTCAAATTCCTGCTTGAGGTAGTAGTGCTCATGTACCCTTATCTTTTCATAGCAGTTGTTCGGCAACAGGGAGAGGAGTCTTTCGGCATATATCGGCTCTGATTCTGGCTTGTGGATATGGAGGATGTCCAATCCCTCATCGAAGAGAGCGGTGAGGATTTTGTCCTCTTCCACAAAGAAAGAAGGTTGAGTCTGTATAACGAGTTTCATTTCAAAAAATTCAAATTCGTGTGCAAAAGTAATAAAATATCATTAAAATAGCAATTAATTCAAAGATAAAAGTTAACTTTGCACCGTAAAAAAGATATAAATCAACTAATATGAAGGTAAATTCGAATGATTTCTCGCAGATAAAAACTCCTGCATACGTTCTGGAAGAGTCTCTCCTGAGGCGTAATCTTCAGCTCATATCCAGTGTGGCAAAGGAGGCTGGAGTGGAGATAATCCTTGCTTTTAAAGCTTTTGCTTTATGGAAGACTTTCGGCATATTCCGTGAGTATATCTCAAGCACTACGGCTTCGAGTCTTTCGGAGTCACATCTTGCATACGATAAGTTTGGTGCTCCTGCCCATACCTATTCTCCTGCCTACACCGACTATGAGATAGATGAGATTGCCCGTTTGTCGAGTCATCTCACTTTCAATTCCCTCTCTCAATATAAAAGGTATCATAATCGAGTATTGGGAGTGAATGGAAAACTGAAACTTGGAATAAGGGTGAATCCTGAATATTCTGAGGTGGGAACAGACATCTACAACCCTTGTGCACCAGGCACTCGTTTTGGTGTTCTTGCAGAGCAGTTGCCTGAGCAGTTGCCTGAGGATATTACGGGTTTCCATTGCCATTGCCATTGTGAGAGTGGGGCAGATGTGTTCCAACGTACCTTGGTGCATATAGAGGAGAAATTCTCGCCTTGGATGGATCAGTTGGAATGGATAAACTTCGGTGGTGGACACCTTATGACACGTAAGGATTATGATACGGAATTGCTTATCTCGATACTGAAGGATTTCAAGCAGCGTCATCCTAATCTGCATGTCATTCTCGAACCTGGTTCTGCCTTTGGATGGCAGACTGGTCCTTTGGTGGCTAATGTTGTTGATATTGTTGAAAACCACAATATTAAGACAGCAATATTAAATGTTTCCTTTACCTGTCACATGCCAGATTGTCTTGAGATGCCATACCATCCTGCCGTGCGTGGTGCAGAGACCATCGATGATGAAGAGGAGATGGAAAAGGCAAAGACGGAGGAGTGTGTTTATCGCCTTGGTGGAAACTCCTGCCTGAGTGGTGACTGGATGGGGTATTGGAGATTCCCCAAGCAGCTTAATGTAGGTGATACAATCATCTTCGAGGATATGCTTCACTATACTACCGTGAAGACAAACACCTTCAATGGAATCACTCATCCTGACATCTGTCTCCTTCATACGGATGGAGAACTGGAAGTGCTTCGCTCTTTCTCTTCAGATGATTATATCAGTAGGATGGATTAATACAGAAACTTCGGAGCTGTGCTTGGATTTTCATCCTGATTATTTGTAGATTTTCAAAAGATTTCTGAGCGTAGCGAAATCAAAATAATATTTCGTCAATATATTTTCAGCTGAGATTTTTATTAGATTCTCTCAATAAGATTTTAAAATCTCAGTAAAAATAATAGAGATAATCTTTGCTGAAAATAGAAAATGGATTTAATTTTTAGATTTCGCACTATGTGCTCAGAAATACGAATAAAAATCTTTTCAATAAAATCTTGATAAAATCTCCAACCGCACAGGTCGGAAACTTCCTGAATTTATAACTGTATAACATATTTTATAACTAATAATACCTAAATTCTCTTATGAAAAAAACTCTATTATCCCTTATGATGATGGCTGCCTGCATGACAGCCTCTGCAGAAGAGTATGTGAGCTATCTCTTTACCTATTTCACTGGTAATGCACCTGAGGAAGAGCAAATCTGCTTCGCTCTTTCCGAGGATGGTTATAAGTACACCTTGCTGAACCAGGGATTGCCAGTTATCAAGTCTGACTCCATTGCCGTTACACAGTGTGTGCGTGACCCTCATATCCTTCGTGGTGAGGATGGCAAGACATTCTATATGGTGGTTACAGACATGAAGTCAAGCCTTGGATGGGCATCAAACCGTGGTCTTGTACTTATGAAGTCAACAGACCTTATCCATTGGAGTCACTCTGCCATCAACTTCCCAACAAAGTATCCAAAGACATGGAAGAACGTGACACGAGTGTGGGCTCCAGAGACTATCTACGACCATAAGGCAGGAAAGTATATGGTGTTCTTCTCTCTTCTCACAAATGATGGTAAGTGCCAGTATGACAAGATTTTCTATCAATATGCCAATAAGGACTTTACTGACCTTGAAGGTGAGCCAACACTTCTCTTTGATGATGGTCGTGCTGCTATTGATGGCGATATCGTTTTCAACGAAGAAGACCAGATGTTCCACCTTTTTTATAAGAGTGAGGCTGGTGGCGGCATCTATCAGGCTGTAGCAAAGCAACTCACAGCAGAAAAGGGAAAGCCTCTCTGCAGTCAGTGGACCAAATGGCCAGACCGTGTTGAGGTATGTAAGAAGGCCGTTGAGGGCGTTGGTGTTTGCAAGAGCCTTGACGGTAAGTCATGGGTTGTGATGTATGACTGCTATGGTGCAGGTCACTATCAGTTCTGTAAGTCAGCTGATTTGAAGAAGTTTGAGTGGGTGGCTGACACAAAGACATCGGGCAAGTTCACTCCTCGTCATGGCACTATCATGCCTATCACACAGGCAGAGAAAGACCGTCTATTGAAGGAGTGGGGTGATGGTAAGAATCCTATCCTTCCTGATTTCCATGCTGACCCAGAGGTGATGCATGCAAAGAAGGATGGTAAGTTCTATATCTATTCCACAACAGACGGCACTCCTGGTTGGGGTGGTCATGACTTCTCCGTTTTCTCTTCCACTAATCTTATTGATTGGAAGGATGAGGGAAAGATGCTTGATGTGAAGGGTGACCAGGTAACATGGGCTACTGGCAATGCTTGGGCTCCATGTATCATAGAGCGTAAAATAGGCAAGGCATACAAGTATTTCTTCTATTTCTCTGCCCATAATCCAAAGACAAACCGCAAGGAGATTGGCTGTGCTGTAAGTGACAGTCCTACAGGCCCATTCGTTGACTGTGGCCATCCTATCATCACAGATGCAGACCGTCCTTCTGATGCACCTGGTGGTCAGGCTATTGATGTGGATGTATTCCAGGACCCAAAAAGTGGCAAGTTCTATCTCTATTGGGGCAATGGCTTCATGGCTGGTGCTCAGCTCAATGATGATATGACAAGCATAAAGGAAGAGACAAAGGTAAACCTCACTCCTAAGGGTGGCACATTGCGTGATTATGCTTTCCGTGAGGGTGCTTATGTGTTCTATCGTAAGGGTACGTATTACTTCCTTTGGTCTGTTGATGATACTGGTGCTGATAACTATCATGTGGCTTACGGCACAAGCAAGTCGCCACTCGGTCCTATCACTGTGGCACAGCAGCCTGTCATTCTTCAGCAGCAGCCTTCTGAGAAGATTTATGGTACTGCCCATAACTCTGTCCTTCAGATAAATGGCAAGGATGAGTGGTACATCGTTTACCATCGTATCAACCCTAACTTCCGTGAACGTCAGCTCTCTCCTGGCACTCATCGTCAGGTATGTATTGACCGTATGACTTTTGACAAGAAGGGTAACATCATTCCTGTTATTCCAACACAGGATGGTCCAAAACCATTTGTTAAATAAAATTAACAATTGATAATTGACAATTGACAATTCTTTTGGGGTGCAGGGTGCAAGTTAATTTCGTAACTTAACATAGGGATATCAATATTTCCTATTATTGATAATCAGGTAGTTATAAAAGATATACCCTTGTAGAGTTAAGAAATTCACCTGCACCCTGCACCCTTTAGAGGCATTTTTTTTTTTTCTGTAATCAATATGATTTAATTTTGTGTTTTCAAAAAAATATTGTATTTTTGCACCTTAAATAAATAAAGATAACAAAATTTTACTGAAAATATAGTATGTTTGAAAACCTAAGTGACAGACTTGAACGCTCGTTCAAGATACTGAAAGGTGAAGGAAAAATCACCGAGATAAACGTTGCAGAAACGCTGAAGGATGTACGTCGTGCATTGCTTGATGCCGATGTTAACTATAAGGTTGCCAAGACTTTCACTGATACGGTGAAGAAGAAAGCCTTGGGTATGAATGTGCTTACTGCCATCAAGCCAGGACAGTTGATGGTAAAGCTCGTTCATGATGAGCTGGCAGAGCTCATGGGTGGTCAGGCTACAGAACTGAATCTTCAGCAGCGTCCAGCCATCATTCTTATGGCAGGTCTCAATGGTGCTGGTAAGACAACCATGAGTGGTAAGCTTGCTTTGATGCTTAAGTCGAAGAAAAACCGTAAGCCTCTCCTTGCTGCTTGTGATACATTCCGTCCTGCTGCTATGGAGCAGTTGCGTGTTTTGGCAGAGCAGATTGATGTGCCTATCCACATTGAGATGGGTGCTACCGATCCTATTGCTGTGGCACAGAATGCCATTCAGGAAGCAAAGGCAAAGGGATATGATACTGTCATTGTCGATACTGCTGGTCGTCAGAGTATTGATGAGGAACTTATGCTTCAGATTCAGCAGATTAAGGCTGCTGTAAGTCCTGATGAGACACTCCTCGTTGTTGATGCAATGACTGGTCAGGATGCTGTAAACACAGCAAAGGAATTCAACGAACGTCTTGAGATTGATGGTGTTATCCTTACCAAGCTCGATGGTGACTCACGTGGTGGTGCTGCCCTTTCTATCCGTAGTGTCGTAACAAAGCCTATCAAGTTTATTGGTACTGGTGAGAAGATGGAGGCACTTGACGTGTTCCATCCAGAACGTATGGCAGACCGTATCCTTGGTATGGGTGACGTTGTTTCCCTCGTTGAACGTGCTCAGGAGCAGTTTGACCTTGAGGAAGCAAAGAAACTTGAGAAGAAAATCCGTAAGAATCAGTTTGACTTCAACGATTTCCTCGGACAGATTCAGCAGATAAAGAAGATGGGTAACATCAAGGACCTCGCTGCTATGATACCTGGTGTTGGCAAGGCTATCAAGGATGTAGAGATTGGTGATGACCCATTCAAGAACATTGAGGCTATCATCTACTCTATGACTCCAAAGGAGCGTCAGCATCCAGAAATCCTTAATACATCACGCCGTCAGCGTATTGCCAAGGGCTCTGGCACTAAGATTGATGAGGTAAACCGCCTTATCAAGCAGTTCGACCAGACTCGCAAGATGATGAAGATGGTGTCAGGAATGGGGTCAAGCAAGATGGCTCAGATGGCAAAGATGGCAGGAATGATGAAGGGCGGAATGCCAAAGATGTAGCCCCACCTAACCTCCCCTAGGGGAGGAACTTTTGATAGTACTGAGAGCGAAAGTACAAATTATAAATATACAACATACAACATAAAATTTATAACTAAAAATCAATCCCCATAACTCCTCAAATGTAACTAAATACTCCTCCCCTCGGGGAGGTCGGGAGGGGGCCTCTATTATGGAACTTATTGACGGAAAGGCAACAGCAACAGCCATCAAGGCTGAGATTGCTGAGGAAGTGAAGCAGATAATGGCAAATGGTGGTAAGCAACCACATCTTGCCGCAGTACTCGTTGGTCACGATGGTGGCTCTGAGACATACGTAAAGAATAAGGTGCTGGCATGTGAGGCTTGTGGCTTCAAGTCAACACTCATTCGCTATGAGGATGACATCACAGAGGAGGAACTCCTTGCTTGTGTTGACAAACTCAATAATGACCCTGATGTTGACGGCTTCATCGTGCAGCTCCCTCTTCCAAAGCATATCGATGAGCAGAAGATAATTGAAGCTATCGACTATCGTAAGGATGTGGATGGTTTCCATCCTATCAACGTAGGTCGTATGGCTATAGGTCTCCCTTGCTTCATCTCTGCTACTCCTCTCGGTATCATCACTCTCCTAAAGCGTTATGGCATAGAGACTTCTGGCAAGAAATGTGTTATCCTTGGTCGTAGCAACATCGTGGGTAAGCCAATGGCACAGCTTATGATGCAGAAGCAGTATGGCGACTCTACAGTTACTGTTTGCCATAGCCGTTCAAAGGATTTGAAGAAGGAGTGTCAGGAGGCAGACATCATTATCGCAGCTATTGGACGTCCTGACTTCGTAACTGCTGATATGGTGAAGAAGGGTGCTGTGATTGTTGATGTAGGTACAACACGCGTTCCTGATGCTACTCGTAAGAGTGGTTTCCGTCTCAATGGCGACGTGAAGTTTGATGAGGTTGCTCCTCTCTGCTCTTACATCACTCCTGTTCCTGGAGGTGTAGGACCTATGACTATCTGCTCGTTGATGAAGAATACTCTCGCGGCAGGTAAGAAAGAATACTGTAAGTAATTAGTAATTCGTCATTAATAATATAAAGAAAAATGGCTTAGGGCTTTTCTTCCTTGAGCCATTTTTTTATGCCTTTATGCCTTTTTTCTCATAATTTATTATTATCTTTGCAACCAAACTAACCATTTATTTCTTTTTTTGATGAGAAAATTATCTATCTTCCTGCTGCTGGGATTAATGTTCCTCTGCTGCAATAGTGTTTTTGCACAAACAAAACAGAATAGAGGTCTGCATGCCTTTATCAATAAATATACAAGTTCGGGAAGTGTTGTTCAGGTGAGTTGGCGTATGCGAGCAACGGATGACCCTGTGAAGACAAAGTATCTTCTCTATGCTAACGGAAAATTGGTTAAGACTCTGACTTCTTGCACTTTTGTACAATTGAGCTATTCTACCTACAGGACTGCAAAGTTCTCTCTTGAGGTTATGGATGCTGATGGAAACATTATTGACCGTCAGGATGATGTGAAGGTGGCAAACGACTGCTTTGTTGATATAAAGATGAAGGCACCAGCACCTATTCCTGTTGATGCAACTACAAGTATCACTTATACCCCTGGCGACTGTTCGGCATACGATATGGATGGTGATGGCGAGCAGGAGATAATCATGAAGTGGATGCCTTCCATGCTCGTTTCTTCTGCTAACAACACCACAGGCATCGTAGGTAGGGAGTTTTTTGATTGCTATAAACTTGACGGCACTCTTCTTTGGCGTCTCGATATGGGCCAGAATATGGGGGCAGGAAATAACTATCCTTTCATGTGCTGGGACTTTGATGGTGACGGCAAGGGAGAGTTGATAGTAAAGACAGCACCTGGTTCAAAGGATGTAACAGGAAAATACGTTGGTGAAGGCATAGGAGCACATGATTCCCAAACCTCAATCAATGGTAATGGTTATGCTGACAGAGAGAAGCAATACTATCGTGGCTCTGACGGATTGCCAACACGAGGTGCGGAATGGGTGACCTGCTATAGTTGGGAGGGTAAGGAACTCAAGACAATAGACTATTGGCCATACTTCAGCATACAAAGCAACTGGTATCCTGGTGGTAACGATACCTATACCTATGGCCGTAGAGGATGTGGCTTCAAGGGAGATGTTATCTTCATTCCTGTAGATGGAGAGAGACGCCCATGCTGCTATATGCAGAGAGGTGTCTATAGCTATGTCTATGGCATGGCTCTTTCATGGGATGGCAATGACTTGAAAGTGGTATGGAAACACACATCCGACAAGCAAGGGCAGGGACTCTTTGCTGAAGGTGCTCACACGCCTATTGCTGGTGATATAGATGGTGACGGATATGATGAAGTGGCCATAGGAGCAGCTGCTTTGGACCATGATGGAACGGTATTGTGGCGTACAGGACTCGGACATGGTGATGCTACTCATGTGGGAGAGTTCAATCCTGACAATGAAGGACTTGAGGTTTGGCGTATTACTGAGGGTGCAACGAAATATGATGCCTGCATGTTGGATGGTAAGACGGGTAAGGTTCTTAACGGACAGCTCTATACCTCAGGAGATGTGGGACGCGGATTGGTGATGGATTTGGACGCTAACAGTCCTGGAAATGAGTATTTCCACATGAAGTCAGGTAGCATTTTCGACTGCAATGGTAATGTTCTTTACGTTAAGAATATGGGTAAGAACAATGGTTATCCAAACTATAGGATATACTGGGATGGTGACCTCACCGATGAACATCTTAGTGGTAATGTCGTTTCAAAGTATTCGCTGACGAATCAGATTATGGAAAGATGCTCTACGCCTACGAGTGGCACAAAAACGCTTTGGTCTTTGTTCAAGGTGTGTTCCATCAATGACACTAAGGAGAATCCATGCCTTCTTTGTGATATCTTCGGTGATTGGAGAGAGGAAGTAGCATTATATGTATCTGCAGCAGATGCAGGCATCTCAACAACAGCCTATGACTTTGCTCTTCGTATCCTTACCTCAACATTCTCAACGAAATACAAACTGCCATGGCTTCGTGATGACCATAACTATGATATTGCCATTGCATGTCAGAATGTGGGTTACAGTATGCCGCCTCATCTCGGCTATAATCCTGTGGAATACAACAAGTGGCTGGAGGAACAGATTGCTGCTGGAGTAGATGAAATATCGAGTGATGCCGCAGCTTCTTCTTCCGTTCCTGCACTTTACATAAACGCCAATGGTGCTTCATCATCGAAACCTTTCTCTGGTTTCAATATCGTAAAGTATGCAGACGGCACTACCCGTAAGGTCATATTTTAGAAGGGAAATTTGTAAAGCATAGCTTCAGGCATTGAGAAGCATAGCTTTAGCACCCGAGAAGCATAGCTTTAGCACATGAGAAGCATAGCTTTAGGTATCGTGTTTCATAGCTTTAGATATCGAGAAGTTATGCTTCGTGTTTTTTAGCTTTTGGTATTGATAAACTTAGCTTTACCAACCAAATGCTTTGGCAGAACTGAGCCAAAGCCCTTTTGCACGGAGAATCTGCTCAAGAATATCGCGGGCACAACCATTGCCACCAGGAGCAGGACTTACATAAGTGGAGATTTCCTTGATGTCGTTGCAGGCATCTGATGGGCAGCAAGGGCATCCCACACGTTGCATAATCTCATAATCGGGGATGTCATCACCAACATAGATGACCTCATCATCGCTTATGCCGAGACGCTGGCATAGGTCCTCGTAGGTGGTTATCTTTACGGCACATCCCATGAAGATTTCCTTCACACCCAATTTAGAATAACGAAGCTGAATGGCATCATCCGACCCACCTGTGATGATGGCGATGTTTATACCCATCTTCACCGCCAACTGTATGGCATATCCATCCTTTATGTTCATCGTGCGAAGAGGTTGTCCCTCTGCATCCATAGGGATAGTATTGTTGCTCAGCACTCCGTCAACGTCAAAGATGACGGTGGATATCTTCTTCAAATCGTAGTTTATCATTTCTTGTATCTGGGGGTGAAAATGTTTTTGACAATTGCTTATGCAAAGGTAAGCAAAATATTCTGATTAAGCAAAGAAAGTGAAAAAACTAAGCTTTCTTTTTTTATTTTTTTTATAGTCGCGTTAATTAATGCTTAATTTAATACTTTTTTATATTCTGATATGCTGAAAGATGCTTGTTTTTTGTTATCTTTGCAGATTGAAATACGGTATATATTTTAGAAACAAAGAACAAAACAATAAATTATACTTATGGCAGAAGCAATAGACATACGCGAACTCAATGCTCTCATACAGCAGCAGAGTAATTTTGTGACAAACCTCACAACAGGTATGGACCGTGTCATCGTAGGTCAGAAGCACCTTGTTGACTCGCTCCTCATCGGTCTCCTTTCCGATGGTCACATACTTCTTGAAGGTGTTCCTGGATTGGCAAAGACACTTGCCATCAAGACTCTCTCAAGCCTTATCGATTCAAAGTTCTCACGCATACAGTTCACACCAGACCTTCTTCCTGCCGATGTGGTAGGTACTATGATTTACTCGCAGAAGGAAGAGGCTTTCCAGGTGAAGAAAGGTCCTGTATTTGCCAATTTCGTTCTCGCAGATGAAATCAACCGTGCTCCAGCAAAGGTGCAGAGTGCTTTGCTCGAGGCTATGCAGGAGCATCAGGTAACTATCGGCGATGATACATTCCAGTTGCCAAAGCCTTTCCTCGTAATGGCAACGCAGAACCCAGTAGAGCAGGAGGGTACCTATCCATTGCCTGAGGCACAGATGGACCGTTTCATGCTCAAGGTTGTTATCGGCTATCCTACTATTGAGGAGGAGAAGAAGATTATGCGTGAGAATCTCGCAGGTTCATTGCCAACAGTTCTTCCTGTAAGTTCGGCAGATGAAATCCTCAAGGCTCGCGAGGTTGTTCGTCAGGTTTATATCGACGAGAAGATTGAGCAGTATATTGCAGACATCGTATTCGCAACACGTTATCCTGAGAACTATGGTTTGAAGGAACTGAAGAATATGATTACCTTTGGTGGTTCTCCTCGTGCCAGCATCAATCTTGCTAAGGCAGCCCGTGCATATGCATTCATCAAGCGTCGCGGTTATGTAATCCCAGAAGATGTTCGTGCCGTTGCTCACGATGTGCTCCGTCATCGTATTGGTCTCACATACGAGGCTGAGGCAAACAATATCACGGCAGAGGAAATCGTAACACAGATTATCAATAAGGTTGAGGTGCCATAAAAGACCCTCTCCCAAGACTCTCTCCCGTAATGGGGAGGGAGTAGTTACGTGATGCAATTAAAGCATAAACTTGCCTGTTTGGCTGAAAGAAAAAACAAGTAATTAGTTTTGGATACAAACGAAATTTTAAAGAAGGTACGCAAGATTGAGATAAAGACACGCGGATTGTCGAGCAATATCTTTGCCGGACAGTACCATTCTGCCTTTAAGGGGCGTGGTATGGCCTTTGCTGAGGTGAGGGAATACCAGTTTGGTGATGACGTGAGAGATATTGACTGGAACGTGACAGCTCGTTTCCATCGCCCATACGTGAAGGTGTTTGAGGAGGAAAGAGAACTGACGGTGATGCTTCTCATCGATGTGTCAGGCTCTCTCGACTTCGGAACACAGAAGCAGATGAAGCGTGATATGGTGACGGAGATGGCTGCTACGCTTGCCTTTTCTGCCATCCAGAACAATGACAAGATTGGCGTTATCTTCTTCTCTGACCGTATAGAGAAATATATCCCTCCGAAGAAAGGTCGCAAGCATATCCTTTATATAATAAGGGAAATGCTCGACTTCCATCCAGAATCAAAGCGTACAGACCTCTCCGTTGCCCTTGAATATCTCGGAAGAGTGATGAAGAGACGCTGCACAGCCTTCGTGATGAGTGATTTCTACGACAGGAAATCATTTGAGAAACCATTGCAGGTGTGCCGTTCTCGTCATGATGTGGCAGCAATACAGGTGTATGACCCTCTTATGAAGCAACTGCCTGACGTGGGAATCATAAGGGTGGCAGATGCTGAGACGGGTCATGAGCAGTATATCGACACATCAAGCAAGGCTTTGCGAAAGGCTCATGAGATGTATTGGCGTGAGAGGACTGACACTCTTCGACAGACTTTCAACAAGGCTAATGTGGATTATGTTTCGGTGGCTACTGACGGTGATTATGTGAAGAGTCTCTCGCAACTGTTTGCCATGCGTGGATAGAAAGGCTGTTTGCGTGGACATATAATAAAGAATAAATGAAAAAATCAATAAGCATACTCTTACTTGCATTGGCAATGTCGCTGCCTTCGTTCGCACAGGTGAGCGTGGAGGCAATGGTGGATAGCGTTGCCATTCTCGTAGGTCAGCAGACGGGGCTCCATCTTGGCGTAACGATAAAGGAAGGACAGAAGACGCAGTTCCCATCTCTTCAGCCAATGACCTATCTCATTCCTGGTGTGGAGATTGTGGAAGTTCTGCCAAAGGATACCCAACGTCTTGATGATGACTTCATTAAGGTGAGTGCCCATTATACGTTGACAAGCTTTGATGATACCCTCTATTACCTCCCTCCTATGAAGGTGAAGGTGGATAATAAGGAATATGAATCGAAGAGCCTTGCCCTGAAGGTGCTGACGATAGATGTTGACACCCTGCATCCTAATCAGTTCTTCCCACCGAAGGACGTGCAGGATAATCCATTCCAATGGTCGGAGTGGTCATCACTCATCTGGCTTTCTGCCCTTGCCTTGCTTCTCTATGGCATAATTATCCTTATGTATATCCGCCTGAAGAGCAAGAAACCTATTGTCTTCAAGGTAAGGATAGTGAAGCGAGTACCACCTCACCAGAAAGCTCTCTCTTCAATAGATGAGATAAAGGCACATACAACAACCGTAACTCCTGAAGACTCAAAGAGATACTATACTCAGCTTACAGATACTCTGCGTCGTTATATGATGGAGCGTTTCGGCTTCAATGCAATGGAGATGACGAGTTCGGAGATTATCTCTCGCCTACGTCAGGAGAAGGATCAGCAGAAGATAGAGGAATTGACAATGCTCTTCGAGACGGCTGACCTTGTGAAGTTTGCGAAATACTCTACGGGAGTGTCGGAGAACGACCATAACCTTATCTCTGCGATAGACTTCATCAATACTACAAAGCAGGAGAACGCTCCTGTGGAGGAGAAGATACAGCCTACTGTTACGGAGCAGGACAAGCAGACCATCCGTGCCCGCATCTCCCTCAAATGGGCTATCGGCATCTTCGGTGCTGTTGCTTCTGCCATCGTGGTGTATGTTGTATGGCAGTTGATAATACTCCTGTATTGATGATAACGTCAACTTGTTTCTTATGAGACAATGTAAGAATTAATTTGAATACTATTAATATAAAATGGAATTTGCATCACCATTATATTTCCTCTTGCTGCTGCTCGTGCCGCCATATCTGATATGGTATTTCCTTTTCCGCAACTCGGGAAAGCGTAAGGCAGAGGCATCGCTGAGGTTGAGTGATACCTTCACATATATGTCGGCACCAGTATCTTGGCGTGTTCGCTTGATGCCATTGCCAGTATTGCTGAGGTGTATTGCCTTCGTTATGATTGTCGTTGCTATGGCTCGTCCGCAGACACATAATGCCTGGGATGAGAAGACCGTTGAGGGTATTGACATTATGCTTGCCATCGACGTATCTACCAGTATGCTCGCCGAGGACTTGAAGCCAAATCGTATGGAGGCGGCAAAGAGTGTTGCGGCAGAGTTTATCTCTGACAGGGCAAATGATAATATCGGTCTTACCATCTTTGCCGGTGAGGCATTCACTCAATGTCCTATGACTGCGGATCACACCTCGCTCATCAATTTGTTGCAGGGCGTGAGAACTGATATTGCTGCCCGTGGACTTATCTCTGACGGTACAGCGATAGGTATGGGACTTGCCAATGCCGTATCACGCTTGAAGTCATCGAAGGCAAAGAGTAAGGTGGTCATCCTTCTTACCGATGGTTCGAACAACATGGGCGATATCTCTCCTATGACGGCAGCACAGATAGCCAAGAGTCTTGGCATTCGAGTATATACTATCGGTGTAGGAACAAAGACCGTGGCTCCATATCCAATGCCAGTGGCAGGAGGTGTGCAGTATGTCAACATTCCTGTGGAGATTGACACGAAGACGCTCTCTGATATTGCTGCAACGAGTGATGGTAACTTCTATCGTGCAACAAGCACTAACGAATTGAAGCAGATATACAAAGATATCGACAAACTGGAGAAGTCTCGTCTCAATGTGAAGAAATTCTCAAAGAGATATGAGGCATACCAGCCATTCATAATCATCGCTTTGCTGTCTTTGTTGCTCGAACTTATCCTGAGACTCACGGTATTGAGAAAGTTGACTTAGTGCATAGCGTATGGTCTATAGTTTATAGTGAATAGTTTTATAGAAAGTAATGATAAGATTTGATTCTCCTATATATATATGGCTCCTGCTTCTCATTCCTGTTATGACATTGCTAATGATGTCGGCAGAATGGCAGAGAGTTAAGAATATGAAGAAGTTGGGTGACAGGAACCTTATACAGGAACTGATGCCTGATGCTTCCAAGACACGCAGATGGGTGAAGTTCATCTTCGTGCAGATGATTCTTGCCGTTGTCATCCTTATGCTTGCCCGTCCTCAAATGGGAACAAAGGTGACTAATGAGAAGCGTAACGGCATTGAGGCTATCATCTGTCTCGATATCTCCAATTCCATGTTGGCAGAGGATGTTACTCCTTCGCGACTCGACAAGAGTAAGATGCTGATAGAGAATATGGTGGATAAGTTCTCCAATGATAAGGTCGGTCTTATTGTCTTTGCTGGTGATGCCTTTGTGCAGTTGCCAATCACAAGTGACTATGTATCTGCCAAGATGTTCCTGCAGAATATCGATCCTTCGCTCATTCAGACACAGGGTACCGATATTGCTCACGCCATAGAACTGGCTATGAACAGCTTCACCCAGCAGGATAAGATAGGTAAGGCTATCATCGTTATCACCGATGGTGAGGACCATGAGGGTGGTGCGATGGAAGCTGCTAAGGCTGCAAAGGCTAAGGGAATGAATGTGTTCATCCTCGGCATTGGCAATACCAGTGGTGCTCCAATACCTACAGGTGATGGTGGCTATATGACTGATAATGCGGGACAAACCGTAATGACAGCCCTCAACGAGCAGATGTGTCGTGATATTGCATCGGCAGGAGAAGGAACATACATCCACGTTGACAATACTTCTTCGGCACAGGAAATGCTTAATGATGAACTTACCAAACTCCAGCAGGGAGAGATGAAAAGCGTTATTTATTCTGAGTATAACGAGCAGTTCCAGGCTTTCGGCATCATTGCCATATTGCTTATTATCATAGAACTGTGTATCAATGAGGCTGTAAATCCTTATTTCCGCAAGATGATGTTGTTCAAGCGTAGGAATGTTGCTACTCTGTTCCTCTTGATGTTCTGCTTCGGAAGCCTTAGTGCACAGAATGACCGTTCGCATATCCGCCTTGGAAATCGTGAGTTCCGTGGTGGCAATGCCTCAAAGGCAGAGGTGGAATATCGCAAGGCTTTGGGAAAGAACAATAGCAATCCGCAGGCTATGTATAATCTTGGATGTGCTTTGATGCAACAGCAGAAGGACTCTCTCGCTATGGTTCAGTTCGGTAAGGCAGCAAAGGCAGAGAAATCAAAGTTGCGTCAGGCAATGTCCTATCATAATATGGGCACTATACTTCAGCGTCATCAGCAGTTCGGTGAGGCTATCAAGGCTTACGAGGAGGCTCTTCGTCGCAATCCTAATGATGATGAGACACGTTATAACCTCGTGCTCTGCAAGCGTCAGCAGAAGCAGCAGAAGGATGATAACAAGAATCAAGACAAGAAAAACCAGGACAAGAAGGATCAGCAGCAACAGCAGCAGAACCAAGATAAGAATGATAAGAAGGACGAACAGCAGAAGCAGCAGCCTAAGGAGCAGATGAGTAAGGACAATGCCGAGCAGCTCCTGAATGCAGCAATGCAGGAAGAGAAGAATACTCAGCAGCGTATGAAGAAGGCTATGCAACAACCTCAGCGTCGTAATCTTCAAAAGAATTGGTAAAGTAGAAAAGGTTTTAGTCGTATTCTCGTAATGAATTAACGGCAGTCACAAAGAATAACTATGAATAAGTTTTTCGCTATATTGACTTTGTTTCTCGTATGTGCAGCGAGTGTGTTGGCACAGATACAGGTAAACGCTCCGCAGAGAGTTGCTGTGGGGGAGCAGTTCAGGCTGCAATATACTGTGCAGACAACAGATGTGAAGGGATTCCGTGCTGGAAACATTCCTGATGCTTTTGAAGTCCTTATGGGACCAAGCACCAGCACCCAGCAGAGTTTCCAGATGATAAACGGACATACAACGTCTTCATCCTCTGTTACATATACTTATATTCTCAGTGCGGAGAAGAACGGAACGTTCACCATACCAGGAGCTCGTGCGAAGGTGGATGGAAAGGATGCAGTATCTTCTCCTGTTAAGATTACGGTATCTGGTAAGGCGCAGAATCCACAGGCTCAGCAACGTGGTGGTATGCCACAGCAGCGTGGTGCTCAGGTAAGACCTTCTGGCAGTCATATATCAGGAAACGATTTGTTCATTAAGGTGTCTGCCAACAAACAGCGTGTTCATGAGCAGGAGCCTATACTCCTTACTTATAAGGTATATACACAGGTGGAGCTTACACAATTGGAAGGTAAGATGCCGGACCTTAATGGTTTCCATACACAGGAGGTGCAGCTTCCTCAGCAGAAGTCCTTCCATTTGGAAAATGTCAATGGTCGCCCTTATCGTTGCGTAACGTGGAGTCAGTATGTGATGTATCCTCAGATGACAGGAAAACTGGAGATACCAAGCATCACGTTCAAGGGTATTGTCGTTCAGGAGAATCTCAACGTGGATCCTTTCGAGGCATTCTTCAATGGTGGTAGCGGCTATGTGGAAGTAAAGAAGGATATCAAGGCTCCTGGCATGACCATACAGGTGGATCCTCTTCCTGCCAAGCCTGCAGGATTCTCTGGCGGTGTAGGTCATTTCTCAATCTCTGCATCACAGAATCAGCAGAAGGTGAAGGCTGGAGATCCTGTAAATATCCGTGTGGTAGTAAGTGGCACGGGTAACCTGAAACTTCTCAAGCAACCAGAGATTTCCGTTCCAAAGGACTTTGATAAGTATGATGCAAAGGTAACGGACAAGACAAAACTCTCCGAGCAGGGACTTACGGGAAGTATGATATATGATTTCCTTGTAGTGCCTCGCAATCAGGGAAGTTATGAACTTCCTGCCATAGAGTTCACATATTTCGACACAACGGCAAATACTTATAAGACCGTAAAGACATCTCCTATAAAGATAGAGGTTGAGAAGGGTGATGGCAGAAAGGGTGATGTTACAGATTACTCACAGAAAGAAGACAAGGATATCCGTCCTATTCACGAGACTGGCATAAAGGTTTCCAACCCTGGTGATTATTTCTTCGGAAGTAAGACGTATATGATTGTCAACGCTCTCGCTCTCATCACGTTCATTGCTCTTGTTGTCATCTTCCGTAAGCGTGCTATGGAGATGGCAAATGTTGCTCTCGTAAGAGGAAAGAAGGCTAACAAAGTTGCAGGAAAGAGATTGAAGAAAGCTGCCAAGTTGATGAGTCAGGGTAAGTCTTCTGAATTCTATGACGAAGTGCTTCGTGCTCTCTGGGGATATGTGTCCGATAAACTTGCAATGCCTGTGTCCGAACTCACACGTGAGAACATTGCAGAGCGTCTCAGTTCGCGCAATGTGGATAATGACATCATCGACTCCTTCATCGAGGCTCTTGATGAATGTGAGTTTGAACGCTATGCTCCTGGTGATGCAGCAGGTAATATGCAGAAGACTTATGATAAGGCAGTATCTGCCATAACAAACATAGAAGAAGGAATGAAGAATCGCAAGAAAGCATCTTCCAATAAGATGGCCAGCATTATATTCCTAACTCTTGCATCTTTCTCATTCTCTGTTGCCAGTGCTGCCAATGAAGGCGATGAGGCAATGGCAAAGAAGGGTGGGGCAGAGAGCAAAGAGGAAGTCCTTGCAAGTGTGGCTACCGCTAATGTGGCATATCAGAAAGGAAACTATCAGGATGCTATCCGTCTCTATAGCGACATCCTTGCTAAGTATGAGAGTGCTGACGTATATTACAATCTCGGCAATGCCTATTTCCGTTCCGATGATGTCACTCATGCTGTGATTAATTATCGTCGTGCCTTGCTTCTCGCTCCTGGTAATAAGGACATCATTCATAATCTTACAGTTGCTCAGAGCAAGACGATAGATAAGGTTCCCGTAGCAGACGAGATGTTCTTCGTCTCATGGTTCCGTTCTCTGCTCGGCATTATGACCATTGATGCGTGGGCATATATGGCGTTGGTGTCCCTCATCGTTGCTCTGCTTCTCTTCCTTGCCTATCTCTTCGCGGAGAATATGCTGCTTCGTCAGGTTAGTTTCTATGTAAGTGCCGTGCTGATAGTGCTCTTCCTTCTCGGCAATATCTTCGCCTGGATCATAAAGAACAATGCACAGAACTCTATGGGTGCTGTTATCGTTGCCCCTTCCGTTACTGCAAAGAACACTCCAAGCAATGGTGCTGCCAATGCATTCGTAATCCATGAAGGAACGTATGTGGAGGTTGTTGACAATACGTTGAAGGGATGGGCTCAGATTCGCCTTGACGATGGTCGCGAGGGATGGATGTCAGCAAGGGATATAGAGATGGTTGTTAAGAAAAGGTAGATAGAAATTATTAGAAAAATAGCTGTGGAGTTAGATTTATTCATATTGCATTTGCTCAATGGAAGTGACTCAATATTCCTTGATCGCTTCATTGTCACCCTCACCCATGGTGTGGCGTGGATTCCTATGTATATCATGCTCGCCTTTCTTGTGATAAAGAACAATAAGACGATGCCTCAGATATTGCTCATCTTTGGTTGTGGTGTGTTGGGAGTTTTGCTCTCAGGAGTGCTTTCCGACCTTATCATCAAACCTATCGTGATGCGTTCTCGTCCTTGCTATGACCCTATGTGGAAGGATATGGTGCAGACTGTGAGTGGATATCGTGCGAGTGGATATAGTTTCTTCTCCTCTCATGCGGCAAACACTTTCTCCCTTGCAATATTCTTCACGCTTCTTGTGCGTAGTCGTTTGCTTGGAACAACCCTCATCCTTTGGTCGCTCTTCAATGCCTATACGAGAATTTACCTCGGAGTGCATTGGTTTACGGATGTGCTTACAGGTCTTGTGTGGGGTGCCATCGTAGGAGTGTCCATGTATATGCTATATCGCTATGTGTTCTATAGGATGTCTCCGAAAGTGAAGTATATCTCATCGCAATATACGTCAACAGGCTATTCCTATGACGACATATATGTGTGCGTTTCCATAGTCGTCTTCACCGTAATCTATGGCATTATCCGTGCGATAGTTTACGTTTAATGTACAATAAAAGACAATAGATAGAGTAAATGATATCTCCTAAGTCAATACAGATAAAAGACTATAACTACAATCTCCCCGACGAGCGAATTGCGAAGTTCCCACTTAAGGAACGCGATACCAGCAAACTCCTCGTATATGACAAAGGAGAGATTTCCCACGATGTGTTCCATAACCTCTTTTCCCATCTGCCTGCAGGTGAGATGATGGTGTTCAACAACACTCGTGTCATTCAGGCGCGTATATATTTTAATAAGGTAACAGGTGCGCTGATAGAAGTCTTTCTTCTTGAGCCTGCATCTCCTTCCGACTATGAGCTTATGTTCCAGACTCGCGGAAAGTGTTCGTGGGTATGTATGATAGGCAACCTTAAGAAATGGAAGGAGGGCAAACTGACACGAAAGATAATAGTATCTGATAAAGAAGTTACTCTCTCCGTTGAGCGTAAGCAGGAAGTACATACAGGTCATTGGATAGACTTTGAATGGGATGATGATAGCGTTTCCTTTGCAGAAATCATAGATGCCTGTGGTGAACTGCCTATTCCTCCATATCTTAACCGTAAGACAGAGGAGAGTGATAAGACTACCTATCAGACCGTTTATTCAAAGATAAAAGGCTCTGTTGCTGCCCCTACAGCAGGTTTGCATTTTACTCCAGAGGTGCTTGCTGATTTAGATGCCAAAGGGATAGAGCGTGAAGAAGTTACTCTTCATGTCGGTGCTGGCACCTTCAAACCTGTGAAGGCAGAGCATATTGAAGGTCATGAGATGCATACCGAGTATATAAGTGTGCGTCGCCATACGATAGAGCGACTCATTGCTCATGATTCTCATTGCGTTGCCGTTGGTACCACAAGTGTCCGTACCCTAGAGAGTCTTTACTATATGGGAGTGAAATTGACTATCAATCCTGATCTGACAGAGACGGAACTTCATATCAATCAATGGAATCCTTATGAGGGAGAAGTTTGTGAAAAAGCAAACGATGTCACCACTCAGCAGGCTTTCGAGGCATTACTTCGCTGGTATGATGACAATGATGTTAGTGTTCTCCATAGCAGTACACAGATAATCATTGCTCCAGGCTATGAATATCACGTAGTGAAGGCATTAGTCACAAACTTCCATCAGCCTCAGTCAACCTTACTGCTCCTCGTGAGTGCTTTGCTAAAAGGTGATTGGCATCGTGTATATGACTATGCTCTCGCAAATGATTTCCGATTCCTCAGCTACGGAGACAGTTCGTTGCTGATACCTTAACAAGAAAATAGAAAAAGAGATGAATATAAAGATAGGTGATAAAGTAAGATTCCTTTCTGCCATTGGTGGTGGAAAGGTTGCAGGATTCCAGAAAGGTAACATCGTTCTCGTGGAAGATGAGGATGGTTTCCAGATTCCTACACTTGCCTCGGAAGTTGTCGTTATCTCCGAAGGTGGCGATGACTATAATATGTTCAAGACAAAGGATTTCATGCAGAAGGGTAGTGGAACCACTGCTAATCCTGAAGGAAAGTCAGTACGTTCATTGATGAATGATGTGGAAGCCGAAGACCTCAATGATATTATGGCTGTTGATGATGATCCATCCCTTGGCGAGATAACCTTCAAGGCTCCTGTCAAAGAGCGTAAGGGAGGTGACCGTCTGAGTGCCTATCTCGCTTTCGTTCCTGTTGACCCAACGGTGATAACAGGCACTCGCTTCGAGGCATATCTCATCAATGATTCCAACTATTATATGCACTACTCCTACTTGCAGGCAGAGAATCAGTCTTGGTTGGTTCGTGCCGATGGTGAGATAGAACCAAACACCAAGCTCTTTATCGAAGAGATAGGTCGCGAGGACCTCGATGCCCTTCAGCATATTGGATTCCAGATGATAGCTTATAAGCGCGAACAGTCTTTTATCATCAAGCCTACCATCGATGTGCAGATTCGCATTGATGGTGTGAAGTTCTATAAACTCCACACCTTCCAGCCAAATGATTTCTTCGAGCAGAATGCTCTCCTTTATCCTATCATTGAGAATGATGTTCCTGTTCGTCCTCTTGTCGTTGATGCCAAGGCTCTGAAGAAGCAGATGTATGCAGACTCAAAGCCTTCCAATGTGTCAAAGGAAGGAGAATTGAACACCGAGCGTATTGACAACTATGTGCGTCGTTATGAGAAGCCTGGACAGAAGAAAGGCAATCCTTTCCTCTCTCAGAAAAAGGATAAGGATGCTCCTATTGTCATTGACCTCCATGCCGATGCTCTTCTTGATACCACACAAGGCATGTCCTCTGCCGATATTCTTCAGTATCAACTCGATACTTTCCATAAGGTGCTCGATGAGCATAAGAAGCAGAAAGGCACTAAGATTGTCTTCATTCACGGTAAGGGAGAGGGTGTTCTCCGTAGAGCAATCATCCATGAACTTACCTATCGCTACAAGCATCTCCGTTATCAGGATGCCTCTTTCCAGGAATATGGCTATGGAGCCACTCAGGTGATGATATGAGACCCCTCCCCAGCCCTCCCGAGGGAGGGAGTTTAGATAGTAAAAGAAAGTAAAGGATAAGTAATATTAATTAATCAATCCCTATAATCCCTCAATTGTAAAAACAAACTCCTCCCCTTAGGGGAGGTTGGGAGGGGCTTTATGAATTATGAACAACGGTTACATAAAAGTAGCATCTGCCGTGCCTTCGGTGAAGGTTGGCGATTGCACATACAACACGCAGCAGATAGAACTTGCCATTGCTCAGGCAGAAGGCAAAGGTGTAGAGATTATCGTATTCCCAGAGCTCTGCATCACAGGCTATTCCTGTCAGGATCTCTTCCGTCAGCGACTTCTCCTTGAAGCTGCAGAACAGTCGGTAATCAAGCTTCTTGACTTCACTCGTCAGCTTGACATTATCTCCATCATCGGACTTCCCGTGATGGCAGGAAATCTCTTGCTCAACTGTGCTGCAGTCATTCAGAAAGGAGAGATTCTCGCCTTCATTCCAAAGACGTATCTGCCAAACTATAATGAGTTCTATGAGAAGCGATGGTTTGCTTCCTCACAGGATCTTAACCCTACGGAGATTCGCTTTGCTGGAAGTGCCATAACGGTAAGTTCCAATCCTGTTATCTTCCGTACATATACAGGTGCTACCTTTGGTGTAGAGATTTGTGAGGATGTATGGGCTCCAGATCCTCCATCTACCCGTCTCACTCTCGCTGGTGCTGACATCATCTTCAATCTCTCTGCCTCCGATGAACTCATTGGCAAGCATCAGTATCTCTGCAGCCTTCTCGCTCAGCAGAGTGCCCGCACTATCAGCGGATATGTATATTCCAGTTGCGGTTTCGGAGAATCAACGCAGGATGTCGTATATGGTGGCAATGCCCTCATATATGAGAATGGTAAATGTCTTGCCAAGGGTGATCGCTTCAGTTTCGAGCCTCAGATGGTTATCTCGCAGATAGACTATGAACTGATGCGTTCTGAGCGTCGTGTCAATACTACTTTCATCAATGCACAGCGTCCTAATCCTCTGACACACACACTTCCTGAGGTGCGTTTTATAGACTGTCATTCTATCAATTTCAAAGACTTTACACTTGAGCGCGAAGTTAATCCAACGCCTTTCATCCCTACCACCAATGATATGAAGGCATCATGCGAGGAGATCTTCAATATACAGGTGGCAGGCCTTGCAAAGCGTCTCGTTCATACCAATTGTAAGACTGTTGTGGTGGGTATCAGCGGTGGTCTTGACTCCACTCTTGCCCTTCTTGTTTGTGTAAAGACTTTTGACAAACTGAAGTATCTCCGTACAGGTATCATCGGTGTTACAATGCCAGGCTTCGGCACTACAGACCGTACCTATAACAATGCTATAACTCTTATGAAGAGTCTCGGCATTACCATCAAGGAGATAAGCATCAAGGATGCCTGCATACAGCATTTCAAGGACATAGAGCATGATATCAACGTCCACGATGTTACATACGAAAACGGACAGGCTCGTGAGCGTACTCAGATTCTTATGGATCTTAGCAATAAGCATAACGGACTCGCTATCGGCACTGGCGACCTTTCCGAACTCGCTCTTGGATGGGCAACATATAATGGTGACCACATGTCTATGTATGGTGTGAATGTCAGCATTCCAAAGACATTGATAAAGTATCTCGTGCAGTATGTTGCCGATAATGAGGTGTCAGAGGAAAGTCGTATGACACTTCTTGATATCATCGATACGCCTATCTCGCCAGAACTCATTCCTGCCGATGAACAAGGTAATATCAAGCAGAAGACAGAGGATCTCGTAGGACCATACATCCTCCACGATTTCTTCCTTTATCACGTTCTTCGCCTTGGCTTCCGTCCCGATAAGATATTCCTTCTTGCCAAGAAAGCCTTTGCACCAGGCAATGAGCATTACTTCGATGAAGAGACTATCCAGAAATGGCTAAAGACCTTCCTCCGTCGTTTCTTCAGTCAGCAGTTCAAGCGCTCATGCCTTCCTGATGGTCCAAAGGTAGGTAGTGTGAGTCTCTCTCCTCGTGGTGATTGGAGAATGCCAAGTGATGCTTCGTCGGCATTGTGGCTCGCATAATAAAAAAGTCACATGTAGCTTTATTGTTACATGTGACTTTTTGTTTATTTCACACCTTCCTGTGTGTCTTTTTGTTATTTCAAACCTTCATGTGTATCCCTGAAGATACTTTCTGCCATAAGTGAATATATTTGGCGGGTGAGGTCATCAGGGATGAGTTGTATTTGTGCAGACATGATAGTCTTGTCGCCGCGAACCATAGGACCGGTTTGGGCATCGCGAGGAGACATCTCGCCCACCTTCCTTGCTGTCTCCTCAATGAGTGGCTGGAAGAGATTGAAGTCGAACCCCTCTGCATTCACAATGCGCTCGGCAAGTCGATAGCAATGATTTGTCAGATTGCAGGCAAAGACTGCAGCGAGGTGCATCTTTTTCCTTTTCTCAGATGATGCCTCCTCCACTCGTGAGGATATGGAAGAAGCAAGGTCGTTGATGATGTCAAGCGATGTTTTGTCGCTTGCCTCTATGAAGCATGGGATAGAACTGAAATCCACCTGACGAGCCTTGGAGAAAGTCTGCATGGGATAGAGCACGCCATAACGCTTAGCAATACCCTTGAAAACATCCATAGGCACACTTCCTGCGGTATGGATGAATAGGGGATTCCTGCCATCCATAATATTTCCTATACTTATGGCTGTATCCTTTAGTGCATCGTCTTTTATGGAAAAGATATAAGTATCGGCATCTGGACAAATATCAGAGAGGCAGTTAGTAGCTAAGCAGTCATTCTCAGATATTCCGCTTATCTTTCCCGCGAGAGTCTGCGCATTGGATATTGTCTTGCTGAAAACCTGTATAATGTCATTGCCAGAACGTTGCAATGCCATTGACAGATGCGTGGCAACATTGCCAGAGCCTATGAATACAATTTTCATGATTACTTTTAAAAGTAAGGTTCATTATCATCTACTCCCTCCCCCTCGTGGGGAGGGTTGGGGAGAGGGGCTATTTACAACAATGGAACAATCCTTTGAACTGCAGATAGTCGTCGCGCTTGATGTCATGAACGCAATGAGGTATAATCTTCTTCGACATTCCGCCCGTGGCAATGATGTGTGGGGTAGAGGAGAGCATAGGAGAGATGCGGTCTATGATACCATCGACCATAGCGGCAGAACCATAGATGATACCACTCTGCATACATTCAAGTGTATTTCTTCCTATGATGTTCTGAGGTTTCTCCACGTTGATGCAAGGAAGTTGTGAAGCCCTGGTGCTGAGAGCGTTGAGGGAAGTCTTCACACCTGGAATTATCATGCCTCCGATGAAGTTGTAGTTCTCGTCAATTACACCTATGGTAGTTGCCGTGCCCATATCTATTGTGATGGCTGGCACTCCGTGGCACACTGCTGCTGCAACTGCGTCTGCAAGTCGGTCCTTTCCAAGTTGTGCTGGCGAGTCAATGTCGATGTTGATAAACTGCTGTGCATCTCTCGTAGAGAAGAAATGAGGCTGCTTGCCTGTAACGTCAGTGATGGCAAGAGCTATGTCGTCATTCACCTCTGGCACAACAGACGATACGATGACACTTTCTATGTCATTCACTGTTGCACGGCATTTTGTGATGCCAGAGAGCAGTTCGTTGCGGAAGAAACTAGCAGTTTCCTCCTTGCGTGTCTTGAATCGCCAGGTGTTGTTGATATTGCCTTCATTGTCGGCTATTGCCACCACGATGGTGGAGTTGCCGATGTCTATTAGTAGTGTCATAGTATAGTGTCAAGAATAAGATTTGCCGTCTCCTCCTTTGTGCAGAGAGGCAGTTCTGTGCAGTTGTCGTGAGAAATGATAGTCACTCTGTTTGTGTCCACGGCGAAACCTGTCTCATTGCTTGAGATGGAGTTGGCACAGATGAAGTCTGCATTTTTCTTTGTCAACTTCTTGCGCGAGTTCTCAATGAGGTTCTCTGTTTCCATAGAGAAGCCAACGAGCAGCTGTCCCTCTTTCTTATGCTCACCGAGATACTTCAGAATGTCCTGAGTGCGGTTGAGTCGAATGGCGAGATCGTCGTCGCTCTTCTTCACCTTCTGCTCCGAATAGTCAGCAGGAGTATAGTCTGCCACGGCACTACACATTATTATAATATCATTGCTGTCGCTCTCTGCCGTGACGGCATCATACATATCCGCAGCACTCGTCACGTTGATAAGCCTTATGCCCATGAAAGGCTTGATGTTCACAGGACCAGAAACGAGGGTTACCTCAGCGCCACGAAGCACAGCCATCTTGGCAAGGGCGTAGCCCATCTTTCCCGAAGAGTGATTGGTGATGTATCTCACAGGGTCGATAGCCTCCTGAGTAGGACCAGCCGTGATGAGCACCCTCTTGCCCTCCATATCCCTCTTCTCTAAAAGGTGATAGATGATATTCTCCATCAGAACATCCTCCGAAGGCATCTTTCCGCTTCCTGTATCACCGCAAGCCAGACGACCAGCAGCAGGTTCTATGATATGATAGCCATAGTGCTGGAGTTTCTTCAGGTTATCCTGAAGGATAGGGTTCTCCCACATCGCCGTATTCATTGCAGGCGAGATGAGTCGCGGAGCCTTGGTGGCAAAGATGGTAGTGGTGAGCATATCGTCGCAGATGCCGCTGGCAAGTTTTCCTATCACGTTTGCCGTGGCAGGAGCTACGAGGAATATGTCAGCACGCTTTGCAAGTGCCACGTGCTCCACCTGGAACTCAAAGTTGCGGTCGAAGGTATCCACGAGGCATTTGTTGCCTGTGAGAGTCTCGAAGGTCGTTGGCGTGATGAAGTTGCACGCATTCTTCGTCATTATGACGTGAACCGTAGCGTGCTGCTTCACGAGCATAGAGGCAAGATTCGCTATCTTATATGCAGCGATGCTTCCCGTCACTCCGAGTACTATAGTCTTGTTTGTAAGCATATTACTGATCAGTTAGCAGTCCGTGCTTCTCGTAGTTAGCCTTACGAACGATAGCATTCTTCTCATCCACGAAGAGAACGGTAGGCTTGTGGTCCTTAGCCTCCTCGGGATTCATGTTGGCGTAAGCCATGATAATCACCTTATCGCCCACGTTGACGCACTTTGCAGCAGCACCGTTGAGGCAGATGATGCCAGAGCCCTCTTCGCCAGCGATGGTATAGGTCTCAAATCTGTTGCCATTGTCGATGTCAACGATTTGCACCTTCTCGTATTCCATGATACCTGATTCCTCAAGCAGATGTGTGTCTATCGTGACGCTTCCCACATAGTTGAGGTCTGCCTGTGTAACTACAGCACGATGAATCTTTGCCTTCAGCAATGTAATTTCCATATTTTACTTAACAATGAAATTATCGATAAGTCTTGTCTTTCCTATATAAACAGCGATGGCAACGAGAGTCTCACCCTCAACCTTCTCAATGCGCTGGATATTTTCAAAATCAACAACTTCAACGTAATCAACACGAGCAAGAGGCTCTGTCTCGAGGTTGCTCTTTATGATATTGATGATAGCCTTTACGTCCTTCTCGCCGTTCTCTATCGCCTCCTTGCCCATCTTCAGACTCTTTGAGAGAATGAGTGCTGCCTGACGCTCCTGTGGGTTGAGATATGTGTTGCGGCTCGACTTTGCCAAACCATCTTCCTCGCGGATGATAGGGCAAGGGATAATCTCAATGTCAAAGTCGAGGTCGCGAACGAAGCGGCGGATAGTAGCCAACTGCTGAGCATCCTTCTGTCCGAAATAGGCACGGTCAGGAGTCACGATGTTGAACAGTTTGCCCACAACGGTGCAGACACCGCGGAAGTGGATAGGGCGAACGGCGCCGCAGAGCAGTTCCGTTGTCTCTGTTGTGTCGATGAATGAAGTGAAATGGGAAGGATACATCTCGCTTGGCTCTGGGTTGAAGATGAGGTCACCACCAGCACGCTCCACGAGAGCCTTGTCGCGTTCAAGGTCGCGAGGGTATGCCTCAAGATCCTCCGTAGGACCAAACTGTATTGGGTTTACGAAAACGGAAACAACGGTGCGGTCATTCTGACTCACCGACTTCACAATAAGACTCTCATGACCTTCGTGGAGGTAGCCCATTGTTGGCACGAGACCAACGCTCAAACCTTCCTTCTTCCATTCCTTAACTATCTCTCTAACTTCCTTTATGGTTTTTACTACTTGCATGATAAAAAGTTCTAGCCCCACCTAACCTCCCTTAAGGGGAGGAACTTTTGTTACATTAGAAGGATTATGGGGATTTATTAATTGTTATTACTGATATTTTTTTTATATGTACATTACTATCTACTCCCTCCCCCTCGGGGGAGGGTTAGGGGAGAGGGGCTAATACAACTTCTCCAACACCTCGTCGCTGATGGCGAAGGTGTGCTCCTTTGCTGGAAACGAGCGATTCTCGCATTCCTCCTTGTATTTACGGAAAGCATCCGTCATGATGTCATGAAGGTTGGCATATTTCTTTGCGAACTTAGGAGTGAAACCATTGGTATAGCCCAGCATATCCTGATAGACGAGCACCTGACCGTCGCAGTCATTGCCAGCACCGATGCCTATCGTCACTGCGCTTACCTGCTCCGTAATCATCTTAGCCAAGGCAGCAGGAACGCACTCCAGAGTGATGGCAAACGCACCAGCCTCAGTCACAGCCTTCGCATCATTGATAAGTTTCTTCGCCGCAGCCTCCGTCTTTCCTTGCACGCGGAAACCACCAAGCATATTGAACGACTGTGGTGTAAGTCCTATATGTGCCACCACAGGTATTCCTGCCTGCACGATGGCCTTTATGCGGTCAGCATATTCAGCTCCGCCTTCCATCTTCACGGCCTGGCAGTTTGTCTCCTGCATTATCCATCCTGCATTGCGAACAGCATCCTCCACCGATGTCTGGTATGACATAAACGGCATGTCAATTACCACGAAGGTGTTCTTTGCTCCTCGGCAGACAGCCTTTCCGTGATGAATCATATCGTCCACGGTCACGGCAAGTGTGTTCTCATATCCGAGAATTACGTTGCCCAGCGAGTCGCCTACGAGAATCATGTCGATACCCACTTCATCCATGAGGCAGGCAGTAGGGTAGTCATAGGCAGTAAGCATAGTCAAGGGCTTCACGCCTTTGCAACATAGCATGTCAGAAACTGATTTCTTCATCCTATAATCTGAAAAATCTTTTTTGGGAAATAACACGCGCTACGGATTTACTGTGCAGCGGTTGCTCATTTCGGGTGAGTAAGTTGATAAATGAAAAATGTAATTTATCGACGTAACCACAGGAAATTCCAAGTCAACGAACCTTTGGCTCTCGTGTTGGATTTGTTTTTGGGTTACACCGGGGAAGTGGTATTCCATACCATGCTTCCCGATGTTTTTAAAGGTATGCTCCTTTTACGGGGTGCAAAGTTATATATTTTCCCTAAAATATGCAAATGAAATGGCATAAAACTTTAGTGATAATACATTACTTGACATATTTTTATATCAAGAACATGCTAATAATTGATTTTTCAGCCTCTGCCCCCTCCCAAATCGTTAATCTTGCTTGCCCTGATATTTGAAGCAAAGCATGGTGATATCGTCGCTCTGCTCAGTACCGTTAGCGAAGTCCTGTACCTCCGAGAGTATGTATTTACATATATCCTGAGGCGATGAAGCCTTAGAGAGAGGAATGTTGTTGAGTGTATCGATAAGTCTTTCGTCGCCGAAGAGCTCATCATTCTTGTTTGCAGCCTCTGTTACACCGTCGGTATAAAGGAATACCTCATCGCCAGGCTGCAGCTGTATCGTCTCCTGCTCATACTGGAAGGCATCAAAAGTGGCAAGAGGAAGGTTCGGCTTGCATTGTGCAAATTCGAATTTCCCATTCTGATGACGAACGATAGGAAGGTTATGTCCGCAGTTTACGAAAGTCATGAGACCTGATGTCAGGTTTATTTGAGCCACCCATACCGTGACGAACGTGTTAGTGTCATTATTGGTGCAGAGAGATGTGTTTATCTCGTTGCATGCGGTCTCGAGTTCCATTCCTGTGCTGATGATATTCTTCATCGTCGATTTTCCTCTCATCATGAACATTGCCGCTGGTATTCCCTTTCCTGCCACATCTGCTATGGTGATGGTGAAGGTGTCCTGGTCAGAGAAATAGAAGTCATAGAAGTCACCACCCACTTCCTTTGCTGTCAACATTCCTGCAAATACATCAAAGTCTGTACGGTTAGGGAAGGCTGGGAAAGTAGAAGGAAGTGCGGAAAGCTGGATAGCCTTTGCCAGGGAAAGGTCGGCATCCATGCGTGTCTCTGCTTCGTGGATGTATTCTTTCAGGCGTGTGACGGTCTTGTTGATGTCCGTGGAAAGTGAGTCAAACTCGTATGAATCGCGCACGTCAACCTTCTCGTCGAGGTTTCCGTCTGTAATCTTCGTGAGAGAGTTATTCACCTTGTTTATATTGTGCACCACAAGCTTGCGAATCAACCACCAAATGATGAAGAATAGTATGATGAATATTATGAACACGGTAGCAGAGGAAAGATAAACTGCCGTATTGCGCGTAAGGGTTGCTTCGCTGACAGGCTGTATGGCAAGTACGTAGCATCCTTGTTCAATGCTGTACATGCAGTAGCAGTCCTCACCCCTTACCTCGCTCTGGAAAATAGTCGATGGTTCCTGGGCTTCAAGTAGTTCTCTCGTTATGCCCAGCGATATTGTATCCGTGCAGGTGGCAGGAGCGCTGATGATATGGAAGTCGGGAGCGAAGATGTATATGCTTCCCGTATCACCGATGCGACGATAGCGCGTAGAGCCTTCCAATAGGTTGAGAATGTGCTTCTTGTAGTTCTCTTCCTTGATGCCTATCTCTATGAAGCCGGGATGCGTGGTGAAAGTGGAGGCAGCATATCGCATCCTTGTTGCCTTGTTCATTCCTTGTGCGCGAAGTTCCTGGATGAACGTCTTCACAGTACTGTCACGCAGCAGTATGAGAAACTCTCTTGACTGCTCTGCAGAAGCCATGTCGTATCCGTGATATTTTTCCTCATTCGAAGATTCTATGATTCCTTTATCATTGATGAAGCATATCTCGTCGATGTCATTACCCCAAGCGATGTTGTTCACCATTCGGATGAACTCTGATGTTGGTTCAAAGGATTCAAAGTTGTTGAAATAATCCGCCCATCGTATCACGGAATTGAGAATCGTCAGACTATCCGTCTCATGTACGGCCGAACAGACATCTTCAAGATGAGTCTTCAACAGATTCTCGGTGCTTTTGCGTGACATTCGCGTGTTCATGACGAATGATACACTCGTGGCTACGGCGAAGGCTGCGAGTACTGATACAAGTATCCAGTTGTGGATAGTGCGCGAGATGCTGGTCTTCTTATTCATGAGCAAATGGAATTTTAGTATTGAAGAAAAAAGGAACGTATCTTTTCGTGAAGAAACAGGGAACGTGCCTACTTGTCCGCAAAGGTAATAAATTTCTATCATGTTTACAAGTTTTTCCTCTCACTAATCTCGCTTTTTTCCTGTAAAATGCAAGATAAATGACATAAACGGCATCTTTTGTGCAAGGAAAACACTCTTTATTTGTTATTTTCTTGATTATTGTTTTTCATTTCGGAATAATTTTGTAACTTTGCATCATGCAAGCAATGATATTCGCGGCGGGAATGGGCACGCGACTAAAACCTCTTACAGATATTATCCCAAAGGCACTTGTCCCTGTGGGAGATAAGTCATTGTTGCAAATCGTCATTGAAAGACTCATATCCTTTGGATGCGGAAAGGCTGTCGTGAATGTTCATCACAAGGCTGGGCAGATAAAGAATTTCCTCAGCGTTGCTGCGCCTCATTTCAATATCCCGATAAGCATCTCCGATGAGTCAGAGGCTCTTCTCGAGACTGGTGGAGGCATTCGCAAGGCTTCCCATCTTTTCTCTCCCGACGAGCCCATCCTCATACATAATGTGGATATTCTCTCCAATGTTAATCTCCGCGAGCTCTGTGATAGGATAGGCATGGATGATGCCCTTCTCCTTGTGAGTGAGAGAAAGACGCAGCGCTATCTTCTCTTCGATGATGACATGCGCCTCGTGGGATGGACAAATATCTCTACAGGAGAGATAAAGAGTCCGTATGAGGAGATAAAGGAAATGTCGGGATATACTCCTGGCGAATATGATTCAGTGGCTGAGATGTTCCTCTCGCGAGCTTCCCTTCGTCTCTACGCCTTCTCTGGCATTCATACCATAAACCATCCTCTCCTTCAGGATATGGAGGAATGGCCAGAGCGTTTCCCTATCATGAATTTCTATCTCAATCGTTGCAAGGACAGGAAGATACGAGGAGTAGTGAAGAGGGACCTGCGCCTCCTCGATGTCGGCAAGCTCGACGCTCTGGAGAAGATAAACGTAGAGGATTGGCTTTAAGAGCCGAAAAGTCGAACCCTTGAAAAATCGAAACCTCGAAATATCGAATCATCGAAAAAAATCAAAACCAAAAATAAAACTATGCAAAAGATTATCATTCTTGATTTTGGCAGTCAGACCACGCAGCTTATCGGACGTCGCGTTCGTGAGCTCGACACTTTCTGCGAGATCATGCCTTACAACAAGTATCCTGTGGGCAATGATGATGACGTCATCGGCGTCATTCTTTCTGGCGGACCTTATTCCGTCTATGACCCAGAGGCGTTCAAGGTTGACCTCACTCAGTTCGTTGGTCGTAAGCCTGTCCTTGGCATCTGCTATGGTGCCCAGTATATGTCATATACCAATGGTGGCAACGTAGAGCCAGCTCCTTCTCGTGAGTATGGTCGTCAGCATCTCGTTAGCATGGACAGGGAGAATCCTCTCTTCCGCGAGTTCGTTGACAACTCTCAGGTGTGGATGTCTCATGGCGACACCATCACCCAGCTCCCTGTTGGCGGTAAGGTTATCGCTTCTACAGAATCGGTGCAGAATGCTGCCTATTATGTAGAAGACGTCAAGGGACTCCCTTGCATGCAGGGCATCAGCCTCGCTGCTGATTCTAAGTCTATCTGGGCTGTTCAGTTCCATCCAGAGGTATTCCATTCCCTCCAGGGCACACAGCTCCTTAAGAACTTCGTCGTTGATATCTGCGGCTCTAATCAGGACTGGTCGGCAGACTCTTTCGTAGAGACTACAGTTGCTGAACTCAAGGCAGAGCTTGGTGATGACAAGGTTATCCTTGGTCTCTCTGGCGGTGTTGACTCTTCCGTTGCCGCCGTTCTTCTCAATAAGGCAATAGGAAAGAACCTTACCTGTATCTTCGTTGACCACGGTATGCTCCGCAAGAATGAGTTCCGTGATGTTATGGAAGATTATAAGTGCCTCGGTCTTAACGTTATCGGCGTTGACGCTTCTGAGAAGTTCTTCGCTGACCTCGCTGGTGTCACCGACCCAGAGCAGAAGCGTAAGATTATTGGTCGCGACTTCGTTGAGGTCTTCAATGCTGAGGCAAAGAAGCAGACAGGTGCTAAGTGGCTCGCTCAGGGCACTATCTATCCTGACCGCATCGAGTCGCTCAATATCACAGGCAAGGTAATCAAGAGCCATCACAATGTAGGCGGTCTCCCTGAGGAGATGCACCTCTCTCTCTGCGAGCCTCTCAAGTGGCTCTTCAAGGATGAGGTACGTCGCGTAGGTCGCTCTATGGGTATGCCTGAGCATCTCATCACCCGTCATCCTTTCCCAGGTCCTGGTCTCGCAGTTCGTATTCTTGGCGACATCACTCCTGAGAAGGTTCGTATCCTTCAGGATGCTGACGATATCTATATCCGTGGTCTCCGCGAGTATAAGGTGAAGCTCTCTGGCGAAGAGGCTCGTCGCGTTCTCGCAGCAGGCGTTCCTGCAAACATGGAGAATGGCGAGATTGAGGTATCTCTCTATGATCAGATATGGCAGGCAGGTACAGTCCTCCTCTCTACTGTTCGCAGCGTAGGTGTCATGGGCGATGAGCGCACATACGAGCATCCTGTTGCTCTCCGTGCCGTTACCTCTACTGATGCTATGACAGCTGACTGGGCACATCTCCCTTACGACTTCATGGCAAAGGTTTCCACCGAGATTATTAATAAGGTAAAGGGTGTCAACCGCGTTTGCTATGACATCTCTTCAAAGCCACCTTCAACAATCGAGTGGGAGTAGGTCAATTTTCGTAATCTCAAGTTGTTAATTACGAATTACGGATTACTAATTACTTAGTTACTTAGTTACTTTAAGCGATGTTTCTTATCCTTCATATGTATCTAAGTAATTAGTAAATAGTAATTCGTAATTCTTATATATCATTTCATCATGAAAAAAATAACATCCTTAATACTTGTCTTTTTAGCAGTCTTGTCTGCCTCTGCCCAGAACTATGCAAGCGTTCCTGGCGACCCTATGCAGACACGTATCTATACACTCAAGAACGGCCTGAAGGTTTATCTCTCGGTGAATAAGGATAAGCCTCGCATCTATACAAATATCGCCGTTCATACTGGTTCCCGCAATGATCCTGCCGAGACAACAGGTCTTGCTCACTATCTGGAGCACATCATGTTCAAGGGCACGAAGCAGTATGGCACCCGCGACTATGAGAAGGAGAAACCTTTCCTCGACCAGATTCGCGATAAGTACGAAGTGTATCGCACCCTCACCGATGAGGCTGAGCGTCGCCAGTGCTATCATGAGATAGACTCTATCTCGCAGCTCGCAGCGCAGTATAACATCCCTAACGAATATGACAAGCTCTGCGCCTCGCTCGGTGCTGACGGAACAAATGCCTATACCAGTTTCGACCAGACTGTCTATGTCAACGAGATTCCTTCCAACGAACTGGAAAAATGGTTGAAGATAGAGGCTGACCGCTTCCAGAATCTCGTCATCCGTGGTTTCCATACAGAACTTGAGGCTGTCTATGAGGAATATAACATGGGCATCGCAAAGGACCAGCGAAAGATGTGGCCTGCACTCACGGCTAAGCTCTTCCCTAACCATCCTTACGGCACCCAGACAACCATCGGCACTCAGCAGCATCTGAAGAATCCGTCGATAGTGAACATCGAGAACTACTATCGCAACTACTATTGCCCAAACAACGTAGCCATCATCCTTTCTGGCGATTTCAATCCTGAGCAGACCATCGCTCTCATTGAGAAATACTTTGGCTCGTGGAAGAGGAACGATAGTCTCTCTCGCCCTTCATATCCTGCCGTGAAGAAGATTACGGAACCTACCGACACCGTCGTTCTCGGTCAGGAGGCAGCCTTCATGTTCATGGCATGGCAGGCAAAGGAGGCAAAGAGTTATCAGTTGGATACGCTTTCCATCATCGATAATCTCCTCTCCAACGGCAAGGCTGGATTGCTCGACCTCGATGTTAATCAACCTATGAAGGTTGCCTATTCCGGTGCTGGCATTCAGGAACTTGAGGAGTATTCATGCTTCCTTCTCCAGGGTATGCCAAAGGAGGGACAGACCAATAAGGAGGTGAAGGATATCCTTCTTGCAGAGATAGAGAAGCTGAAGCGTGGCGAGTTCGATGAGGGCATGCTGAAGGCTATTGTGAACAATATGAAGAAAGCTGAATATGCTGCTCTTGAGGATAACGAGAGTCGTGTGGGAGCTATGACCGATGCCTTTATATGTAATAAGGAATGGGCTGATGAGGTCAATCATATCGAGCGTCTTTCTAAGATAACGAAGGCCGACATCGTAAGCTTTGCCAACAGTTTCTTCAAGGACAACTATGTCGTTATCTATAAGGAACAGGGTGAGGACACCACTCTTAAGAAGATTGACAAACCTGCCATCACTCCTATTCCTGCTAACCGCGAGTATCAGAGTCAGTTCGTAACCGATATCATCAACGAGCAGAGCCCTGAAATCCTCCCTGTATTCCCTGACTATGACAAGGAAATTGCCAAGTCGGCTACGAAGACAAAGCTACCTCTCCGCTATGTGAAGAATGAGGTCAACGGTTTGTTCACCCTCATCTATAACTACAACTTCGGCACCGATGCAGAGCCTTTCATCGACTATCTCTCTGACTATCTCGAACTCATCGGCACGAAGAAGTATTCTGCTGAGCAGATTCAGAAGATGTTCTATTCCATGGCATGCAACTATAAGATAAATGCAAGTGAAAGGGAAGTGAACGTTACACTCTCCGGTCTCAGCGAGAACATGGTGGAGGCAATGAAACTCTATGAGCATATCATCGCCAATGCCGTGGCTGACTATGAGCAGTATGGCTCTTATATTGACCTCATCGAGAAGAGCCGTGCCGATGCCAAGGCTAATCAGGAGAACTGTTTCCGCGCCCTTTGTGCCTATGGTTATTACGGCACAAAGTCGCCTTACTATCGAGAGAAGTCCGTTAAGGAACTCCGCGAGACAAAGCCTGAGACTATCCTCGCCACAGCAAAGCTCCTCAATACTCGTGAGCATACCGTGCTTTATTATGGTCCTATGGACATGAAGGAGGTTGTTGCTGCCGTTAGTGCAAACCATAAGGTGGCAAAGAAACTCACGGCTACTGGTGACCTGAAGCCTGTGCAGCGTGAGGCAACTCCAAAGAATGAGATTTACATCGCTCCTTATCAGGCAAAGAACGTACATATGCGTATGTACAACTGTGAGGATCGCTTCATCAATCCAGAGGAACTTGCCACCATCCAGCTCTTCAATACCTACTATGGTGGTGGAATGAACACCATAGTCTTCCAGGAACTCCGTGAGACTCGTGGTCTTGCCTATAGCGCAGGTGCATATTATATCATCCCTGGTTATAAGGATGAGAAGGAGAACTTCGTGACGAGCATCATCACCCAGAACGATAAGCTTCTCGACTGCATCAGTACATTCAAGCAGATTCTTGACACCATCCCTCAGCAGCAGGAGGCATTCGATGTTGCCAAGCAGACTCTCCTGAAGAATATCGCTACGGAGCGTACTATCAAGATGGACCTGCTCACCTCCCAGCTCTCAGCAGAGCGTCTCGGATTGAGCAAGTCAGTTCGCGAACTCGTCTATAAGAATGCGCAGCGTCTCACCCTCAAGGATGTCGTAAGCTTTGCCAATTCCCACATCGCTAACAAGCCTTATCGCTACCTTATCCTTGGTGATGAAAAAGAACTCAATATGAACGCTTTGGAGAAGATAGGCACCATTAAGCGCCTCACTCTCGAAGACGTCTTCAACTATTAAAAAGTGAAAAAGTGAAATGAAACGAGGGGACAACCCTCGTTTCTTGTTAATCCTTCTTAGGAAAAGCAACGAAAACAAGTTCTTCAAAACGCGTCAAACCATCCCCTCATGTCCCTTACTCCCGAACAGATAGCCAAGATTCGCGAAAAGGAAAAATCCACTCCCGATGCCCTGAAACGTAATCCCCTCAATGACTACACCGAGGGGTGGTTTCACGTCACTCTTAACGTGCGTGGCGATGCACCCGTTCTCGGTTTCCTCGAAGGTGATGCCGATGCCCCCGACGGTACCGCTAATGCTCCCCGCTGCGTATTGACACCGTTAGGCAAGGCGGTGGAAGACGTTTGGAGAACAGTTTCGTCATTTCATCCCATGTGTGAGTGCGAAGAAGTACAGGTGATGCCCGAGCATCTTCATGCCCTTCTTCATCTATCACCAGCGAATAGCGAACACCTGGGTATCATTATAAATGGTCTGATGATTGGCGGCACACACTGCTATTGGGACACGCTGGGCATCCCTTGGCGCGAGATGCGTAGGCAAAAAGATGCTACAGCGTCACCTAATGGCAAGGGACACAAAGCTCTGGACAAAGCCCTCCGCGCTCAATGGCAGGACCCGGACCACACACGCTCCCTCCGTGGCCCAGCTCTCTTCACTCGCGGCTATAATGATGTGGAGGCGGTCACTCCCGAGGAGGTGGAGATAAAGCGCGAGTATATCCGCAACAACCCGCGCAAGCGCCTTATTACACGCTCTAAGCGTAATCGCTTCACCGTTAGTCGTAATCAGCACTCAAGAAACTGGCACATAGATGCCGTTAGGCACGGTCTCTTCGCTGACCAATTCTTCGCTCGTAATCCCCTTGCTCTCGAACGCGCCTTCGCAACTGTTCTTCCGCGCCTTAACGGCAGCACCTCTTCCTTCCATCTCGATGTCGTGGGCAATATCTCGCTACTCGCAGCAGAGAGGAAACTGCCCCTCATCTGCCATCGTGCCGATGCCTTCCGTTTCGAGCAACAGAAGGCTGCAGTATTGCAGGCAGCACGCGACGGTGCTGTCATCATCTCTGCCTTCATCAGTCCGAAGGAGAGGGACATTCTAAAACAGTTGCTTCAGGAGCGCCTACCCGTCGTAGAGGTTATAGACAACGGTTTCTCCGACCGTTACAAACCCGCTGGCCAGTCCTTCTATGCTATGGCTGAAGAGCGTCTCTGTCAAATCACCCCTTGGACCTATCTCTATCAGCGTGACGTCACCGTGAACCGCGAGATGTGCATGGTGATGAACGAACTTGTCCGCGTTATCAGTACAGAGAAGGAAGACTGGTGGAAAGAGTGAAGTGTTCTGGAAAAAAGAAAGAAAAACTTTGGTCTTTTGGAATATAATCGTTATTTTTGCACTATGATTTAGAATCCGCACACACCTTAGGGTGACGGAAGAAGAATTCATAAACAAAACTCAAACATAGACTGATTAAGTCGCACCAGTGCGTATCGCTGGAGATATATCAGAAACGAACTAAGAAAATAACATGAGCAAAGAATGGAACAACTATTTGGACACGATAAGAGAATCCAAACAGTATTGGAACTGTCAGGTGACTCCAGAGGAAGCCATCGAACAGCAGAGAATGCTGGATGCATCACAAGGGATAAGCAATCCCTTCTTAGGAATGTCGTGGACAGAGCTAAAGACACTGGGACATGGATTCCGGACATCAGCCACATAGTTGGTAAGGTAATTGGAAACATCCAGGAAAACGAACAACATAAACGGAGTTACTTCTGTTAAGATATAAAACTGCCTAACGCTCTGCATGACGTTAAACTGATTGAGCCGCACCAGTTGCGTCGAGTTGCATCATTAGATAATACAACTCTTAAATTGCCAAAATCCTAATAATACCGAAATCATATTTAGCCTCATTGCCTAATGGTAGTGAGGCTTTTTTCTGTCTAAAAAGAGTTCGGACACACAAAGAGTTATGATGTGTTGTGAGAAGAAAAAAGAATCGAGAAGAAAAGAAAAAATATCCCAAGTTATTATTTTATCAGTACTTAATTTGGTTGTTTGGAAAATAATAATTACTTTTGTGGAAACTAATGATTAAATGACTAAACTCTACTGATGGCAAAGAAAACAACAGATACCATTTCGATAGGTTTTGAAGATAAGATTTGGAAGGCAGCAGATGTGCTTCGTGGTAATCTGAATGCAGCTGAATATGAAGGTGTGGTGCTTGGTCTCATCTTCCTGAAGTATATCTCTGATAAGTTTGAGGAGAAATATGCTGAGCTCGTTGCTGATGAATATGCTGACGAGGAGGATAAGGATGAGTATATGGCAGAGAACGTCTTCTTCGTGCCAAAGGAAGCACGATGGAGCGAGATAAGCAAGGCTGCACATACACCAGAGGTGGGCATCGTGATAGACAAAGCGATGACTGCCATAGAGACGGAGAACCTTCGACTGAAAGGTATTCTGCCAAAGAACTTTGCCCGCCCAGAGTTAGACAAGCGTCGCCTCGGTGATGTTGTTGACCTCTTCACCAACATAAAGATGCACGATGCAGGCGATGAGAAAGACCTTCTGGGCAGAACCTACGAGTATTGCCTTCAGCAGTTTGCCTCTATGGAGGGCAAGCGAGGCGGAGAGTTCTACACCCCAAGTTGCATAGTCCGCACCATAGTGGAGATACTGGAGCCTTACGAGGGCAGAGTGTATGACCCTTGCTGCGGAAGTGGCGGTATGTTCGTGCAGAGTGCGAAGTTCATTGAGCGCCATAGCCGTGACCTCCACAAGATAAGCATCTACGGTCAGGAGGCAAACCCTAACACATGGAAGATGGCACACATGAATCTTGCCATCCGTGGACTTGAAGCAAATCTCGGTAAGGTGTATGCCGACACATTCTTTGACGATCAGCACCCTACGTTGAAGGCAGACTATATCATGGCAAACCCACCTTTCAACCTCTCTGATTGGGGACAATCAAGTCTTCAGGAAGATGTTCGCTGGCAGTATGGATTGCCACCAACGGGCAATGCCAACTTCGCCTGGATTCAGCACATGATACACCACCTTGCCCCTAACGGCAAACTCGGTCTCGTTCTCGCTAATGGAGCCCTGTCAAGTCAGAGCGGAGGCGAGGGAGATATTCGCAGAAACATCATAGAGTCAGACCTTGTGGAAGGCATCGTAGCCCTGCCTGATAAGCTCTTCTATGGCACAGGCATTCCTGTAGCCCTCTGGTTCATCAGTCGCAACAAGAAGCAGAAGGGGAAGACTGTTTTCATTGATGCAAGACAGATGGGTACGATGGTTACTCGCAAGCTCCGTGAATTGAGTCCAGAGGAAGACATCAAGAAGATAGCTGATACATTCCATGCTTATCAGCAGGGCACTCTTGAAGATGAGAAAGGCTTTTGCGCAGTTGTCTCTACCGAGGACATCAAGAAGCAGGACTATATCCTCACTCCAGGTCGCTATGTAGGCATCGCCGAAGATGAAGGTGATGGAGAGCCTTTTGCAGAGAAGATGGAGCGTCTCACCTCATCCCTCACCCAGCTCTTCAAGGAGAGTCGTGAGCAGGAGGAAGAGATAAGAAAGCAACTCGCAAGTATTGGATGGGAGGTGTAGGTATGGAGTACAAAAGATATCTATTAAAAGATGTCTGTTCCAGATTAAGCGCTGGAAAAAACATCAAAGCAGCAAATGTATATGAAACTGGTCCATTCCCTATATATGGAGGTAATGGGTTACGAGGTTACTCTTTGACTTCAAACTTCAAAGGTTCATGTGCAATAATAGGACGGCAAGGTGCATATTGTGGTAATGTTCGTTATTTTGAAGGCGAAGCGCACATGACAGAACATGCTGTAGTAGTTCAAGGAAATGAATTAGCAGATAATTATTACTTGTCATGCTTATTGTCGGAATTGCATTTAGAAAGATTATCAGGACAATCAGCTCAACCAGGATTGGCGGTGGGAACTCTTGCTGTACAAGAAATTGATTTACCAGGAATTGACGACCAGCGCCGCATAGCCTCCATCCTTTCCTCTCTTGACCGCAAGATAGAGTTGAACAACAAGATAAATGCTCAGTTGGAAGAGATGGCACAGGCTATCTTCAAGAGTTGGTTTGTTGACTTCGAGCCTTTCAAAGATGGCAAGTTCGTTGAAAGCGAATTAGGCTTGATTCCTGAAGGGTGGAGAGTGGGAACGCTGGGAGAATATGCAAAGCTCAAATCAGGATTCGCCTTCAAGAGTTCTTGGTGGAAAGATAAAGGATGTAAAATAATTAAAATAAAGAACATCACAGAATCTGGAGAGTTGGATTTGTCAGACTGTTCATACGTTGATTCCGTAAACACCATAAAGGCTAAAGAGTTTAGAGCTTCAAAAGGTAATGTTATTATAGCAATGACTGGTGCTACAATCGGTAAGTTTTGTATCATACCTGAGATAAAAAACACCTACATAAATCAACGTGTTGGTAAATTCTTTACTCTAGGTGAACCTATGGAATGTCTTCCTTTCTTATTCAATACGCTGAAGCAGGAAAGAATATATAATGAGATAATTAACAGAGGACAAGGAAGTGCACAACCAAATATAAGTGGAAAGGATGTAGATACTTTATCTATCATAATTCCTACCGAGGATATAATTTCTCATTATAATAAACTGGCAAAATCTTTTTTTGAAAAGATCCTGTCAAACAAACAACAAAACCTCCACCTCGCTCAACTCCGCGACACTCTTCTTCCAAAGCTGATGAATGGAGAGATAGAGATATAGAAAAAGAGACAATGACCGACAAGGAACTGAAATACATAGAAGGTATCGGCTGGCGCTATGACATAGAGCATAGCATGCTGAGACGGCGTATAGGACATGACTATACGTCGAGATGCATCTATATGGTAAATCTTTCGCAGGCAGATAGGTCGGTCCCCCTTTTCGGTAGGTTGGAGTGGGAAGGAACGGTACAGCCGAGCTGCACCGAACAGAACCAGCCAAGCTGCACCGAACAAAACCAGCCAAGCTACACCGAACAAAGCCAGCCAAGCTGCACCGAACAGAATCAGCTGGCAGAGCGTAAAGCCCGTTTCCTTCCTTCTGATCTCGGTCAGAAGGTGAGCAGAGAGTGGTATGCCCTAAGCAACGAATACCCACAGATAAAGATACTAAGGCTGCAGATGATGCCCGATCATCTGCATGTGGTGCTCTTCGTGAGAGAGCCTATCCCCTTGCATCTGGGAAAGATAATAGGTAAGGTGAAGAACCGCAGCAACAAGCACTACTGGGCTATGCTGACAGCTCAAGGACGGCTCGGAGCAAAAGGCACGGAAACACCTCCCCCGTTGTTCGGTGCCAACTTTCAGGACTCGATACTCTCTCATAGCGGACAGTTAGAGTCGATGATAAGGTATGTGGAAGACAACCCTTACCGTGCGCTGGTGAAGAGAGAGAACAGGGAACTGTTTCGCGTAGTGAGCGAATTGAAGGTGAAAGTGGCGGCGCAGCAGAGAGATTATAAAGCGGCGCAGCCTAGCTGCACCGAACAGAGCCAGCCGAGCTGCACCGAACAGAACCAGCCGAGATGCACCCAACAGAGCCAGTCGAGCTGCACCGAACAAAACCAGCCAAGCTGCGAAGAGGATACCCTTACCTTTGCTGCTATAGGTAATCGCTGGCTTTTGGATCGCCCTATGAGGATGCAGGTGAGATGTCATAATAGCAAGTCGTCATGGAACCTACAGTTGATAGAACGGCAGAAGGAGTATTTTCTTGATAGAGCCGAAGCTGGTGGCGTGATAGTGAGTCCTTGCATATCAGAAGGAGAGAAGCAGATAGCACGGGCTGCCCTCGATGCTGGTCTGCCACTTATCGTGATACTCGAGAATGGATTCCCTCCGATGTATAAGCCACCAGGTAAATACTTCGAGGCTTGCGCTAAAGGGCAGCTGCTGATGCTTGCTCCATGGTCGCATCACAATGAGCGCCGCACCATAACACGCTCCCAATGCTTGCAGCTCAACGAGATGGCGAAAGCACTAAGCACCGAGCCCTGGACGCAGGAACTGGAGGAGCTGATGAATAAATAGCAACGCAGCCGAGGGATGGCGACGCAGCCGAGAGAGAGAGACGACGCAGCCGAGCTGCGACGAAGAGGACCAGCGACGAAGAGGTTCACTTACCATTTGCTTGGCAAATGGGCGTTATACATAGACCAAACAAACAAAACAAGACACTATGCCAAACACCTTCAACGAAAACGCATACGAGCAAGCGCTGATAGCTCTGTTCAGGGAAGAACTGGGCTATGAGTATGAGTGCGGATATGATGTGGAACGAGACTATCGCGAGCCATATTATAAACCGCTCTTGGAGAACTGCATCCGTAGGCTAAACCCTGAGCATAACGAGGCTGTAATACAGGAAGCCTTGAGAAAGGTGACAAGCATCAGCGAGGGTGACCTGACAATGAACAACGAGACCTTCACATCGTGGATGCAGAACGGTGTGGAGGTGACCTATTCTTCGACTGATGGAGAGAGAACGACACTCGTGAAGCTGATAGACTATGATGATGCTGGACGTAACACATTCAAGGTGGTGAATCAATGGAGTGTGGAGGAGTTCAGCAAGAAGAGATGCGACATGGTGGTGATGGTGAACGGTCTGCCCCTCGTTGTGATAGAGCTAAAGAGTGCCACGGCAGAGAATGCTGACATAGAGGATGCTTACAAGCAGATAAAGAACTATCAGCAGGTGGTGCCAACGCTGTTCACATATAATGCCTTCAACGTAATCTCCGACATGACGGAGACAAAGGCAGGAACAATAACATCGCCTGAAAGCAGATACATGGAATGGAAAACGGAGGATGGAAGGTATGAGTCAACACTTGTGGCAGACTACCAGACTTTCTTCCGCGGCATATTTAAGAAAGAGAGATTTTTAGACATACTGAAAAACTTCATCTGCTTTGAGCATAAGGATGGAAAGACATTCAAGATACTTACTGCCTATCATCAGTATTATGCTGTGAACAAAGCGATGCAAAGAGCATATCAGGCTGTAAGGAGCGATGGAAAGATAGGTGTGTTCTGGCACACTCAGGGTTCGGGAAAATCATTCTCTATGGTGTTTCTCGCTCATCAGTTGATACAAAGATTGCCAGAGGTTACCCTTGTGGTGGTGACGGACAGAAACGACCTAGACAATCAGCTCTACGGTCAGTTTGCACGATGCCAGAACTTCCTTCGACAGACACCGCAACAGGCTTCGAGCCGTAACACGGAGGGAGACGAGACAAGTCTATATGCCTTGCTGAAAGGCAGGGAGAGCGGAGGCATCATATTTACCACGATTCAGAAATTCGATGAAGGCGAGGGTGCCTTGACGGAGAGGAATAATGTGATAGTGATGACCGACGAGGCACATCGCTCGCAATATGGCGAAGACAGATGGGACGAGAAGGCACAGAAGATGAAGAAGGGCTATGCAAAGAAGATGAGAGAGGCATTGCCTGGTGCTTCGTTCATCGGATTTACGGGCACTCCTATCAGCAACAGGGATAAGGACACGGAAGAGGTGTTTGGTGACTATATCGACATCTATGACATGACACAGGCGGTGAATGATGGCGCCACGAGACCTGTATATTACGAGAGCAGAGTGGTGAACATCTCGCTGAATGAAGATGCATTGAAAGACCTTGACAAGGAGTTTGAGAAACTTGCCGATGAAGGTGCTACGGAGGAGCAGATAAAAGAGGCGAAGCAGAGACTGTCACATCTGGAGAAGCTTCTTGGCGATGACTCCACTATAGACTCACTTGTGAAGGATATTCTTGGCCACTATGAGGAAAACCGCGAGAATGTGTGCACAGGCAAGGCGATGATTGTGGCTCTCACCAGAGAGATAGGCATCAAGATATACAAGAGGATGCTGGAACTTCGCCCTGAATGGCAGGAGAAGGTGAAAGTGGTGATGTCTGGCTCTAACCAAGACCCAGAGGAATGGCACAAGATAATAGGCACGGACAAGGACAAGGCAGAGCTGGCTCGCAGATTCAAGGATGATAATGACGAGATGAAGATAGCCATCGTGAGGGATATGTGGCTCACAGGCTTTGATGTTCCGAGTCTTGCAACGATGTATGTGTATAAGCCTATGAACGGTCACAATCTGATGCAGGCAATAGCGAGAGTGAATCGCGTGTTCCCTGAGAAGGAAGGTGGACTGATAGTGGACTATGTGGGCATAGCACAGGCATTGAAGGAGGCGATGAAGCAATATACGAACCGTGACCGTCAGCGCTTCGGCGACCCTGACATAGCGAAGACTGCATTGCTGAAATGGCAGGAGGAGATGGAAATTTGCCGTAACATCCTGCATGGTTTCAACTATGAGGCATTCTTTGAGGATAGCGATGCAAAGAAGGCAGAGGCGATACGAGGTGCCATAAACTTCCTTGCCTCGCCAGAGAAGGAACAGAGGAAGAAGGACTTCACGGAGCATGCAAGGAATCTACATAATGCCATGACTCTTTGCCGCTCGTTGCTTTCAGAGAAGGAGAAGGCAGAGGTGTGCTTCATGGATGCTGTTCGCATAGCATTGGAGAGACTTTCGAGAAAGGGAAAGATAAGCAAGCAGGAGATAAACGACAGGATATCTGAACTGCTTCGCCAGTCGATAAAGAGTGAGGGAGTGATAAACCTATTCGGTGACAGCAAACTGGAGTTCTCGCTCTTCGATGATGCCTTCATGGAGGAACTGGCAAAGATGAAGGAGAAGAACCTTGCCGTGGAGATACTCACGAAGCTGCTGAAGGAGAGAATAACGAAGGCAACGAAGGTGAATGTGGTGCAGAGCGATCTGTTCTCTGATATGCTCAACAAGAGTCTTTCCAACTATCTGAAAGGACTGCTGACAAACGAGGAGGTGATAAAGGAACTCCTTGAAATGGCACAGAAGATAAAGGAGGCAGAGGAGAAAGGCGATGAACTTGGTCTGACTACAGAGGAAAAGGCTTTCTATGATGCTCTATCTACACCAGAGGGCGTTCGTCAGGCATATAACGATGATGAGTTTGTGGCTCTGACGAGGGAACTGACAGAGGCTCTGCACAAGAACCGCACCATTGACTGGAATCATAAGGAGTCGGCAAGGGCGAAGATGAGAGTGATGGTGAAGAGACTACTGAAGAAATACAAATATCCACCAGAAGGAGCACAACAGGCATTGGATATAGTGATGCGACAATGCGAACAATGGGCGGATAATGATGATAACTATTATATCGAACCACCAAAGCACAAGGCTGTGGTATATTCCATGCCGAATAATAATGCAGACTATAGAATGGCTGCAGAGGATAGTGATAAATCAAAAATATAGTATTTCCTCGCTACTCTCCCTCTCTCCCTGAAGATTGTTTATATCATTGAACTATAGCGCGTTATCTTCAGGGAGAGTTTGTCTCAACTCTCCCTAAACTCTCCCTGAACTCTCCCTGAATTACTGATGAGATGATTCATGGAACTTGGAGACTTAGGTACACACCAGCCCCTTCTCCCGCATAATATTTATAGCCCCCAGGCGAAGTAGAAACGGAGCATAAAAACATTCTCTCGGCGAGTACGCCAGCGCCCCCTCAAAAGGGCGCTGGTAAGCAGCAGAAACAGAAAATGCTCTCCCGGACACTTCTTCGTCGCAGAACGATGTTGATATTGGTTATCTCCTCTTTGACAGAGGTATGCGTTGCTCGTTGTCGGGCTGTGGGACAGAGCGAGACTTCATCGTCAGCGGTATATCTGAACTACTAAGGGACCTTTTCTCTCATGGCTATGACTTGCGTCTCTCCACAGGGTGGTCACTGATGGAACCCATGTATCAAGCGCAAAGTTATGGAAAACCGAAAAAATGATGGTGATGACATGTTGTCACCATTTTTTAGTTACTTCGTGATTATTAAGGATAATTAACGTAAATGGCTCTTTACCGATTTAGGTGAAAACAAATATGAATTTGTGCTTCAACTCTTCACTCTTCATAAATGACTTGTAACTTGCAGAAAATAAAACAAATATATGAATGAAGAGTGGTTGGCAACTCTTCATACACTCTTCATAGGTGTCTATGACCTATGCATCACTCTTCATACACTCTTCATACATATATCGATCTATAATTCAAGACGTTATATGCTTATTATGAAGAGTGAAGAGTGTTTTTAATTTTGTTTGATTTTAGGAAAGGCTGAGTTAGGTTACCAAAATGGCCCAGTTAGCACTCCTAACAGGCTGTGTTAGCATACCTAAAGCGTAGCTTTAGCACCCCTGAAGCATAGCTTTAGCTATCGAGAAGCTAAGCTTCACAATCTTCAAAATAATTTCGGAAAAAGACGGAGTTTTCTTTGGGGTATAAAGAATAATTAGTATCTTTGCGGTGGTTATTATATTTATCACTAAAAACCTTGAGACTATGACACCACACATTAATGCAAAGGATGGGGCATTCGCAAAGACGGTGCTGATGCCTGGTGATCCATTGAGAGCAAAGTTTATTGCTGAGACATTCCTTGAGGATGCGGAACTCGTGACGGATGTGAGAAACATCCTGGGATATACCGGAACATATAAGGGAAAGAAAGTGAGCGTGATGGCTTCAGGAATGGGTATGCCGAGTATCGGTATCTATTCCTGGGAACTGTTCACGGGATATGATGTGGAGAATATCATAAGGATAGGTTCTGCAGGAAGCTATACTGAGCGACTGAACTTGATGGATGTGGTGCTGGCTGACTATGCCTACAGCGATTCAACATACGCCTTGATGCAGAACGGTTGCGAAGATAAGATGATAAAGCCAAGCGAGACGCTGAATCAGACAATAAAGGATTGCGCTAAGGAACTTGGCATAGATTGCAAGACCTGCATAGTGCATTCTGCTGATGTGTTCTATTCTGATGAAGATTGGAAGGCTATAAGGGAACGCACTGGTACAGAATGTGTTGAGATGGAATCGTTCGCGCTTTTCCATAATGCAATAGCAACAGGCAAGAATGCTGCTTGCCTGCTGACTATCAGCGACTCTTTCTGCTATACGAAGCACCTGACTTCGGAGGAGCGACAGACTTCTTTCACCACGATGATGAAGCTGGCGCTGGAAGCAGCGATTAAATAATGAAGGCCTTTTCTGCGGCCTGAAGGTCCTCTGGTGTATCGATTCCGATGGTCTCGATGTTGGTCGTGCCCACCTTTATCTTATAGCCATTCTCAAGCCAGCGGAGCTGTTCGAGACTCTCAGCAAGTTCGAGAGGCGACTGGGGTAGGGAAGTGATTTCCTTGAGGGTGTCGCGACGATAGGCATAGAGGCCGATGTGCTTGAGGAATGGGTATGCCTCAGGCCATTCGCCTTGCTCCTTGCCACGGATGAAAGGGATGACACTACGACTGAAATACATGGCAAAGCCACGACGATCGGTGACTATCTTTGGGGAGTTTGGATTGCTGATGACATCAATGTCCTTACGGAAAGGAATGCCGAGCGTAGCAATCTGAGTGTCAGCGTCTTCAAAGCACTTGCAGATGGTCTCAATCTGTGATGGGTCGATGAATGGTTCGTCGCCTTGAATGTTGATTATAACATCATAATCTCCACCTATCTTTTCGATGGCTTCCTGTATGCGATCCGTGCCACTCTTATGCTCTGTAGAGGTCATGACAACCTTACCGCCCCACGAGATGATATGGTTGAAGATGCGCTCATCGTCGGTGGCAACGTATGCATCGTCGAGACAAGAAGAAACTTTTTCGTAAACTCGCTGTATGACAGACTTTCCTTTGAGCATGGCTAATGGCTTTCCTGGGAATCGGGTGGAAGCATAGCGTGCTGGTATAATGCCTATGAATTTCATATTGTTAATTCAATTTTTGCAAGTTTGCAACTTGCTCAACTTGAAAGGAGTTAACGGAAGTTATAGGGAAGTTAACGCTCCTTCGTCGCTTGGGAGTTATGGGGACGATAGTACAGAGCGCTCAATACAAACGTCTTTTAACTCCCTGTTAACTCCGCGCCCTAAGGCGCTAACTCCTTTTAACTCCTTACAAGTTGAGTATATACGAAACTTGTATTGTTAATTTCTTTTGCAAAGGTATTAAATAAATAAGAATATCAGCAAAAAGTCTATTAAAAAAGGGGAAATATTAAAAAAAAGTATAATTGTTTATGGTATGTGAGGATTTTTTTGTAATTTTGAAAACAAAATAAAAACTTGTATAACCAGTGAAGAATAAAATATTTTCTATAATAGCCCTTTTCATACCTCTCACACTCAATGCGCAGAAGATAACTCTCGGCTCATGCACAACGCATGACGGAGCTGATTATCAGGGTGAGATGCTGGGCGGAAAGCCTCACGGAAAGGGTGTGGCAAAATTTGCCAATGGCGACACTTTTGAGGGTGAATATGTAAAAGGAAAGCGTCAGGGATATGGTGTGTATCAGTTCTCTGACGGTGAGAAATACGAAGGCCAGTGGTTTCAGGACCAGCAGCATGGCAAGGGTGTTTATTATTTCATGACCAATAACCGCTATGATGGTCTTTGGTTTCGCGACTATCAGCAGGGACAAGGCACCATGTACTACTACAACGGCGATAAGTATGTAGGAGGATGGGTGCAGGACAAGCGTCAGGGAAAAGGCAAATATACCTATGCCAGCGGTGCTTTCTATGAAGGCGAATGGCAGAACGACCAGAAGCAGGGCAAGGGACACTTTGACTGGGCTGACGGTACTACATACGATGGACAATGGGTTGCCAATCAGCGTTCCGGCAAGGGCGAGTTCAGATACTCGTCGGGCGATGTGTATGTAGGTCAATGGAAGAACGACATACAGGACGGCAAGGGAATATACAGATTCCAGAATGGCGACGTGTATGAAGGTGACTATGTGCAGGGTGAGCGTACCGGTGAAGGCATTGTGAAGTATGCTAACGGCGACAGGTATGTTGGTCATTTCGATAATGGCGATAAGTCCGGTCAAGGCACTTTCACCTGGCATAATGGCGACGTGTATGTAGGTCAATGGAAGAACGATAAGCAGAACGGCAAGGGTAAGTTGACGAAGAAGTCCGGTGGCGTTTATGATGGCACATTCAAGAACGGTCAGATGGACGGAGAGATGATAATCCACTTTGCTGACGGCTCGAAGTTCAAGGGAATCTTCCGCAATGGCAAGCGTAATGGTAAGGCTATTGAGGAAACTAAGGACGGAAAGCGTTTCGAAGGCTCGTATGTTGACGATATGCGCGACGGTGCCTTCGTGGAGAAAGATCGCAATGGACAGGTTACTGCTTCCGGAACCTATGAACAGGGAATGAGGCAGGAAAAATAGAAAGCCCCCTCTATCTCCCCCCAAAGGGGGAGTACTGGAAGTTACGGGAAAGTCCTTTATTAATATTAAAAAAATAACAACAAATAATAACTAATTTTCAAATCCCTCACTACAAATAAAACTCCCTCCCTGTAGAGGAGGGTTGGGGTGGGGCATTAATTCTTAAAAGCTATGGTAATAGACACACTTGACAATCTGAAATTTTATGTTGGCATTAATCCTTTGTTTGCCGACGTAGTAAAGTTCATCGAGGAGAATGATCTCAACAGCCTCGAGCCAGGAAAACATATCATCAAGGATAAGGATCTTTTCGTGAATATCACAACTGCTAAGGGCAAGACTCCTGATGAGGCTGTGATGGAGACTCACGTAAATATGATTGACATTCAGATTCCTCTCGATGAGGAAGAGACTTTCGGATATATTCCTCTTGAGGATCTTCCAGAGACTCCATACAATGCAGAGAAGGATATCACTAAGTATCCTGACGTGCCAGGTTCAAGCTATGTGACCTGCCGCCCTGGAATGATGGCTATCTTCTTCCCACAGGATGGTCATGCACCTTGCATCGCTTTCGCACCAGAAATCAAGAAGGCTATCTTTAAGGTGAAGGCGTAGTAGCCCCCTCTGTCTCCCCTAAGGGGGAGTACTTGTAGTTACTGCAAGAGAATATAAAATGTCAATAGTTTAATATACAATAATTCCCCTCTATTACTATCTAATATCTCCCTCTCCTTGGGAGAGGGCTGGGGTGAGGCTTTTAATATTATGGCTGAAGTTAAGAAAACAACAAAGAAGGCTCCTGCAAAGAAGTGCGGCACAAGAAAGTGTGGCGCAAAGAAGGAGACAGCTCCAAAGCATATTGGTCTCGTAGCAAAGGATAAGTGGCTTGAACCTTACGAGGATGCTATTCGTGGCAGATACGAGCATGCTAAATGGATGATTGATCGCTTGACGAGTAATGGAAAGCAGACTCTCGCTGAGTTCGCTACAGGTTATCTGTGGTATGGATTGCATCGCAACAGTCGTGGTGGTTGGGTGCTCCGCGAGTGGGCTCCTACTGCAACTGCTATCTATCTCGTCGGTGACTTCAACGACTGGAAGGAAGATGAGAAGTATGCCTTCAAGCGCATTAAGGATTCACATAACTGGGAACTGAAACTGCCAAAGTCAGCATTGAAGCATGGCGACCTTTACAAGATGAAGGTGAAGTGGGACGGTGGTGAAGGCGAGCGTATTCCTGCATGGGTGCGTCGCGTTGTTCAGGATGAGGAGACAAAGGTGTTCTCTGCTCAGGTTTGGGCACCAGAAGAGGAATATAAATGGAAGAAGCCTAATTTCAAGGCAAAGAAGGACCCTCTGTTCATCTATGAGTGCCACATCGGTATGGGACAGGATGAGGAGAAGGTAGGTACATATACAGAGTTTAAGGATAATGTACTTCCTCGTGTCATCAAGGCTGGATATAACTGCATCCAGATAATGGCTATTCAGGAGCATCCTTACTATGGCTCGTTCGGTTATCACGTAAGTAATTTCTTCGCAGCATCGAGCCGTTTCGGTACTCCAGAGGAACTGAAGGCTCTCATTGATGAGGCTCACAAGAATGGCGTTGCTGTTATCATGGACCTCGTTCACTCTCATGCCGTAAAGAATGAGAATGAAGGTCTTGGCAATCTCTGCGGTGATCCTAACCAGTATTTCCTTTCTGGAGATCGTCACGAACATAACCAGTGGGACAGCCTCTGCTTCGACTATGGTAAGGACCAGGTGATGCACTTCTTGCTCTCCAACTGTAAATACTGGCTCGATGAGTTCAAGTTTGATGGCTTCCGCTTCGATGGCGTGACATCAATGCTCTATTATAACCATGGTCTCGGTCAGGACTTCGGTGGATATGCTGACTACTTCAACGGTGGTCAGGATGGTGATGCTATCTGCTACCTTATGCTTGCCAATAAGGTTATCCATGATGTAAATCCTAATGCCATTACAATTGCAGAGGAAATGTCTGGTATGCCTGGTCTTGCTGCTAAGTTTGAGGATGGCGGTTATGGCTTCGACTATCGTCTTGCAATGGGACTTCCTGACTATTGGATAAAGATGATTAAGGAGAAGAGCGATGAGCAATGGAACCCTCGCGATATCTTCTGGGAGATGACAAACCGTCGTAAGGATGAGAAGACTATCTCTTACGCTGAGAGTCATGACCAGGCACTCGTGGGTGATAAGACAATCATCTTCCGTCTTGTTGACTCTGATATGTACTGGCACTTCAAGAAGGGTGATGAGAATGACGTGGCAAACCGCGGTATCGCTCTGCATAAGATGATACGTCTCGTTGTGGCTTCTACCATAAACGGTGGCTATCTCAACTTCATGGGCAATGAGTTCGGTCATCCTGAATGGATTGACTTCCCTCGCGAGGGAAATGGATGGAGTCATAAGTATGCTCGTCGTCAGTGGAATCTCGTGGATAATAAGGAACTCTGCTATCATTGGCTCGGTGACTTCGACCAGAAGATGCTTGAGACCTTGAAGATGGTGAAGAACATCAACAAGACTCCTGTGCAGGAGATATGGGTGAACGAGGGTGATCAGGTGATGGCATTTATGCGCGGCGACCTTATCTTCGTGTTCAACTTCTCTCCAACGCAGTCTTATACTGACTATGGTTTCCTCGTTCCTACGGGCTCGTACAGCGTTGTTCTCAATACGGACAATCCTGACTTCGGTGGCTTCGGTTCTTCTGATGACTCTATCGTTCATCTTACCAACTATGATGAGACCTACGTGAAGGATCGCAAGGAATGGCTGAAACTCTATATCCCAGCACGTTCTGCTGTCGTTCTTAAGAAGAATTAAAATAATTAATATGAGTAATACAAGGAATAGCACCGCCATGATTCGCATGGCGTGTGCTATTGTTTTTATCGGTTTCGTATTTTGCTACGTCTATTACCTGCAGACAGATTTGCTGGCTTATGCGCAACATGTATGGTCGGGAGGTAAGACGCGATGGAATGGTATGGTGGGTGCTGTGATAATCACGGCATTGCTATATATCATACAGGTGCTTGTTGCTTCCCTCAACACACTTCCGCAAAGGCTTTATTCGCTTTCTTTCTTGCCATCATTAATGATGTTGGCTGCCCTTGCAAGCATAAGTCCGGAGTCTTCCTTGGGCATAGTATTGCTCACTCCCTACTCATGGCTGGCTTGTGCAGGAGTAATCATTTCCTTTATACTGATATTGGTTTTGAAGGGGAGTAGGGCAGTAGAGCGACCTGTTGTAAGTTCTTCGCTGTTTTCCGATGTGTCGTTGGTGAACTTTGCCCTCTTGGCTTTGATGATGCTCTGCACCATTGGTATAGGAAATACGAATAGAACGTTCCACCAGCGCCTAAGAATGGAGAGACTCGTATATACGGGAGAGTATGACAAGGCTCTTGAAGTTGCAAAGAAATGCGATGGTAACGATGCCTCCATGACAATGCTTTGCGCCTATTCGCTGATGAGAAAAGGGGAACTTGGAGAGAGCATATTCGAATATCCAGTGGTGGCTTCTTCTGAGGCCTTGCTTCCTATGAAGAAAGGTGATGGCATTCCAAGTACTGAGCAGTCACGATTCCTATTCACAAGTAATGAGAGACTATGGAATAATATAGGTGGTGTGCCTGGCGAGGAAATGACAGTTGTTGATTTCCTTAATCTTGTTCAAAAGAGAGGACTTGCGCGACGCGCCCTTCCTGAATATGTCCTGACAGCATATCTCCTTGATTGTGACCTGAAATCATTTGCCTCGGAGATAAGTAAATATTACGACATCACGAAGGATCCTCTGCCAAAGCATTTCAGGGAAGCACTTGTGCTATATACGCATCTGCATTCACAGCGCGTACTCACTTATCATAGCAGTGTGCTTGATGCCGATTATGAGGATTTCATTAAAGTGGAGAGAAAGAAATACTCGTCGATTAGAGAGAAACTGAATGTGCTTGGCAATTCATATCTCGGAACATACTGGTATTACTTCTATAAACAAAGGGTGAAGAACGATTGATTCTTCACCCTTTTATATTATATATAATAAGGTATTCTTTATTATATAGTAAGTGCTCTTGTATAGTAAGAAAACTTTTATTTTACAGCTATACACTCAATCTCTATGCGAGCATTCTTAGGAAGAGTCTTTACTGCAACGGCTGAGCGTGCTGGATATGGAGCAGCGAAGAACTCGGAATATACCTCATTCATTTCTGCGAAGTCAGCCATGTCAGCAAGGAAAACACCAGTCTTGACAACGTGAGACATATCTGTGCCTGCTTCAGCAAGGATGTTCTTGATGTTGGTGAGAGACTGACGTGTGAGTTCCTTTATGCCACCTTCTGCGAAGTTTCCTGTTGCAGGGTCTATAGGGAGCTGACCAGATACGTATACAGTGCCGTTAGCCTCAATAGCCTGGCTGTAAGGACCGATTGCAGCAGGTGCTGCGTTTGTTGCGATTTGTTTGTTCATAGTTAGTTTTATTTTTGTTGTTTATATTTATAATGCTTCGTCTTCTGGCTTCTGGATGGTCAGTTGACGAGCAGGCTTCCTTATATGCTTCTGCTTTGCGAGCCAACGAGCCTTTCTCTTCTCATATTCCTCACGATGATATTCAAGGAAGTTGTCTGCCATTATTCAATGATAAGATGTTGCTATTTATTGAACTTGCTGTATGTGACATTTATCTTGATGGCCTTAGGATTGTCCTTGCCACCATATAGTCTCGTACTTGTCAAAGACATATCGTGTGTGACTCTTGCAAGCACGGAGGTATTGCTGATATTTGCGTATGATGTATTTACTGGCACCACAATGGCTTTATTCCAGTTTGGATGCTGCTTTTCAAATTCCTGCATTGTCATTTCTGGGTGCAGAGTAAGATACTTGTCTCTTGCATCAGAGAGATAGCGAATCAAACTTGCAATGTTTCCGAATGAATAACTGTTTGTCGTAGAGGAATATGATGCAATGAATGATGAGCGATAGTCTGCTACCTTTCCCTGGTCAAAGAAACTGTCTATGCTGTCAGCAGGAAGGATGAGCAATGTCTGTGCTGCAGGCAAGGAGTACGAACCTGTTTTTTTGTTATTCTCGCGAAGCAATGTGATGCTTGCTGAGTTGAGTGTGTCGAGTTCGTGTCCCTTGATGATATCGTCCACAGGGAGGGAAATGCGAGTGAGAATGCCTGCTGGTGTCTTAAGGTAGGTGCAGGAATTGTCGTTTGCAAGTTTCTCGAGTTCTGCCTTTGACTGATTGACATTGGTCTTCTGGAGCACTTCTTCCGTTCCGACAAAGCTTGCAACACCATTGTAAATCGTATCCTTCAAACCACCTTTGTCCTTATCGGTGATTTTCGTAGTGTATCTGAAATATACGTTGAGCTGGGTAAGACTTACGTAGGCAATGTTTCCAATACCTGCTGTAGATTCTACATAGAAACCAGGACATACATTGTTGATGAAATTGTATGAATTGTGGAAGTTCTTCTTGTTCTCGTAGAATTTCTGCATTACGTATGTACCATAGTTGCTATGTACATTACCGTTCTTATCCGTATATGGATCGTCAAGCTTTATTCTTATGTTTGGAATATTGTTCCAACGATCTTTGTTGGTAATAGTATAGTCGTTGATGGCGTATGTCTTCTGCTTGTGAATGCCACCCTCGCGGATATAACCACTTTCTATAGGATTGAATGTAGTGTAGTACTTCTTGCCTTCCTCGAGTGGATGATCAAACTCATGGAGTGTACATTTCATTGATGCGAGAGAGTCGCCATAGAAAGTAGAATAGAAGATTCTGACCTCACATGAATCAGCCTTTATCTTACCAGTGGCGATATCCTTCGAAACAATACTGTCAGCGGCTGGGAACTCATAGTCGTCGAGAGTATGGAACTGTGTCATGAAGTTACTCGTAATGTATGCTCCGGTCTCTGCATCCTTTATCTTTCCAAGATAGCCGGTAGTAGAGTGGGAGAGGATTGATTCAACGATAACTGATTCGGAAGTAGCGTTGAATGTGGATGCCGTTACTTCGATGTTATCATTGAGGTCGGTAAGAGAAGTGCCCACGCCTCCTGTTGTGTCATCACATGATGAGAATACGAAGAGAAGGGTGAGTATTGGGAGAATTATACGTTTCATTTTTTATTGTGGAAATACAATTTGTTATACCCCTATGAAAAGGTCCTTGCCTTCTAGAAAGAAAACAGATTATTCCTCAAAGAGGCTGTCATAGAAGTTGATGAAAGAATCTGCAAAATCATCTCCCTGATATGGAAGGTATTTTACATTTGCATTCTCTGCTATCTTCTGAATCTCTGGAGAAACGTCTGGCGTTGCTGCTATGATGCCGTCAGAGTTCTCTATTGCAATACGGCGTATGTCGTCCATGGTGAATACGTCGTTATAATCGCTGAGACTATCTATTGTGATGTCCTTGAATGCAATCTTCTGCTTGAGTGAGTCTTCCAGCATGATGGAGCTCTCTGCAGGGAATATGGATGTCACAATCTTTGCATTGTTAACAGATGGCTCATCCTTGTATGCCTTCTTAATGTAAACAGGAACGAAGGCACTCATTATTCCCTGACAATGGATGATGTCTGGAGACCAACGTAGTTTCTTCATGGTCTCAATCACGCCGCGGGCAAAGAATATTGCACGCTCGCCATTGTCCTTGTAAGGTATGTTCTCATCATCATAAAGCATCTTTCTCTTAAGGAAAAACTCTTCATTGTCGATGAAGTAAACCTGTATCTTCGTCTGTGGGATGGATGCTACCTTAATGATAAGTGGGTGATCGGTATCATCGATGATTATGTTCATTCCTGAAAGGCGCTGTACCTCGTGCAACTGTCCGCGACGCTCATTGATAATGCCCCATTTTGGCATGAATGTTCGGATTTCGCTTCCCTTTTCTTGAATGGCCTGAGGGAGACGTCGGCCCATGATGGACAGTTCGGTTTCTGGAACGTAAGGAGAAATTTCGTGGTTTATGAACAGAATCTTCTTCATTTTTGTTTCTATAATTTGCAAATTATGATGCAAAGTTACAAAAAAATAACGAAAAATTCGCATCTGACGCTCTCCGTTTACAGTTAATTAACGGAATAAGAGCAAGTTTTGCGAATTTTTCGTTACAAAAACGAATAATTATATTGTTTTGTCTTTATTTCTCTTTCAAGATATTCTTCTTAGCAGAATGTTACGAGAGGAGTATTTTCCTTGACAGCTTCGCCTTCCTCTACGAGGATAGCCTTCACTACGCCGTCTCTTTCTGCTGTGAGGTTGTTATCCATCTTCATTGCCTCGAGAACGATGAGAGAGTCACCTTCCTTCACTTCGTCGCCAGCCTTGACCTTTATTTCTACAATTGTGCCAGGGAGTGGTGAAAGGAGTGCATCCTGAAGGTCGTTGCCATCGTCGCTCTTTGTATTGTTAACGACTGGCTTAACAACAGGGCGCTTCTTCTCAACTACTGGTTCTGGAACGAGTGTTACGTCATAGTTCTCACCATTGACGGTTATTGATGTTACGCCATTTACACGTTCTCCCACGCTGACAGCGTACTCGTTTCCGTTGATTATGTATTTGTATTCTTTCATTTCAGTTGTGTTATGTTAGCCTGCTTCGATGTCCATTCGGTGTTACGTGCTTTGATAGTGAGTCTTCCCGACTCACTATCATGCATGTTGTATCCGATTTCATCATGCAGCGCCATAGCTATTGCTGCAAAAATTTCGTTGTTCATTATTCGCTCGTTTTAATTACATAGGTATGCAACCATGCTTCTTGGCTGGCAGCGACTGCTTCTTTGTTGCGAGCTGTGCGAGTGCACGGCAGATGCGGAAGCGTGTGTTGCGTGGCTCAATAACATCATCGATGTAGCCATAACCAGCTGCCTGGTAAGGATTAGCGAAGAGATCTGAGTATTCCTTCTCCTTCTCAGCGAGGAATGCCTTAACGTCACCACCTTCTTCCTTAACCTGCTTTGCACCCTTAGCCTGAAGAACGGCAACGGCACCTGCTGCACCCATAACGGCGATTTCTGCAGAAGGCCATGCAAGGTTGATGTCTGCACGAAGCTGCTTACAGCCCATAACGATGTGTGAACCACCGTAAGACTTACGAAGAGTAACGGTAACCTTTGGCACAGTAGCCTCACCGTAAGCATAGAGAAGCTTAGCACCGTGGAGGATAACAGCGTTGTACTCCTGACCTGTACCTGGGAGGAAGCCTGGTACGTCAACGAGTGAAACGATAGGAATATTGAATGCGTCGCAGAAACGAACGAAACGTGCACCCTTACGAGAAGCGTTTACGTCGAGTACACCTGCGTATGCTGATGGCTGGTTAGCAACGATACCAACAGACTGGCCATTGAAACGAGCGAAACCTACGATGATGTTCTTTGCGAACTTAGGCTGAACCTCGAAGAACTCGCCATTGTCTGTAACAGCAGCGATAACCTTGTACATATCGTATGCCTGGTTTGGATCCTCAGGGATAATCTCGTTGAGAGAGTCGTCCATACGGTCAACAGGGTCAGTACACTCTGTGCGTGGAGCCTCCTCCATGTTGTTTGAAGGAATGTAGGAAACGAGAGTCTTAATCATCTCGATACCTTCTTCCTCTGTCTTTGCTGTGAAATGTGTCACACCAGACTTAGAAGAGTGAACGCTTGCGCCACCGAGGTGCTCTGCGTCAACGTTCTCACCTGTTACTGTCTTTACAACGGCAGGACCTGTGAGGAACATGTATGAAGTACCCTCCATCATAAGGGTGAAGTCTGTCAATGCAGGAGAGTAAACAGCACCACCAGCACAAGGACCATAAATCATTGAGATCTGTGGGATTACACCAGAAGCGAGAATGTTTCTCTCGAAGATCTCACCATAGCCAGCGAGAGCATCGATACCTTCCTGGATACGAGCGCCACCTGAGTCGTTGATGCCGATACATGGAGCACCCATTGTCATTGCCATATCCATCACCTTGCAGATCTTCTCAGACATAGTCTTTGAGAGTGAACCGCCATTTACGGTGAAGTCCTGTGCGAAGACATATACGAGACGACCGTCGATGGTACCAGAACCAACAACGACACCATCGCCAGGATACTGCTTCTTCTCCATGCCGAAGTTGTGGCAACGGTGAAGCTTGAACATATCATACTCCTCGAAAGAACCTTCGTCGAGAAGCATGTTGATACGCTCGCGTGCTGTATATTTGCCGCGCTGATGCTGCTTCTCGATAGCCTTTTCGCCACCGCCAAGACGAGCCTGCTCGCGCTTTTCTATCAATTTCTTGATTTTTTCTACGTTACTCATTGTTTTGTTGTTTTATTTCGATTCATCGATAGGTCGATATTCCGATTTTTCGATCTTTCGATGTTTCGATGTTTCGAATTCTTTTTGATAATTACTTCTGTGGTTCGCAAAGCTCTGTGAGGATACCTGCTGTTGACTTTGGATGGAGGAAACCAATCATCATCTTCTCAGCACCTGGACGTGGCTGTTTGTCGATGAGGCGGAGACCCTTGCCTTCAGCTTCTACGAGTGCTTCAGCTACGCCATCCTCAACAGCAAATGCAACGTGATGGATACCCTTGCCACCCTTCTCAAGCCATTTTGCAACAGCGCTTTCAGGACTTGTTGGCTCGAGCAGTTCGAGTTTTACCTCGCCAACCTTGAGGAAAGCAGTCTTTACCTTCTGGTCAGCAACTTCTTCTACTGCATAGCACTTGAGGCCGAGTACGTTCTCGAAATAAGGGAGCACTTCTTCGATGCTCTGAACACCAATACCAAGGTGGTCAATACGTGAAATTTTCATTGTTTTGTTATTTAAGTTAAATATATTTTCTTAATTTTCTTTCTAATATTTTGCAAAGGTAATAAAAGTTTTTCAAAAAAGAGAAAATATTACATATTTTATTCACATTACAGATAAATCGCTACGACTTACTATGGTTAGAACTCAAAGATAACACGTGCATTCATCTGTCTGCCTGTCAGATAATTCGGTACGGCATATTGATGATTTGTAACATCCGTAACCCAATAGTATGAGTTTACGTTGCTGATACCTAATAGGTTGAGACAATCTACGCCTACCCAGATGTTTTTGAACGGATTGCTCTTGTTTGTTCTCTTTTCGTTGTCGATGGCACGATAGCTCATGCCGATATCTATGCGCTTGTATGCAGGAGCACGGAATGTGCCTGTTTCAAGTGAGCGATGAGGAGTGTTGAAAGGCAGACCATCTGCATAAGCCAGTTTCATCTGCATCTTCCATCTGTTCGTTCCTGGGAAATAGTCAGAGAATGAGAAGTTTATGGCATATCTCTGGTCTGTTGGCAATGGAATGCTTACTCCGTTGAGTTTCATCTTTGTATCCATCAGTGAGAATGTTAGCCAAGAGTCGGTACCTGGCACGAACTCACCGAAGAGCTTGAGGTCAATACCAGCGATATGGCCTGATGCCTCGTTCGTTCCATAGTAAACCACCTTCACGTTATTGATGCTATAAGGCACGATGTTCCCCAAAGCCTTGTAGTAAGCCTCTGCCGTGAACTTGAAAGGACGGTCGCTTATCTTGAAGCGATAGTCCATTGCTGCTATGAAATGTATGCTTCGCTGTGACTTTATCTTTTCATTTAGTCTTGCATAGGTCACGCCGTCTGTTGTCGTGGTATCGCGCAGTTCCTTGTAAAATGGTGCCTGATAGTAAAGTCCTGTGGCAAAACGGTATGTTATGTTCTGGTTATACGAAGGAACAATGGCAAGGGAAAGGCGTGGTGACACAATGCTCTCCTTGTTGAATGACCAGTTCGCAAATCTTATTCCGTAGTTGAGGGTATAGTGCGTCGCTGGCTTTGTCTCTTTTCCTTCTTCATCAGTAGTGCCTCCAGAACTGAAACGGTATTGATCCTGGATGTAGAATTCTGTGCGACGTGCCGACAGTTTATTGTTTGCCGATAGTGAATAGATCATCTTGAGGTCTGTTCCTGTATGGGGTATGACATATCCAGCAGAGTCTCTCATTTCATATTCGCGAGAGTTCTCCGTAATCTTCTCCCATTTCATAGTGATGGCAGCCTGGGTAGTATGATACTTACTCTTATGATCATACATAATCTTTGCACTTGCTACATTGGCTTTTAGATAGTTGCGAGCATGCTCTGCATAGGTTCCTACACCGAGATTGTCGCTTGTCTCAGTCTGTGTCAGCCAGTATTGACCCTGGATGTCGTATGTCTCTTGCTCGTTGGTGCTGAAGGCAGAGCCAATAAGGGACAGTTGTGTGGATTCTGTTATATTTCGCTTGATGGTGAAAGCACCGAAGTAAGTACGGAAAAGATCTCGCTCCTGACCGTCAAAATACACCTTGAAAGACTTCACGTTGTCCTGTGTGCCGAAGGATGTCTCACGGCTCTCTGGCGTGAAATTGAATCGTGATTGCGAGATGTTTCCTATGAAGTCAATCTGCCATCTCTTGTTTGGAATGTATGAGAAATAGCTTTGATAGTCAATGAATGAAGGGTCGTATTCTCCTTGTGTCTCAAATGTCTTCAGCAATGCTCTGTTCTGCTTGTAGCGTACTGCATTGAACCACGAAAGTTTCTTGCTTCCGTAGCCGAAGTATGCTGATGCACCGAGCAGACTGGCGCTTATCGTTGCCTGTGATTTCTCTGGGCGTCTGTAGGTTATGTCGAGTGCTGACGACATCTTATCGCCGTATTTAGCATCATAGCCACCTGTGGAGAAACCGATATTCTCTACCATGTCACCATTGATAATGGAAAGGCCTTCCTGCTGACCTGACCTCACAAGGAAAGGTCTGTACACTTCAATGTTGTTGATATATACGAGATTCTCATCGAAAGCACCACCTCTTACATTATATTGCGACGAAAGTTCACTATGCGTGCTTACGCCTGCCTGTTGCTGAATCAGTTCCTCAACAACGTTGCCAGAGGCAGAAGGTGTAAGCTTTGCGCTCTGGATATCGAGCTGCTCCATTCCCGTTGTCTGTCTCCTGCGTTCCGTGATATACACTTCGTCAAGAGCTGTCTCATCCTCAAAAAGTTGTATCTGAATGCTTTGCCTGCCTTTTGGACGACGCAACAGACGTGTCTTCGTCTTATATCCTATCATCGAAAACCTCACAACGACACTGTCGGCAGAGCTAAGTTCTATGCTGAATTCACCCTTCATGTTCGTCATCGTCGCCTTTCCTTGTGCGAGGCACGAAACAGAAGCCAGTTCAACAGGATTCTCATCCTTGTCCATCACCTTTCCTGTGAGCACAAACGATTGTGCCACCGCATTAATGCAGCAGATAAAGAATAGGAAAAATATGATGTTCAGTCTCCTCATATTATATAATAACGCGCACAATCCTTTTTTATTATATAAAGAAAAAATGACATTTTGTTTATTATATAATAGATTTATGATGTTCTTGTGGCAATCATCGAATCAAGATTAGTGTATTTCCTTTCCATGAGTCTCCGGTAAATCCACAGAATCCAGCGTTTATGTGTTGCGATGAATGCAAGTCCAATGATGGCGAGTATTGAAAATGCAATGTCTTCGTTAGAGAAGATGGACATAACCTTGATAAAGAAGATAGGAAACAGGAAAGCCAGAAACTCAACGGCAATTATTATCCAGTTGTTTTCAATCTTTGCCTTGCCAGAGAATTTCTCGTTGAGTGGCTGAGTCTGCTTGTTGTATATTATCATGTTCATGAACATAAAGTTATCAACACCAGCCGTATAAATCATAATGGCAAAAAGTGTGATAATGCTTTCCTTGCCTGTAATTACCATTGGCAGGAGAAGGATAAGCGGAATTATGAGGATGATGGAATAGATATAGAATTTTGCCCTCAGCAGTTGCTCTATCGTGCGTTTTCCCATAAGCAGGGATTCGATATAGTTGCCTTCGAAGGACATAGTTCGCATAATCATGCTAGTACCATAGAGAGCAAAGCAATAAATCATCCAGAACTGTGTGCCTATCATTTCATCATAAACAGAAGTGAAAGAACATAAAAGACTGAAAACGATAACGATGACGTTTGTCGTGATGAAAACTTTTCTTACGTTCTTGTTTCTCCTGATGGACAGTAGTTCCAATGTTATGAATTTTCCTGTTATGCCGAATCGGTTCGCAGTATTCATGCTCTTTGCCGTATTTGCCGTGATGGATTTCTCATTCTTTGACAGTTCGTTATAGACAAGTGAATACTGCACTATCCTGTTTATGAATGTGAGAACAAAGAGAGTGGCTAATAGACCAATCCATGCGAGAATGTTTCCTGCGCATATCCATTCTCCCAGTTTTCCGTAGGAATAGATGAGCGAAGTAAGTCTTGAATCGAAAGAGGTGCCTTCGCAGAATATTCCAGGAGAAAAAATGGCAGCGAATAATGGGATGACGAGTAACCACCATATCAGTCCGTCATTTACCTTTGAACGTACTATTGAATAGATTTGACAGGTGATTAGTTCTATTACATATAATCCCAAGAGAAAGAGAATTGTCACTATGATGCCCTCGCAGAACACTATCGACATTATAGCGAAAGGCACGTAGAGAAACATCCAAATAAGGTTTCCCCACGATATCAGCTGCCTGCTAATGAAAAAGTCGATACATGAATATCGTGATAAGGGAAGCAGGATATAGGGTTTGACCTGTTGGGTGGGCGTCTGTTGAAAGGCAAATCTGATGTAGAAGTCGATGGTGAATATGAATGGTATTAACGAATACATAAACTCATACGCCGTCATGGTTCTCATTTCCATGGATGCGAATGAGAACATAATGGAGAAGCCTATCAGATAGATAGCCACAAAGGCCATGGCGAAATATCCTATGAAGCGTGCCACCTTGCCTTGTGATAGCATAGGTGATCGCTCCTCTGCAAGTTTCTGATGCTTGCGGAGTGTCTTATATAGTTGAAGTGAGAACATTTATTCTTCTATGTCGCGTATCTTTGATATGAACTGTCCCAAATGGTAACTGGTGGTTTCTACCAGTGCCACGTTTATTCTTGATGTAGACCTGAACTTGTGTCCGGTGCCGTTGATTGCTGAAATGAGGAGGTTGTCGTAATGCACGAGAGGATTGACGTATCTACGTTTCAAGAACTCTATTTCATCTTCCTCAAAATCGAAGAGTTCTATGAGTATAGAGGCAAGGAGCGATGCTATCTGCTTTATGCCTATTTTGTGAAGCCACTCGGTCATCTTTACAAAATCCACTTTGTCACCTTTGGTGCGCAGGTATTTTCCTATGGATATGATACCTGGCAGACTGATGTCAGACGTGATTATCTCATCTGCATTGGCCACGATGAGTCGAAGAAGCTCCACAGTCTCTATTGATGTGTCAATAGAATGTCGTTCGTTATCCTGTATCTTGAGGAATTTCTTCTGTGTGAAGATGTTATACATGCGCGCCTTGCTGATGTCGTAGTTCTCATCCTTCGCCTCAAATGCTATTTCCTTGGGGAGCATAGGGTCGTCTATGAGTACCTGTATTCCGTTGGCAATGTAGCCCGAGACACCGAGACGCGATGCAGTGAGTAGCAGCCTACGCCACTTATATAGTGACATAGGCTGCAACTGTGTGCCGGTTATGTTGAAAGTCCCGGCACGGAGTAGGGTAGTGAAATTATTTTGTATTGTGTTATACAAAATCATTTTCCTTATTATCAATAATAATTGTCAATCGTTAATTGCCAATAATAATTGTCAATTGTCAATTGTCAATCGTCAATTAGCTTAAAGCGTTACGCCATTCTTGAAGATGGAAATCTCGCTGTATCCATTGATCTCATTGCGAGCCTTCTCGCCACTTGCTACGGAAAGCACCTTGTCGATAAACTCAGGAACGAGTTCTGCCATTGTCTTGCCGTCAACGAGCTGTCCAGCATTGAAGTCAATCCAGTTCTTCTTTCTGTTGTAGAGATCAGAGTTTGTAGATATCTTCATTGTTGGGATGAATGTACCGAATGGCGTACCGCGACCTGTAGAGAACAGGACAATGTGGCATCCTGCGCTTGCGAGAGCTGTTGCTGCCACGAGGTCATTGCCTGGAGCTGAGAGAAGGTTAAGGCCTGGAGTCTGGAGACGGTCACCATATTCGAGCACACCGCTTACAGGAGCGCGACCACACTTCTGTGTACATCCGAGAGCCTTGTCCTCAAGTGTTGAGATACCACCAGCCTTATTACCAGGACTTGGGTTCTCGCCTACAGGTTCACCATGAGAGAGGAAGTAGTTCTTGAAGTTGTTGATGAGGGAAACGGTCTGGTTGAAGAGTTCCTCTGTCTCGCAACGATTCATGAGGATAGTTTCAGCACCGAACATTTCAGGTACCTCGGTAAGGATAGATGTGCCACCCTGAGCAACGAGCCAGTCAGAGAACTCACCCTCAAGAGGATTTGCTGTGATGCCAGAGAAACCATCAGAACCACCGCACTTAAGACCAACGCGAAGCTTGCTTACAGGCACGTCAACGCGCTTGTCCTCCTTGCAGAGCTTATACATCTTACGGAGAATCTCCATGCAGTATTCGCTTTCGTCGCCTTCCACCTTCTGTGTCACAACGAGCTGGATACGCTCCTTGTCATAGTCGCCGAGCATAGCCATGAAGTCATCAGGCTGGTTATTCTCACAACCGAGGGAGAGAACGAGCACAGCACCAGCATTTGGATGAAGAACGATGTCGCGAAGCACCTTGCGTGTAGCCTCATGGTCCTCAGAGAGCTGTGAACAGCCATAGTTGTGGTGCCAGGCATGAACAGCATCAATGCCATCGAGACGTGTCTCAGTCTCAAGTTCCTTGGCAAGCTGCTCTGCAATACCATTTACGCAGCCAACAGTAGGCACAATCCATATCTCATTACGAACACCCACGTCGCCGTTCTTACGAACATATCCCTTGAAAGTGCGATTCTCCTTTGCTATAGTGAGCTTCTCGTTCACTGGGTTGTAAGTATATTCCAGAGTACCAGAGAGGTTTGTCTTCAGGTTATTTTCGTTAACCCAAGCGCCAGCCTTGAGAGCCTCGCGGGCATGACCGATAGGGTAGCCGTACTTAATGATGTCCTCACCTTCAGCCTTGTCGGCGATGAGCACTTTGTGTCCGGCAGGAGTGTCTTGCAGAAGTTCTATCTCCTTGCCGTCGATAGCAATCACTTCTCCTTTTGTCATTGCCTGCAAGCAAACTACTACGCTGTCTGCAGGGTTGATTTTCAGAAATTTCTGTTCCATAGTTTAAGATTTAAGACCCCTCTCCCCAGCCCTCCCCTCGGAGGGGGAGGTAGTGGTTAGTAATGAGGGGTAGTTGTTTTTGTTTATATTTTATGTTTTTATATTTTTATATTTTCATATTTCCTTGATGCCTTCAGAATCTATCTACTCCCTCCCCCCTCCGAGGGGAGGGTTCTTGCTCTGGCAAGCGTCTCTTCGAGCCGAGCGGGGGAGAGGGGCTTCTTATGTCTGCGTCCTTCTGTAGAAGTCCACGTTCTCCTTTGTAAGAATCTCGATAGGCATATAGTTTACAGGTTCTACGTCCTTCTTTAATATAATGGCACGCACGAGGGTGTCCACGCTATAATATCCCTGCATGTATCCATGCTGGGCAATGAGGAAGGATATGCTACCCTGGCGAAGGCATTTCGCATTCTTGCCCACCATGTCATATCCCATAATCTGCACATTCCTGCGATTTGTCTTTAGAATGTATTCGCCCACTAAATGTGCCTTCGAGTTCATCGTTATGCAATGGCGTATGCCAGGGTTTTCCTTGAAGAACTTATCGAGGATGGTGTTGTATTCCTTCTTCGTGCCGCCATAGGGCAGATCCACCTCAAGTATCTCCACGTTAGGGAAATGGTCTCTCATGTAGTGACGGAATCCCACCTCGCGATTGTCCTGCTGCTTGCTGGCAACGGCAACGCCATCCAGCGTCTGCTTCATCAGCATTATTCGTTTCTCATCCCTTGCTATCAATGAAAGCATACGCGCAGCAAAGTAGCCCGAAGCGAATGAATCCTGTCCGTAGAAAGCAAGAGGCCTGAGGTCTGGCATATATGAGTCGAGCATGATGAAAGGAATCTCACGCTCATGAAGAATGTCTGTGAACTCCCTTGTCATCTCAAGACGTGAAGGAACGAGTATCACACCGTCCACGTCAGCTTCAAGAACCTTCTTGTATTCCTCTGTGAAGGTATCCCAGTCGTTGCGCTTATAGTAATGGATGTGAATCTTCACGTTGAAGTCACGTCTTACCTCGCATGCCTTCTTCTGTCCTTCCTCAACCTCCTCCCAGTATGCCTCACTCTCGTGTTTAGGCATAAGGCAGTGGAAATGATACTGTCTGCTGTTGGCAAGCGCACTTGCATACATATTAGGCTCATACTTCATTTCCTCCAGAGCTCTCTTCACTTTTGCAAGAGCCTTTGGTGAGACGTTAGGGCGCTCATGTAAGACTCTATCCACGGTGCCTACGCTTACACCAGCTCTCTCCGCAATGTCTTTTATCGTGATGCGATCTGTGCTGGAAGACTTGTGGCGCTTGTTCTCAGCATTGGCATCTCCCGCAATTGTAGTCTTTCTCTTGCGGGTGGTCTTTGCAGTCTTGCGCTTCTTCTTTGTAGTAGAGTTCTTGGAGCCTTTTGGGCGTCCGCGCTTTGCCTTTTTGATGCTGTCCTGTTCAATCTCTTCGTTGAGGTTGTCGATCTCTGTCATTTTTATTGTAAGGGTCTAAATATACTTCTTCGTATCAGATTTCCGATACATTATTTATAATATTATAAAAAGCATTTGCAAAAATAAAAAAAAATATTGAATTGTGCGAACACACAGCGTTGATTTTTACGAAAATGAGCGAAAAAAACTATTTTTTCAACTTTTTATTTCTTCTTTTGCGAAAAAATGTATATTTTTGCATTTGAAAAACGAATATGGACTTTAAATCAATACAACTATAAATATTAACATTCAAAAAAAACTATGGCAAAAGTAGTTACTTTGGGCGAAATCATGCTTCGCCTTTCTCCAAATGGTCAGGATCGTTTCATCCAGACTGACATTTTCCGTATTATCCCTGGTGGTGGTGAGGCTAACGTAGCAATCAGCTGTGCTAACTATGGTCACGACGCATACCTTGTGACAAAGCTTCCTGCTCATGAGATTGGTCAGATTGCTGTAAACTCACTTCGTCGCTATGGCGTAAATACAAACTATATTGCTCGTGGTGGTGACCGTGTAGGTCTCTACTATTGTGAGACAGGTGCTTCTATGCGTCCTTCAAAGGTTATCTATGATCGTGCAAACTCTGCTATCGCTGAGGCTAACCCAGAGGATTTCGATTTCGATGCTATCATGGAAGGTGCTGACTGGTTCCACTGGTCAGGTATCACTCCTGCTATCTCTGATAAGGCTGCTGAGCTCACAAAGCTCGCTTGTGAGGCTGCTAAGCGTCATGGCGTAACTGTTTCTGTTGACCTCAACTTCCGTAAGAAGCTCTGGACTTCAGAGAAGGCTATCTCTATCATGCGTCCTTTGATGCAGTATGTTGACGTATGTATCGGCAACGAGGAAGATGCAGAGCTCTGCCTTGGCTTCAAGCCAGATGCTGACGTAGAAGGTGGTGAGACAAATGCTGCAGGTTACGAAGGTATCTTCAAGCAGATGAAGGAAGAGTTCGGCTTCAAGTATGTCGTTTCTACTCTCCGTGAGTCATTCTCTGCTACATTCAACGGTTGGAAGGCTCTCATCTACAACGGTGAGGAGTTCTATCAGTCAAAGCGTTATGAGATTAATCCTATCATCGACCGCGTAGGTGGTGGTGACTCATTCTCTGGTGGTCTTATCCATGGTCTTCTCACAAAGGCTACACAGGGTGAGGCTCTCGAGTTCGCTGTTGCTGCTTCTGCTCTCAAGCACACTATCAACGGTGACTACAACCTCGTTTCAGTTGCTGAGGTTGAGGCTCTCGCAGGTGGTAATGCTAATGGACGCGTACAGCGTTAGTTTCAGTTAACAATTAACAGTTAACAGTTAACAACGGGCTTCGCATGAACGAGGATAGTCCTATATTGAAGAAAAGCCAAGCTTTTGCTGTACGTATAGTAAAGCTTTCCGTGTATCTTCAAGGTAAATTAGGATATGCTTTTACTCCTATCATCCAGCAGATTCTAAAATCCGGCACCAGTATTGGAGCAAATGTCCGTGAGGCGGAATATGCTGAAAGTAAGGATGATTTCGTTCATAAACTAAAAATATCACTTAAAGAAGCTAATGAAACAGAATACTGGCTTAATGTCTTACTTCAATGTGGATATTTGGAACAGGAAGGTTTCGATAGTTTACTGGTTGACTGTAAAGAGTTGCTGAAATTACTTATTTCGATTATTAACAGTTCAAAAAAATAAATGGTTAACAGATAACAGTTGAACAAACGTTGTTAATTGATTGGATTTTTTATTAATGATCTTTTTTGTGGGCAGCGTCGTTGTTAACTGTTAACTGTTAACTGTTAACTGAATAAAATGGCTAAGTTTGATAAGTTTGAAGTGATGGCCAAAATAAAGGCTGCACCTATGGTTCCTGTTTTCTACAACAAGGACGTTGAAGTATGTAAGAACGTGATAAAGGCTTGCTACGAAGGTGGCGTACGCGCTTTTGAGTTCACTAACCGTGGCGACTTCGCTCATGAAGTATTCGGTGAGCTCTCTAAGTGGGCTGCTACAGAGTGCCCAGAACTCGCTCTCGGTATCGGTTCTGTTGTTGATGCTCCTACAGCATCTCTCTATATCCAGCTCGGTGCTAACTTCGTTGTTGGTCCTCTCTTCAATCCTGATATCGCTGTTGTCTGCAACCGTCGTTGCGTGACATATTGCCCTGGCTGTCTCACACCATCTGAGATTGGTAAGGCACAGGAGGTTGGTTGCGACTTCACAAAGGTATTCCCTGGCGACGTTGTTGGTCCAAACCTCATCAAGGGTCTTATGGCTCCAATGCCATGGTCAAAGATTATGGTTACTGGCGGTGTTGCTCCTGAGAAGGAGAACCTCGAGAAGTGGTTCAAGGCTGGCGTATTCTGCGTAGGTATGGGCTCTAAGCTCTTCCCTGGCGATAAGGTTAAGGCTGGTGACTGGCAGTATGTTACAGACAAGTGTCGTGAGGCTCTTGGCTACTGTGCTGCTGCTCGTGCATAAATAACAAACTGGTGGGTTCTTTGATTATGAAAAAATTGATGAACATACCCCACCTTTGTCCTATCAACTCCACAAGGCTGGTAATACTGGCCTTGTGGAGTTGTCTGTTTTATTCTGCTTGCTCATCTCATGAAGGCAGGTTCAGCGAGGCAGATAAGTTGAATGGAAAGTCTTTTACCTTCCGTTACCGTAATGTTGATTCCACGCGTATCATGGCCCAGAAAGCCCTTGTGATAGCAGATAGGGAAGGGTATGACGAAGGGAAGGCAAAGGCACTCCTCAATCTCGCTTTCTGCCATGTAGTCAGAATGGAATATGATGATGCTGACTCACTCCTCGACGTGGCAGATTCCGTAACCGATAATGATATCACCCGCCTTGAGATCGCCGTTCAGAGAATGCGACTCTGTCAGCGTCGCTCCCAGAACAAGGAATTCTATTTCCAGAAGGCAAGTGCCGACAAGCTCATAGAAAAGATAAGAAGCAACAGAGATAACTTCTCTGATATGGACCTTCGCCGCTATACCTACGGCAGAAGTGAATATGGTATTGTTCTTTCCACTTATCTTTATTATGTGCAACTCTATGAAGAGTCGTCGGAGGCACTCCTCGACGTAGGAAATGATCCTGATATGATTTTGCTGAGCGATACGGCGCAATATATTGGATATCTGTATAATATCGGTGCTGGCGGTATCCTTCGTGGGCTTTCCGATAAGGAACTTCTCATCAAGGAGTTCAATAACCTGATGATGTGCTATATCATAGCCCATAAGGCTGGCTATGTATATTGGGAGGCAAATGCCCTTCAGTCCATTTCTGAGCATATCTCCGATGCAGAGTCCTTGGATATCATTCGTGGTTGCGATGCTGCCTCTCTGCGCTATCTCAACGATGATAATGTCCCTGACTCCCTTCTCTTCGGCAACCTTGCCGAAAGGGCTCTCCTTGGCTTTGAGCGATATGGCGACGTCTATCAGATAGCTGGTGCGAAGCGTACCCTTTCACAATGCTACAGAGCTATGGGCGATCATTATTCAGAGTTGGATTATCTCCTTTCTGCCGTGGAGGATAGCGTTGTTTATCAGGCTCCAGACCTCGTTGCTTCCATCAATGAAAAACTCTCCCTTGCCTATTCCGCAATAGATGAAAAGCAGATGAGCGACTATTTCCGCAATCTCTATCTTGATATACAGGATTCCACACGTCAGGACCGTCAGCTTGAGGCGCGTGTTGATGAGCTCACATTCATGCTCAACAAGACTCGTGCCCTTATCATCGCCATCATTCTCCTCCTCCTGTTCCTCTCTGCTGTGGTATATACCCTCTATCGACGCAGAAAGCGTAATGCCAACACGTCTAATCTTGAGTCTATAGAGACTAAATTCAATCAATGGAAGGATACTTACCAGAAGTCTATGGATGAGGCAGATGAGCAGATAGAGGAACTCGACGAGCAGATAAACACTCTCTCCATACAGAAGGAAGACGCCTTGAGAGTAAACGTAGAACAGCATGCGAAGATTTCCTTTGTGCGCAATATAATGCCGTTGATAGACAGAATGTTACATGCAGCAAAGTCGTATAGACAATCAGGAGACAAGGAACAGCTGGGATATGTTTCTGATGTCAGCAGTTCCATCCTTGATTATAATGCTTCGCTCACTCGATGGGTGCAGTTGAGGAAGGGGCAGATAACTATGCGTATCGAGACGTTTGCCCTCAAGGATATCTTTGATATAGTAGCATTGGGAAAGTCTTCATTCACATCGAAAGGCATCAATCTTAATATTGAGAATAATGGTATCCGGGTGAAGGCAGACCGTGCCCTGACGCTCTTCATCGTCAATACTCTCCTGGATAATGCAAGGAAGTATTCCCATGAAGGCGGCACGGTGACACTATCAGCTTCTGATAGCGCTCAATATGCTGACTATGCGGAGATTAGCGTGAAGGATGAGGGTGAGGGAATGTCTCAGGAAAAGGTTGACGGCCTCTTCGACTATAAGCCTATCGATAACGGTACGGAGGACCTTACAACGCAGAAGAGCCATGGTTTCGGACTCATGAACTGCCGTGGCATCATCACGCGATATAAGAAGACGAGTGAGTTCTTCGCTCATTGTTCTATCTTTGCCCGTAGCGAAGAAGGGAAGGGCACTACCATCACCTTCCTGCTGCCTAAGATAGTGAAGATGCTAATCCTGCTCCTGACCGTAATACCATCGCTCCTCGCATCGCAGGCTTACGCTGCACCTTCGCGTGCTGATAAGGGAAAGGTGCTTAAGAGAGAGATTGTTTGCGATGAAGCTCCGCGATATGCCGACTCTGTTTATTCTGCCAATGTAAGCGGAAACTATGCCTATGCCATCATCTATGCCGATTCCTGCCTTTCGGCTATCAATAGGGCTTATCTGTCTATTCCTAAGGTAGATAAGCGCGATACTCTTTCTTTCTCGTCCAATGGTACGGAGATAAGATGGAAGCGTAGCGGCATTGACTATGACTATATGCTCATAGCCTTTCTGCGCAATGAGATAGCCGTGGCTTCCCTTGCCCTCCATGACTGGACGATGTATGAGCAGAACAACAAATCATACACAGGTCTTTATAAGGAGTGTTCTAAGGATACTACGCTCAACACGTATTGCCAGACTATGGAGCGCACCGAACAGCAGTATAACATCTCAGTTGTCGTTCTCGTCATCCTCTTCGTTGTCCTTCTGTTCCTTTTCTGGTGGTTCTACGTGCGTGAAGTCATCCATCATCGCAGGAGTAAGGTGGTGCTCAACGACCTTGTGACGGCGATGAATGAAGGTGATGATATGGCAACGCTCAAATCTACTATGGAGCGCTCTCTTGCCCTTCTCTCCGATGAAAATATTGAGGCTCTGTCGTCGAAGGTGCGTCCTTTTGCCACTACTATGCGCGATGAACTCTCTAAGGCTTATGCTTCGCTCACAGAGGCTGTTTCCTCTATTCATTCCAAGACGGAGAGCATTGGTGTTCTTCAGCGTGAGAGGGATAAGGTCGTTGTCAGCAATAATGTGATAGACAATACGTTGTCAGCCCTGAAACATGAGACGATGTATTTCCCTTCGCGTATCTCAACCCTCGTGGAAAATGGGTCTTCCGAGGAGCTTCTCGATGTCATAGAGTATTATCGTGCGCTATATGCTATGCTCTCTGCACAATGCGCTCGTAATGAGCAGGATATCGTATATTCGGTAAGACGCATGCCTCTCTCTGCCCTCGGCTTCGATTTCTCTTCATGTGATGAGGAACAGCTCACCAAGGTCAGCATCATAGCTAATAAGCAGTTGATGGATTATCTTGCTCTGATAATCAAGAGAAAGAATAATCGTGAAAAGCCTCAGGCTCAATGGGGTAGGGTGGATGAAAGATACATCTCCCTTACTGTCTCTTGTCCTAATCTTCTGCTTAGCGATGAGCAACTCTCGCAGGCGTTCTCCCCTTCATCTCCTGATGTTGACATGCTCATCCTTCGACAGATTCTTCGTGAGACAGGCAGCGCAACAAATTCCTATGCCTCAGGCATCCGTCTCGTGAAGCAGGATGATATCCTCGCCTTTGTCATCACCCTCCCAGCTACCTTTTAAACTCTCTCACTCTTCTCATCGCATTCTCCTTTATAGCGTCTTTGTAGAAGAGCAAATCCCAATGGTGTAGGTTGCCAGGCTTGCAGAATTTCTCAAGGATAGGAAAACGATAACTGTCTATTTTCTTGCTATTTACAATAAGAATATTAACTGTTGTGTCAACCTGAACGGAGAGTGTGTCGTCCTCGAAAGTGAAGGTTGCAGGCGTAGCGTCTGTGCGCCAGTTGATAGGGTTCATACATGTTGCAGCATCTGCGCTAATGATAGGCCAGATAGCATCCTTCGTGGCAACGGAATTGAATGAAACGATAGTTCCGAGGTCGTCAGCCGACTGAGCCGCCTTCACGCAAGGATACTTCAAGTCTTCCTCAGAAAGACGATAGCCGAGGCTATATCCTGCCACCATACGCTTATAGTCCTCTTCGTCTATATCCTTCAGCATATCAACGAGATGCATGCCACCCTGACTGAATCCGGCGATGATGAATGGGCGACCATTGTTCAGATTCTTGAGGTAATAGTGGAAAGCATCTGCAGCATCATCGAGCGCCTTTTTGCGATATTCCGTAAATTCCTTCTCTGGAAGTGCCAGCGAACTCATTGTGTATTGGTTATAATAAGGTGCGAAGAAATTCAGCGAATCGCCAAACATTCCCTGGATATATCCCAGTTCGGCATCTATCGCCTCTTTCTCCTTGTCGGTCAGAGCTCCGATATACATGTCCTTTCCCTTGTCGTTCTTTTCCTCCAGTATCTCTGTGGAAACGATGTAAAACACGTCCGCGAAGTCTTCGTTTACGGTCTTTCCGCTATCAAACCACTTACTTTCATCTGCCCATTTTGATGCCTCTTCCACCTTTGTTGTGGTGCATCCTACCATCATTATTGCGATTATTCCCCAGAATATTGCTGTTTTCTTGTTCATTTTTATGCGTTTTTGTTAATGTTTTGAGTGAAAAACTTCAGTTTTTTAGTCAAAAATGTTATTCTTAGCCTCGTTTTTAGCTGATAATTGTTAACTGTTAACTGATTATTGTTAACTGAAAACTGTTCTGCAAAGTTACGATTTTTCTCTCAAACAACCAAATTTTGACGTCAAAGTAGCATTTTTGGTGTTATAAAAACGAGGTTTTGCGCCGTTTGTTTGCCTCAAAAGGCATAGAGTTAACACCTCTAAAGCATAGAAACAGAAGGTGAGAAGCATAGAGTTAGCACCCCTAAAGCATAGAAACAGAGTCTTTTAAGATGAAGAACGAGAAAAGAGACGAGAATCTGTTTTGAACCAAAAGTGTGAAATGTGAAATGTGCATTTAGTGAATTTAAGGAAATGAAGGATATTAGTCATAGTGATATTATCGCGTACATTATTATATAGAATATAAATACAAAAAACCTTAAATTCACAAAATGCACATTTCACATTTCACAATTCTAGATATTATCAAATAATTAATTACATGGGCTCAAATCTGAGCCCACGTAAATTGAATAACTGCGCTCAAATATGAGCTCAGTAACGTATGCAAGATAAGAGGGAGTTTTTGCTATGTGGAGTGACTATTTTTTTTGTTTTTACATAGTAAAGTGCAAATAATTAGGTCATGATTATGGCGTGTCATTTTTTTTATGTAATTTTGTACTTTGAAAGGATAATGGCAACGGAAGATTGGACGTTGCATGTTTAACAAGAGTAAGTTTAATAAGGGTATATTTAATCAATAAAATAGTTTTATGACAAGAATCATTAAGTTACGTCGTGGTCTTGACATTAACCTTGCTGGTAAGGCAGAACAGAAGAAGGTGGCTGTTGCTCCTTCGAAGGTTTATGCCCTTCAGCCTGACTGCTTTGAAGGCGTGAAGCCAAAGGTGGTTGTGAAGGAAGGTGACGTGGTCAAGGCTGGTGATGCCTTGTTCATCAACAAGGATTATCCAGAGGTGAAGTTCGGTTCCCCTGTCAGCGGTAAGGTCTGTCTCGTGGAGAGAGGTGACCGCAGAAAGCTCTTGAGCATCCGTGTGGAGGCTGACGAGAAGCAGGAGTATCGTGAGTTTGGTAAGAAGAATGTCGGCGCTATGGATGCTGACGCAGTAAAGGAGGCTCTTCTTGAGGCTGGTCTTTTCGGCTTTATCAATCAGTTGCCTTATGCTGTATCGACAAATCCACAGACTTCCCCAAAGGCTATCTTCGTTTCTGCTCTTCGCGATATGCCGCTCGCTGGCGACTTCGAGTTTGAGTTGAAGGGTAATGAGGCTGCATTCCAGGCAGGTCTCACAGCACTCTCAAAGATTGCAAAGACATACCTCGGCATCGGAAGCAAGCAGCAGTCTTCTGCGTTGCGTGATGCAAAGGACGTGGAGGTTGTGGAGTTTCAGGGTAAGTGCCCTGCAGGCAACGTCGGCGTTCAGGTGAACAATATCGACCCTGTGAACAAGGGTGAGGTGGTTTGGACAGTAGAGCCAACAGCCGTTATCTTCTTCGGTCGCCTGTTCCTTAACGGCATCGTTGACATGACTCGCACCGTGGCTATCGCTGGTGAGGTGAAGGAGCCTGCATACGTTGATATGAAGGTGGGTGCTTCTATCGCTCCTGCGCTCAGCATTGAGCTCGGCAACGAAATTGCCGAGAACGGTGGCAAGGCCGAGAACGGTGGCAGCCTCCGTATCATCATGGGCAATCCGCTCACAGGCAAGCAGACAACGGCAGAAGGATTCCTCGGAGCGCATACTTCGGAGATAACAGTTATCCCAGAAGGCAATAATGCAGACGAGATGTTCGGCTGGATAATGCCTCGAGTTAATCAGTTCTCCGTAAACCGCAGCTATTTCTCATGGCTCTTCGGCAAGAAGAAGGAATATACTCTCGATGCCCGCGTGAAGGGTGGTGAGCGCCATTGTATCATGAGTGGCGAGTATGACTCGGTACTTCCTATGGACATCTATGGCGAGTATCTCATCAAGGCTATCATCACAGGCGACATCGACAAGCAGGAGCAGCTCGGTATCTATGAGGTAAGTCCAGAGGATTTCGCCCTTGCAGAGTTCGTTGACTCCAGCAAACTGGAATTGCAGAAAATCGTTAGACAGGGTCTTGACATCCTGAGAAAGGAGAATGCATAATGAATTTCTTGAGAAAATACTTAAATGACATAAAGCCAAACTTTGAGGAGGGTGGCAAGCTTCACGCTTTCCGCAGCTACTTCGATGGCTTTGAGACATTCCTCTTTGTGCCAAACACCACTTCAAAGACAGGTGTGCACATCCATGATGCCATCGACTCAAAGCGCATCATGAGTATGGTGGTGATAGCTCTTATCCCAGCATTGCTCTTCGGAATGTATAACATCGGCTATCAGAACTATCTCGCTGCCGGTGTGGAAGGCTCGTTTATCGAAATGTTTATCTATGGCGCTCTCGCAGTACTTCCAAAGCTTATCGTGAGCTATGCTGTAGGTCTCGGCATTGAGTTTGCCTGGGCACAATGGAAGAACGAGGAGATACAGGAGGGTTACCTCGTATCAGGTATCATCATTCCTATGATCCTTCCTATAGGATGCCCTCTGTGGTGCATCGCCCTCGCTTCAGCCTTTGCCGTTGTGTTCGGTAAGGAAATCTTCGGCGGCACGGGTATGAACATCTTCAACGTAGCCCTTATCGCACGCGCATTCCTCTTCTTCTCTTATCCAACAAAGATGAGTGGCGATACCGTTTGGGTGGCTACAGACAGCATCTTCGGACTTGGCAACGACCTTCCAGATGCATTCTCATGCGCTACACCACTCGGACAACTTGCTGCTGACAAGATGCCTACAGCTTCGGTAATGGACTCTATCATCGGTCTTATCCCTGGTTCTATAGGTGAGACAAGCGTTATCGCTATTGCTATCGGCGCTATCATCCTGCTCTGGACAGGCATCGCTTCATGGAAGACTATGCTCAGCGTATTCGCAGGTGGCATACTGATGGGCGTTATCTTCAATGCTACAGGTCAGACACTAGTAGAGTGGTATCAGCACATCGTTATCGGCGGTTTCTGCTTCGGTGCCGTATTCATGGCAACAGACCCTGTTACCTCTGCTCGTACTGAGTGTGGTAAGTGGATCTATGGCTTCATCATCGGTGCTCTCGCTGTTATCATCCGCGTGATGAATCCTGGTTTCCCAGAGGGCATGATGCTCGCTATTCTCTTCGGTAACATGATGGCTCCAACGATTGACTACTTCGTTGTTCAGGCAAATATTAACAAGAGATTAAAGAGGGCCAAGTAATCGTACATTGTAAATGGTAAATTGTACATTGTAAATGGTAAATAGTAAATGACGTTATGGCAAAATTAAGAGATAAGAACGGCTATATCATAGCCTACAGTTGTGCTATGGTTATTATCGTAGCATTCCTTCTCGCGTTCATCAGTTCTACGTTGAAGCCTATGCAGGACGAGAACGTAAAGCTTGACAAGAAGAAGCAGATACTTGCCGCTCTCAACATCCGTGGACTCGGAGATTCGGAGAGTGCTGACAAGTATAAGGAAGTGGTGAAGTATGATGCTATCATCGACTCTGAAGGCAACATCGTTGCTGAGGGCACACAAGGTGGTGAGAATGATGGCTTCAAACTAAACAGCGCTGACTATAAGGAAGGTAAGCTTGCTGTTTTTGCATGCGAGGTGGATGGACAGAAGAAGGTCGTGGTTCCTATGTACGGCATGGGACTCTGGGGACCTATCTGGGGTTACATCGCCGTTGATGAAGACGGTCAGACAATCTATGGCGCATACTTCAACCATGAAGGTGAGACAGCAGGTCTCGGCGCTGAGATTAAGGACTCAAAGGCATGGCAGGATAAGTTCGTTGGCAAGAAGGTATATGATGCTGAGGGTGCTCCTATCATCAAGGTGCTGAAGGCTAATGAGGTGAAGAATGCTGACTGCGAGGTTGACGCCGTTACAGGTGCTACCCTTACCAGTAATGGTGTCAGCGATATGCTTCAGGAAGGTTTTGCTAAGTATAAGAACTTTTTAAATAAGAAATAATCATGGCACATATAAAGATAAAAGATGTATTCAACGCACCGTTGAACATCCTCAACCCTGTCCTCGTACAGGTGCTCGGTATTTGTAGTGCCTTGGCTGTTACATCGCAGCTCAAGCCTGCCCTTGTGATGGGACTTGCCGTAACCATTATTACTGGTTTCAGCAACCTTATCATCTCCATCCTTCGCAATACTGTTCCTACACGCATACGTATCGTAGTGCAGCTCGTAGTGGTTGCAGCGCTCGTTACCATCGTTAGTCAGGTGCTTAAAGCATTTGTTTATGATGTGAGTGTTGAACTCTCTGTATATGTAGGACTTATCATCACCAACTGTATCCTGATGGGACGCCTTGAGGCTTTCGCTATGCAGAACAAGCCTTGGCCTTCTTTCGTTGACGGTATCGCCAACGGTATCGGCTATGGTATGATACTCGTCATCGTAGGTGCAGCTCGTGAATTCTTCGGTAGAGGTTCGTTGCTCGGCTTCCAGATTATCCCTGAGGGAGCATACGACTTCGGTTATATCAACAATGGTATGATGGCAATGCCAGCCATGGCGCTCATCCTCTGTGGATGCGTCATATGGGTACATCGTGCTTATTTTTATAAGGAGGAGAAATAAACTATGGAAAGTAATATGATAAACCTTTTCTTCAGGTCTATTTTCGTTGACAATATGATTTTTGCCTTCTTCCTCGGCATGTGTTCCTACCTTGCCGTTTCGAAGAATGTGAAGACTTCCCTCGGTCTTGGTATGGCAGTAACATTCGTGCTGTTCATCACCGTTCCTGTCAACTATATTCTTCAGACAAAGGTGCTTGGTGCTGACTGTCTTGCTCCTGGCATAGACCTCAGCTATCTTGCATTCATTATCTTCATCGCTGTCATCGCTGGCATCGTTCAGCTTGTGGAGATGATAGTGGAGCGTTTCTCGCCTTCACTCTATGCAGCACTCGGTATCTTCCTGCCACTTATCGCGGTAAACTGTGCCATCATGGGTGCTTCGCTCTTCATGCAGCAGCGCATCAACCTCGATCCTTCAAGCTCGCAGTATATCGGCAGCGTGTGGGATGCTATGGTATATGCCATAGGTAGCGGTCTTGGTTGGACCCTCGCTATCGTCTCTCTCGGCGCTATCCGCGAGAAGATGGCTTACGGCGACGTGCCAAAGCCTCTTCAGGGACTCGGCATCTGCTTCATCCTCGTAGGCTTGATGGCAATGGCAATGATGTGTTTTAGTGGTTTGAAAATATAAGGAGGGCATCAAATGGAATTTATATTATATAGTATTGGAGTATTCCTTATCGTAATACTCGTATTGGTTGTGGTCCTGCTTGTTGCGAAGAAATATCTGAGCCCAAGCGGTAAGGTGAAGCTGACCGTGAATGGTGATACCGTACTTGAGGTGGAGCAGGGCAACAGCGTGATGAACACACTTAATGAGAACGGCATCTACCTGCCTTCTGCATGTGGTGGTAAGGCAAGTTGCGGACAATGTAAGTTGCAGATTCTCAGCGGAGGTGGCGAGATACTCGACTCTGAGAAGCCACACTTCTCACGCAAGGAGATAAAGGACAACTGGCGCCTTGGCTGTCAGGCTAAGATTAAGGGCGACATGGAGGTTAAGGTTCCTGAGTCTGTTATGGGCGTAAAGGAATGGGAGTGCACAGTTATCGGCAACCGTAACGTGGCTACCTTCATCAAGGAGTATAAGGTGGCTCTGCCTCCAGGCGAGCACATGGACTTCGAGCCAGGCTCTTACGCACAGATTCGCATCCCTGCATTTGAGATTGACTATAAGGACTTCGACCGCGAACTCATCGGCGATACATACCTTCCTGCATGGGAGAAGTTCGGTCTCTTCGATCTCCATTGCTCTAACCCAGAGCCTACTATCCGTGCTTACTCTATGGCTAACTATCCTGACGAGGGCGATATCATCACTCTTAATGTGCGTATCGCTACTCCTCCTTTCAAGCCAAAGGATCAGGGTACAGGCTTCATGGACGTGAACCCAGGTATAGCTTCGTCTTACATCTTCAACCTCAAGCCAGGCGACAAGGTTATCATGTCAGGCCCTTACGGAGAATTCCGTCCTCAGTATGGCACAGGTCGTGAGATGATATGGGTAGGTGGTGGTGCCGGTATGGCTCCTCTCCGTGCACAGATTATGCACATGCTCAAGACCTTGAACACGCGTGACCGTGAGATGCACTATTTCTATGGCGCTCGTGCTCTTGAGGAAATCCCATTCCTCGACGACTTCCTGCAGCTTGAGAAGGACTTTGACAACTTCCACTTCCATCTTGCCCTTGACCGTCCTGATCCAAAGGCAGATGAGGCTGGAATCGCATACACCCCTGGTTTCGTGGCTCCTGTTATGGGCGATACCTATCTCAAGCAGCACGAGAATCCAGAAGACTGCGAATACTATCTCTGCGGTCCTCCAATGATGGCTAAGACCGTTCTCGACCTTCTCCACTCTCTCGGAGTAGAAGACGAGATGATTCGCTTCGATAACTTTGGAGGATAGTTTTCCCTCCCTGAGAGGGAGTGAAGAGTGAAAAGTGAAGAGTGAAGAATTCAAGTTTGTAATGATTGTTTATGGAATGCCCATAGCCTTCAAATGTAACTTGAATTCTTCACTCTTCACTTATAATATACTTCACTTTTCACTATACTTTAGGATAATTTTTGTTAATTATTTATTAATAATCTCTTTTTTGTTTGTCTAATTGGGATAAAAACTATAATTTTGCAAAAAGTTTTCAAACTAACTACTTATTATTTATAATAAAATAACAGACATACATTATAAAGATTATCGAAATGAAAAAGATTTTTATTAGTTTGATGTTCGGTTCTATGGTTTCGCTCATGCCTTCTGTAGGTATGGCGAATTCTATTGTTGAGCCAACATCACAAAGCAACTCTGTTCAGGATAAGGCGTTGCTGAATCTTACTCTCGCTCAGGCTGTGGAGATAGCCCTTGCTGAGAATCCTACTATCCGCGTCGCAGACAAGGATGTAGAGCTCAAGAAGGTGGCAGACCAGGAAGCATGGATGAATCTCCTTCCTTCCGTTAGTGCAAACCTCGCTCTTCAGCATAGCATCAAGGTTGCGGAAATACGTACGAGCATGGGTACCTTTAAGATGGGTATGGATGGTACGACAACTGCTCAGGGTGGTGTGACACTCAATCTTCCTATCTTCGCTCCTGCCGTATATCAGAATATGAAGATGACAAAGGAGGATATCCAGTTGGCTCAGGAGAAGGCAAGCGCAAGCCGTCAGGATCTCGTCAATCAGGTGACAAAGGCATACTATGGCGCTCTTCTCGCTCAGGACAGCTATGAGGTGATGAAGAAGAGCTATGGCGTAGCAAAGCAGAACTACGACCTCGTTGAGCAGAAGTTCAACGTGGGAAAGGTGAGTGAATATGACAAGATTTCTGCAGAGGTGCAGATGCGTACCATGAACTCTACCGTGGCAAGCACAGAGGCTGGCATGAAGCTCGCTTTGCTTCGTCTGAAGGTGCTCATGGGCGTTACCGCAGATGTAGAGATGAAAATCTCCGACTCTCTGAAGTCATACGAGGAGAAGGTGCTTCTCCCACAGGAGATTGGAACTAACGAGGTGGCAAACAACACGAACATAAAGCAGATTGACTATAGCGAAGGACTCCTCCAGCGTGCTCGCAAGTTGCTTTACACTAACTTCATGCCAACAGTTGGCGCTCAGCTCACAGGTCAGTATCAGTCTATGTCAAACGACAACTGGAACCTGTTTAAGTATAGCTACTCGCCAAGTATCACCTTTGCTCTTTCTGTGAATATTCCTATCTTCACGGCAAGCAACTTCACAAAGCTCAAGTCAAACAAGTTGCAGTTGACTCAGTTGCAGGACACAAGGGCTAACACATACAATCAGTTGAGCATGGCAGCAAAGAGCTATCGCGAGAATATGGTTTCAAGCGTTGCAAAGCTTGAGTCGGATCGCACAGCTGTGGAGCAGGCTAACAAGGCTGTTTCCATCTCGGCAAAGCGCTATGAGGTAGGTCGTGGTACAATCCTCGAACTCAACCAGAGCGAGACAGCACTCACTCAGTCGGAGCTCACATATTGCCAGACTATCTATGACTATCTGTCAAATCAGGCAGACCTCGACTACACTCTGGGTAGGAATTATTGATTGACAGTTAACAGTTAACAGTTAACAGTTGACAGTTGACAGTTAACAGTTGACAGTTAACAACGATAAAGAAGTACGGAAAAAATAAAAACACTATATGAAAAAGTATTTATCAATAGCAATGGTCGCAATGGCAATGGTGTCATGCGGCAGCAAAGACAAGAAGGACGCAGCCGTTGCTGCTGATCCTGAGGTAAAGGTGGCAAGCGTGTCAAGTCAGCTGCTTCCACAGACAGAAGTATATACTGCAACCGTAGAGAGTGACGTGAAGAATAACATTTCTCCAAATACTCCTCTCCGTATCGAGAAGATTCTCGTTGACGTAGGCGATGTAGTTCGCAAGGGTCAGGTGCTCGTAAGACTCGATGCCGCAAACATGCAGCAGCTCCAGCTTCAGCTCTCAAACCAGAAGGCTGTGCTCTCAAACCAGGAGACAGACTTCAACCGTATCGCAGAGCTCTTCAAGGTTGGTGGTGTCAGCAAGGCAGAATATGACAACGCCAAGGTGCAGCTTGAGGGCGTAAAGACACAGCTCAACGTGCTCAAGACTCAGTTTGCGCAGCTCTCTCGCAACGCTCAGCTCGTAGCTCCTATTAGCGGTGTCGTTACAGCCCGCAACTATGATGATGGCGATATGTATGGCGGTCAGCCTATCCTCACCATCGAGCAGACAAACCCTGTGAAGGTGATGGTAAACATCTCTGAGGTACACTATAAGGAGGTGAAGCGCGGTCAGACCGTTAATATCTCCCTCGATGCATACAACGGCGAGACTTTCCAGGGTAAGGTGACAATCATCAACCCTTCTATCGACCCTGCTACTCACACATTCCAGGCAGAGGTAACTATCAATAATGCCTCTCAGCGTGTTCGCCCAGGTATGTTCGCTCGCGCTACATTCAACTTCGGCGACCAGAGCCATGTCGTTATTCCTGACGAGGCTCTCGTGAAGCAGATTGGTGCTGGTGACCGTTATGTATATGTTTACGATGCTGCTAAGCAGACCGTATCATATAATAAGGTGGAGCTTGGTAAGCACCTCGGCGATAAGTATGAGATTCTCTCCGGCGTTAAGGATGGCGACCAGGTTGTTATCGCAGGTCAGGCACGTCTTAACAACGGTAAGAAGGTAAAGGTGGTTAAGTAATTTACAAATTGTAAAAAGTAAATAGATAAATTGTAAATATCTATGACATTATACGAAGGAGCGGTCAAAAGACCAATCATGACAAGCCTCTGTTTTGCGGCTGTCATCATATTCGGTATTTTCTCTCTCATCAAGTTGCCTATCGACTTGATGCCAGATATCGAGACAAATACCATCATGGTAATGACGTACTATAATGGTGCGTCTGCCAACGATATCGAGAACAACGTGACTCGTCCGCTTGAGAATACGCTCAACTCCGTGGAGCACCTCAAGCATATCACGTCAGCATCTCGTGAGAACATCAGCGTTATCACACTCCAGTTTGAGTTCGGTTATGACATCGACGCGCTCACAAATGATGTGCGCGACAAACTGGATATGGTATCAAACCGACTACCGGACGATGCCAATACGCCAATCCTCTTCAAGTTCTCTACCGACATGATTCCTATCCTCATGCTCTCCGTGCAGGCAGAGGAATCTCAATCGGCTCTGTATAAGATTCTTGACGATGGTGTGGCAAACCCATTGGCTCGTATCGATGGTGTGGGTACGGTAAGTATCGCAGGTGCTCCTGAGCGAGAAATCAACATCTATCTCGACCCACAGAAGATGGTGGCATACGGTATGTCGCCAGCACAGGTGAGTGCTGCCATAGCTGCAGAAAACCTTAACGTAACGAGCGGTACCGTGGATGTAGGTACTCAGACCTTCACGGTTCGTACTGAGGGTGAGTTCAAGGATCCAAAGGAGATGTACAACGTCGTGGTAGGTACACGTGGTGGCACGAACATCTATCTGAAGGACGTTGCACGCATAGAGGATAACGTACAGGAGCGTGCCCAGAAGACCTTCACAAACGGTCAGCAGGGCGCTATGATCGTGGTGCAGAAGCAGTCGGGTGCTAACTCCGTTGCTATCTCCGACGCCGTGATGAAGAAGCTCCCTGAACTTCAGAAGAATCTTCCTTCAGACGTAAAGCTTGGTATCATCGTAAATACTTCCGACAACATCCTCAACACTATCGGCTCCCTTGAAGAGACCATCGCCTACGCTATGCTCTTCGTTGCCCTCGTGGTGTTCGTGTTCCTCGGTCGTTGGCGCGCCACAGCCATCATCGTCGTGACAATCCCTATGTCGCTCATCGCTTCGTTCATCTATCTGTATGCAACGGGTGGTTCGCTCAACATGATATCCCTTGCCTGTCTCTCTATCGCTATCGGTAACGTGGTGGATGATGCCATCGTGGTACTTGAGAACGTGACGACGCACATCGAGCGTGGCTCTTCGCCAAAGCAGGCTGCCGTACATGCTACCCAGGAGGTGGCTATCTCCGTTGTGGCTTCTACGCTCACCATGATTGCCGTGTTCTTCCCATTAACCATGGTGACAGGTATGGCAGGTGTGCTCTTCAAGCAGCTCGGCTGGATGATGTGTATCATCATGACCATCTCTACCATCTCGGCTCTCACCTTCACTCCTATGCTCTGTTCGCAGATGCTGAAGCTGAAGAAGAAGCAGACAGGTCTCTTCAAGAAGATTTACACACCTATCAGCCATGCCCTCGACGGTCTCGATGAGTGGTATGAGAAGCGAATCAACTGGGCTGTTCGTAATCGCTCAAAGGTGATTATCGGATGCGTAGTCCTCTTCGTCATCTCTATCGCATCGGCAAAGATATTCGGTATCAAGTCTGAATTCTTTCCTGCAAACGACTCCGGTCGTGTGGGTATCTCTCTCCAGATGCCTATCGGTACTCGTGTGGAGAAGTCTGAGGCGTTGGCAAAGAGCCTTGTGAAGAAGTGGCAGGATCGTTATGGCGACATGCTCGAGACCTGTAACTTTACCGTAGGTCAGGCTGGCGACAACAATACCTTCGCTTCGCTTTCCGATAACGGCTCGCACATTATCTCATTTAATATAATGTTCGTGAAGAGTAATAAGCGTGATGTAGGTCTTGCTGCTCTTTGTGATGAGATGCGTGCCGACCTCAAGGCAATCCCAGAACTTGCCAAGTATCAGGTAAACCTTGGCGGTAATCAGGGTGGCGGTATGGGCGGTCAGTCTATGGCTACCTTCGAAATCTATGGCTATGACATGGATAACACCCGTGCCGTAGCTGAAGAACTCGCCCAGAAGTTCCGCGAAAGCGAGATGATTACTCAGGTGAATATCTCACGTTCCGACTATCAGCCAGAAATCGTTGTTGACTTCGACCGCGAGAAGCTTGCCAACCAGGGTGTTGGTATGGCTACGGCAGCAGGTTATGTCCGCAATATGATTAACGGTTCGCAGATGACATATTTCCGTGAGGATGGTGAGGAATATGACGTGAAGGTACGCTTCGAGCCTACAGCACGTATCACCATCGAGGACATCGAGCAGATGACAATTCCTAACAATCGCGGTCAGCAGGTACGCATAAGCGATGTAGGTCATGTATATGAGAGTGCCATCCCTCCAACCATCGAGCGTAAGGACCGCCAGCGCTACGTTACGGTCAACGCCGTTCTTGCTGATGGCTATGCCCTCTCTGATGGTGTAGAGCTCGGTAACAGCTTCATCGAAGAGATGCAGCTTCCACAGGGCGTGACAGCACAGGTGGCAGGTTCTTATGAGGACCAGCAGGATTCCAATCGCGACCTCGGTACTCTCGGTATCCTTATCATCATCCTCGTGTTCATCGTGATGGCAGCACAGTTTGAGTCTATGACATATCCATTCATCATCATTCTCTCTGTGCCATTCGCCTTCTCAGGTATCATCCTCGCCCTCGTTATCACAGGCACCAACCTCAACATCATGTCGATGCTCGGTGGCATCATGCTTATCGGTATCGTGGTGAAGAATGGTATCGTGCTTATCGACTATACCCAGCTTCTCCGTGAGCGTGGCTACGGTCTCCTCCGCGCAGCAACAGCAGCAGCACGCAGCCGTCTCCGTCCTATCCTCATGACAACGCTCACCACCATCCTCGGTATGATTCCTATGGCTGTCAGCCATGGCGTAGGTGCTGAGATGTGGCGCCCTATGGGTATCTCTATCATCGGCGGTCTGCTCGTATCTACCATCCTCACGCTTATCTATGTTCCAACGATGTTCTGTATCTTCGGCGGCATAGGCACAAAGCGTAAGCGTAAGCAGATGAAGGCACAGCGCGAGCTCGATGCTTATTGGAAGGAAACTGCAGCAGAACGCCTTGCCACCTCTCGTGTGCAGGCAAAGATGCATAATGCAGAAAAGACGTTGAAGTAGCCCCTCTCCCCATGTAGTCACATACTCCGATATTATCAACATCGGACTACCCCCGAGGGGGAGGGAGTAGATAGGGACAGAAGGCAAATAATTTTGAATAAAAAAACAGTAAATATCAGAATATTTTCTGTAAATGAACTAATAACCTAAAGGCTTTACCCCTCAAGTACATACCACTCCCTCCCCCTCGGGGGAGGGTAAGGGGAGAGGGGCTTTTTCTTATGAAATCAGTATTTATCACATACGACCAGGCACATCAGGATGGTGTTACGGATGCTCTCCGTGCATCTTTGTGCCGTGGCTACACCATCATGCCTCAGGTAGGTGGTTGTGGCACTCAGACTGGTGATCCACATCTTGGAACCCACGCGTGGCCTTCAATGAACTCTGCCATCATCACAGTTTGCGAGGATGACCGCGTTCAGCCATTGCTCGACCGTCTCAAGAAGCTCGATCTTGAGAATCCTATGCTCGGTATCCGCGCTTTCGTGTGGAATATTGAGCAGACGATGTAATGTTAATTATGAATTAATTACTAATTACTAATTACTTGTTTACATCTGAGGGCTATAATTTTCGCTATAAAGTATCTAAGTAATTCGTAATTAGTAATTAGTAATTATTCTGAGATCAGGTTCACCATAACTGCATCGCTGATATACAAACCTTTACGGGTGAGATGCAGACGGTTACCCTCAAGGATAAGATTATTCCTTTTGATATCCTCTTCGGCAGAAGCGATAAGAAAGCTTCTGTCGATTTCTTTTATTGCTGACAGGTCTATGCCCCTCCTCGTGCGAAGGGCAGTCGTGATAATGTCATTATATCGCTCCGTTTCTGTCAGAATCTCCCTTTCCTCTATATAGTCCTCGGAAGGATTGCCCGACGTCAGCAAGTCCGTATATCGCTTCACGTCGGAAATGTTCCATTGCCTTGATTCCCCGTCGTATGAATGGGCAGCAGCACCTATGCCCAGATACTCCGTGCCGTCCCAATAGCTGGAGTTATGGCGCGAGTGAAAGTCAGGGCGACAGAAGTTGGATATCTCATAATGCTCATATCCGGCATCCTTCAGCTTGTCTATCAGCATGTCATACATCCCTCGGCTCACCTCCTCGTCAATCTCTTCTATCTCGCCGCGCTCAAGCATGGAGTAGAGTGGGGTGCCCTCCTCATACATCAGGGAATATGCCGAGATATGTTCCACGTTCAGCGCTATTGCCCTGCGTAAATCTTCCTGCCATTCCTCGAGCGTCTCTTTAGGGAAACCGAACATCAGGTCGATGCTGATATTCCTTATGCCAGCCTTCCTCAAGGCATTCACAGCCCTTGCCACATCGTCTGCCTTATGTCGCCTGCGGAGGAACTTCAGTCGCTCGTCCGAGAAAGTCTGCGCTCCCATGCTCACCCTGTTCACTCCGTTTCCTGCAAGCATCAGGGCAAACTCCTCCGACACGTCGTCAGGGTTGCATTCCACGGTAAACTCCTCCACGCCGTCGCCCCCTCTCGCCCTCAAGGCCTGGCATAGTCTCGCCATGTTCTTCTCCGAAAGGACCGAGGGCGTTCCTCCACCTATATATATAGTGCGCACGCGCGAGGAGATATAATCGCTCCTCAACGCCAGTTCCCTGATAACAGCATCCACATACCTATCCTGCATCCTCTCCAGAGTGGTGGAATAGAATCCGCAGTATATGCAGCGGCTTTTGCAGAACGGAATGTGAACGTATATGCCAGACATTTTGTTTTGTATGTTTTATCTTGTATGTTGTATATTTATTATTAGTAGGTTTGCCTCTAACCTCTCTATTTCCCTGCAAAGGTAAAAAAAAACTTAAAAATATAATCTTTTTATTATATTTATTTTGTATTGCCAAAACGATTTGTTAATTTTACAAACGATTTCGGAGACATTCCGTCATCAAAAAACTATTAATCCGAACAATAAAAATCCTTAGGCGAGGCTAACCACCTCTGCCTTAAACTTAAAACCTTAATCACAAAAAATCTATGAAGGTATATCAGACCAATGAGATTAAAAACATTGCCCTTCTTGGCAATGACGGTTCAGGTAAGACAACTCTTACCGAGTCTTTACTCTATGAAGCTGGCGTAATCAGCCGCCGCGGACGTATCACACAGAAGAATACGGTTTCCGACTACTTCCCTGTGGAGCAGGAATACGGCTATTCGGTATTCTCTACCGTCTATCACGTAGAGTGGAACAATAAGAAGCTTAACATTATTGACTGTCCTGGTTCCGACGACTTCGTTGGCGCTGCTATGACAGCTCTTAATGTAACAGATACTGCTGTCCTCCTCATCAACGGCCAGTACGGTCCTGAGGTTGGCACACAGAACCATTTCCGCTACACGGAGAAGCTTAAGAAGCCTGTTATCTTCCTCATCAATCAGCTCGACCATGAGAAGTGCGACTATCAGAACTGCGTAGATCGCCTGCAGGAAATCTATGGCTCTAAGGCTGTGCAGATTCAGTATCCTCTCAACGAGGGTCCTGACTTCAACGCCCTCATCGACGTTCTCCTTATGAAGAAGTACTCATGGGGACCAGAAGGTGGTGCTCCTACTATCGAGGAAATCCCTGCTGAGGAGATGGATAAGGCTATGGAGCTCCACAAGATTCTCGTCGAGGCTGCTGCCGAGAATGACGAGGGCTTGATGGATAAGTTCTTCGAGACAGAGACTCTCACAGAGGACGAGCTCCGCGAGGGTATCCGCAAGGGACTCATCACTCGCTCTATGTATCCTATCTTCTGCGTTGACGCAGGTCGCTGCATGGGCGTTCGCCGCTTGATGGAGTTCCTCGGAAACGTAGTTCCTTTCGTTGACGAGATGCCTATCGTTCGCAACACTCGCGGCGAGGAAGTTCCTGTTGACGCTAACGGTCCTGAATCTGTTTATTTCTTCAAGACAGGCGTTGAGCCACACATCGGCGAAGTTCAGTATTTCAAGGTGATGTCAGGCTCTATCAAGGCTGGCGACGACCTCTCTAATGCCGACCGTGGCTCAAAGGAGCGCGTAGGTCAGATATTCGTTTGCGCAGGTGCTCAGCGTATTCCTGTTGACGAACTGAAGGCTGGTGATATCGGTTGCGCAGTTAAGTTGAAGGACGTGAAGACCGGCAACACTCTCAACGGCAAGGACGTGGAGAATCGCTTCGACTTCGTGAAGTATCCTAACCCTAAGTTCTCTCGCGCTATCAAGGCGAAGAATGAGTCTGAGACAGAGAAACTTATGGGCGCTCTCACAAAGATGCGTCAGGAGGATCCTACATGGGTTGTAGAGCAGTCTAAGGAGCTTCGTCAGGTTATCGTTCATGGTCAGGGTGAGTTCCATCTCCGCACGTTGAAGTGGCGCCTTGAGAACAACGAGAAGATACAGGTTGAGTTCATCGAACCAAAGATTCCATATCGTGAGACTATCACAAAGTCTGCCCAGGCTGACTATCGTCATAAGAAGCAGTCGGGTGGTGCAGGTCAGTTCGGCGAGGTACATCTCATCGTTGAGCCATACGCAGACGGCATGCCAGACCCAACAACATACAAGGTTGGCGGACAGGAAGTTAAGTGCAATATCAAGTCTCGCGAGGAAGTTCAGCTCGACTGGGGTGGCAAGCTCGTATTCATCAATACCGTAGTAGGTGGCGCCATCGATATGCGCTTCATGCCAGCCATCCTCAAGGGCTGTATGGAGAAGATGGAGCGCGGTCCTCTGACAGGCTCTTATGCTCGTGACGTTCGCGTTATCGTCTATGACGGCAAGATGCACCCAGTTGACTCAAACGAGCTCTCATTCATGCTTGCTGCGCGCAACGCATTCTCTGAGGCATTCAAGGCTGCAGGTCCAAAGATTCTCGAGCCTATATACGACCTCGAGGTTTACGTTCCAGCAGACTATATGGGCGACGTAATGTCCGACCTCCAGGGACGCCGCGCCCTCATCATGGGTATGGATTCCGAGAACGGTTATCAGAAGCTTCAGGCAAAGATTCCTCTGAAGGAGCTCTCAAGCTATTCTATCGCTCTCAGTTCCCTCACCGGCGGCCGTGCATCGTTCACCACCAAATTCGCTTCCTACGAGCTTGTTCCTAACGACATCCAGCAGAAGCTCATCGCAGAGCACGAAGCAGAGTCAGAGGAGTAAAATAACAACCTCTCCCTTTTGCATTTATAATATAGAAGAGGGCATGTCAGTAACTTTGGCATGCCCTCTTGTCGCTTTTCTTCTATGAGAAAATCGGCAAAATTTCAAAGGTATGGAAGACGCAAAGAAAGCAGTATATATAGAAGGTGAGGGATGGAGACACAATACCGAGCACTCCATGAAGCGGCGCATGGAGGTGCACGATTATCAGTCGCGCTCCATATACATGATAACGATGTGCGTGATCGATAGGCAGCCATGTCTCGGTCGCCTGACCTGGAGTGCTCCAGACGGAAGTGATGCCGCCATCGTTCCTTCTCTTCTTGGTCGAGAGGTAGAGCGTTGCTGGTATGCCATCCCGCAGTTCTATCCCGAGATACGTGTCCTCGGTCTGCAGCTCATGCCCGATCATATCCATGGTGTCCTTTTTGTCACCAATGAAATGAAGACGCACCTCGGCAAGGTCATCAAAGGCTTCAAGATAGGATGCTCGCGCGCCCTCTGGCAGATAGAGGCAGAGCAGGAGGCAGCAGGCGCAGGCGCGGCGGCGGCAGGTGCGGCGGCAGGTGCGGCGTCCTGTGCGGCGTCTAGTGCGGCGAATTATAATTCGCCGAACCTAACCCCGCCGAACCAAACCCCGCCTCGTCGCCCCCTCTTCGAGCAGGGCTATCAGGACTCAGTCCTCACGGGCAAGGGGCAACTGGATAACATGATGAACTACATGAGAGAGAACCCCCTGCGCCTTGCCATCAAGAAGATGAACCCCAACCTCTTCCGCGTCGTCACCAACCTGACCATAGGCGGAACCACCTATGCCGCCATAGGCAATCGATGGCTCCTCGACCGCCCCGTCCGTCTTCAGGTGCGCTGCCATAACAACACCACAGAGCATAACCTCCGTTTTATAGAGAGACAGAAGGCATATTTCCTTGACCGCACTTCCGAAGGTGCCGTCATCATCAGCCCATGCATCTCTGCCGGAGAGAAAGAAATCGCACGTGCCGTCCTCGATGCCAGGCGCCCTCTCATCACCATTCTCGAACAAGGCTTCCCTCCTATGTACAAGCCCCCAGGCAAGTACTTCACCGCCTGTGCCGAAGGGCTCCTCCTCATGCTCGCCCCATGGCCATACCACATGGAGCGCCGCACCATCACCCGTGCCCAATGTCTTGCTCTCAACGATATGGCTCGTGATCTAAGCACAGAGCCTTGGAGCGATGATATCATCTCCTGATAATGTAAAAAAAGCAATCCCTCCAGCAATCTCATCATCGAGGTCGTTGGAGGGATTTTCTTGTTCGCAAATCGTAAATTGTCAATCGTAAAATTTTTAGCTTCCCCTTTCGCCTTCCAGCTCTCCCCCTCACGGGGGGAGCGGGGAGAGGGGCTACTTCCCGCTCTGATACTCTCCAACCTCCTGGAATCGTACCGTGGTGTCGAGCTCCCTCTTCGAGAAGCTACCCGTGCCGAGAGCGTTGATGTGAGCCGACTTGATGTTGCTCGATACTGAGAACTTCTCCACACTCTCTGCGCCGGTGCCCTTCAGGCCGAGCGAGAAGATAGCGAGGTTGTCGAGCTTCACCTTCTTTGAGTCGAGGAGCAACTCGCGGATGCACGAAACCATGTCGGTCAGCACGCCCTTGATGGTGCCCTCAGAGTAAGGCGAATTGTGGTTTGACATGTGCTCGGAGAGCTGTTCGAGAGAGATAGTCTCGTCGTGGAATGCGCGAGCATAGATGAGGTTGTCCGAGTCGATGCGATTGTCGCGCTTGAGTTTGTACTTTACTGATGCCATTTGGTAAGCGTTGGTTAGTTGGTTAATAGATAAGTTTTCTGAAGCTTCTCCGTGGACTTTGAAGAAGGCAATCCGTCAGCGTGTCCTTAGCCTCTGAATTACTCTACAAAGGTACGAAAAAAATTTGAAAATACCAAACATTTTCCCGACTTTTTCTTTATCTTTGATAAAGAAATTTCCACATTTCCGAAGCATAGAGTTAGCACCCCTAAAGCATAGAAACTCGGGGCGAGAAGCTAAGCTTTAGGGTGCGAGAAGCTAAGCTTTAGAGTGCTTTGAGATATTTCACGTAATAGTCGGAGAAATCCTTGCAATCCACGGGCAGATGATGATGCACAAAGTCGGGCAATATCTCCTTCAACTGCAGGAAGAGCTGCTCGCCAGGAGCATCCTTGTCGGGGTACATGTGGAATGCAATAAGCCCCTCTCCCCAGCCCTCCCCCGAGGGGGAGGGAGTGGTTAGCGACGCGAGGAGTTCCTTGTCCTTTGGCGAGAGGAGCGTGGCAGACGGAATAGCTATTGCCTTATGCCCTGCGGAGAGCATCGCCCAGCAGTCGGAGCATCCCTCCGTTATCCATAGTTCCTCGCCAGGGCGAAGCATCTTAAGGATAGGCAGGTTATAGATGGAGCAACGCGAGCCGCAAGGGAAGCGGAAGCGAGGGGAGGGTCCTGAGGGGCTTAGATTCCTGTTTTGCACGCCTATCAGCTTCCCTTCCATGTCATAGTAAGGAGTCTGCAACCATGGGATGCCATTCTTGTCGCGCCACGATGAAATCCTGCACCAACTGATGACGCGAGGGTCAAGCCTGCGCTCATCAAAGAGAAACCTCCTCGCCTCATCCGACAGCCACGGATGCTCAAAGAAGCGCAAGTAGCGAGAGGCGTCGAACTGCCCCCTCCCGTTTGTCACATACTCCGATGTACTCACCATCGAACTACCCACGAGGGGAGGAGAAGGTTTGTATTCATCGATTATGACATTATGGGAGTCGGCAAGCCAATTGCAAGCCTCCTTGAATCCCGCGCCCAGCATCTTCATCGCCAGGTCTATCGTTCCGCCATGCTCTCCGCACACGAAGCATCGGTACGTGTTATTCCTCATATTGAACGAAAGGCTCGGATGATGGTCTTGATGGAATGGGCATAGGCATTTATGTCCACGCGTAACTCGAAGTCCGAGTCGCTCAGCGACCCCCTCTATTGGAAGGTCGCGGAGCTTTTGAAGGGAAAATTTGTCCATGCTTAATTGCTTATTGTCAAAACCACCTCTCCGCTCATTCGGCTCATCACCTCGCCAAGGGAGAGTCGCGACGACGTCAGCTGTCCCTTCTTCGTGTTCCTGCCCACAAGGATGCAGCCGTGCGTGTCACGCTTCGTGTTGCCCTCATGAATCATGATGCCAGAGAATCCCGGCACATCAAGTAGGAAAGGTCTGCGCGCGTTGAACTTCTTGGAATACAACATCTTGACGCGGTAAGTGCCAGCCGGTATTGCCGTCTCATGCATCACCTTCGTCATCGCTATGCTGACGAGCGGCATCGTCTGGGTGAGTCCGCGATCCTTCGGTTCGAGAGTGTTGCATATCCACTCGCCATCTATATAGAGACTACCTATCGTGTAGTTCTCCTTCCTGTATTTTCGAATGATTTGTATGGTCATAATAGAAAGCAGCCCCTCTCCCCAGCCCTCCCCGCGAGGGGGAGGGAGTGGTTAGCGCTTGAGGGGTAAAGCGGGTTAGTTAATTATTAATCTTGTTCTATGGTTACCTACTATCAAAAGTTCCCCCTTTGGGGGCTAGGGGGCTTCTTTGGGGGCTAGGGGGCTTTTAATTCTTAAGATATTCCTTCGTCTTGGTGTAGAGTCCCGTCTGGGCAGAATAGGTGATGAAGCCGCGGTTCATCCATACACTCAGCTGATGCTTTGCGCCTTCAACAGACTTGTCCATCTGAGCACGAAGCGCTTCCAATTCTGCCTGCGAGAAGGAATTGCCAAGGCTCATCAGCATATTTCTTGGACCAGATTTCTGAACATCCTCCGTTGTAGTCTTAGGTTTGAACATATCGCCAAGAACCTTCATCTTCGACCAAAGGTCAAAATAGCAGAACCAAACGACAAATTCACCAATGGAACGTGTCCATGTCTGATTGTTTAGGAGCCAGAGCATAGCCCCTTTCTTCCATGCGGCGAGAATGCAACGATGACTAAGTTCAAACAAAGTGTCATCATCCGTAAGGTCGCCAATCTTAGCCATCTCCATAGCCAACTGGTCAGCTATCTTGTTGAGAGGTTTGATGATGAAGTTACCCTTTGTGTTATCCAAACGCTCCAGATACACATCTATCTTTGCCTGGAATGTTTCATCATAAGCTCCCTCACGAGGAATCTTGCCGTTGCGCTCACCGCGAGGCTTGTATGCAAAGCTCACACGACCAGTCTTACCCGTACGGATATCGCGCTTGTAGTATTCGCGAGCAGCCTCCTCCGTAGATGAGATGTTGATATTGGCACGCATCACGGGATTGCCCGTCACACCCTCAGCCGTTGCTCGCAGGGCGCCCACACGCTTCACGTCATGAATATTGATGAGCATCTGTCCTGAAGCCTTTCTGCCACCGCAAAGTCCGTCGAGCATCTCCACCTCGGGCTGGTTGAAGTATTGAGCATGACCATCTTCTTTCTGACATGCCATGGCGTTCTGAATGAAGGCTGGTTTGGTAGTGTCGGCAGGAGGGAAAAAGATTGCCACCTCTGGGCGTGTACTCTTCTCGCGCTCCTTCTTGGGCTTCGATTGCCAAGCCGAGAGTTTCTTCATCTCAATCTCATCATGAGCACGGAATGAGCGGCAGATGGACTCCACAATCTTGTCCAACTGGTCTTTTCCCGTGCCTGAGGCAGCGATAAAATGGTTAATCTGCCCGTGCAACTCAAGGAAACGGTTGCTGCTATACATCACCTTCACGCCTTGTAGATGAGAAGCCAGCGCCGAAAAAGGCATCGGAGCGATGGCTTCGCGCATCTCAGGAGACACCTGCGAGGTGATTAAACGAATGATTTCTGTGCCCTTGCCTGGTTTAGGCATAGCGGGAGCACTACCGCTAAAAATGTTGTAAGCCATTGATTTTTTGCTTTTTAGATAAAAAAGAATATTGAGAAAAGCTATCTCAATCTCAATCTCAGTTCCCAAAAACAAGCATACCGTTTTTCTTTTCTCTTCTTCTATCTATCTAATTATTAATTAGTTATATAATATATAAGAAGGGATATAAGTAAAAAATGACTCCGTTTTTACAACTGAGATTGAGATTTGAGATTGTGATTACTCTCCAACTGCCTTACTTCTTTACGAGGCTTGCGACTGCAAGGAGCTCTTCGGCAGCCTCACAGCAGAAGTCGCGGAATGTGAACTTCTCCGTATAGACAGGGCGATTGAAAGTAGGGTAGAGCGTGCCGTCATCCTTGCGATGCACGTTGACTCTCAATCCGCTGTAAACGATAGGGTTACGCTTCTCAGTCGCCGTCTTCTTCTCCATGGCATCCTCCACGAAGGTGAAATGCTCCTCGCCATCGCGGGTGATAGCTCCGGAAATCGTTTCGCCCTGACAGAGACGGCCAGGCTGACGGGTTAGCAACTTGAGGTCAACACACATTTCCGTGTTAGGGAAGAGGGCTTCGAAGATAATAAATTTTTTCTTCATCACTTGAATTGTTTTGCGAGAAGAAGACATCGGGAATGTTGCGCGCTTTACCATGGAATATCCTCCTTCGGGCTTCAACTCAAGTTAATAAATAAATAAAGTTACGTGTGACAATGGGGTGTCCCATTTTTTTTCTTTCACGATGCAAAGGTATTCATTTTTTGCGATGAAAGCAAGAAAAGAAATGATACCTTAAATCGTTGATATTTAAGTATTAACGCGTAGTTTTAACTTAATGAAAAAGAAGTTTTGTTCCACTTGTCAAACTTTTGTTCCACGGAGGGATTTCTTTGATGAAAAGTCACTCGCCAAAAACAAAACTTGAAAGTTATGATTCAAAAGTTTTAGAGAAGGCAAAAGTTTTGGTTCGAAGCGTAAGGTTTTGACATGAAAAAAGGGTTGACCACATCGTGATCAACCCAATACTTTACAAAAGTTATATGTGTCTTATCAAAAGTTTACGGCATTATTCATCTGAACATTATATTTTGATGAATACAGTTCTAGCAAATCATTAATTTTCTTATGAAAAAGTTCATTATCAAGGTGCGACTCCTGAGGTTTGAACAAAAGTTTGTTCTTGGCAGAATTTACCGAATTGGTCTTTACATCAGGGTAGTCGCCATTGTAGGTCTTGTTGAAATAATCCTCTACGAACATCTTCACCTTGTCGTCTTGTGTTGTGCCTATGCCACACCACAGCATGAACGAAGCAACGCAAAAGGCCGAATGCTTGTCCTTGTGCTTCCCCTTGTGGGCATCCTTCTCCAGCTCATCAAAGTGGCGGATCACGTACCTCGCTTTTTGTGCCATCTCTGATCTGCCTGCCCCGAAGAGTATCTTCTCCACGTCAGTCATCTCGTCGCTCTTCTTCAGCTCCGATACTACGACGTGCATCTGGAACTGTGAGGGGTCGTACATGTGATAGTTAGAGCATACAAAGTCGCGGAGGGATCCAGCATTTCTCCGTCTCTCTTCCATCTCAGAGCTTGGAGCCATCTTGCTTTCCTTAAATGTACGAACCATCATCTTACTGTTGTTCAACATCTTATCATAGCATTCTCGATATATGTTCATACAGCGCTCTGGCGTATTGCGAATGGTGCTTTCTTCCATTATTATCATACGACAAAGCGCCAGACACTTCACCAACTCCACAAAAAACTCCTCCAGCTGCTCGTATAGTTTCTGCACACACTCGTCATACGTTTCTATACCAAACAACTGTCCTGAATAATAATCATTCACCAACTCAGAGCGCTTGAATACCGACCTGCTTTCTTCGGGAATATCCGGCATGCGCTTCCTTACCGTACGGCAGAATTTCTTATACACCTTCTTCGTGCTGCTGATGGTGCTTCTTATCTTATTGAAGAGCTTTTCTGCCACGTCAAAACATTCGTTGTTGACAGTCGCATACTCCTTGTTGAACGTAAGGGCAAACTTGGCAAGGGCAAGATGCTCCTTACTGAGTTTTGACTTATACTCACGAACATACTCTGTTATCCCAAGTACCTCATCCTTATTCAGATGGCACGCAAAGATAGAGTTCAGGTATTTTCCTTCTTCAAACTTTCCTGCTGCATCAATAATCATCTGCAGCCCAGCTTCATTTTTATCAACTATAGTAGAATACAACATTATATTTATATTATTTGGATTTTATACATATTAAACAAGCTCTGCTACGCAGTCGCTCTCGGTAAAGTCTTTCACGGAGAAACCGTAGGCTGCCATGACGGCGCGAAACGACCTACAAAAGTAAACATAATAATAAAGCCATCAAAATTTTCTTCCTTAAATTTCTTTAAATGCATATTCTTCAACACAAAAATCCCCCACCAGCATTCCTGCTGATGAGGGATGTGTGTTTATCTCTACTGTTTGTTGTCCTGTTTATCTATTGCCTTTCTTACTATTACAAAATCTACATATAAGCCTTGCATTTTCCAATATCGTTTTTCCACCCTTACTCCAAGGATTAATGTGATCTACTGACATATTTTCGACTTCGTGATGTTGTTTGCATTCTGAACAAAAAACAAGTCCGTGCTCATTCTTTTGGGCTAGAGCCAAAAGTTGGTTCCTTATGTCGGTAGAAAACAATCTTATAGGATCTATTTGTATTCCACCGCAAGCAGCCATAATGATAGCTTCTATGTCTTGATTTTTTGTTTGTGATTGCTTGTATTCACTACTCAAGATATATTGATTTGTGTTCTTAATAATTGCATCCTTGTTCAGAAGCCATATAGAACGTTCGTTTATATGTTTTGCAGCTAATTCAAATAGAAAAGGTTTACTAATTTTTGAAACATTTCCAAATATATCGGATATGAATTTGAAATATGGTTTTATGAAGTTGCTATCCGCCTTGAAAGAGTCTGATTGTCGAGATGACACATAATCATGAAGTTGCTCCGTAGTAGGATATTTTCCATAACGCATACGAAAGATGAAACGTAGTATAAAGTATTTATTCTTACCTCTATCCACAGATTCATCCTTTAAAACTTTCTTATATACCTTCTCCTGAATATATGCATCATTTAATTCTTCGATATACTGTCCATTAAATAGTCCATTTAGCACCTCAAAGTCAGACAATGGAACTCCAAGGGTATTTATCCTGAAGAATATTTGTCGTTTCTTTTCCTCTGCACCAGAGCATTCTATTATTGTTAGCTCGCAATCATTAAGACTATTTTGAAATTCAGGATTATCGGCATACTCCTTCCAAAGTTTTCCGTTATATTGAAGCATATTTTGATAAAACAATTTGATTGCTTCAATGCGTTGTTTACCATCCAACACCTCAATGATACCATCTTCTCTTTTCCAAAGATAGAAAGCTGGCAATGGAATGCCATTTGTTAAACTATCAATCACTTGCGCCTGCTTCTCCGTGTCATAGACTATAGCACGTTGGAGGGTAATATCGCTAATGATTTTCCCATCATTAACAAGATTATATAACTCTTTTACTTTCATTATCTGTTATTTTTCCTTTTAATAATGTATCTCGGCTGCATTCTTTTATAATTTCCATCAGGTAGTTTTATATAGAAACGTCCACTACATGATTTACCATTATTGTCTTTGAATGTGGTTGCCAATCTGGAACTCTCTTCAACCAGTTCAAACTGATCAGGATTGAATTTTTGCATTACAGATATAGGAACTCCCATTTCACCGTAATAATCATCTGGTATATCACGTACTTTTCCAACCTCGATTGCATCATAATTCACATACTTTGGATACAATTCAGGATTTTCTTCATAACTGTTGGTAAGGTATAAAGGACGTTGTCTTACCTCAACAGGCATGTTTGTGTACCATTGACTGCATCGGCAGACAGATTCGCTTTTATCAAGAATAGTTCCATTTGGACGTAAAAATCCACTCATGTGAAAATGATATCCCAACCACAATTTATTGTCTTTTATATGGCGAACAATATCAACAAGTGACAGTCCCATCAGCGGACCAATGACAATAAACTCTTTTTCATTTTCTATTAGTGTATTTATAAATTCTGCAAACATAGAAAATGGGGGATTGGTAATTATAACATCATATTTCGAGAAATCAATATCTTGAAAACGTATGCCCTGATTTGTTATAGGATTGTACCCACTACATGTTATGGATTTTATACCATAAGCAGAAGCTTGCACTAACAAAAACCTTACAAACTGACTCTTAATGTTTATACTTGGAGTGTCAATCTTGTTATCTCCATCATTAAGATACATAATTTTCTCGTTATACGAATCAAACCAATCGCATGGACATAATATTCGTTTACCATTCAAATGATGTGCATATAGAGAAATCTCTTTTGCAACATCTTCAAACAATGTATAATACTCATCGTCTACATTGTATTTACTCTTTTGTATGCTACTATTTTTTCTCGGCATGATAAATGATAGATTATTCGCATCAATCTATCATCTTGGCGTAACTGCACAAAAAAGGCATGAGCCTTCCTTATGCGTTCACCGAGGCAGCCTAGGAAACGTAACCTCTGTCCTTGTATAAGTCGTGCTCACACCTATGGTATGAACATTAACTATCCTATACAAGGACATAGGTAATATCCTAAACGATATACCCAACCATCATTCTGATTCAATTATTACGCTGATAAGTTTCCTAGGCTTTTCAGGTGAACACAAAATAATAGTCAATGCTTTATATGTTATTAAATATGTCTTTTAGAGTTTATTTCTACTTCTTGAAATTTAGGGTTTTAATGGTTATACATTTCGTTCAACGGCGCAAAGTTAGTTAAAACATCTGATATTTGCAAGAAAATCAATCATTATATATTTATTATCCATTTCCCTTTACCCTCCACACACCTCTTCTGCCAGCATGTTGAGATTATGAAACTGGGAGTAGGCGGTAGAGGAGGGGACGCCGTTGACATCGCCGAGGGTGTCGGGAGTCCAGGGGGCGAGGATGAGGAGGCGACCTTGGATGCAGGCCTCGAAGCGTTGGAGCTCGGGTTTCCAATATGGGGAGATGGGCTCTTTCTGCAGGAGGATGAGGGGGAGGCCGCGCTCCAGGGCCATATTCTTGATGCGCTTCTCTCCTTCGGAGATGCCGGGGGTGACAAGGACCGTGCCGCCTTGCATGACGCTGAGGTAGTGGGCGTTACCTTGGTTGCGGAAGGCTTGCGTCTCGTGGTAAGGGACACGCGTGGTGTAGGTGTCGGCTTCGTCAGGAGAGAGGGAGAGATGGGCGTAGCCGTAGTGTTCGCGCTCAGCAGGGGAGAGCTGTGAGAGGCGCGCCTTGCGATGGCAGAAGACCTGCTCCTTCCTTACCCAGTCGAGGAGGAAGAGATTGCCGAAGGCGGCATAGTCGCGACCGGCGATGGTGATATGCATGCGTCGCTGCATGAAGAGGGGATTGAGTCTGCGGAGGATGGCGCGGCGAGGGTTGTCGGCCACATAGGCAATCATGCGTCGGAGGTGGTCCTCATTGAGACAGATGGTGTCGTCGTAGTCGTCATCGAAGAGAGGGCGCTCGAGGATGGGGCGCGTGGCGTAATAGGCGCGGCGCTTCTTCTGCCCGATGTGCCTGATCATCGTTGAGGTGCACGTCGGCTGGACATAGCCGGTCACTTCGCGGCGCCAGCGGGCCGTGATGGCGCTCTTGATATACTGGATGATGGCGCCGAGGCTTTTGTCCATCCTTTCCTTTACGACTACCACGCCATGCCAATGGTCGGGCATGCATACCTGCGCCATCACTTCTATCTGGCGCCCTTGCGATGCCTGGATGGCGGCGGTCTTTTCCCACTCTTCCTCTACTATCTGACCGGTGGCGGAAAGGATGGCGGAGGGATTGGCGGCATCATCGTTGAGCGAAGAGAGGCGAGGCTCGCGACCTGTCACAACGAGGGTGACGAGGTATGCGCCTCGTTCGTAATAGTCATGACCAGGGTTATGGGGGCGATATGAGGTGTTTTCCATCATGGCGCAAAGGTAACGATTTTAATTCTAATTCCAAAAGTTTTCGGAGAAAAGTTTGGTGGGTAATGGTAAATTGCTTATCTTTGCAGTCGGTTTTTTTAAGAGGAAAAGATAATATTTACAATACAAAAAAAATCAATTAAGAAAATGAAAAAGTTGTTTTTCGGCCTTATGGCTGTGGTTTCGGTAGTGTGTCTCACACTCGCAGTTTCATCATGCGGTAATGACGATGATGATGACACGGAAAAAGTTGAAGTATCGTGGGAAGTGAATTATTATGGCGATTCCAACATTCCTGATGAAGTGAAGAAGGAGAGGGATGCTGTTGTAAAGCAGATTGATGAGCGCGCCATGGAGATTTTTGGAAAGACTTTCAAGCTTGAGGCTGCTAAGGGCTCTATTGGTCCATCAAGCGAGGCAAAGCGTGCTTCATACGATCGTTTTGAAAAGGATGGTAAGATCAGCAGTTGCCTGAATCAGATGAGGGAGATCAATAAAAAGTATGGCAAAAATTACATAACAGAGGTGGAATTCTGCATCTACTATGGGGATTACCTTGTGGGTAGTAATACTATTAGAACTTCTGTAGAGTTTAAAGCCGTACAGTAGAGAATACGTTTTCTATCTTCGCATACCGTGGACCGAGGAGTCTTGACCGTAAGGTTGGGCGCCTCGGTTCTTTGTTTACTTATTCGTCTTTGCGTTATTTATAGAAAAAAATCTACAATTTAATATCATAAGGAACGCTATTCTCATTATTTATTAGTATCTTTGCATCAGCAAAAAAATCAGATGGTCAGGAACGTACCGAATGCCCTAAGGGACTATCGGAGAGGTGACTATCAATGTAAGATAAAGAAATGAAACGAAAATACAATAAACGATGAAAAGACTGTATATGACCATACTCGCTGTTGTTTGCGCCTTGCAGATAATGGCTGACTACAATGTAAAGGATTTTGGAGCAAAGGGCGATGGCACTACGCTTGATTCTCCTGCCATCAATGCTGCAATAGAAGAAGCGGTCAGGAATGGTGGCGGACGTGTCGTTGTGCCTGCCGGTCGCTATCTCTCTGGTTCCATACGCATGAAGAGCAACATAGAACTCAATATCGAATCGGGTGCCATCATCGTTGCTGCTCCTGCCAGCATGAAGGCGTACGATGAGTCGGAAGTGTTTGGTTTTCCTGAATATCAGGATGGTGGACATACATATTTCCATAACTCCCTGATATGGGCTGATGGTGAAGAGAATGTTTCTATCACAGGCAGAGGACTGATTGATGGTGAAGGTTTGACAAAGAAAGATACGGAGACTGCAGGACAGGTGCATGGCGGAAGTATCGGTACGGGTGACAAGTCCATTGCATTGAAGGCATGCAAGAATATCCTTATCCGTGACGTCACCATCTATCGTGGCGGTCATTTCGCTATCATCGTGACGGGATGTGAACGTGGAACTATCGACAATGTAACCATCGACACAAATCGTGACGGCATCGACATTGACTGCTGCAAGTATCTGACCGTCAGCAACACTAAGGTGAATACCCCAAGTGACGATGCTATTGTGTTGAAGGCTTCGTATGCCATGAAGAAGGCTGTGGCTTGTGAAAATATTCTGATAAACAATTGCGTAGTGACGGGTTTCAAGTGTGGCACATTCCTTGATGGCACTCGCATACCAGAGAAAGTGAACTGGGTGTGCGGTCGCATTAAACTCGGTACGGAGTCGAATGGTGGTTATCGTGACATAGCCATCACAAACTGCACTTGCATCTGGTCTTCTGGCTTGGCATTTGAGGAGGTGGATCAGGGATTGATGGACAACATCGTAGTAAGCAATATCGCCATGAATCATGTGCACCATTATCCAATATACATCACAACAGGATGCCGTAACCGTGGTCCTAAAGATGTCATCGAACCTTCACGAGGTCAGAACATCATGATAAGCAACATACAGGCACTCGACTGCGATTCACTCTCAGGCATTATCGTTACCGGTATGAAGGAAGCGCCGCTGAGGAATATCTCGCTCAGCAACATATATATAGAGTATCGTGGCGGTGGCACGAAGGAGCAGGCACAGAAGCCTTACCCTGAGTTGGAGAAGAAATACCCTGAACCGGGCAAGTTCCTTGGTGCGACTCCTGCCTACGGTTTCTATGCCCGTCATGTTGATGGTTTGAAGGTTAATAATGTAGAGTTTGCATTGAAGAAAGAAGATGCCCGTCCTATGGTTATCATGGATAACGTGAAGAATAAAAAGTGGCAAAACGTAATAGGACCTTCAGGAAAGGTCATTAACAAATAATAACCAATAATTATGAAGAGTTTACTTATCAAAGACACTACAGTTAGCGAAAGAGCTCAAATCGTACGTGAGGCACTCGGAGCAGACGGAGATTGTGAGGGCATCGATCTCTCAGACATGTACGATGATTATATTTACGGACTAAAAGTTCCGAGCTTGCTCGCCTGAACACCAAAACAGAATAAAAAATGTGTGAAGAACTGGCAGACATCAACAGGGAATTTAGCGAGAAACATGCCGGAGCTGTTGTTGCAGGTGAACTGATGGAGCAGCGAGAGCAGAAGCAATGCTTGCATTGATTATGCCGAGTCGTGACAGAAGAAGACCGTTAGGTCAACTGACAAAACCATCTGGATGCGCACTTCATTAAGTTATGAAGAAAGTAAAGATAACAGCAATACGCAAGGTTCAGTACGATGACCTTCAAGCCTATCCGAATTGAAAATAAGGTTTGGCTTGGAGCAAATGTAACAATCCTGCAAGGTGTCACAATCGGCGAAGGAGCCATAGTCGCAGCTGGAGCCGTAGTTACCAAAGACGTAGAACCAAGAACGATTGTAGGTGGTGTTCCCGCAAAATTCATCAAGAACGTATGATAACAGAATTAGAAAAACGTATGATAACAGAATTAGAAAAATGTATGCGTGGCGAACTCTATGATTGCCATGCGCCAATCTTCATTGAGCGAAAAACCAAAGCTGCAGAATGGTGTGAACGATACAATTCCTTGCCTTACGCAAGACGGAGTGAACGCAAGCAGATG
>JAZQOH010000056.1:0-22556 GCA_045627725.1 Prevotella sp. | reverse complement strand
GCGACGATCCTTTTTCTAATCCCAAATAGAAGCGAGGCATTCGAGCGTATTTTGAGTTGAGATTTTTGTTAAAGATTATTGTTAAGATAAAAATCTATAATCAACATCTTTAATAAAATGCGCTCGACTTCCTCGCTTTCTGTGAGTAATTTTTAGGGGATCGCTTCGCTCGACATCTAAAAGAAAATCTTTATAAAAATCTTTAATACTCAGGGCTTTGAGCTCTCCCCATCGCCCTCCAGTACTCCCTCTTTCTTTTAGTCGCTGCGCTTTGTAAAAGCGTCCAGAGGCCGAGCGGGGGGGGAGATGGAGGGGGCTTCTGTTTTCTGAATCACAATGCAAAATTAGTGCTTTTTTCTGACTCCTGCAACGGTTTGAAAAAAAAGTCGGGAAAGCCCCGAAAATGCCAAAAATTTTAACATTTGGCGGGCGGCGCTTCGCGCGGCGAGAAGCATAGAAACACGTCTTCTCTTTCTGTGAAACGCACCTTCTGAAGCATAGAAACACGAAATATACGGAAAAGTAAGGAATTTGACTTTAACACTTTTAAGGAATTTTTACACTTCGCGAATTCAACTGGCAAGTGCAATCGTCAATCGTAAATTGTCAATTGTCAATCGCCAAAGTGCTACACTGCTACAGTGCTACAGTTAATTTTTTATCGAAGAATTTACTCATAAATAAGTATATATATAAATATATAATTATATATTTATATATATAAAATTTCTACACAAAAATGCTTGCTCAAAATTTAACTGTAGCACTGTAGCACTGTAGCGCTTTTCCCTTATTTTGAAGAAACAAATGAAATCACTTTGCCGAAGAAATGTGGGATGTTTCCGCAAGAGTCTTGCAGAGTGGGTGGATGATACAGGAGCTCCTGTACACAACAGCACTTTCAACAAGTACCGAAATCTTGCAGAAACGCTGTATCATGTATAAAAAAGTTTCGTAAAAGTTTCTCCATATAGTGGAAAAGCTTCTCTAAAGTTTCCCTAAAGTTTCTCCGATGAGATTTTTTCTCGTCGGAGATTTTTTTTGTCCTTACCTTTGCATCAGCAATCAAGAAAAAACGCTTCGTTCATCTTGTTTGCCCTCGCTCTTTGACATATTGATACAAACTATCCGCAAGAGATTTTCTCTATACATTATTAATAATTAAATGGACCGGGGGGCTGCCCCCTTGGTTCAAAAAAATATATAAAGGTATGACGGAAAAAACAAATTTTATTCAGAAGAATGATGATCAGAGGATGTCTTCATTGGAGATAGCCGAGATCACAGGAAAGCCTCACAATGACTTGATGAAGGCTATCAGAAAAATGGAGGTGGCTTGGCATAATGTTAACCAGGGAAAATTTTCCCTCGTTACTTATACCGATGCAAAGGGTGAGGATAATCAACACTCATCATGGGCAGCGAGATTAAGGGCAAGCCTTCAACTGGCATCTATGTGCAGAACGGAAAGAAGTTCGTGGTAAAGTAAATTCAAGTTACCCCTTATATCAACACACCCCCGAAGGCATCAGCCTCCGGGGTTTTATTGTGTTCGCTTCTAAATTGTCAATTGTTAATTGTCAATCGTCAATTGAAGAAAATTGTCAATTGTTTAAGGTCTTCTTTTTATCTTTGATGATAATGCCCTTATAGCCATCGCCAACGCGCTTTCCATCAAGGCTGTATGCAGGAGATTTGCCCTCCACCTTATTTATATTTATATCCTTGATGCCTGTAGCGATAAATTCGAGGAAAGGATATTCTTGTTTGGTGAAGACACCGTTCATATTTTGAATACCCAGTTGTACTATAAGCTTGTCATATTTTTCTGGGGAAACTACGACCAAAGTCGTTATTTCGCCTTCTATGGTGATTGTTTCACCTGGCTTAATATCCTGTTTTATGTAAAAGTAATCAGGAGCAAAATAACGTGTTTCGGAAGAAGCGATGCCCAATACAAGTGTTAAAGCGCCACTAGCAAGAAAATCGATGTCGTCAACATTTGTGACTTTACCTTTCAGTTTCAATTTTAATTCTGGATATACGAAGCTGACGTTTTCATAACCGGTAATCTCGCCTTCAAGCATAGCGCAACTGAAAACGCCCTTCAGTTTACCATCCTTTACAATTATGCGGTTGTCGGCTTTCAGGTGCTTCATAGGATATTCCTTTTTTGTTTTGGCAGACATGGCAATCATTTCTGTGTGATACACTCCATCGGCAAATTTGCTGTAATCGAAATCCTTAATCGAAACTACCTTAGTTCTCTCAGCATCGACTGCGCTATCATAATCTGCTAGTACGATTCGTTGATCTGCCACATTGCCATCTTTATCTACGAGTTGCAGAATAAGGTCTCCCTTAAAGTCTTCGAGACCCCAATTGCATATTTTCGTTATTGAGATTTCGTCATTACTGAATCTTACAGAATTATCATATTTTAAGAAGATGTTCTCTTCAGAAGGAGTGGAAGTGCCCTTTTTGTCCGGAGCGAAGTCAATGAGCGTACGCTGTCTCATAATGAAACCTCCGTTAGGGTTTGTTTCGCCTTTCGGGTCGAGCGAGGTAATAAGGAAGAAACCATCGCTTCTTCCGCCCCATCCCCAGTTGACATGGAAGAGACCCTCTGCATTGAAGCCATCAAGAACGAAACAGTGTCCTTCAGGAGAGTCTGTATCTGTCTGTGCATCAAAAGGCAAAGGACGTCCCTGGCTTATTTCGTTTTTCAGCATTGTATCCCATTCTTCTTCCGTATGCCAGTCTGCGCATTCTAGGCGGATGCCTTTGTTATACTTGAAATAGGTGCGCATAGCTTCTGCTGCAAGCGCGTATTGGGTTCCACTACCTTCTATACCAAAGTTCATCTTGGAAGCCACAGCAACATCATAGCACAACTGCGCCACAGCCTGTCCTTGCTCTTCGGTATATTCGCCTTCTTTATAGACATTAATCATATCATCCCACTTGTAGGTGTGAGACTGAAGATCCTCTTCAGGTATTTCACGTCCCCTTTGTGTTGTATAGGCAGGTGCCTTGCCTTCAGGCTTATCAGGCCAGTTATAATATTTCATTATCATGGCGAAAGCTGTAGCGACACAGCCGTCAGCAGTCTTATAACCTTCTGATTCAGGGCACAGATTCCAGAAAGGAGCCTCCTGATACCAGCAGGTATGCAGAAGAGAATCGACTGGCTCTGCCGACGCATAGAGCTTTGGAGCCTCTATCCTGCCTTCGCGAACAGCATCCGAGAGATGGGCATAATAGCGGAGCATCTCCTCCAGGGCAGGAGGCAGATTGTTCACGTCGGCATTCGACGAATAGCCCAGGATGGATGGCATCTTATCCTCTGCCGATACAAACACTACGTTCTCGCCACGGGAGAACGCAAAGACGGCTGCAGGAGCCTCTGCGCTACTCGCATACTCCTTCACCAATTTCACCTCGGCGCCATTAGCCTTCACCAATCCTTTCTGGAAGAAAGAGACTGCCTTTGCCTGCGCCTTGCTCTTGCTGATGCGTGTTGCCGATGCCGATACGGCGCACAACACTAACACAGCCAGCATAATACCAATTTTCTTCATTTTCTTTTTATTATTTTGAGTTAGAATAATTTAAACACTAATATACTCCAAAAATTAATTTTCGAATAAATTTCTTTTTTTTTCGAACACTAATCTCACAAATCTCTTTTTGAACAAAAATTCTCAACGATACGCCAAAATTTAATTCCAAAAATACTTTTATTTCATTGAAGACTTTTATTCAGATTTTCGTTTGGATTTCGAGGAGCGCAGCGACGATCCTTCTTCTAATCCCAAATAGAAGCGAAGGATTTGAGCGTATTTTTTGTCGAGATTTTTTAAAAGATTATTGTTAAGATAAAAATCTATAATCAACATCTTTAATAAAATGCGCTCGAGTGCCTCGCTTTTTATGGGGTATTATTTTGAGGGATCGCTTCGCTCGACATCTCAACTAAAATCATAATAAAAATCTTTGGAATGAAAAGTGTTTGTTTTTTTGATATAATTTTTGGCGCATCGTGGGTAATTTTTGTTCCCATCCAACCACCCACTGCTTCGCAAGAAGCATGTTTTTAATTCGTTTTTATATATTTTTATTTGTTGATATTTTCTGGCCCACGGGGCTTCCTACTACATTATATATGCGACCATCCTTCTCAATAACGATATGACCGTTCGAGTCGAGGCGCTTAGCAGGACGCTGCGATTCTATGTTGATAGTCTTGATGCCGGTGGAAGAGAGAATATACTTCAATCCGGCGAGAGCGTCAATCTTGCCAAAGAGACTCGACTGCACAGGATCTTTGCCCTCGTATGGCACAGATGAGTGGGCAATCACATCGCGAACGTCTCTCACGGACAGCGTTGGGTCTGCCTGCAGCCAGAGAGCGATGGTGCCGGTCACTACAGGAGCAGCCATCGATGTGCCCTGCATGTATTCATACCAGTAGTTCTTGCCATCATATTCTATCTTCTGTGCCAGACAGTCTTGGTATTTCATCTTCTCCTTAGGCATCGGATTGCCGTATGTCTCGAAGTATTCCTTATAGTTTCCGTTCACAGCAGAGAGGAGATAGCTGCCAGGAGCGAGCACGTCAGGCTTTTGGAGATTGTTCCCGTCGTTGGTATATCCGTAGGAAGTGAACTTGCTCACCTCGCCAATCTGATTGTCATATTCAATATCGTCGCCGAAATAGGTGGTATATTCGTTGCGCACGTTGTATGAGCCAACGGTGATATTCGCCATGTTGCAAGCCGTCTCGTTGATGCAGCCATTAGGCTTGCCAGCCGTTACGAAATCAAAACCTTCTGGCTTGATGAGGTTGCCGCCTTTACCGTTTGTCATGTTAGCAATGGTCAGTTCCGTTCCCGCAGGCATTGAGAAGCATCCTCCGAGGCGTATGTCTTCGAGAAGGCTGATTTCCATAGCCTCAGAGGTTTGGAAGGTGATTTGTCTCTTATGTGTTACGCCGTCATAGCAGTTGTGTCGAAACTGCGTATAGAAGCCAACTTTATTGAGCAATAGGAGTAGGGCGTAGAGAGAGACTTTATGCAGACCGATATACTCGCTGTTTTTTGAAGTAGGAAGAATACTATATGTGATATCTCCATCCTCCGTCTCGTCTGCATATAATCCTGCAAAACCAACCATTTCATCGAGGTCGAGAATGCGCTTTTCGCTCAATGAGTATGCCACCACCATTTCTACTTCATTGTCCACATCTTTATTGGTGAATCCAGAGAGATTCTCCATCTTATTCAGAGGATGCGTAATAAACAGTCCATCCTCAGTTTCCACATGCATAGTGTCAGATGGTACGGACATCATCACGTAGATCTTTTCATCGTCGGAGGTGAACGTATGGTGTACGTGGCTATTATAAAAGCCTTCGTTTCCGGCAGAGAGAGAGAATATGACGCCAGGCTTCGTGCCGTTATCGGTAAGTTCTATTAATGCCTGTGATACGGGATGACATCCGTCTCTGAATGAGCCTGGAGTGCCTATGCTGTAGTTTGTCACCACAGGCTTGCCCACTTCCTGAGCATAGTCGCAGATGCTCTTCACTCCGCTGACGAGATAGTTGTAGTAAAGATCAATGAGGTCGGCAGGAACAAGGTCGGCTCCTGGTGCCATACCCTGCAGATTGTTGCCAGTATTGCTGCCTGCAGCGGTGCCCATGGTGTGAGAACCGTGGGTCTCGATGGTTATCGGTGCAACGTTGAGTATCTCCTCAGGGTCGGTATATGTGTTCTTCCAACTGCTTTCCGACTCGTCAGGCTGAATCGTGTCAGTCCTTCTGTATGTGAAAGCGCGCTTTATACGTGTTGTGCCGTCTGCGTTGCGGAATGCAGGATGCCCGAAATCGATGCCGGTATCCACTACGCCCACTATCACTCCGCTGCCATCGTATGCCTGAGGCAGTCCTTCCCTTTGGGCAGAGAGAGGGTCAACCACCAATGATACCTTGCTTTCCACTCGCGCGATATTATTGTGAAGCTGTAACTTCTCAGGAAGGTTGATGCCGAGAACACCATCGATTTTCGCGATTTCATCGAGCTTATCAGCAGAAACGGTAACGAAAGCCTGCGATTTCATCGACCAGTTCACCTTGCAGCCGGCACTCTCAAGCATCTCTGCCGTAACGCCTGCTGATGGCAGAAGCAATACCATCACATTCACTATTGGCTGTTCCTTCACTGCCTCGCTGCCTGCCTTCTTGCTTTTCACTTTGTTAGTGCCAAGAAACTGCTGCAGCTCTATTCCGAACATGCTGTTCATCTGCCTCTGAGGCTGCTTGCCTCTTATTTCCGCCTCTGTCAGCACTTTGTCGCTAGCGACTCTCACCTTGTTCTGTGCCTGTGTAGCAACGGCAAGTGCTATCATCGCCATCGCTAATGTAATCTTTTTTCTCATTCGCTTTATTTTCATTATAACAATAATTTACGAGTAAATTTGCGGATAATTTTCGGACATTTACGTAACGCCGTAGGCTTTTTTTTAACGCGAATGACCGTGAATGTCCCGCGAATTATCATAAATTTTCTTTTTTATTTATTTTGAGTTAGAATAATTTAAATCTATTATACTTCATAAATTAATTTTCGAATAAATTTGCGGTTAATTTGCGGGCATTTACGTTCAGCGTAAGCGTCTCTGCTTCGCAAGAAGCCTGTTTTTATTTGTTTTTATTTGTTTTTATTTATTTTTTTCTTCCGGCCTACGGCAATTCAATTGACAATTAACAATTCCGTCGCGCGCCAGCCTCTAATTGTCAATCGTCAATCGTCAATCGTCATCTCCCTCCTAAACTCTCCCGCCGTCATGCCGTACATAGCCTTGAACTGGCGACGGAAAGTGGATTGCTCCTTATATCCGCAACGCATCACGAGGACATCGATGGAAACATCAGGACTCTCCTTCAGCATCTTCACGAAGAGAGAAAGCCTGTACTCCGAAAGCCACTGACGGAAACTCTTCCCCGTGCTGCTGTTGATACAGGCAGACACCTGGGAACGACTCACTCCTATAGTCTCTGCCAGCATCTTGATGTCGAGGTCAGGATTGAGGTAAAGCTTCTCTTCTGCCATCACCTCCTCGATGCGCTCATATACCGTTTTGGTGTTGACAACCGTGCGCTCCGCCTTCGCCTCGTCAAGCTGCTGCACGAGCTCCTCTATCTCCTCCTTCTGCTCGACCAAGTCCTGCTGCGCCATCTCTATTATCTCCTCGTTGCGCTTGTTGCGGCGGTAGAGTAGGGCGATTGCAACTCCTGCTATAGCTATGATGAGTAAAGTTATTGACAATAAGATGCTTATCGCCTTCTGTCGGGACAACTGATTCTCCGCGTCCTGCTTTGCCAACTGGTGCTCCTGCACCATGTTTATCGACATCTGCTCCGACAGTTCCTTCATCATCTCCTGCTGGCGAATGCTGTCGCTCAGCGCTATGGCTCTCCTAAGGTAAGCATTGCTCGCCCTCAGGTCGTTGCCCGCAGCAGCATCGTCAGCCATGATGGTGAGATAATCCACATATTCCTCAGATATGCTATCGTTGCGATACAAGTCCTTCATCGCCTCCTTCGCCCTGTCAAACTCCGCCTTCCTGCCTGCAAAGAGCAGAACGCGCATGACAGATGCAACACTCGTTGGCGACAGCGATGCCTTCGTCTTGCTCCATCGCTCCATATATGCCTTCACAGAGTCCCTGTCAGCCTCTCTGTCAGCCGATGCGCCATCCATTATCCTCTTATAGTAAGCCTTCGCTATCCTCTCATACATCTGGCATTGGTAGAAGTCGGCAAAGTCGTGGGTGGCATTGCCCGACTCTGCCATCGACTCTGGTCGCTGCCTGATGAAAGAAGGGTCCCTGTCGAAGTGTTCCACCTCGCCGAGTATCTCATTGCTTATCTCTATCACCCTCTCATAGTCCTTCGCATCCTGGCATAGCGCCGCCTGCTTCTTCTTCAGCGAGATAAGAGCCACGAAGTCAGCGAAAGAGTTGTTCTCCTTCAGCATCTCGTATGCCTTCTCGTATATCTCTCGAGCCTCTTTCTTCCTGCCCATGCTCTGCTCTGCAGTACCCATGCGCCCCATGAGCGTAGCCTCGTCGCCGCGCATCTTCTCGTTGCCGTGGCAGATGGCAATACCCCTTTTGGCATATCTCAGCGTCTCCACATGGCGTCCCCATTCATAGGTGATGCCAGAGGCGAGCACGCAAATCTCCTCCTCCAGGTAGTCATCATCGCCGAACCTGCCCCCGTCGAGCAGACGGTCACAAATCACGAGTGCGCTGTCCAGATTCTTCTCTCCGCTGTATATCACCATGGCGTGATAGTAGTCGCAGCGCTCTTTCGTCATCAGCCTTGCGTCCCTCAGGGAGTCGAGCATCCTGTGCGCCTTCGCCGGGTCATTCATCATATTGCCCATGCAACTGTCTATCGAGGCGAAAGTTTCCCTGCTTGGGTAGTCACTTCCGCCATCTCCCGCCGTCTTATTCTCCTGGCATTGGCAGAACACCGCCACTGCCATTATTAATAATATGTATAGTCGTATTCTCATTCTCATTATTTTCAATTGACGATTGTTTTCTTATGTTATAGTTTTCACCGTTGAGGTGTTTTTACCACAGCTTACTGTGGAGTTTTCCAAGCTGAGTAACATAAATATAACAGCTTGTTTTCGGTTTTATATATAACAGAAAACGCGCAGAATAAATGTTTTTTTGCGCAGGAAAACAGTGCCTTTTTAAGGCACAGAAAACCGCCTAACGCGTAAAACGGAAAACAACCCTTAATAGAAATAATTGTCAATTGTACATTGTACATGGTACATGAACTGGCAACCGTTTATTATCGTTTTCTTCTGATTTTCTTGCAAAAATACTCAAATTTACAGAAAAAAGACCTTGCAAAACGTCTAAATTTTCAAAAAAGTGCATATTTTGGACGTTTTGCAAGGTACTTTATTTGAAAAATAATTAACTTTGCACAAAATATTTATCACTTATTAAAACAATTTTCATTAAACAAAACTCAAAAATGAAAAAATTCTTAACTATGTTTGCCTTCGCGGCAGCTATCGTATTCGGGGCTTTCACACTCGCTTCTTGTGGTGATGATGAGGACGGACCTAACGCTACTCACCGTTTTACCCTTGGTGGTGAATTTAAATCTAATCTTGCGAGCGTAAGGGAAAATCCAGAATTCAAGAAGGACTGCGATGCAGCACTTAATGAGTTGATTCCATCAATTAAGAATCTGGGTAAAGATTTAACCGACACTCAGGCTGCCATGGTTTGGGCTGGTGTTAGAGATGACCTCGAGACACGCGAATTAATACAGAAGACACTTGACCGCGTAGCTACAAAATATAAGGACAGAACCCTTACTCTTACCATCATCGTTATGAGAGATGGCGCTAAATGGCAAGGTGCAGAGTGGACTACAACCTACAAGGACGAGTGGTATAATTAATAATCAAGCCATAGATCTCTTGGTTATTAATAAAAGAAAATCTACGTTAAAGAACACATTATTTATTAATTTAATATTTTAGAAATTATGAAAAAGTTTTTTGCAGCAGCAGTAATTGCTCTCGTTTCTCTTACAGCAAGTGCTCAGACTCCTGAGAAGGGTGAGGTTTCATTGACTCCTATGTTGGGTGTTTCTTATGGTGGTTATATGAACTATGAGTTCCAGGGCGGTTTTGAAACTCCTAGCAGAAATGGACAGATTGGTTTCACTGTAGGTGCTGAGCTCGGTTATATGGCTGGCACATGGTTCAAGCCTTCTATTGGTGTTCAGTACATCAACGCTTCTACTCAGTTGAAGATAACTGGTGATAAGGTAGACATTAAGAATGACTATCTCGCAATTCCTGTTCTCGCTAACTTCTACTTCTCTGATGGTTTCGCTTTCAAGGTAGGTGTTCAGCCAGCATTCCTTCTTTCTGCTAAGTTTGACGGTGAAGACAATAAGGATTGCGTTAACTCATTTGATTTCACTATCCCTGTAGGTCTTTCTTATGAGTTCAACAACATCGTTCTCGATGCTCGTTACAATATCGGTCTTCAGAACAGCATTAAGAGTGACTGCAAAACTGCAGGTTTCACAAACCTGACAAATGGCTACGCAACTATTACTGTTGGTTATAAGTTCAGCCTTTAATGTTACATAGTTGATAGAATCTTCATCATCAATAAAACATAGATGACTGCTTCTTGGTTTTGCGACCCAAGAGCGTTATCGTCCTTTCAGACCCCGAAGGCGTCAGTCTTCGGGGTTTTTCGTCTATATTGACAACAAAACAACTGTCAATCGAAATAATCGTAATTTTCCTTGACTTCAGTCAACAAATGATATGTAAAAGTGTAATTTGATTGTTTTGCCTATAGACCATGTCGCTTTTTTTATATCTTTGCAACAGAATTATCAATAACAGTATTATAACAATTTAATTATTAAACAAAAATGAAAAAGTTTCTTTCAATGTTTGCCTTCATGGCTGTTCTCGTTCTCGGTGCTTTCACCCTCGCTTCTTGCGGTAGCGATGATGATGAACCATCTGCACCAACTTACCATTTCAAGCCACAGATTACATTCAGCACAGACAATGCTGCAACAAAGCAGACTATAGAATGGAGACTGTTGACAACTTACGAGTCAATATTTGCAAGTGTTGAGGGTGATATGACTGAGGCTGAAGGACAAGCAATTTGGAATCAAATGCTTAGTATTTTTAATAGAGATGTAGCACCTATTATGCAGTCGGCTGTCAAGGAAACTGGCGACTATACTATCTCATGTACTCTCACTCTCCTCAAGGATGGCAAGGATTTCAAGCATGAGAAGTTTATTGCAACAAAGCCAAATAAGTAATCTCCTCTGATTACATAACGAAACTTCATAAATCGACAAACCCCGAAGGCGTCAGCCTCCGGGGTGTTTTTTTGTTCGCAATTGTCAATCGTCAATCCTCACTCTTCACTCCCGAATGCAATTCGGACTCTTCACTAATATTAGAAGCTGTAACCTACGCCAATGCCGAGGATGGACTTGAACTGTACGCGCTCGCATGAGTATCCGTCTTTCTCAATCATCACACCGTTGTAGTATCTCATCGATGTGGAGAGAGTAGCCTGCAGGCACTTCATGAACTGATATGAGAGGGCTACGTCCCAGTCGATGTCGAAGTTACCGATACGACGGTTGTTGTCACGGTAGATAGGCTGGTTATGTCCGTTGCGACCTATCTCCGTCTTGTCCCATGCGTATGGGGTATAGAGACCGAGCGTTGTGGTAACCTTCAGGTCCTTGAGGGAATAGTTTATGGCGCCCTTGAGTGAGAAACCAAGCTCAGCGCGGGTGTTCATGGAATAGTCTTTGTTGTTGTTGTCATCATACTTCCATACGGCATATTTATCCTTCAGAGCCTGCTCCAGACCGCCTTGCTCGAGAGGGTAAAGGTTGCTGTATTCGCGGTTCATTGCCTTGCTCACACTGACTGTGGTGAAGCGTCCTGCGATAGGCGAGATATAGACGGAGTAGGTATCGTTTGGCTTCCAGTCGATACCGATAGATACGTCGGTGTATGCAGGAGCAAGCATCTTTGAGATGATAGGATTATCGTCGCCCTTACCCTCATAGTTGCGACCCAGAGCAAACTGAGTCCTGAAGCCAACGAGGGCGGTGGCATACCATCCCTTTGCCAACTCATAACCGAACTTTGTGGAGATGTTCAGTTTATCGTTTGATTTCTGCACCTTGTCTGATGTCTGGTCGATGTATGACATTCCATACTCTGTGTCGAGGCTGGAATCCCATGCAATCTTATCCTTATGATAAAGGAGACGCATGCGCGCGAAGAGAACACCGTTTACATTGTTGTTGCCACCGGCAGCCCAGTTTACCATACCTGTAGCGGCAGCGTTGAGTCCGGTGACGCCTTCGAACTTCCAGTCCTTATCGCCAGTATCCACCTTCTTGAGGTCGTCCTTTGCGGCTGCGGCAGCCTTTGCCTGATCCTGTACCTTTGCTTTGTCAACTTCCTGTGCCATAGCAGTCAGCGATGCTAATGCACACATGATTACCAAAATCTTTTTTTTCATAATTATTATTTATTTAATCTTTTAAATCGCTATAATTAAATGCTTGAATGTTATCTTCTTACTACATCTACCGTATGGCTGCCTGCTCCGATAAGGTCCATGCGTTCTGATATGCACTTCTGATAGTCGATGAAGCGGGCGAAAGTGTCGTTGCTCATGCGGTTGAGACGTGTGCGCATATAGTCTGCAGCGCCGTCAGGGGAGAATATCGTCACGCGTTGCAAGCCAGCCTTCTCGTTAAGACGGTTGATGTCCTCCAGTCGGATATAGTCATATAACTCACCCTCCTGTGCCTGAATGTGGAATTCCTTGTCCACCACACCTTTCTCCATCAGGTCTCCAATGCGCTCCTCGTCGAAGCAGTAGGATAGGATGCTGTATTCATTCATCAGGTAAGCCACGAAAATCACTCCTCCTGGCTTTGTCACGCGTCTGGCTTCCTTAAGGGCTTTCAGTTTCTCCTCATCACCTATGAGATGGTACAGCGGTCCCAGAAGCAGCGTGACGTCAGCACATTCGGAAGGTATGAAAGACATGTCTCTCGCATCACCCTGGACCACGTCCGCCTCCGGCTCACGCTTGAGGAATACGTCGATGTTGCGTTTCACCAATTCTATGGCTTTTACACTATAGCCCTCTGCCATCAGCGCTGAGGTATAACGCCCCGTTCCAGCTCCGATGTCGAGAATGGAATCTCCTGGCTTCAGGAAGCGATGCAGATGGTGCATGGTGGTCTCAAACTCCACTATGCCATGTCTTCTCAGTAGTCGCAGGTCCTCTGGATGCTTATTATAATGCTTTTCTATGTTTGATAATGCCATTTGCCTTTTGTGATATCCCCCCCTTTTAACTTCGCGCCCTTGGTCGCCAAGGGGTCCTTAAATAGACATATTGAGAACTTGTTCGATGATAGGAGCCATGTCGAAATACTTGTACTGTCCGAGTCGGCCGCCGAATAGAATGTTTGCCTTTCCATCGTTCGCCGCACTACTGAGGGAAATCATATCCTCTGGGAATATGATGCCGTTTTTATGTGCATGAGCTCGGTAGTCTGCAGCAAGTTGATTGTTGCGCTCGTCGTTGACAGGGTAGAACTGTTCCATGCCATCCTTATATTCAGTGGAGTATTCCTCGCTGATAACGGTCTGAGGACAGTCGTACACCTCATTGCCGAACATTTCAAAGTGCTTATGCTCGATGACGCGTGTGTAAGGCTCATCATGGCTGGTGTAGTTGACAACGGCGTTGCCCTGATAGTTTGGAGTGTCCTCAATGCGAGTCTTGAAAGATACTGTGCGCCAGTCCAGGCGACCTAATTCATATTCGAAATACTCATCGATGGCGCCGGTGTAAACAAGATTGCTGGCGATATCCTGCCAATGGTCTTTCAGGCACGACTGACTGTTTATTGTCCATGAATTGTTCACATAGTCTATGTCATTATGGAAGAAGTCGCAGTCTGTAATGCATTCCACGCCTTCCAGCATTCTTTCTATGAGCTTGTTGTATCCACCGACAGGAATGCCCTGGTATTTATCGTTGAAATAGTTGTTGTCGAAGATCATGCGTACGGGAAGGCGCTTGATGATGAATGCAGGAAGTTCGGTGCATTTTCGTCCCCATTGCTTCTCCGTGTATTCCTTGATGAGTTTCTCGAAGATGTCCTTTCCTACAAGGGTAAGTGCCTGCTCCTCGAGATTTGCAGGTTCGCGACCATTCAGTTCTGCTACAGCCTCTGCCTTCTGCTCTTCTATCTTTGCCTGTGCTTCACCCGGTGTCTTCACGCCCCAGAGACGATTGAAGGTGTTCATATTGAATGGGAGGTTGTACAGTTCTCCCTTATAGTTGGCAACTGGACTGTTGGTGTATCTGTTGAACTCAACGAGAGTGTTCACGAAATCCCATACCTCCTTATTTGAGGTGTGGAAGATGTGAGCACCATACTTATGTACGTTGATGATATGTTCCTTTCCTTCAGAGGAGGAGATAGGGGTAGGGCTGCAATATACATTGCCACCCAACTGTGGTCGCTTGTCGATAACGAGGCACTTCTTGCCTGCCTGCTTTGCCTTGTATGCAAAAGTGGCACCGAAAAGTCCGGAACCTACTATAAGATAGTCGTATTTTGCCATTATTGATTATGTTTTGTTTTCAATCTGCAAAGTTAGTGTTTTTTTCGTATATGCGATTCGGATGTCGCTTATTGTTAATTTTAATTAACAGTTGGCGTTTATCCTCGTGATTCTCGCCAGATAGTCGTAATGCTCACCTTCAGCTATCACCTCGGCCTTGAAACCGTATTCTGATGCAATATTTGCAAGAGACTCAAAGTCTATGTATAGCCAAGGGAAAGGGTCGCCCTTTATGTCCTTATATTGCATCTGGTACTCCATCTCACCATAGTATTTCTCTCCCTCGGGTAGATAGATGATGCCATCTTCTTCCTCAAATATATAGCATATGTCGGAAGAGTCAACGAGCAACTGACCTTCGGGAGCCAGAATGTTGTCTATATGCTGCAGGAAATGGGGTAGGGCATTGACTGTGCCCACTATTCCGATGCCGTTCATCAGCATGAGTATGGTGTCATATTTCTCTGCGACGGTGAAGAAATCCTGTTCAACAGCGTTCTTCACTCCTCGGTTCTTCATAGCTACAATGGAGAGAGGAGATATGTCTATTGCAGTGACGTCCTTGCCCATATCCTGGAGTGCGAGACTATGGCATCCTGCTCCTGCTCCCACATCGAGAATCTTGCCTTTTGACATCTGCAAGGCCTTCTGTTCCAGTTCTGGCATCTCCTCATATCTGCGGAATAGAGTCTCTATTGGCATCTCGTCTTCATCGAAGTCCTTTGCAAAGACGCGGAGCGTGTCTGCCTTGCCATTGGAAAGATAATCGGCAATGGCAGTTCCCATTGGATCTTTATATTCTTTTCTGCTCATTGTTTTGTCATTTTTTGGAGAATGTTTTATTGTTCATCTGCAAAGATAGTCATAAATTTCCATATAATCTCTTTTCCTTCGAGAAAAAGCAAAAAGATGTATGATAAAGCTTTCTCTTTTACGTGAAAAACAACTTTTTTCGTTCAATTGCAAAAAAAAACGTAAAAATGTTTGCGTAATTCAGAATTAATGCTTACCTTTGCACTCGCAAATCGGAAATCACTCATCCATTTGTACTTCTTCAAGGAGTTTTGGAGAGATGTCAGAGTGGTCGAATGTGCCGGTCTTGAAAACCGGTGTACCGAGAGGTACCGGGGGTTCGAATCCCTCTCTCTCCGCAAAACTCGCTGATTTCCAGCGAGTTTTCTTTTTTACAGCCAATTTTACAGCCAAAAATTAGCACCTCATAGAGTGTCATTTACAATCAAAATCGCTGTAAATAGCTGAAAAAGGCTGCAATTCCGAGTTTACAGAATTACAGCCATTTTTATTTCTACACCCAATTTTCAAGAAATCTACACCCAAAAATAGAGAATCGTGAAAGATCTCATTGACTATTTTGAGAATTTTACGTGATGGTGAGTAGAATTTCATGGATTTTTATTAATTTTGCAGACGAAACATCAAGAGCAGTCGCTTTTAGCGGACTCGCCAACCGAGCAAGCAGCGAGAGCTGTAAGAAAGAAATCTTAGATTTAATTTCTTATAGCCGAGTCGCGCACGAGGAAGACAACGTCAACCTCGTTTTACGTGCCACGGTGGTCAAGGTACGATGTGGAAGACAAAGTTTAACTTCAAAAACAACGTAAAATGGAAAAGAATCTTTTATCCCAATTCGCTTCGCAGTTTGCTGAAGCATCCCTCACTTCACTTGTTGAATCATTCAATGCACAGGTTGGAAACCGTGGTTTCAACTCTGCCCGTGCTGCACACGATCATGTTCTCATCGATGAGCTTGTACGTCGTGGAGTTGATGTGTCTGCTATTTCTGACGGACACTCAATATCTTTTGCTCATCATATAGCTATCGATGAAACAAACATGAAGCTGGTCATTCAAGGCTAACTACACATTATTATATATTATAGAAGTCCGCATCCACCGTCTGCTCTTGGTGAATGCGGACATGTTTTGTATGCTCGGCATGAGCATTGTCTAACGGGTGTAAGTCCCTAACGAGCCCTGATAGTGGGAATCGTATAGCCAGAGAGACAAGGGTGTCCATCGCGAGGTGGAATCTGAAAGAAGTCAGCGGCAAACATCTGGCCTAACGTACAGAAACTTGATACAAGGCTAAAGTATGTGGATAAGGTGGCAAAACGCACTGAAGTCCGATAACTATCCGGAACATACATAGTAAATCAAGTAGGCATAAGATGGAAAGACAATGCCCTTATCCGAGGAGGTCTCACGGACATGGTGATTAGTTACTTGTACAAAAGCCATGGAGTAAAGCTTGCCGTGAGAAGTCAGCCGAAGCCATAGTAGTGGAGTAATCGGTAACGCTCCATGAAGGGCTGAACCTAACAATTAAGCGATTAGTAATTGAAAGTTACCTTATGAAAGACAGAATGCAGAAAACATCAGCCTTTGCTAATGACTGCCCCCAAAGGAATAGGACGGAATCCGAAAGGTATGGGGGAGTGCAGACTTTCATGTGGATGACCGAAGACAACATCGTGGAAGTTCCATTCGACAAGGAGCACCTATTGGAAGTAATCCTTAGCCCCGACAACCTCAACGAAGCCTACAAGGCAGTAGCGAGGAACAAGGGATGTGGCGGTATCGACAAGATGTCATGCGAGCAGCTGCTCCCATGGCTTTTGGCTAATAAGGATGAACTGATACGCTCCTTGCTTGACGGTACATACCGTCCGAATCCCGTCCGAAGGGTAGAGATACCCAAGGACAACGGCAAGATGCGCCTGTTGGGCATACCCACCGTGGTTGACCGCATGGTGCAACAAGCCATCAACCAAGTACTGACAATAATCTATGAGCCCCAATTCTCCAAGCGAAGCTTCGGTTTCCGCCCGAGAAGAGGATGCCTAACCGCACTGCGAGAAGTGCAGAAGATAGTCAACGAAGGCTACAAGTATGTAGTTGACCTTGACCTCGAACGCTTCTTCGACACAGTGAGCCACAGCAAACTCATAGAGATACTCAGCCGCACTATCAAGGACGGCAGGGTAGTCAGCCTTATACACAAATATCTCCGGAGCGGAGTCATAGACAAAGGACTGTGGCACGCAAGCGAGGAAGGCACTCCACAAGGAGGACCACTGAGTCCACTGCTCAGCAACATCATGCTGAACGAGTTGGACAAGGAACTCACACGCAGAGGTCACCCCTTTGTACGCTATGCCGACGACTCGATGATATTCTGCAAGACCAAGCGTGCCGCAGAACGTGTACGAGAGTCAATAACCAAATTCATTGAAGGAAGACTATTCCTCAAAGTGAACAAGGAGAAGACAGTAGTTTCATACATCAAGGGTGTGAAATACCTCGGCTATTCCTTCTATGTACACAAAGGCAAATGCCAACTCACCGTACACCCAAAGTCCAAAGCAAAGATGAAGTCAAGACTAAAAGAACTGACAAGTCGAAGCAACGGATGGGGTTACGAGAAGAGGAAGCAGAAGCTGAGAGAGTACATACAAGGGTGGGTAGGATACTATCACCTTGCCAATATGAAACGGCTTTGCCAAGACACCGATGAATGGTTAAGACGAAGAATACGCATGTGTATATGGAAGGCTTGGAAACTCCCCAAGACTCGAATAAAGAACCTCATCAAGTGTGGTGCCAAGGAGTACAAAGCACGACAATGGGGATATTGTGTGGGTTATTGGCGAGTGAGTGGTACTCCGATTATGCACATAGCAGCCTCTACGGATAATCTCCGTAAGGCAGGTTATACCTGCTTGATGGATTCGTACCTCGAATGGAATCCAAAATAGGAACCGCCGTATGCGGAACCGCACGTACGGTGGTGTGAGAGGTCGGTAAACACGAAAGTAGGAGATAAACACCTACGATTAGTGTTTACCTCCTACTCGATTATTCAATATATGTCTTAATAAGTACCTCTCTCAGCTTGTCTCGACAACCTTCATTCTCCATATAATCGAATAAAACCTTATCAAGAAAAGCATATTTGATGATGGGGCGCATTTTTCCTATTGAAGGAGTACCTCCAAAACTCAACAAATCTGTAAGTTTTTCTTCGTTGCCATTAGCCTTAAAATGCCAAAACGACTCTCCTTTTAGGTGATAGAATGGAGTCCACACAGTAGGAACTTTAGTATCATAGTATTGATTCCACATGCTACTAAATGCGTTTACAATAACATTGTCAAGTTCAATACGATTATCAATAATCTTTCCTGTTTCTATCAATTTCATCAAAGCCATCAAAAGAATAGCCTTATGAGGCAATTTTCTTCCCTTAGACACACCAACAGAAAGATTTGAAAATTCCTTCTCATAATCTTCAAGTTCCTTGTACACGTCAAACAAAGGATCATCTTCACGAACCATAGAAAGACCATTTGCTTCTGTGGTGTATTGTTCTTCACGCTCCTTGATGGCATATTCAAGGATAGGGCTCATAGGAAGATCGTGCTTATTGAGTAATTCAATGATATAGTGGAGTTCTTCTATTTTAGTCATATTATCAGCAAGCCTCAATTAAAAGATTGAATGTATCGCGAAGTTCTGTACGTTTCATTATAAGCAGTTTGCGCAAATCAGAAGGTAATGGACATTGTTTTCTACCCCCATTCTGCTCTTTGAAAGTTTTGATATAGCTGTATATCTCGGGGAGAACCTCTTTAAGATATGAACCAAGAGTATTATTCTTACCTTTGTATAGGAGGCGAATGGTATCACCTTTTCTTCCTTGACAATTAGCATTTGTAATCTTTGCATCAAAGACTTTACCATGAAAGACTATCTTCACATCTACACCAGAACCTCTTGGAATATACTTGCCAACCGCTTTGAAAATCGCTTCGTGAAACTTTTTGTCAATAGTGAATCCATATTCAAATGGTGACCAATCTACTGGATGAGTCAGAATAACATCAGATTCATTATCATAAACAACTGATGTGTCCTCTACCCCGTTGATAGGTCTTTGTTTTCTTACAACAAGACCTTTGCTTGGATCATAATCAACTAAAAGCGTGAGCTCAGAGTTATAACCAGACACAACTGATTGTATCTGTTCACGAATACACTGTATTACTTCGTTCTCGGAAAAGTTCTCTTGAGCTATAGAGCAACTTTCCAAAACCTCACACTTTTCGTTGATAGCATACTCCAGAATTGGGCTCAATGGGAGATTATACTTCCTAATTAGCTTCAATATAAAATCTAATTCTTCTCTTGGTGACATGGCTCTGATTCAAGTTAATTAGATTCTACAATCTCTACTTTCCAACTCAAATTGAATGCTTTAAAGATTCTTTCAAGTTGGCGTTTCTTAGTTAAGGTATTGCTATGTACATTCACAAAATATCCATTACCAACGTTATGTTGTGCTGTAGGATATTGCGGATTACCACCTATAGTAACAAGGTGCATACTGTCCATTGGTATTTTGAGTGAGTACACCTTTTCTACACCAACTTCCTTAATAGCCTGGCAAAACGCAGCAGCAGCCTTCTCACATTCAATTATTGTACCGTCAGTACGAATAATACGCAAAACGGATGGCTTCTTCTTTGCCCCAGTTGTTGCTTTAAAAGACACTTCAGGCATTCCATCATTCTCTTGAACTTCGACTACAGGCATAACAACATGGCTATCATCATCTGACGAAAGTTGCTCTATCTTCTCTCTAATTGCATATTCCAGAATTGGACTAACAGGAAGATCGAATTTGTTCAGCACTTCGAGTACATGCTTCAGCTCTTCTACGTCTGTCATATTATGAACTGTATTATAAGTTTTCTTTACTTTCAAGGAATTTCAAATAACTTGTAATTGCAGCGGTCAGAGCATTATGCCACTTTAGGTTGTCTGCGACAAACGAATCATTAGACTTAAGTTTTATGGACAATGCCCGAACCTCAGAAACACTCTTATATGAGTAAACAGAATCAGATTCAGAATCTACTACCTTATTTATATACGCGCGTATAGGCTTTTCAATATAGTGAAGGTAATTGCGGGCCGTACGTTCCGACTTTGTCTTGTATAGATAGTTACGGAACTCATCTTTTAGCGAGGTAAATGAAATAGGTTCGTTAACGACAACGCTTTCAGATTGTTCTATGTTATATGAATCCTCTTTTACTACCGTAGGGCAATCTGCACACAATTCTTTTTCCTTCTCCTTGATGGCATATTCAAGGATAGGACTCACAGGGAACTCAAATTCTTTGAGTAGCCTTACAAGCGTGTGAAGGTCGTCAAGTTTACTCATTTGCAGACAATCCTTTTACTCGGTACTCCGGAATTGGTTTAGAGAATGAAGTCTCTGCATCGATGTTGCTACATTGTTGGCGCACGATGTCACGTCTTCTGATGGCAGGTTGCAAACAAAGCATATTGAAATCATCCAAATCCACCTGCTCTACACTTGTAATGTGAGGGAAAAGGAGTTTTAAGTATGCAGTTGCAATACGCTTTACAGCCTTAGTGTGACGCATATCTGCTCCCTGAGGAACATCAACAAGGTCATCAACAATATGTGAATAGATTGATTCTGTACGCATCTGATGAAGCACCTCCGAGAAGAACTCAACATTAAGAGTCCAATCTTGAAGAGCCATATCTACATTCACACGTGGTAATAACCATCCTTCAATCATACCATGGAATCGGTCAAGAAGAGCAGACTCTTTGAACACCTCAGGCAGAGCATCGAAATACTTGTAGTTCAGAGGCTCATTATTTTCGGAAAGGAGGATGTTGCCCAAAAGCATCAATCCACATTCCGACATAAATTCGTAGTTGTCGATTGTTGCACGACCATATTCTAGATAGTTCTTTAGGAATGACTGCATTTCCGAGTTATCAGAGAATGTGATTGTCTGAATCTCATCGAAGGCTACCATGTCATAGAAGCGCATAATACCTGGAGCCTTTGTTGACTTGTCATAAACCAACTTGGCACGAGATACCTTGCCACCACTTACTAACCAAACAAACTTTGAAAGGTTACCGAAGACGTAACTCTTACCAGTTCCCTTTGGTGCAAGCTCAATAAGGTTCAAACGTGGTTCGATGAAAGGAAGAAGACGTGTCAAGAACTCGAGCTTTTGTGTCAACCCTGCAAATGCGGTTGGTGTGTACTCCATTGCAGAGATAAGTACATCAATCCACTCTTCAAGAGTAAACTGGGCGCGACAATTGCGGATATAATTGATGTCAAGCTTCTGCATTGGACGGAAAGGCTTGAACTTCACCATCTCCACATGACCACGCTCGTTATCGACAGGAGCAATATACACAATCTTCATGATACCCCATTTCTCGCCATCAATAAGATCATCTGGATATTCCTCAATCAGATAGTCAGGAATCAAGGTGTCTGATGCCTTGATACCCATATCAGGAATCTGGAAACTTGTCTTATTCTGAGCAAGACTTGTGGAAACCACAAATCGTGTAAGCAGAGTTAGGGTTTCACCACGTCGCAAACGAGCAAGAATAGCACTATTATCCTTTGGAATATGTGCATCAAGGAACTGCGACAGAGCCTCACGCTTGAATGAGCCATCTGCTGCTATGTGTGTAGAAATAAGGTAATCCTTTACGAAAGATGGCAGGTTTCTGCCATTGAACACTTCGTAGTTAGCAGGATTCTTGTAAACGGCAGCACTACCGAATACTTGTTTTATTTTATTGCCTATTGTACTCATGATGAATTACAAATCGAACATATCGTTTATATCTGAATTGGCACCAACGCCAACAACTTTTATCTTAATCTCGGTACTTTCTGTACCAGCAGGTTTAATGTCTATAGCGTGAGTACCCTCTGTAATGTCTTGCAAGAGAGTTGTCCATTGTGTTCCCACTCTATCCATGTTGTACGTCTTACCCTCGCAAGTCAAGGTAACGCTCTTTGGCTGTGGAATGACTGTTATATTAACCACAGGGTTTGACAACATGATTTCTTCGCCTGTGTACTTAATCTGATACTTGACGCTATTAGTAAGATCTTTATTGGACAACAGAATAAATGGAACGAGTACTTCTTCTGGAGTGCAACCGCCATGAACCTGGTGTGTAGGTACTTTTGAAAGTGAAGAGTGAGTCAGAGCCACCTTGTACTTCTGGCCCTCTGCTTCGTTCTCATGAACCAAATAATCCGGATCAGTCATGGCATCATCACTTGTCTTGATGTATCGTCCTTCATGCTCGAACTTGCCATCATACTTCTTAGATGGAGCCTTTCTTGACAAACAACTCAAACCATGGTCAGACACGATAGCCACAGTACACTTATGCTTCTTTGAAATTGAA
>JAZQOH010000055.1:0-5878 GCA_045627725.1 Prevotella sp. | reverse complement strand
ACCAGAAGTTCTCCATACAGAGTATATCGAAGGTCTTTTCATTGGCCATTGCCCTCAGCATCCTTGGCAAGAGCCTGTGGGAGAGGATAGGTAAAGAGCCCTCTGGCTCAGCTTTCAACTCTCTCGTGCAGCTGGAGTACGTTGCAAGTGGGCGCCTGCGGAGTAAGAAGATCAAAGATGTGTAATCATTGAAAGCAAGAGTATGAAAGAACGAAAAGAAAACATCAACATTGTCACAGCCAATATTGTCTCGATAGGTATTCTGGCAGTATCGGCTTTGGTGCTTTATGGGATTTTCTTCCTGATCTGGGATTACCAGGATTGGTTCAATAAGGAGAAGCTGATTGAAGTTATGGATCAATTTGGCACAAATTATCTGATGTTCATGGGTGCTCTGATTGTGGGCATCGTGGTGCATGAACTGATACACGGATTGACCTGGGCGAAGTTTGCAAAATCAGGATTCAAGAGTATCAGTTTTGGTGTCATGTGGAAGATGCTGACACCTTATTGCCATTGCTCAGAGCCTTTGAAGGTTTCGCATTATTCCATCGGCGCATTGATGCCGCTGATCGTATTGGGAATCCTTCCTTCCGTTGCAGCCATCTGCCTGAAGAGCCTTTTCTGGCTCACGATGGGAGTAATCTTCATTGCGGCAGCGGCTGGTGACATCATGGTGGTATGGAGACTCCGCAAGGAAAATCCTGAGAACATGGTACTCGACCATCCTTCGGAGGCTGGCTATCTTGTTTATGAAGAAGATAATCAATAATAAAATAATCTATGACACCAGAAGAACTTGTAGAAGCTTCGTCGCTGAATGGTCAGATTGACCACAATACCTTATTGGATCTGGCATACATTGTGTTGGATGAGAATCCGCTCGCCACACCAGATCAGTTTGACTATTACTGCTGTCAGGCAATTGGCGATCGTTAATATGAAAGTCATCGTAAGCGCCTGCTTATTGGGCGAGAACTGCAAATACAATGGTGGCAACAACCGCTGCCAGAAGGTGCTTGATTTCGTGAAAGACCATGAGATCATCCCTGTATGCCCAGAACAAATGGGAGGATTATCTACCCCTCGCCTACCAGCAGAAATCTACAACGGAGAGGTCAAGAACACTGAAGGTGTTTCTGTCGATGCAGAATTCCGTAAAGGTGCAGAAGCCGCATTAAAGATTACTCTTAAAAAAGGAGCGACACATGCCATTCTTCAACCAAGAAGCCCGAGTTGTGGATGCAAGCAGGTTTACGATGGCACGTTCAGCAAGACACTCATCCCAGGCAAAGGAGTCTTTGCACAATTATTGGCAGATCATGGTATCATATTGCTGGAACCAGAAGACTTATAAATTGCAAGAATCATGTTAGCAGGAAGTTGGCGTGATAAAGATAGCAATACCAACCAGAGATAATGTCGTTGATGACCATTTCGGACATTGCGGTGATGATGAAGACAAGCCTATTTTCATAATTCCTAACATGAAGTAAACTATGGTTATAAAGCAAATTACATTCTCACCTACAGGAGGAACAAAACGTGTCGCTGATGCTGTAAGTAAAGGCATTGGAACAGATATTGAATGCATAGAACTATGTGTTCCTGAGGCAGAAACATCGGAAATCGGTCTTTCAAAGGATGATTTTGCCGTTATCGCAATGCCAGTTTATGCCGGAAGAGTACCAGCTTTGGCGATAGAAAGACTCCACCATATAAAGGCAGACGATACCCCTTGTACTATCATTGCCGTCTATGGAAACAGAGCATACGAGGATGCGTTGGTTGAGATGGAAGATGCAGTAAAAGAGCAAGGTTTTGTGGTCAAAGGTGCCATTGCTGCCATTGCAGAACATAGTATATTCCGACTGTTCGGAAAAGGAAGACCTGATGCCGACGATGTAATACAACTAATGGATTTCGGCAAGAGAATTGCTGATACTCATACTGCAAATCCTTCTATCCCTGGCAACCGTCCATACAAGGATGTTCATGGCAGTTGTTCTCCTATTGCCAATGAAAACTGTAAGAATTGTGGCAAGTGCGCTTCCGTTTGTCCAACTGGAGCTATTGACCGTGTTGACTGCCACAGAGTTGATACAAGTTTTTGCATCGGATGTATGAAATGCGTTTCTGTTTGCCCTTCACAGGCAAGAAATCTTCCACAAGAACACCTTACTCGCATAGAAACAATGATCCGAGAAGCTTGTTTATCAAGAAAGAACAACGAGCTATTTATCTGATGACACACATAGAAAAGGAAAAGATGCGTCAAGCCATGCGCTATGCCGTTCCTCGCATGATGTGGTATCATCCAGTTGCTGCAATTAGGCATTTGATTAGAGAACTTCCGGAGCAGCGAGAGCAGAGTGAAGCTCGCTTCAACTATGCCGAGTCGCGACAGAAGAAGGCCGAAGGTCAACTTAAATAACACTCACAAATGTGCGACGTTAATATATGAAGTAGATGGTGATGATGTGCATTCAGTACGAGGCAAAGCCAATCACCAGTTTCATGGACGATGCTAACATCATCCCATTAGATAAATAATGAATGAACAGAAGAATAAAGAAGTAAGAGACGCTTTATTTCCCGATTGCCCTATCCGCAACGTCCTTGCGCGTGTAGGTGACAAATGGTCACCCAGACACTCCGCACGCTCGAAGAGGATGGTTTCGTGCATCGCGAGGTATTCCCCGAAGTTCCTCCACGTGTAGAATATTCACTTACCCCTCGTGCTCTCTCCTTCCTCCCTTTGGTCGAAAACATGATCAATTGGGCGAAGGAGAATATGGAGGATATTATTGCTGACAGAGAAAGGAATGTATAGTTTACCGCAAGCACACAACTGAAGTTTGTATGATAAAAGCCTCAGCACAATAACGTGCCGAGGCTTTTATTTTGGATCCATTATTTCATTGTCCCAAGTGGGAGCAGATTATTCAGCTGGAGCCCACTTGCAGCGTACAGGAGAAACGATAGCGCCCTCTGCCTTCAGCTGCTTCATTGCAGCATCTACCTCCTTGCGGTCAAGGCCGCTGAGCTCTGCTATCTTTCCTGCATTGAGAGGCTGACCTGCCTCACGCATTGTTGTCAATACTTTATCTTTTGTTTCCATTGTTATTGGTTTTAGGAGAGTTAGACATTAGAAATTATCTACGTGCACCTCGAAGTATGACTGAGGATGAGCGCATACGGGACATGCAGCAGGTGCCTTCTCGCCTACTACGATATGACCGCAGTTGCGGCACTCCCAAACCTTCACCTCGCTCTTAGAGAACACCTCCTGTGCCTCGATGTTGTGAAGGAGAGCACGGTAACGCTCCTCGTGACGCTTCTCAATGGCTGCTACCATGCGGAACTTCTTAGCCAATGCGGTGAAACCTTCTTCCTCGGCTGTCTTTGCGAAGCCCTCATACATGTCTGTCCACTCGTAGTTCTCGCCTTCGGCAGCATGAGCAAGGTTCTCGGCAGGCGAGCCTATACCCTGTAGTTCCTTCAGCCAAAGCTTAGCGTGCTCCTTCTCGTTGTCGGCCGTCTTGGTGAAGATCTCAGCCATCTGCTCGAAGCCTTCCTTCTTCGCTACCGATGCGAAATAAGTGTATTTGTTACGTGCCTGAGACTCTCCTGCAAAAGCTGCCTCAAGGTTCTTCTCTGTCTGTGTACCTGCATACTTGTTTGCCATAGTTGTATTCTGTTTTTAATGATTAATATTGTATTATGTTTTTGACGATTGATATTTTGTTTCGACGGTGCAAAGATAGGGAATTTTTCACGATTGACCTAGAACATAGCAGCACGCTTATGGTGAATTTCGGCAATATGCATAAACTTTCCAGTCACCATGCCGTAATTTACCATTAATTTCACTAACTTTGCACCATAAAAACATGATTCCTTATGGATACAGACAAACTTTATAGCAACTATCATACTGTATGCGCAGCACCTGGCGGCAACGGTTTCCGCGTGGAACACATGCCCGACTTCCTCTTGCACAGCGAGATAAACGACTGCTCGCCTCATGTACATTCGTTCTACGAGATACTATGGTTCCAGGATGGCGAGGGCACTCACAATGTTGACTTCGTGGATTATGAAGTGAAGCCGAACACAATCTTCTTCCTGGCTCCGGGACAGACGCACAACTTCGACCATAACGTTGACAAGGAGAAAGGCATCTGCCGATACAAAGGATTGACCATAAAGATGTGTACCGGCTTCATGCGCGATGAGGATTGCGGGCAGAATGCTATGCTGAAATACAACGCCTTCCACACCTTCGACACCGCACCTTACTATTACATAGAAGAGGAGACGGCAGAGGAACTGCTTTTGCTCGTCAGGATGATGGAGGAAGAAGCACGACATGCAGGAAAGTTCGGCAACATCGACGTCCTTAAATCACTTCTGCACATTTTCCTAGTAAAGATTCAGCGCCATGGCAGTCAGGAGAACACGATACACCTTGACAACCTCAAGCCCTCGCACCAACTCTTCGTGCAGTTTCGCCGAATGGTGGATCAGGAGTTCATGCGCCTTCACACCGTACAGGAGTATGCCGATGGCCTGAACGTAGCCGTCCGCACACTGAACAAATGTGTCAACGAATGTTCGCAGAAATCGCCTCTGGCATTCATCAACGACCGCATCATCCTTGAAACCAAGCGTATGGTGCGCTATACGAGTTTGATGATAAAGGAGATTGCCTACAAACTCGGCTACGACGATCCTTCCTACTTCGTGAAATTCTTCAAGCGCCAGACAGGTTATCTGCCATCCGACTTCCGTGAGATGGAAAAGAATTAAAGTATCTCCGACAACTAAAATAACAATGAGAAAAGCAAGCAGACAGATGCCCGCAGCATGGGCACTTGAGGTGCTCGACAAAGCACCATACATCACCATAAGCATGGCTGATGAAGAGGGAATGCCCTACGGTTTGCCACTGTCATTAGTACGTACTGACGAGAGGACATTCTACTTCCACTGTGCGCTTGAGGGCAAGAAACTTGACATTCTGAGTAAGAATCCTCGCGTATGTCTGAGTGCCGTCACCAAATGTAAGCCTACGGTAGGACCAAAGGATGGAAGTTTCACACTCGAGTTCAAGTCGGCCATAGCATTCGGAACAGCAGAAATTGTAGAGGATGACTCAGAGAAGATTGCTGCACTACGTGCCATCTGTGAACGCTTCCTTCCACATCACATGGATGCCTTCGATGCATCCATTGCACGAAGCATCGGTCGAACTGCTGTCGTTCGCATCACACTCACCGAACCACCAGTAGGCAAGCGCAAGCAGTATGACGAGCAAGGAGAGGAAATGAAGGCTGCGATTAAGTGAGAGCAGAGTGGAGCTTGCTCCGACTATGCCGAACATGAGCGCTTTTGCAGACGTGCAAAATGCAGTCGACCGAAGGTCAAATATGAGAGGATGGAATAATAATAAACAAATAAAGTATAACGTATCTTTCACATAAATAAACATGATGAACGAAACTCTCGCCCGACTGATGAGGGCAATGATAAATTATGACAGCGGAGATGTACCTCGTATACAACACTTTGTAAAGGTGCATGACTTTGCCGCGACCATCGGAGTGGCGGAACGTCTTGATGAAGAAGCACTCTTCGTTCTCGAAGCTGCTGCTATTCTTCATGACATCGGCATTCATTCAGCAGAATCGAAGTATGGCAACTGCAACGGTAAGGCACAAGAAGAACTTGGTCCTGGTGAGGCAAGAAAGGTACTCGCTGAGGTTGGGGGATTCACTGTTAAACAGACAGAGAGAATCTGCTGGCTCATTGCACACCACCACACATACCATGACGTTATGGATGCTGACCATCGCATCCTGCTTGAAGCCGACTT
>JAZQOH010000054.1:0-4894 GCA_045627725.1 Prevotella sp. | reverse complement strand
TCCTGCTATCTTGTGCAAGGCAATCGACTTCTTATGCTGCTCTGCATAATAGATAGACATGGCGAAGAGACCGAGTGCTGAGATAATGATGGACAGCCACATGAAGATGCTGACGAGCGTCATCGTGTTGCGTTCTCCTATGAGGGCATTGTTGAGTTGGTCATCAAGGTAATTCATCTCTGGTTCCTTTGGAACACCCAGGTATTCCTTTGCCACCTTTCGCCAAACGTCGGCCACCGCATCAGCTGCCTTCTTCCTATCGTCCGTTACCTTGATAAGCAATCCTGCACATCGATCATTGTTGATCATCACCACATTATGAGAATCATCCATCGGTGTGGTTAGCGCATCTCTTGAGCGGTAATCGGCAATGATTCCGCAACATTGGTATTCTGGTACACCTTCCCTCATGCGTCCTAAATCCCTATTCTGTTCAGTAATGCCATAACGCTTTTTTGCATCTTCTGTGAACCAACAAGTTCCATTAAGCGGAGCAGAATATTGTTCAACGATTTTGAATCCTAATAACTTGAAACTTGTTGAATCAAGAGAGGACAAGGATATCCATGACATCTTTTCATTTTCTTCGAGGAGGCCGTTATGGGAACAATAAAAAGGATTGTTCATATACCTGCCGACTTCTTCAACACAGGGAAGACTTCTCAGACGTTTGGCGAGTTCGTTTGGTGCATCCATATCTGGGAATCCTAAAGTGTACGTATACAGTTCAATCAGGTTTTCGTTGTTGTATCCGCAAGGAAGATTGACAAGATGCCGCATCTGAATGGTCATGGTCAAGGCGACCGCTATCAGCACTGTGCTTATAACGTTCTGACACACGATGAATACTCTACTAAACACCATTTTGTTACGGAAACGGAAACTGCCCTTAACTACATCGATTGGTTTGAATCGTGAGGAAATCAATGCAGGAAGAGTTCCTGAAATCAACGAAATAATACAGATGAGCATTAAAGCAAGAATGGCTGAAGTACAGTCAACTTGAAGTAGTATGTCAGTAGTGAGCAACTCATTCATTAATGGTTTTAGGCAGTATGCGGGAACACAACCAAGAGCAAAACATCCAAATGTGAATACAAAGGACTCGCGGATATAGCGCAGCATAATGCCCATCTTTGATTCTCCCATAAGCCTTCGTGTTGCCATCTCTTTCGCCCTTTTTCCTGCTTGCGCAACCGTGAGGTTAATGTAATTGAAGATAGCGGAGACAAGCAGCACTAATGCAACGGCAAGCAGTATCTCCACGGTCTTCTTGTTTCCAACCCTGATGTCGTCCCACGACTTAAATCCGCTGAAATAGATATTATCCAGACGGGTAAGAGAAGAACCATAGAACAAGTCACCATGGGATGCATCACGCTTGTAGAAGTCCCAATAGCCGCAATACTTGTCAAGGAGCTTTCGGGCGATGCTGTCAGGGGTTGCACCATCAGTTAAGGTGACAAAAGTTTGAGTCGAGCCAAACTGATCCATCTTTGACACAGTGCCTTCCATGACACTCATGCACATAAAGACATCACAGTAATAGAACACGTCACACGGTCCGAAGTCCTCTATGATTCCTGCGATAGTGTAGTTTTTGTCCTTTTGGGTGATGGTACGTCCAATAGGATCCTCGCCAGCAAAAGCCTTCTTGGCAAAGTTCTCCGAGATAAGGATTTCATCAGCAGATGTTAGAATTCTATTCTTGTTGCACCCCGTCAAGCGATAGTCAAACAGCTGTAAAAAGTTGCTGTCCACAGCCACAGCCTTCACCAAATAGTAATTGTCACCAATCGTAATGTCATTGTCTCCCAAATAAGCAATTCTTGTCCATGACTTGATTTCCGGAATCGAGGGGAAGAACTCCTCTGCCGTGCCGAGCGTCATGCCAAAACTGTCTTCCCGACCGATGGCATAGAGTTGCTTGGAAAGTGGTTGCTTAGTACCTACGCTGAATTCTGTTCTTGCGTAAGCTGCAAGAATGATGATGAATCCGAATGCAAGAGCCAATCCCAACATCTCAATGGCAGCATAGAGCTTGTTTCTTGATAAGAATGTGAAATAACTTTTCATATACTACTATTATATAACAAATATTTACTTAGGTATTCCTTGTTGACTATTTACTGTTTACTATCTTAATTTCAAAACTTCATTGTCCTTAAACGCTTCGTAGCCACTTGTAATAACTCGTTCGCCGGGTTCTAGACCTTCCTCAACCTCATAGTACTGAGGGTTCTGCCGACCGATGCGGATGTTGCGGCGATAGGCAGTGGTGCCACTCTTGTCAAGGACAAAAATCCAGTTGCCACCGGTGGTTTGGAAGAAGGTGCCCTTTGGTATGAGTACGGCTTGAGCAGGTTTGCCTAACTCGATGTTCAGGTAATAGGTTTGACCTGAACGGATGTTGCTTGGACGAGTACCAGAGAACACCAAGTCGGTGCGGAACTTGCCTTGACGTACTTCAGGATAAACCTTACGAACGGTGAGGTCGTATGTCTTGCCATCGCGCTCGAAAGTGGCAGAGAGACCAACCTTGATGCGGTCGATGTAGTGCTCGTCTATCTGTGCCTCTATCTTGAAGTCGCTAAGGTCATTCACCTGACCTATCGTCTGACCGGGGGTGATGCTCTGCCCAAGCGCCACATCCAGCAACCCCAACTCACCATCAATCGTGGAGCGTACTTCAAGCTTACTTTTGCGTTCGCGCACCAACACCACATTGCGTTGCATGTTAGAGAGGTTGTCCTCCATCTGCTCCATCTGTATACTGCGGTATTGGGCATCCTTCTTCAGCCGCTCACCGATGAGTGTCTGCTTCTTTTGGGATAGCTCATAGTCCTCCTTTGCCTGGAGGTACGTTTCCTTGGAAATGAGCTTTTCCTTGTAGAGTCGCTCGTTCTGTTCGAAGGCTCTGCGCTTGCGCACTACATCCATCTCTAATGAGGCATTCTCTGTCTCGTTGTTCAGTTTGTCTTGCTGCATAGCCACCTGCGTATTGCGAAGGAGGTTCTGCTTCTCTGCCAACTCGGCTTCGGCATTGAGTATCTGCAAGTCAAGGTTGCTGTTGGAGAGACGGATGATGACATCGCCTTTCTTTACGGTTTGTCCTTCCTCTGCCACCTTCTCCATCACGATGCCACCCTCCTCGGGAGAGATATGCACCACTTGGATAGGGATGACCGTTCCGTTCAGTCGGACATAGTCCTTGAACTCGCCTTGCGTAACATTGCTGATGGTGACATCCTCTGCATCAACCTGCAAGGTGCTCTGGTGATTACCGAAGACGATCCACAACAGTACTATCAGCACGAATGCTCCTCCTGCTATGTAAGGGATGTGCTTCTTCTGCAGCCCGCGTTTCTTCTCTATTATTCTGTCCATAGTGGTGTTCCTTTATAATAATTCAACATGCGTGTCTTATATAAATATGTAAGTTGGCATTGCAACAGTTGAGCCTTGCTTTGTAGCAAAGTGACTGTCTGCGTTTGTACATCAATAGAAGATGCTAATCCCTCTTCGTACTTTCGGATGGTCAAGCGTGATGCAATGCTATCTGACTCCACTTTTGCCGTCATCTTCACTGTTTCCTTACGGCTGTTCTCCTGATCCGTAATGGCTTCCTGTATCAGCCTTTTCAGTTCATTGCTTCGATACTCCAGTTCTTCTTCTGCTCGTCGAACATTGTTGCGCTGTCGGCGAATATTGGTAAGTGTGTTCAATCTATTAAAAATAGGTATGGAGAGCGAGGCATAAACATACTGACCAGCATTGTTGCGGAATTGTTCGTTGAAACTTGTCGAAAGCGGTACGTTCAGTTGCTTATAGTATGTAGTAGAGATACCAGCTCCCAAAGAAATGGATGGGAATAAAGCCCCTTTGCTGGAGTGATAAGCATACTTTGCTGACTGCAAATTGTATTCAGCTTGCTTGATGTCCGGATGAAAGAACTTTGCATGCTCATAAATATCAGAGACCTCAGCACAGGTGACCTCCAAAGATTCTTTCTTGCAATCTGTAATTTCGAGTGTATCACTTATCGGGTAATTCATCAACTGTTTCAGTGTCAAGATAGCATTGTCGTACAACCCTTGCTGGTGAGTCACCTCGTAGTCATCAGCAGCGTATGTGGCTTGCATCTGTGCCACATCTGCTTCGCCCTTCTGTCCGACTTCTGCCATAACCTTTGTCTGGCGAAGGAGCATCTCGCTCTCGGCACGCTTCTGAGTTGCAAACTCTATACATCCTTTATAATATAGCGCGAGAGTGTGCGTTTCCAGGACCTTCTGTGCCGTGGCATCCTTCTGTGCCATCAACTGACTCTTGCCCATCAGCACATTCGCTTTTGCAGCACGCAAGTTGTTGTAACGTTGGAATCCATCGAAAACAGGAATGCCTACATTCAGCCCATACGAATTGTAGAATGTACTGACATTGGTATAGGTGTTAGTCTCAGGGTCAATGGCACGACCAAAGTTGTACTGTCCTCCGATGTTTCCTTCTGCTGCAGGTAGGAACGAACCAATTGCTCTTACCTTCTCTGCTTTATAGTCATCAAGCCCTATGCTTTGCAGTCGCACCTCATGGTTATGCATGACAGCATACTGCATGCATTCATCGACTGTCCACAGCTTTTGTGCCTGTGCTGTAAGGCAGATCGAAAATGATAATATGTACGCGAATCTTTTCATCTTGCTGATTTTTGTACTGCAAAATTACAATCAAGGTCACAAATAACAATGGATTTTTGCCTCGCCAAAGTACGATTGTATTAAAACAATACACTTTTCTGTATTAAAATAATACACTTTTGAGAAACAAGGTCTTATAAGTGGTATATTTGATGTAAAAATCAAAGTGCCTGTCAATTGCCAAATGCCACATCAAAAAG
>JAZQOH010000053.1:0-84652 GCA_045627725.1 Prevotella sp. | reverse complement strand
GAATAAATTTACGGATAATTTTCGATAATTTACGTTCCGCGAAGCGAAAAATCAAATCCGTTTACTTGAAAAGGCCTTGTAAACCGTTATAATACAGCTATTTCCAAGAGAAATTCAAGATTTTTACGGGACGCTAATGTTGACCATTCTTTGATTAAAGAGAGACATCAGTAGCAGTTCCAAACTTTGCTTTTGCAAAGGTAGTAAATTTAGAACAAAAACTTTTCACTCCCCCTAAAACCTTAACATTATTTCATTTTTATAGGGTACCATTTTACATGTATCAGACACTATCCTCATCGTCTCATACACCTTGCATTTTGGCTATTTTCATTTTACCCCCCCTATTTTTACCTATAAATTTTCGTATTTTTGTTAAGGTTTCCACAAAAACTTACATATTTATTATATATACTCCAAATTTTTTTACTATCTTTGCAAAGAATTTTTACGAAACAGAATCCACAAACCAACAAAAAAGACAAAAACAAAAACAAAATAAATGATAAACAGAAGAAAAGACATATTGAAAAGAAAATACATCGCTCCAGAGGTTTACTTAGAGCAAACCGAGCCGTGGGAGATGATTGCGGCGACAGGAGAAATTCCTCAAACACCATCTGAAGAAATTCCTGACGACCCATTCAAAGATTTATTAGAAGGAACCCCAAGCAAGCAAAACTACATACCGTTCTTCAACGATGAAGAATACGAAAACCTTTCGAATGAATAACAGGTAATCACAATGAAGAATAAAATCAACATATTGATATTTTTTTTAATTTGCATGATAATGGCATCATGCGCTAAAACTGAGACAGAAGCTACAGAAGAAGAGCCTATCAATGGTGCTTTTATTTCTCAGGACGGCTTCTATCCTGGCGATGACATTACCCGCTCTTCTGTTATTTTTGAAAATAATGCCTTGGTTTTCACTTGGAACAGCAACGACAAAATAGGAATATTCCCAACAAGTAAACTTGTGGACGAGAATCGTACTGATAATGCGACTCAAGCTTCTCAAATGCCATTTAACATCACAAAGATTGTTGGTAATGGTCAGTTAGCAGAAATAACAGCCAAAGATTTAGATTTCAAATTTGAGGATAATTATCTTTACACTGGATATGCACAATACCAGTCACAAGATGTAAACTATAATGCCATTCCTTTTGATTTTTCAGGGCAAGCACAGAGAGGGTATGTAGATATGGTCTCTTATTACACAAAAGGGAAAACAAACACCGACTATAAGAATTCTGAAAAAGAAGCATGCAGACATATTTCTGAGGCTGACCACCTAATATCTGCCGAGATGGATCCAGACGACCAATCTGTCCGTTTCCGTATGCGTCACATCGGTGCTATTGCCCGTTTCTTCTTGCTTGCTCCAATGAAGAAACTAAAAATAAAAGAATTGAAACTGATTTCAAACAATAATATTTTCTATGAGAATGGCACTATCGACCTCACTTCTCATTCATATCAAGAAAGTTTCGTACCTTCACCTACGCCTTTAACTGCTGTACTTCAAGGAGAAGAAGAAGACCACAATAATTATGGTGTTTCTTTGCCTCCTTACTCTAGTAATCAGCTTACACCAGGTGAGCCGACCAATTGCCTAACACTTCACTACGGAGAAAAAAACGAAGATGGTACGTGGAGTGGCGTTTGGACATTATATGACGAAAATGATGCCTCAAAAAAACGTTATGGCAGTTATTTCATCTCATACCTCATGATGTATCCAATCAGAACAAAAGCTGAAGACAATGTTTACATCTACGTAACAGCAGAAGACGAGTCTGGTCATGAATTATATTTCCGTACAGGGAAACTTCAAGATAAGCAGATGTACTCGGGTTACGTCTATGTTTGGACAAACACAACAGAGGCAGACACTCCTATCGAGCTCACCGCTACCCTCCAGCCATGGCAGGAGATAGTTGGCAGCGAAATAAACACGGACTTAGAAAACTAAACTTCGTGAAGATTTGTGAGATTAGTGTTCGAAAACAAAAATAACTATGGCAAAAGACAACAAGAAATATAGCTTACCTACAGACACACAGCCAGCAATGGCTTGTGAGTCAATGGCTACATACACGTCAATGCCAGCACAAGAGCACATAATACTCACTATACCGCAAGGCGTTGACGCAGCTCCTATTCGTGAGAAAGTAAATACATTCTACGAATCCCTCCTGCACGAATGCGTAGTGGAACAGGAGTTCAACTATCACTATAATAAATGGATCTTAGAGACTGGTCCTCTAAGCAGTCCCTATGCAATCGCTAACAATGAGCATTTCTGCGAAATAGTAAAGATGGGAAAATCCGTCGTTCCATATATCGTTGAAAATATGAAGACAGACAATCCTCTGATATATCTAGCTTTAGAGCAAATATATCATGAACGACTGTTGAAACCTCAACCGCTTGAAGACAATCCAATGATGTATTCCTGGAATCATAAAGAAAACATTAGACTATGGATAGAGCGACTGAGTTGATAACAGGATGGTTTCCAAACCTCCTGAACGACAATGATTTCAAAATAACCAGTCCATACAATACCGATTATAACTGCATAAGCTGGGCATTGGAAAAGTCAAATATATAAACATGTACGGCACGGTATATTGCTATATGAAGAAAATATAATGATGAAATAAAATAAAACTAAGATATGATCAAGAAAACATTCCCCCTCTTCCTTGCCACAGCATTGGCATTAGGAGCATGCTCTACAAATGATGATGTGACAGATCAGAGTAATAATGAAGGAAAAGAGCTGATTTGGTTTGGTAGTGCAAATAACACACCAAAAACTCGTGCTGGTTTTGGTGCAAGCACACGTATTGTTGCTCAGATTGTCAGCGAACCACGTACAGGCTCTGACCCAACAACAGCGAAATATACAAAGGCTGTCCTTACAGCTGATGCTGATGCTACACAGAGTACGACAACATTCTCTAATGTAGGCTATGCTGCTAATTACAGCAACAAATATTGGGATGATGCTCATGGACGTTATTCTCGTCTTTCTGTTTATGCTGTTGCAATACCAAGTCAGACAACAAAAACTGTTGACGGTGTAGCTACGCCTATTATTGGCGATGACAAACTTTCTGGTTCTTTGACAAGTTGGGAAGGAACAACCGATATGACAAACACTATTGCATGGGGTGTCTCTACTGCTCAAACAGCAACAGAACTCAACCAGGAAGACCTGACATATAGCAACAACATTCAGAAAACAGGTGATAAGGGATGTTATATATGGACTGGTTCTGCATACCCATCAATAGAAAATGTTTCTCGTCACTCTTATACAGAAAATGAAGAGACAAAATATGATGGTCGTTTGCATTTCGAACAGGCAGGAGTAGCTTGTAATGTTACTCCTACAGATGCCCCAGGTCATTTCGACAAGGGACAGATGGCTTTCAAACACTCTCTCAGCCGTATCCGTGTAAAGATACAAAAGGGTTCTTCATTCACTGATGGTGCTTTTGCTTTTGCAACAGGAACTACAATCACATTGAAGAACATGCCAGTATCTGGTACATTTAATATTAAAGAGGGTACCTGGGCAGCTTCTCCAACAATATCAGACATCACAAAGATGGCTCCAGTAACAGTTCCAGTATCTGAAACTGGTTACGAGATGGCATCAGCTGGTTCACAGACAAATGCTATTGGTGCTTACGAAGCTCAGATGCTTCCTGGTTTCCAGTTCGCTGATGCTAATGGTAACAATGTAATGGAATTTACTATTGATGGCAATAAGTATTTCGTTACAAATAAGGAGATGATGAATGCTCTCAAGGCTGACGCAAATATTAACGATGATGCAACATCATACACAACTTTGCAAGGTTATCGTTATGTTTTCACTGTTACTGTTGGAAAGAAAAAGATTGAGGCAATCACAGCTACTATCGTTCCATGGAATAACGTAACAGCTCAGGAACAAACTGTTGATAATTCTCATGTTACATTCTCGTTCTACAATAATGAAATCGAGTGCGATGATGTAAAACTCTATAAGAATACTCAGTCGCTTGGTGAAGGAGTCATAGCAACAGATAATGAATATTCTGCAGACCCAGTAGCAGGTGCTGCTTATACAAACGTAACTCTTGTAGGAACAGAAGCTCCTTATTCTACAAATGAATACTATAATGATAACAATACTGCATATCATTTCCGTTCTCTGAATACTGTTTCTGAAAATAAACTTAATTCAGATAAGACGGCATTCACAATGACTTCTGGAAATGATGACTACCATTGGGGAGCTCCTATGTTGCCTACAACCCTTACTGCAATTCCTTATAACTCAGAGAATGGTTATAAGGCAACTATTGCCAAGGGAATCGTTGCAGCAGATAAGAATTCTAACATTGTTCTTACAGAACTTCACATGATGAGCCAGTTGGAAATCAGGCTTACTACTCCAGAAGTAGGAGGTGTTGATTTGACTGATGCAGAAGTTTATCTAACCAAGTACTATGCTGATGGTACTGTAGATATGAGTTTTGGTAAGATTACTCCAGCAACAATGACTGCTAAATCTTCGAAGTTTACTGCTGCAGCTTCTCCAGCAACAAATACCTACGTTTTCAATGTTATTCCACAGGATCTCATTCGTAATGAAGGTGCTAATGATAACGACTACATCGGCATAACAATCAAGACAAAGGACAATAATGAATATTACATCATTAAGCGTCTTAGCGAAATCATTGCTACAAGTGTTGGCACAGAGGTAACCAACCTCCAAACAAAGGATGCAAAAATCACGACTTGGTATCCAGGTCACAAATATTCTTATACATTTAATATCAAGAAGAAGGAAATCGAAGTTATCACAGCTACTATCGTTCCTTGGAATACAGTAACAGCTGGCAACACAGACCTTGACCTCGAGAAGTAACACCTTATAAATTTATACGCACACATGCGCATACATTATATTAAATACATAACACTATCTGCCTCATTGCTCGCCTTCACAGGGTGTAGCAACGAGACAGATATTGCCAATTCTAATGATGGCAAACAACCTATAGAACTCAGTGTAGGACAGGACGCTCCTTCCACTCGTGCCGTAATCACGGATGGAGACGGCAAAACTCTCACAGCCTTCGAATCTGCCACCGACATCTGGATGGTGATGCAGAGCGACTATAAGGCATTGAGTGGCGACAACGCAAATCCTAGCGACATTGACTACAAGGGCAGTCAGTCTACTACAAACTGTGTCACTATGGGTACTACAGGTGATAAGACTGGTACAGACCTTAAGGAGAATGTTGTTAACTTCCTCCCAGCCAACACTCGCTATTGGGATGATGCTCACGCTCGTTCTTCAGCATTAAGCATCTGGGCTATTGCTGTGCCAAATAAGCAAAGTACTGCTCTTTGGAGTACAAGTGGTTGGGGTTCAAGTGCTGCAACTACCAAGGACTGGACTATTTCTTCTATCCAGACATCAGCAACTATTGCAAATGAAGACCTCTGCTTCAGCAACAATATCGCAGATAACACTTCTGCTTCAAAGCCAGATGGTCGCATGAAGTTCAACAACACAAGCAATCCAAAAGGATTCGAAAGTGGCAAGCTTATCTTCTATCACGCTCTTACTAAGATTACTATCAAGATGGTCCCAGGAGATGGGTTCAAGAAGGATGGCACAGATTTTAAGTTTGATGATGGAAGTACTCCTGTTGCATACACTGCTGCATCAGTACCTGTAGCATTGAAGGGTTTCAATCGTAGTGGTACATTTAATGTTAAACAGGGAGAGTTCACTTCAACTTCTACTGCTAATATAGAAAAGGTAAGTAATAAGAGCTACGAAAACACAGCAGGTTACATTCTTGAAGCACTCGTTATGCCTGGTACAGACCTCAATGGTTCTCTCACCAATGCCATCTCTTTCAGTATTGACGGCAATGCCTTCAATGTTTCTGCTGCTACATTGAAATCAAAGCTTCCTAATGATTTTGAGAAGTTTGAGGCAGGTAATAACTACGTCTTCACTTTCACTATCAATAAGACTGACATTGATGTTACAGCTACTATCGCAAAATGGGATAACGTTGAAGCTGCAGAAGAAACACCTCTCATTAATGTGGCAGAGCCTTATGGTCACGATGGTACAACTTTTGGCAAAAATTTCTCTTTCCTGCGCAGTCTCTCTCAAACGTCAGGTTATGCAGACAAAGCTGATGTGACATACGCTTCTAACACTTACACAATGACACCACAGCTATACTGGCCAAATCACTACACACATATGTTCTTCCGTGGTGTATGGCCTGAGATTGGAGAATCCACAGGTACACTCCAAGCAAAGGTTGATGATTCTAAGATTGCAGTTGAGAATGTAGCTTATGCTCCTGATACATATCCTTCCGACCTCATGATTGGTTTCCCTCGCAAAAAGGATTCTGATGGTAATGTCATAGGAGCTGACGAGACGTGCAAAGTCCCAAGTCATAATAATGCATCAGGTATCTGTGCTACTGAAGGTGAGATTCGCATGAATTTCCAGTATGTGATGTCTAAAGTAAAAGTTGAACTTAAAACAAGTGAAGAAGGAAGTGCAAATAGGGTTAACTTCAATTCAAACACAAAAGTTGAGATTGTTGGCGGATACACTGGTGGTAACATTCTTTTAAGCAATGGTTCTGCTAATTTGACAACAAAGGCAGATTATACAATGCATCGCAACGGAGATACAGATGTAGAATATTTCGACGCTATCATCCCTCAGTCACTAGGAACAGGAGATGCTAAACTGAAATTCCGCATCACAGTTACAGACACAGATGGTCATCAAGACAAATACGAAACAGTATTCGGTATTGCCGACATAGACATGGGAGGTGGTTCAACAATCTCTGCTTGGGAGGCAGGAAAGTTCTACACTTACACACTCACCATCACCAAGACCGGTATCAAGGTGACTGCCACCATCAAGGACTGGGTTACAGCAACAGGCAGTACAACAATCTGGATGTAAAAACATGTACTATTTACCATTTACAATGTACAATTTATAAGTAACAACAAAGATGAAAAGAATACTATATACATTGATCGGAATAATGCTCAGCACAGGTGCATGGGCAGAGACATTGCAGGAGAAGATAGATGCTGCAGAAGCAGGTGCGATTATCACGCTGACAGAGGATGTGACTATTAGTCAGACTGTGCTCATCAATAAGAATATCACTATTGATGGTGGCAATCATACTATCATATCAAATGTGAACAACAAGCTTGGTACTTTCTATATCAATACAGGAACTTGCAACTTCACTATCCAGAATGCTACTATTGATGGCGGAAATACTGCTTCTATGGCTGTAGTAGCCTATCGTGGAACGGCTAATTCAGGTCTTACTACGGTAGATAGTGCTAATAGAGACAATAATAATAGTGGCAATGTCATCAACATGACAAACTGTACTGTTAAGAACTTTACTGGTTTTCCAGACAGTTATGCTGGTGCTGTTTACGTCTTCGGTCAGAGTTCTGCAAATCTGACAAACTGTACATTCTCAGGAAATACGACATCATTGCAGAGCACAGACGGTGCTTCGGGTGCTGATGTCTGGGCTGGTGCAGCAGCAAAGGTAAAAATCAATGGTGGTAGTTATCAGGAAGTCTTTGTAAATTCTAATAAGACAAATGATGCTTCAATAACAATCAGCAATGGAGCAAAAGTAGAAGAACTATCTGTTTGTGTTACAGAGAATGGTGGTTCGACAAATCAGCCTTCTATCACTGTTGATAACGCATCTGTCATAAACATTACAACAGAAACAGGCAACACCATTCCTTCTTCTGCTGTTACCATAAAAAATGATGGTAGAGTAACGAATATTCCTACAGAATACGTAGCTCAGATTGGTGACAAAAAATATTCATCTTTGATTAGCGCTATTAATGTTGCTACTTCTGGTCAGACAATTACTCTTCTTACTGATGTTACTATTTCAACAGTTGATGAATTAACTATCGACAAGGCACTTACTCTCGACCTTGCTAATCACACTATAACATCTACTGTAAAGGAACCTATTATCGTAAAGAATGGAGGTGATCTTACTATTACCGGTAACGGAACAATCACCGGTCCAACAGGTGAAGCAGGAAAAGCCCTTGACGGTCATGCAATCATTACGGTTGAAGGCGGAAAACTCAAATATCTCAATGGTACACTTACTTGTGGTGGCGTAGGCTCAGATGGTATGTATGGTGTCTATGTTCTTGGTAATGGTACAGCTGTTTTCGGTAATGAATCAGACAAGACAGGTCCAACTATTACTTCTTGGTTTGCAGCCATCGGCGAAAACAACACAACAGCTCCTGCAAACATAACAGTTTATGGTGGTTCTTATACAGCTCAAGCATCCCCATCAGAAAGTGATTGGTGGTCATACTTCTGTGCACCAATCTATGCAGCAGGCTCTGGAGAGATAAATATCTCTGGCGGTGAGTTCAATGGATATTATGGTCTTTCTTCACGCTATAGCAATATAGACCAGGATCTGAATATCACTGGTGGTACATTTACAGGCACTAAGTCTGCACTTTTCTTTGACAACAAAACAGGTGTAGCATCTTCTGAGAGTCGTGAAGTTGCTGTATCTGGTGGTACATTCTCATCCGCTGTACCTGAAGAGTATTGCGCTGACGGTTTCATTCCAACTAAGAACAATGACGGGACATACGGCGTGAAGGAAGGTTCTTACGTAGCTCAGATTGGTAGTACTAAATATGCTACACTTGCAGAGGCTGTTGCTGCCGTTCAGAATAGCGAAACAGTTACTCTCATTTCAGACATCAACGAGTCTGTAGAGAATACAAACGCTAACAACTTCACTGTCGATCTTAACGGCAAGACTTGGACATCTGATCAAACATCAACTTTTAAGAATAATGGTGGAACTGTAACCATAACAGACGAATCTGGTAACGGTACTATCAAGAATACTGCTAATGCGAAAGATATGGGTATTGCAGTATGGGCTCGTACTGGTAGCGTTGTTATAGAGAATGGTACATTCATTAACCAAAGTAACTACGAGGCTACACTCTACGTTGGTACTACAGCTGCTAACCTCGGTAGTAAACAACCAACTATGACCGTAAAGGGAGGTACATTCAAGAATGAGGCTACAGGTAAGTATGCGCATAAGGATTCATTACTTCCTTTGACTCTCAATGTAATAAATAACATCACTAGTTATCAGGCAATTTCAATCTCTGGTGGTACATTCTATGGTAATGACCCAGCCCTTGGTGATGACAACCTTGGTACAGGCGTCGCAGGTGGTAACTTCTTGGCTGATGGTTATGTGGCAGAGAAAAAGGCAGACGGGACATACGGTGTAAGAGAAGGTGTCTTTGTTGCAAAGATTGGTGATAAGAAATACGAATCTCTCGCAGATGCTGTTGCCGCAGCAACTGATGGGCAGACAATCACTCTCCTTGCCGATGTAACAGTCAATAAGACTATCCTTATAGAGAAGAATATAACTATTGATGGTGATGGTCATACAATCTCATCTACAGTTACAAGCATATTAGGAACTTTCTATGTAAATGTGCCTACTTGTACTTTTGCTATCGAGAACGCAACAATAGATGGTCAGAACACTGCATCTATGGCAGTATGTGTTTATCGAGGAAAGGCAAACAATACTTTGGACGCTACTCCGACTGTTGATACTAATAATAGCGGTAACAATGTTACGCTCACAGATTGTACAGTAAAGAACTTCACAGGTTGGCCAGGCAGTTATGTCGGTGCTGTATATGCTTACAGCAAGAGTCACCTTACTTTGAACAACTGTACCTTTACCGGAAACACTACAACACTTAGCACAAATGGTGCTTCTGGTGCTGATGTATGGACTGGTGCAGCTACTACAGTCGTTATCAACGGTGGTACTTACAATGAAGTGTTCGTGAATACCAATAGCACCAATGTTGAAACGGTAACCATCAATGGTGGTGCTAAGATCGAAGAACTCGCCATTTGTGTTTCATACAAAAACGATGGTTCTACAAACATTCCAGTTCTCACAATTGACAATGCAACTGTAACATATCTTACGACAGAGGAAGGAAATCCTATTCCAGAAACAGGCATAACTATCCAGAACGAAGGTTCTATCACAAACAAGCCAGCATTCGAGGCTGCAAAGATTTTGAATGGAACAAAGACCAATGCGTTTGCTTCTCTTGATGAAGCTATTGATGCAGCAAAGGCAGAACAGACTATCACTCTCCTTAAAGATGCAACAGCAACAAAGGAACTTCCTACCAACGTAACCATTGATGCAGCAAGTCATGTTCTCACCCTCCCTACATTCACGGTTTCTGATGGCTCTGCTCTTACTTATGCAAAGGTAATCAACGCAACAGAAGACACTTACAAGGTGACAACTGCTACATACAACCGAACTGGTGCTACTGGCACTCAGTGGGGAACTGTTTGTTTGCCATTCTCATTTGAATCTGCACCTGATGGTTATACTCTCTATACTCCAACAGCAGTAAACGCAACAACTCTTACAGTTACTGAGGTTTCTTACCCTGTTGCTGCAGGCACTCCTGTTATCTTCTATAAGAATACTACTGATGAGGCTGTAATAACTAGTGCAAATGCTTCTGTAAAGATTAATGCTGCACCTGTTGCTCAGTCTGGTGATATCCACCTTGTTGGAACTTTCTCAAACCAGAAGATAGAATCAAACCTCTCAAGCATCTACTTCATCAATGGTGATAAGTTCCATCAGGCACAGGTTTCTCTCACAGTTCCTGCATATCGTGCTTATATCAACTATACAGGTACAGCTGCAGGTGCTAAGCCTTCTATCCTGAGCATCCTCGTTGGTGGAGAAACTACAGGTGTGGAGAAGGTAAGCATGGAGAACGAGAGCGTTGAAGGTATCTATGATGTTAACGGCATGAAGCTCTCTGCTCCTAAGAAGGGAATGAACATTATGAAACTTGCTAACGGTAAGACAGTAAAACTGATAGTAAAATAATGTTCGCGTGAGCAAGGAGAGTCCTAATATGAAGCTACGTATGCCAGGAAAGGATTATTCCGATCCTGGATACTACTTCTGCACTCTCGTGGTGAGGGGAAGGCGGCAGCTGTTTGGAAAGGTTGTTTCTGTCTCCGATGCAGAGCATCAGAGCCAGAACACCCAAAACCAAACCCAGAACACTCAAAGCCAGAGCCAGAACACTCAAAACCAAACCCAGAACACCCAAAGCCAGAGCCAGAACACCCAAAGCCAGAGCCAGAACACTCAAAGCCAGAGCCAGAACACCCAAAACCAGAGCCAGAACTCTCTTGGGGGGTATGTTGAATGTGGCGGCGAGAATGTTTTGCGTTCTCAACTAAACGCCCTCTACCCATTCGGACACAGCACACCGCATAATGGCGCCTGCATCGCCTACAGCCCATACGGGCAACTCATCACGAGGGAACTGAAAAAGATAAGTTCTATCGGGCAGTACGCAGGAAAGGTGGAGGTAAAAGGCAAGCAGATAATGCCAGATCACCTGCATGTCCTCATCCTCATAAAAGAGCAAATACCGAAGCCTCTCGGCACTCTTCTCAATGGCTTCATCGTCGGATGTCGCCGTGCATGGAAGGAACTTCAAGCAAGTCCGAATGCACAATACCAGACGACTGCACCAGAACCACAAGCAGATGGCGCGCTCAGCATATTCGAAAAAGGATATAACGATAATGTGGTCTATAGGTCAGGACAGCTTGATGGCTATTACAAGTATATGGCTGCAAACCCATGGCGCTGGCTATTAAGGGAGAAGTACCCTAATCTGTTCTGCAAGGTATGGGGAAAGGAATTACTTCCTGGTCATCGCTTCGATCTGATAGGGAACATGTTCCTTCTGGATAAACCATGGCATTTGCCTGTTAGAATAAGTCGTTTTGCCGTGAAAGAGGAGGCGTTCAACCCCTATAACCCGGAAGGCTCATTCATTCTCGAAAATGGGAAGCGCGTGTTAAGGCGAACACAATATCTGTTTCCAAGACGCGAGAAGACGCAGGAGGAAATTCAAAACGCGATACAGCCATACCTCAAACTGGCAAAGGCTGGAGCAGTATTGATAACACCCTGCATCAGTCCTGCAGAGAAAGAGGTGGTACAGGCTGCATATAAGGAGAATATGCACATAGTAATGCTCTGCCATCAGGGGTTCGATAGATACTATCACCCAAGCAAGGCTCATTACGATGCCTGCGCAAGAGGTATCCTTCTTCAGCTTGCCCCTTGGAAATACGACCCAGGGCGAGAGTTAAGAAAGCAGCTATGCGAAGAGCTCAACGACATGGCTTTCCGGTTTGCCGGGCTATAGAGGAGAGAGCATATATTTGACGCGAAACGTCAAACCCGGAACACAGAACCGGAACACAAAACCGGAACAAACAACCCCGGAACACAAAACCGGAACACAAAACCGGAACAAACAAAACCGGAACACAACCCCGGAACGCAAACCCGGAACACAAATCCGGAACACAAAACCGGAACATACAAAACCGGAACACTGAAGCTAAGGAGCTAAGGAAAAACTATGAAACGGATCGCCCCACCCTTTCGCTTCTAAAACAAAATAAAGAAAAAAACAAACAAAACATAAAAATATGAATCATAAATTAACATACCTCGCTGTACTTGCAATGTTTGCAGCATCTTGCTCAAGCGACGATGTTGGTGTTGATAACATCTACACTCTTAGTGAAGATGGTAGCAAGACTCCTATCGCCATAGAAACCAACCTGTCTGCCGCTCCAAAGACACGCGCCTTCGATAAGACTTTCGAAAGCGGAGACGTGCTTCTTGCTTATATCGAGGCGGGAAAGCTGGTTGATGGTACTTTCACATACGAAGGACAGTTCCACTGGGCAGGTAACTTAACTCTTGGCGAAACTGTTGATAATGGAGGCATACCAGAAGGAACAGGTCTTATCACAACCTCTGATAAGCTTTCCCCTACCCTCTATTGGGATGACTTCAGCTCTACCGACTATGACCTTCGTGAAGATGGCAGAGGTATTCGTCTGAAGTATGGCTATTGCTTTAATGGTGGTACGCCTTCAACAGATCTTGTTGAAGGAACTGGCGTTCTTGGATGGACTGCATCTACCAATCAGACAGCAGGTATTAAACCCTATGATCTTCTTTGGGCTGAAACTCAAACTCGAGTAAAGTACGCTCACTCCACGTCTCACGAGGCTACTGATCATGGAACCCTCGTCTTACCATACACTCATGCTATGAGTAAAGTGACAATCAATGTGGTTGCTGATGAAGGGTTTAAAAGTAATGCTTTTTATAATACTCAAGTAAGCATCAACAACTTTAATAACATAGGAACATTCACCGCTCCTTCACAGGAAATCGAAGCTACCGCAAAGGCTGACATCAAGATGTATAAGAATGAGCCAACAACGGTAGACGAAAAGCCTTACTGCACTTTCGAAGCAATGACTGTTCCTCATACAAACCTCTCGATAGGAAATACTATTGCCACAATCACTGATGTGGATGGCAATGACTATATTGTACCTGTAACACAGGGCATTCTGGATGCTTGGCAAGGAAAACTTACAGAGAGCGAAGAGGAGATCATCAATGGTCTTGCTCAGGCAAAGCCTCTGACAAGAGCAACAATTGACCCTGGCAAAGGATGGATTACAGAGCCTGGTATAAACTATGTGCTCACCATTACAGTGAAAAAAACCGCTATCACCATCCGCGCTACCATCGCAGATTGGGACGAGGTTAAGGCTTACGGCGAAGGCAAGATCAACTTCACTGGCGATGTTACCGAGAAGGGCACTATTGCAGAAGCACTTCAGGCTAAAGGCTTCGACGTATATAAGAGCTCTACTAATGATGCTTTCTCTACAAAGTCAACAACCGTAACTTATGCAGACAGCAAGTGGACTTACGATCCTACTATCTACTGGCAAAACAAGGACGATAATGCCTATTTCCGCGCAATTTCTCCTGCAGGAAATTCATCCTCTACATTAGCTCAGGGAACAGACCTTATGTGGGGAACATCTGGAAATGCAGCCATCGCTCCACGCACAGGAGATGTCGCTCTCGACTTCGATCACCTCATGTCGAAACTCTGCGTAAATCTTGAAACTACAACAGGTGCTGCAGCCGTTGACCTCACTGGCGCTACAATAAAGATTACGAACCTCGCTACAACTGGCACATTCAGCATCGTTGATGGTTCCGTATCAGCAGGTACTACTGCAGAAACAATGCTCAGCGGCAAGGCTTCAGGCTTCACAGAGTACGTTGTTCCACAGACAATAGGCAACGATGCAAGACTCATAATCACTCTTGCTGATGGCACAACCTACAGTCTCCAGCTCAACCAGTGCGTAGTGACAGGTTCGGAAGAACATGTAACCGCATGGACATCTGGCAAATCATACACCTACACCATTCATCTTGAGAAGGAAAAGATTACTTTCCGTGCTCTCGTGAAGAACTGGGATAATGCTACAGGTAGCGGCAACGCAACACTTGAGTGGGACTAATCATTGTATAATTAATGTTGTAAGTTGTATAATTAATATCGTTAGTTGTATATTTCAACATATTATCACGAAATTTCAATGTATAAATTGACGAACATATCAAGGCTTTGGGCAGTGGCTACGCTTGGCATTTGCCTTATCAGCTGTGCAGACGATGACATCATCACCGATGGCACCACCAACGGCGATGACTTCAAAGGCGAGATGGTGCAGTTCGCTTCGGGAACTACGCAAAACAATGTTACCACTCGTGCCACTGAGGCAAGGACTTACTATATGCCTGACAGTTACCGTTTCATTGCCCGTATGTACTATAAGGCGAAGACAGGTTCCGACAAGTTCGACATTCTCGGCACTGACCAGACTGCATGGATGAAGGTAAGCGGCAATGTGGGCAACTCGCTCTATTGGAACAAGGACTATACTCCTGTAAATCCAAATATAAAGGGTAAGGGCGGTGTAGATGACTATGGCAACGATTTCTCTGCTCCTGCCTTCTACTGGCAGAACCGTAAGGAACATGCCTTCCTTGCATGGACAGACCTCAACAAGGCAACAACGATAGTTGGTGGTCCTGCACAGGGACAGTTGAAGTTCAATGAGGACGAGTCGTATAAGGTATATACCAGCAATACGGTATCGAAGTGGGTACCTAAATATTACAAGATATACGGCATAGATCAAGAGTTCTCTTCTCTTGCAGATATGTTCAAGTATGTTCAGGAGCAGGATGGTGCAACATTCTCGGAAGCACAGAATGCATTTGCTGATACAGAACACTTCGATTGGACAACTGACGACGCAAAGAACTCATACCGCTATTCATACGGTTGGCAGTTTAAGAGTTCTTCTCACTATTCTAAGACAATATATGACAACGACGATCCTGCTCAGGCAAAAAAGTACGAGAATGGTTGGGTGCAGTATCTGATGTATTTTGATAGGATTCCATACGAAGAGGATATCCCTGCTGATGCCATCAAGGTGTATGACGATACTGGTGAGGTGCTGAAATACTTCAAGGACAAGGACACAGGTGTTTATATCTGCGCTGCTGAGGTTAAGAAAGATGCTGATGGCATCTATCTGGATAAGGATGGCAATATCACTACCGACAAGGATCAGTATGTTTACACTTACTACCTCACCGATGAGGACGGTAACCTTCGCTATGATGAATCAAAGCCTCGCTACACCTTCTATTATAAGGAGTATGCAGAGAAGGAGGAAGTCAAGGAGACATTCGAATATCCAGCCCTTGCGTTTGACCTCACTCGTGGCAATAAGACCAGTATGTCTCAACAGCCAGACATCGCACAGGCTCTTACCATCCAGGCTCCTACTGGTGCATCACAGGAGAGCAACCGTGTGAATCTGTATTTCAAGCATCAGTTCTCACAGCTTCAGGTGAATGTAAAGAATGCTGCCGACAACTCGGTAACTATTAATAGAGGTGACATCGTGAAAGTAGAACTCCTCGGTGTTACGGAGAAGGGGTACGTCTTCACTGAATTGGATGAGGACGGCAAGGTAAAAGCAACAACATACGAGGATATTGACTTTTCGAAGTTTACAGAGAATCAACTGAAGGAGAACCAGTTTGGTACTTCATTGCAGATGTTCGAGCTGCCAGAGGCTGAGACTGCATCAGGCTATCTGAAGTCATTCAATGGTATTGCTTTCGGTCAGCTACAGGCTATCCGAATCACATGGAAGGAGACTGACCATCCTGCCTATGTTCACGCTGCTACATACCGTGTGCCTGATAAGGATCCAATAAAACCAGACGTAAATCTTCGAGACCTAAAGAGCGGTATGCGCTATGTGTGGAATATAGAAATACGTCGTGGTACACTCGCTATCATCCGTACTGAGATTGTTGACTGGGAACTCCCAAAAACGGAAGAATATAACGGCAGCGCCGACGGAACGATACAGAACTAAGAGACCCACCCTGCCCCTCCCTTATATGGAGGGAGATAAAAATGAACAAAGAATAATGAATAATGAATAATTATTTCAGAAATACATATAGAAGTTTGCTAGCATTGATGACTATATCAATGCTGATGAGTTGTAGCGATACCATCTCTACACTCTTCGGTGGCGGAGAAATAGAACAGGGCGAAACCGTCGTGTTCAACACCATGGTGCCTGATATCAAGACCACAACACGTTCTGCTAAAAGCGAGTGGCAGGAAAAGGTAAATGCCTACAAAGCCGTGAACCGCGACTACACCTTCAACATTGAGATGTGGATGTGGAAGCAGGGTGAAGGTTCTGTTAAGGGAACCAGCAAATATAAGCCTATAAGCACTGACGAGAATGGGGAGATAAAGTACAATGCTAACGGAACCTTACAATTGGCTGAAGGTGCAACGCCTCTTTACTGGCAGGACAATGTCAGCAATTGGGGCTTCAAGGCTACATCTGTCAGCTCGGAAAACGTAGAAGCAGACCAGAGCGATCAGAAGAAGTGGCTCTTTCAGGACAAACTCGTTGGCTACAGCTACTTGCCACAGTGGACAGGTGGTGATAACGATGGTCATGCTGTTGACGACTTCGATAAAATCAATTACCACACCAGCAAGGAATGGTATGCTGGCAACAAGGCTGTGAGCGAGGCTGCAGGACTTATGCAAACTTCTGAAGACTATAAGCAGATTCCACTCTTCCTCCAGCATCAGCGCTCATGGGTTACCATCATTCTAAAGGCAGGTGAGGGTGTTACACGTGAGGCACTGGCATACGCTACCTCTGATGCAAACATCCACACAACGATTTACAGTTATAAGGAAGGTGCGACAACTCCTTTCGAAGTAACAAAGGCATGGTCGAGTGAGGCTCTTATCAACTACGACAGCGACAAGAACGGTGATGCTGCGACAGGTGTCAGCACTACACGCTATGATGCTATCGTGGAGCCACATAATTTTCTCGCAACTAAGGAGAGTCAAGAGAATGACATCATTGCGCGTATCAATGTGTCAAACCAGAACTTCACCTTTGCTGCAAACAACGACTTTAATTATGGCGATTTCGTGGCAGATGGCACAGGTACGGAGGATGCTAAGAAGGCAATGCAGGCGTATAACCTTGAGCCTGGCAAGCACCTCACTATCACAGCTACACTCTCACGTGCCAGTCGTATGGTGATGATTACTGCATGGATAGAGGACTGGACAGAGACCGTCACTTCTACCATCTGTGATGACTATGGACAGAATGGTGATCCTATCCTTATCAACAATGAGGAAGAACTGAAAGAGTTCCTGACCAGTACTGATAAGAATAAGCCAGGCAACGTTGGTCTTATCGTACCTAACACCCTTACGTTGTCGAGCGAATGGAATTGCTCAAGCTATAATCTGAAAGCAACCCTGAACCTTGCAGGTGCGAAACTCAATGTCAGCAAGCAGTTCCTTAATTCGATAGAAGGAACAGGTAGCCTTGTCAATGGCGAAGTGTCTGTATCTGACGGATTCAATGATGCTGCAGCCATTGCCAGCAATAACCATGGTACTATAGAGCGTATTCGCATTACCACAAGTGGCGAGAACACCACAGCCAAAGCGTCAAAGGCTGGTGTCGTAGTTATTAATCATGGCACTGTTTATCAGTGTACTTCTGCATTACCGGTATATGGAACTACAGGATATGTAGGTGGCATTGCTGCGCAGAACCTCTATGAAGCGGGTACCATACCAGTAATCGATGCTTGTACTGTAACAGCCCGTGTTGATGGTTCGGCTGATGTTACTGCTGGAGGCGGTATTGTCGGTCAGGCAGAAGGTCGTGTGTCAAACAATACCTTCGAATATGGTATGACACTCTTACAAAATCATACAAAGTTCCAGAATATCATTGCTGCGGTAGGCACAAATTCAAGTGGTCTTACCATGCACTCCAACAACTCTTGGCCTATAGATGGTAACTACACTATCACAGGTTCACAGGTAGAGATTGTCAATAGCTATGTCGGTCAGAAATACAATGCCGTCATTGATAATCAGAATGAGTTGAAGACACTCCTCACATCTACATACAACCAGGCTGGCAGGATATATCGTATAGCAGGTAGCTTCCCAGTGAATAAGGATGCTGGTGGAACGAACTGGATATGGGGAACAGACGAACTTAATCTGGAGTATTTCAAACCCGATGCTACTGGTACTTACTCTTCTGGCAACGTCAAGTTCAAACTTAATGGCAATGACAAAACCATTACGTTGACAGGTAATACAAATGCCACAATGCTCTTCGGTACGATTATTGGTGAGGTTTATGACCTGAATCTCGTGCTTGATAAACCTATGCATGCCGCTCGAATTATGGACAAGAATCATACAGATGTTGACACCAATACGGATGCCATCGCGGCTCTTGCATACGATGTCTATGGTGCTGGTAAACTGTCAAACATTACCCTCAAGGGCGGTAACGATGTTTATATCCAGTCGTCAACACCTGCCGGCATAGCAGTATGGGCATCAGAGGGTGGCACACTCATCAACTGTGCTTCAAACGTACAGATTAAGATGCAGATTACCTCAACAGGTTCTGAGGCTCGTCGTTATGCAGGTGGTATTGTGGCAAGTGCCCAGAAGGCTACTATCTCGCAGTGTAAATACTACAATAGTGCCTCTAATGCCATCACATGGTCGGACGATAATGCGAAGAGTTCGATCTTGTACCACTATGGTGGTATAGTAGGTGGTACGTCTGAGCTTGCTGATACAAACACCAAACCACTCCTCGTGCTTAACGACTGTAGCAGTTGGTGGACTTTGCCTACCTTTAGTGGGGATGTAACAGTTCGTCCTACTATGGGTAGTCTCATCGGTACAACCCGTTACCATCAGGGCGAACTCGTATATACTGCTATGGCTGAAGGTAATGCCGGTAACTGGTGGCAGGGCACAGTGGGTGCAGGCAGATTGGCTGATGGCATGACGGAATTGCAGGCTATAGGTGTTAAGAACTCAATGGCTCCTACTAAGCCTCAGGGATGGTAAGATAGCCCCGCCCCTCCCTGTGAGAGAGATTGGCATAACTGTTGATTATAAAACAATGATTGAAAGCTTTATACTAATTTAAGATATGCAAGTATTAGGCAGAATAAATTATAAGAAGTATATTACATTCCTTCTAGCTCTCCCCCTCGGGGGAGTTGGAGGGGGGCTCCTTTCTTCTTGTTCCGAGAATGATATCTTAGGAACAGAAGGAAATGCCAGCAAAGGCGATGTCATCAATGTCGGTGGCATTGACATGGATGATGACATGCAGGTTATGACACGTGCGGTGAAGCAGGATGCCGACAAGGTGGATTGGCTCGTAGCACCACTGACTCAGGGTCTGGATATCACATACGGTAATTTCACTGTCAATGCCCAGAATCAGGAAGTGAAGCAAAATCAGGATGTGGCAATACTCAAGTTGCTCTCTACTGCTACCACACCAGCCACGTACGAATTCAAGTATCGCGCTGATAGAAAAGCAACAGTAGGTAGCACAAATGAAGCTATCTGGTATGGCAACGGCAGTCACTTCTTCGAGGGTGTGCATGTGCCAGAGCGTATCAGATATAATGGTGCTTCAGGTTCTATAGAAGATGTGGAGAATAATACAAGCAAGGCTCCTGGCTTGACCAGCGACCAGCATAATGATGCAGCACCTGTGGATGATGAGGCTGGACTCGGTAACTATACCCTCTTGGCACACTATCTCGGTATGCCTGCCAACACAAGGATTACAGCTACTGTGTCACGAATCAAGTTGCCATTCCGTCACCGTTTGGCGCGAGTTGTAGCATTCGTGCTTATTGACCCTATCCTAAACACACATTTGAAGGGCTATAAAAAGGATGCAGAAGGTAATCTCATAGGCGAAGAAGATCCTAATACCACCAGTTTCCGTTTCAACAACGTAAACGTATTGCAGGGCGTAAAGGACGAAGTCGGTGCAGATGGTCATCATACACTCACCCCACAATGGAAGAAGGCACGTAAGGTAATACCACACTTTGAAGGCGAGAAAGGTTCTTATAGCTACAAGGATAATAAATCGCTTGCTGATGACTTCATACTCTATACTAAGACAGACGGCAATAAGGAGACTACAGATATATATCCTACTACAGTAGCTTCGGGAAGCATTCCAAGTTGGGAAAGTGTACATAAGGCATCTGACCATAAGGGATATACTGCTGTCAATTATGGTAAGGTTCCTGTATATGACATCATCGTGCGCCCTACATACACCGATGCTGACCATGTGATGTATGATGAGGATTTAGGAGAAAAGACTAAGACGGAATTTGCAAGGACTGTCAACTCCATCGACTTCGAGATAGAACTGGAGAACGGTCTTAACTACGAGAAGAACTTTGAGTTTGACCTCGACGCCAACTACCAGACTGTAGTCTATCTGCGTATCAGCCGTGAGCAGGTTGACTATGATGCTGCTGGTTCGGAACTCTGGATAGAGAGCAAGAACTATGACGGATGGTATGGTGTGGATAATGAGAATGGCAATACCCTGTCAAAGGCAGGTAGTTCTTGGCAGCGTGCTTATCGTACTAAGAAACTCGATGGTGAGACAGCTGGCACAACAAGTGGAGTTACTGATGGCGATTTCTACAATAACGGTGAGAATGTAGGACAGTATCTTAATTCCACTACCAAGTGGACAGAACTTCTCCTTCAGGCTTGTAAAGGTGGTAAGCACCATGGTGACTACTTCATTCTTGACCAAGACATAACTATCGATGCAAGAATAATTCCTGAAAACTTTGTATTCACAGGACACCTTGACGCGCAAGATCATACCATCACACTGACAGGTACTAGTACAGATGCATATGATGTAACTACAAACTATTCTGATGTATCTATTTTGTGGTATAAGAAGACGTCGGCAGACAACTATTCACAATTTCAAATGCCAGAACAGTTATATATCTGTGAAGAAGTGGCACAGGCAAAGCCTATTTTCCGTAGAGGTACGTCTTCAAGTTCGAGTAACACGATTCCTGGTGGTCCTGGCATGATGACTCCGGTGACGCCAACGCCAACCCTTGCTCAGGTTATGACTAACGATGTTACATACTATGAACTCGTTGATGGCAAGTACAAGGAATGGAATCCTCGTCCATGGACATTCTATACTCATCGTACAAGTGCTTCTGCTCTTTTCTGCGGACTCAACGGAACATACACAACTGCACAGGAGACAGCCGCAAATCCTTACGCAGAAGGCTTCAAATGGGAGGCTAACGTTCACAAGGAGTCAAACAAATCCACTGTATGGGTACCAACTCTCGGTTATCGTGCAGAGGTGCTCAATGCAGTAATCAGCGGCGGTACACTCTTCCCAGCAGATGCTATACTAACTGGTGCAGATGCCACAGTAACAGGCAATGTACAGAACTGCTTCAATGTTGTTGCAGAAGGAAAGAGAACTGCAGTAACAAACACTCCTAACATTCCACAGTATAAGCAATGAAAAAGATATTATATATTTTAGCTGCATTAACGCTCGTAGGTTGCAACGATGATGTTGACAACACACTTACTGAGCTACAGGAGAATTTGCTCGGTAAGTCTGTGAACTTTAATGCCACAAGGGCTTCTGAGTTCAACCATCAGACACGTGCTACATATAACGATACTGGTGTGTTCAACGAGAACGACCTGATGCGTATCTTCCGTCAATATGCCGTTGGAGGTAGTTGGGACGAAGAGGCTTACCGTACTTATTACTTCAATACTAAGTATGCTACAGGTACCCAGATTTCACTTGGTACCGACTGGCGAGTATATCCTGGACGTAAGGGTAAGAACTCTGATGGTACAATCATAGCAGATCAGCAGGAAAGCGACTCCATCACGTGGGAGAATGGTAAGACAGTGCGTTTCCGTTCGTGGACACGCAGCAACTATGCCAACTGTCTTTCATCATGCTATAAATACAAGACATCAGAGATAACCAATTACTATCCAGACTTCTGTATTTCCGACTGGGTGACTGTATCTGGTCCTACAGAACAGGTGCCGCTTACCATGCGCCATATCTGTAGCCGTATCGCATTCTCGCCTCGCGAAAACCATACCAACCAGCTTTATAAGGTTGAACTTGCTACTGAAGTTGAAGACTATATGCGCAGGGATAATGCGGACACTAATGCCAATGACAACAGCGAATACGAAGCAGGTAAGACTCTTGAACAGGCACAGGCTGAGCTCAAAGAAGTTATGGATGCCTACAACCGCATGTGTATGCCAGCTGGTGTGGATATCGAGAAGTCTGAGCTCTTTGCCATGACAAAAGCATACTGGAGTCCACTTGACAATAACACTACTGATAATAACAAACTCCGATTCCTGGAGAATGAGCCTGCTACTACCTTCTATCATTTCGGTGCTAAGGATGCCGACTATGTAAAGAATAATGTGCAGCGTCCTCTCTTCGGTAATGTCAATGGCTCTTGTTATCTCGTTACCATCCCATACGACATGAGCAACGGTGGCACACAGGGTAATATCATCACCCTTCCAGCATGTACTCGTTTCCGTGTCTATATGCGTGACGTAAATCGTGGCGACAATGTAAACAAGGGAGAATACGAGGGTACTTACCATATCTTCTCACTCGCAGACATCAAGGACAACGAGAAAAATCCTGTGTTCCCTAACGGACTTGAGATGAATCCTGGTTACAGTTATAAGTTCTATGTGGGTTATCGCTATGACAAGCTTACCATTACTGCAAACGACAATTTCTCTTGGGACGCTCAGGATGCAGAGGAAGCTGTGTTGGTTGATGCCGACCAGACAAAGCCTGTCATCACTACCAGCGATTACAAATGGTGGAAGGAAACCATAAAGGAAGCCATCCCTAAGGATGGTGGCGACTTCAATCCTATATTCCTTATAAAGACTCAGCAGGAGTTCCTGGAGTTCATCAATCTGGTTAACAACACCGCAGCAACCAGTAGAGAAGGTTTGAAACGTGCAAAGCGAAAGGTTGTTAACCCTGAGCATGCTGACAACTACTACGACCAATATAACTGGTGGTACACCGACGACTGCGTGAGTGCAAATAAGCGTGACACCACATTCCTGACAACGGAAGAAATAGAGAAGCGTGGATACATACTATACGAGAGCTATTATCCTGCCAACGGTAACCAGCCTGCATATTCGCAGGAGGAATACATCAAGGGTCCCTATCCTTTCTATGACCAGACGCGCGACCGCCACTATACCGTGTATCTTGATAATGACATAGACCTTGCCGACTGGTCATTGCCAAGCATAGGAAACACTGAGGCAAATCATTTCCAGGGCTACTTTGACGGCCAGATGAATCGCCTCTACAATGTCAATATGGAGGAAGAATACCTCTTTAAATATATAGACAAGGCGGCTATCCGTAACCTCCGTTTAGAGTCAACACACAAACTCTCGCTCGTGATGAATGGCACCAACACCTGTTATATCATAGGCGTTAGTATTCTTGCCAATAGCACCACGAACTCTATTGCAGCGAGTCTCACATCAAATGAATACAACAATCCATCATACGTGGTTGGTTGTATCCATGTAGGTGATGCTGGTGGTGCGCTTGTTGGTGCATCTGGCAATCTCTATATGCAAGGCTGTATGCAGGCTGCGGAAGGAATACCATCTGGACAGGGAGCTTTACTTGGCGCTTATCTCGCTTACAGCAGCACGAGCAACTGGAATTTCTTTGACCCTCAGATAAGTTTTGACTATTCTGACATGAATGCTACACCAAAGGGTAAGCCAACATGGAACCGCTTCATGTGCAATTACTATGATACGGAACTATCGCCTGGCACAAATGCCGTATTCACAAAAGCAGATAAGTATTCACCACTTGAGTACATCCGTGGTCGTGAGTCCTTCATTCTCAAGGCAAAGAACGACAACCTGCTGAGTGGTGAACTGACATTCGGCGCACTGAAGAGTAGGGAACAGCGTCTCGCATACTATGGTCTTGCTCCTTGGAAGGCTATGAACTATGCCATAGTCCGCTATAACCAGTATGGTATAGCTTCCACGCATCCTTGTAATGCCCATTACGAGAATAACTCTACGGGTTATGTGCATCGCTATCCAGTACTGCTGAAGAATGCTCCTACTGAGGAACAGTATGGAATTACATTGGAACAGAGAAATTAAAGAGACCCAGTCCCTACCATTAAAGGGTTGCTTAAGGGACGTTAAAGAATGATTATTTAATAATAAGATATAGATGCGAATAGATAAGAAAAATATACTGGCACTTTTTGCTTTGATAGTCTTGGCATCATGTAGCAATGAGGATGCTCTCCCTCCTGAACAGAAAGAGGAGGGTAAAGTCACTATCACTTCGGAGGTTTTGCCTTTCGAGGGTGAGATTCGTACCCGTGTCAATGTGGAGGGCAATAGTTTCCTTGATGGCGACTTCATTCGTCTGAAGATAATATGTCCGTTTGTCTCTTCTACTGAGCGTGGTGAGACAACGGATGGTTATAGTTCTGATGCTATGTATTATCTCAAGCGTAACGGTAATGAGTGGGTGAGAGTGATGGCAGCTGACGGCTTTGATATCTACGGAACGTATTCTCCTTCTAATTCGCCAGACATAGGTAGTTACTATGAGGCACAACAGACACCATACGTCTATGTGGCAAGCACATTCAGCGAGGAGCGTAGGTTCGTGGCAAACGGCTCACTCTACGACCATCTCACACCTGTCTTCCATGCAAACCAGACAAAGGAGAAGCACTACCGTGCCAGCGACGTGCTTTGGGCACAAACATTCATGCAAACAGGTGCATGGAACATACACCTTGGCTTCCAGCATAAGATGGCGTGCCTTGACATCACTATATCTGATGATGTGACACTAACAAATCCATCTACAGCTGTGCTAACCCTTGAAGGTATGCCAGACATAGACCAGGCTGAGATAGTCATTGGTGACTACTATGCCGATGCATCAAAGGTAAACTCAGGCTATGGCTATCAGCAGAAGTCCTCTTGTTCGTATGAGAACAACGGCAAAGTGCTTGGCGTTGCAGTAAATGATGAGACTGACAAGCGTGCAAAAGTGGCACCAATGACAGGCAATCCAGTGCCTGGTGGAGCAAACTCCCAGACAGTCGCTACCGTACCAAACACCGGCGTCTATACAGCATATAAAGTAGCTGATAAGCACTATCGCCTTATCGTGCCACCATGTGTATTGACAGAGAATGCGGTGTTCTGGCTTCGCGATGGCAGCAAGCGTTATAGCATAGCACTTGAGAATAAGACTTTTGTAGAGGGTAAGCTTTATCCAGTAACGCTGAAACCAGTTCCTGTTACTCCAGTTCCACCTACGGAATAACGAAAACAAAACGCTTCGCTACGAAAACGAAAACTTATAACGAAAAATGAAGACAAAGTTACTATTATACATATTATCGGCATTTGCACTTGTGTCATGTCAGGAAACTCTTGATAATGCCCAGAGTCTGCCAGGGGATGCTATGGAGATGCAAGGCGTCAGTCCTCTTATGACTCGTGCCGCTGGAGATATTGTTGTTGCCGAACTGAAGGACTACGTGGGACGCAGTGAGTTTGCCAACAACGATGTGGCTGTGTTCACTACCATCAAACGTACTGAAGGTGCAATAAATCAGTTTACATACAAGGATCTCGAGTTCAAATGTACTGTAACCGAAACTACTAAGGACGGAAAGACAGAGAAGAGTACTGGATGGAGCCGTGATCCATCAAAAGGAACAACAGTCGCTGGCGGCGAGACTCATCCCGACCGTATCTACTGGAGTGATGCTACAAGTCAGCACACCTTTATCGGTTTCTGCAAGCCACAGGGAGAATTTGATTGGGAAAAGAAGACTGTAAACAATCTTGATACATACTACGGTTCGTTGGGTAATCCAACTGAGACGGGCATCATTGATTATAGCTCGGTATATAGTGGTGAAACAGAAACTCTCAGCGGTAATGTAAAACTTTGTGAGGATGATATCCTGTTGACACACTCTACTAAAATCGTTGCAGAGGATGCTATTGCCAAGCTGCAGTTCCATCATGGATTGGCACAGGTACGTGTCATAGTAAACATCAGCGACTTCGCTGCTGGTGGTGGTGCAGATACCTTGTCTGTAGTTTCAGATATGCACCTCCTGAATATGCTTACCCGCTATAAGTGGAACCAGATGGGTCATACTACGGAGAAACTGGATGAGGGTGATAACAGCGTCTTAGACATCTCTGACTACGATCAGAAGAAGAACGTTAAACTATGGATACCGAACCCTAAGGGTGTCGGCTCGCATGCAAGTAAGACATTTACGTTCTATGGTCTTGCCGTGCCTACACAGTTGGCTGCCAATGGACTGTCATTCTCATTCGATGTGACTTATCCTGACCCGATGGAACCTGAGACAAAGACCGTGACTAAGACCTATACGGCAAGTGTTCCTACGGCAATACGTTTCGGTTCTGGTAAGTGTACTACCATCAATATCTCCCTCAACCACCGCAACGAGAAGATGACCGTAGGTGCGGAGTATATGGATTGGGAGTTCGTCGATACCCCAGACCAGGGTTCGCTGAAGAAGAACTCTACGTTCCTCACGACCACAACACGTACGGTGGATCCTAATGAACCGGGTAAATATAATATAACTATCGTAGGCGATAAGAATGCTACCGCAGATGATGCTACATGGCTCTATGAGAAGAATGGTGTCATCGTCGATGTTTATGGAAATACAGGTACCGCAGATAAGCCTTATACCATTTCTACTGCTAATCAACTTCTCTCTTTTGCATACGAGGTAAAGAATGGTCGTACGTTTACAGGACAATACGTAAAGCTTGATGCCGATATACACTTGCAGAACACGTCTGTTGTGGATTGGATAGTGCAGAATAAGCATATTAAGAATCCGGAAAATGTACCTACCATGCTCGACTGGGTTGGTGTAGGCGATGCCGACCATGCTTTCAACGGCATCTTCATTGGTGGTGGACGTAACATTACTCATCTTAATGGTAAGGCGTTCTTCTCGAATATCGGTGGACAGGCTATTATCAGCGAAATGAATCTCAGTGATGTTGTCATGGTAACAGACCATGGAGCACTGGCTGAGACTAACGGCGGATTCATCTATGCCTGCCGTGTAGAGGGTGACGTTGAGAGCGAAAGCGAATATGTTGGTAGTCTTTGTGGTATAAACACAGGTTTTATCTTTGCTTGCATACACAATGGTGGCGTAAAGGGTACATTGCCAACAGCAAAGGTCGGTGGACTCTTAGGACGTAACGGAACAACTGATAAAGACGGCACCATTGCTGTGTCATACCACACAGGTGCTATTAAGGGTAATGAAACATACGGTGCAGTGGAGAGGTCTTTTGAGGGCAGCAAGATTTACGCTTGTTATTTCAATAGCACTCTTGCGACCCCAAGTCATACTGTCGATCCAGAAAATGTTCTAGGTCGTACTCTCGGACAGATGCAAAGCAAATCGTTCGCAGAGACCGATCTAAATGCAAAGATTCAAGCTATCGTTACAGACCCTTACCATTTACATTTGCTCGATGGATTGTTTGATGCTCAGAAGGAGTATTTCCTCAACATCATACGTAACTACCAATATGTCTTCACTCCTGGTGCATATCCACGAGTTGAGAAGCAAACAACATCAAGTAGTCAACAATAAGCAAAAAAAGAAGCATCCAATCGGATGCTTCTTTTTTTGCTTATTAGAGGATTGAAAATATAAATAGTCGATTTTTACTTCTTCTCCAACTCCTGAAGACTTTCCATCTTCTTTGTCTCGAGGAACTCATAGACGCCGCAGAGATGCTCGCGGACTTTCTGATTGCCGAACTCATAGACCTTGGTTACAAGACCATCGAGGAAGTCACGGTCGTGGCTTACAACGATGAGGGTGCCGTCAAAGTCTTGCAGTGCCTGTTTGAGGACATCCTTTGTCTTGAGGTCGAGATGGTTGGTTGGCTCGTCGAGGATGAGGAGATTGACAGGTTCGAGCATAAGCTTGAGGATGGCAAGGCGAGTGCGCTCACCACCGGAGAGAACCTTTACCTTCTTAGTGCTTTCCTCACCACCGAACATAAAGGCACCGAGAAGATCGCGAATCTTATTGCGTATCTCTCCCTTTGCCACGTCATCGATAGTTTGGAACACGGTAAGTTCATCATCGAGGAGCGAAGCCTGATTCTGTGCGAAATAACCTATCTGCACGTTATGACCAAGTTGTAGGTCACCTTGATGCTCAAGCTGTCCCATAATACACTTCACAAGCGTTGACTTACCCTCACCATTTCTGCCAACGAAAGCAATCTTATCACCACGCTCCACGGTAAGGTTTACATTCTGGAAGATGAGTTTCTCCCCTCCTCCACCTTTCTCTGCAGGTATAGGGAATGACTTTGCCACATCGCTCATAATGACAGGATAGGAACCAGAGCGAGGCGATGGTGGGAACTTAAGGCGAAGAGAACTGGTATCTTCCTCATCAACTTCGATGAGCTCAAGTTTCTCCAGCATCTTCACACGCGACTGCACCTGGAACGTCTTACTGTATGTACCCTTGAAGCGCTCGATGAAGTCCTTTGTCTCCTGTATCATCTTCTGCTGTTCCTCATACTGCTTCATCTGCTGGGCGCGACGCTCCTTGCGAAGTTCGAGGTAATGGCTGTAGGTAGCACGATAGTCATAGATTCTTCCCATCGTCACCTCAATGGTGCGTGTGGTGATGTTATCAACAAACTTACGATCATGACTGATAACAACGACCGCTTTGGCGCTCTCACGAATGAAATCTTCAAGCCAACCGATAGATTCAATGTCAAGATGGTTAGTCGGCTCATCGAGAAGGAGAACATCAGGATCCTTGAGGAGAAGCTTTGCCAACTCTATTCGCATACGCCATCCACCAGAGAATTCGCTCGTAGAGCGGTTGAAGTCACTTCTCTCAAAGCCAAGACCAAGGAGCATCTTCTCCACGTCTTCCTCGAAATGAGTCATATCGATGGCATAGAACTTCTCACTAAGAGCCGACACCTTCTCAATAAGCGCCATATAGGCATCGCTCTCATAATCGGTGCGCGTCTCCAGTTCGTGGTTTATACGGTTTATCTCTGCCTCCGTCTCATGAAGATGGGCAAATGCCTGACAGGTCTCCTCAAAGACAGTGCGACCATCTTCTGTCATAAGATGCTGTGGAAGATAAGCCACGACACAATCCTTTGGAGCTGTCACGGAACCACGAGTAGGTTTCCTAACGCCAGCCAATATCTTAAGTAACGTACTCTTTCCCGCACCGTTCTTACCCATTAGGGCGATACGGTCCTTCTCGTTAATCTGAAAGGAAATATCCTTGAAAAGTGTGGTACCGCCAAACTCGACGGTTAATCCTTCTACTGTTATCATTTTCTTTGTTATTACCAATTATCTGTTCGGAAAGGAGAACAAGGGAGTTCATTACCACCGAGAAGTGAACCTGGCTGCCAATCTCGGAAGCAATAGCGGATAGCAAGAGGTTCAGGCACTTCTGGCGATGAGAGGAACACCTCGTTGGTCTGCCAACGGAACATACCCTTTGCCGGATAGAACTTCTTGTCAGCACCAGCAATCTCAAAACCAGAAAGGTCAAAGGAACGGCAGATACCCTTGTTGTCGGTAGCAAATCCGATGACAGCTACCTTTCCGCTATCTTATAGTTCCTTCTGCTCTGCAGGTAGTTCCTCACAAGCAATGATGCGGAACGAATCCTTCTTCGGCTTAGGTCCCTCACAAGAGATATCACTCATGCCATAGGTTTTATTGAGAGCGATGAAGGCAAGACGATCACCAACAACGCTTTTGTTTCCAGGATGGATATTCCAACGCTCGTATGGCATCACATTATCGATGGTGCTGGCAAGAGAGCAGTTAGGGATAATCTCAGTAGCCTTCATCTGTGCTTCGCGGATGAGAGCTCCAAGTCCACCTTTATTGCCTCCCTCGCCCTGATTCTCTGGCTTAGAGAAAGGCATGGAGCCATCACCATATTCGTATGGAGATATCTCTACCTGATAGAAAGGAATGTCACCGCAACCGATATCCTTTCTCCACCACTCCACCATCTGCTTCAGTCGCTGTGGATAAACATCGGCATGACCGATATTGCTACATCCCTGATACCATATAATACCTTTATAAGTATAATCCTTTACAGGGCAGAACATCGCATTATACATAAGGAGAGGGCGATCGAAATCATAAGTACCGAAGTTATAGACGCTGACACTATCAGTAGGAATATCATCCCATTGCTCACATAACGTCTTTGGCGACCAGCTCTCAAGATGCGCACCACCATAGGAAGCATTGACGATACCAACAGGAACATTCAATGCATTGCTTATCATGGAAGCAAAGTAATAAGCAGTAGCAGAGAACTTCATCGTAGCAGGAAACTCCGTCTTGTTCCAAGTGCCGGAGCAGAACTGCTGTTCAGTCATCGACTGCGCCTTCTTCACATTGAACATCCTGACATAATGCGACACCTGTGCTGCCATGACAGCATCACGAGTGCCATGATTCGTACAGCATCCTCCGAAGCCCTCAAGAGGCATCTCCATATTACTCTGACCAGAAGCAAGCCATACCTCACCTATAAGGACATCCTTCAATGTTTGAGTCTCCTTACCAGACGCGATGATTATCTTCTGCGCATCATAACTGGCAGCAGGAGTTTGTACCTTTGCCACCCATTTACCCTGCTTATCAGCCTTCACCGTCACCTTCTGTTTCTGCCAGGAAACTGTTATAGTGACATTACCTTCCGGCACCGTCATTCCCCATAGCTTTGCCTCTGCATTCTGCTGGAGCACCATATTGTCCGTTAGGAGAGAGCCGAGCTTGAGGTTATCTGCATAAATGCTTTTGGCAATCATGAAGAACATGATTGCCAAAGCATAGCGAAACATTATATTCTTTTTCATAGATTACTTGAGTTCGAAAGTGGTGTTCTGGTTATCGATAGCCACACGGAAAGTACCTGGCTCAAGTACCCACTTCAACTTATTGTTGACAAAAGCAAGATCCTTCATAGGAACCTTGAAAGAAACAGTCTTCACCTCTCCTGGCTCAAGGGAAATCTTTTCGAAGCCACGAAGACGCTTAACGTCAGGAGTGAGCGAAGCAATAACGTCGGAGATATACATCAACACAGCTTCCTTACCAGCAACATTACCAGTATTCTTCACCTTTACACTAACCTCGATGACATCATCTGCCGATGGATTCTTTGGAGAAACCGTGAGATCAGAATACTCAAACGATGTATAGCTCAGACCATAGCCGAAAGGATAGAGAATATCCATCTTTGCGTCATAGTTATAAGCACCATCGATGGTAGCACGATTCTCACATGGCTTATAGTCGTATGTAGCAAAAGAACCGGAATACTTAGGGTATGTCATAGGCATCTTACCCGAGAAATTGGCATCTCCTGAGAGAAGGTCAGCAAGCGCATCACCGCCATACATAGAAGGAAGGAATGCGTCAACGATAGCGTCAGCGTAAGGCTCAATCTCCGTGATAAGACGAGGACGACCTTCATTGAGAACGAGTACGAGAGGTTTGTTAGGAGCAAAGGCATGGATACGATCTATCATCATCTTCTGATTAGCAGAGAGTTCGAGGGAATTTGTGTTACCTACAGTTTCCGTATAACTATTCTCACCGATGAAGGCAACTATCACGTCAGCCTCGCTAACCTTCTTTACAAGATTATCAAATGATTGCTCTGACATGTTTAAGACATCTGCCTCAAAGCCTTTTGCGTCATCATAATTTACGATATTCTCATGAGTGACATTTTCCTTGCCGAAACGATTCTCAAGTGCCTGAAGGAAGGTATGATATTTACCAATTACATTTGCTACGGAATCCGTCTTGTCGCCCTGCCATGTGTATGTCCAACCTCCACTCATAGGACGGAAGCGATTGCTGTTAGGACCACAAACGAAGATTTTCTTTCCCTCCTTTATAGGAAGTACCGATTTGTTATTCTTGAGGAGCACCATACATTCCTGAGCCATTGTGCGAGCTTCCTGAGCAAACTTATCGCTTGCAAAGTCAGGATAGAGCTTCTGGAACTTCTTGTAAGGAATATCCCATGTCTTGGCATCGAGCAAACCGAGACGTATCTTCATCCTTACGATACGGCTTACAGCATCGTCGATACGACTCATCTTCACTTTGCCTTCGTTTACGAGTTCCTTGAGAAGAGTGCAGAAGTTGAGGTCGTATGGATCCATACTCATATCGATACCTGCATTGATTGCCTGACAGATAGCCTCTTTTTTATTGGCTGCCACAAAGTCGCGGGCATAGAGATTATCAATATCTCCCCAGTCAGTAACGATAACACCATCCCACTTCAATCCATCCTTAAGCCATTCGGTGAGGAGAGTGTAGTTGGTATGGAAAGGTTCACCGTTATTGTTGCCAGAGTTAACCATGATACTCAATGCACCAGCTTCAATACATGCCTTGAATGGCTGGAAATACTTCTCCATCATGTCGCGTTCGCTGACGCTTGAAGGAGTGCGATCCTTGCCCGACGTAGCAGCGCCGTATGCCAAATAATGCTTCAAGCAAGCTGCCACATTATACATACCGAGATGATTAGGATCCTCCCCCTGAAGACCAAGGGTGAGCTGCTTAGCCATCTCCGCATTCACCATCACGTCCTCACCAAAGCTCTCCCATACGCGTGGCCAGAGAGGTGAACGGCTGATATCCATCGTAGGAGCGAACACCCATGGCACAAGGCTTGCGCGTGTCTCATAAGCCGTTATCTCACCGATACGACGAGAGATGCTTCTATTGAAGGAAGCACCCTGACCTATCTCCTGAGGGAAGAGTGTTGCGCCCCATGTGTAACTTGCACCATGTATCATGTCAACACCATGAACCTGTGGCACTCCGTTGCAGGCATCCATAGACTTACGGTTGAGAGTGCGGATAGTTTCCTGCCAAAGCTGTGGACGGGCAGCAATGCTATTAGGAATATTGAGGATAGAACCGACCTTATAGTTGCCGAATACGTTTGCCATACGACCTTCATCGAGAGTAAAGCGGTCAGAGCAATAGTCAGGTCCTAACCATCCTGCACGGGCATCGGCAATAGGAGCCACACAATCCAAACACAACTGACACATCTGACCAACTTTCTCGTCGAGTGTCATCTGCGAAACGATGCTCTTCACTTTTGTCTCAATAGCATCGTCACTCTTGATTGCCTGCGCATTGGCAAGCATTGGCACGAATGCCAACATAGCAATTATCTTTTTCATCTTTTCTATATTTAATAAGGAGTGATTGGGAAGATATTGGGGAGATATTGGGACGATGGTAATAAACCTTCATTACAAATATCCCTATATCTCCCCTTTATTTTCTACTTATCTCCCTTTATCTCCAAAAGGATTAAAGCTTAACGATTATCTTATTACCATTATACTTAACAACCTTTCCCTTTGCCTCTGGGTTGTAAGCCACAGCCTTCTTCTTACCTACAAGGACAACTGTGAAAGTACGATCCTGAAGCATTCCAGGGAACTCACCCTCACGGTCAGAGATGGTGAGCTGACGCTTTGCATTGTTCCAAGTGAACTTGATGTTAGCATAGCGACCTGCTTCATAGCCATAGTTCACGCCCTCATCCTCATAGAGGTTGAACTCACCGTCAGCACCCTCATACACATAGAGGCGGATGTTCTCTGCCTTCTTCTGCTGGGTGTATTCAAGAGAAGGACCAAATGGCACGATGCTACCACCGCGAACATATACAGGGATGCGGTCGTAAGGAGCATCAACAGTTTTCTTCTCGCCACCAAGACTTGCCACCTTGCCAGAGAAGAAGTCATACCATACATTGTTCTTTGGGAAATAAACCTCACGACTGCGAGCCTTATAGGTATATACAGGGTTGATCATGAAAGCAGGACCGAACATAAACTGATAAGCGATATCCTTAACATTGTCGTCGCCGTTGAAGTCCATAATCAAAGGACGCATAATGGTATAGTCATCGAAGTAAACCTTGCCTGCAAGTGAATAGATGTAAGGCATGAGACGATAACGAAGTTCAAGACAAGACTTGATTACGTCATAAGTCTCAGTTCCTTCAGGAGAGATGTTCCATGGCTCGCGGAATGGGAACTGACCATGCACGCGATACATTGGAGCCCACATGCCATACTCATGCCAACGAGCGTTAAGCTCGCGCCAATCCTTGAGGTCTTCGTTCTCGACGCCACTCTTGTCAAACTCTCTCTGTGCTGCCTCATAGCGCTTCTCAACAGAGAATCCGCCGATGTCCTGACTCCAGTAAGGAACACCAGAGATAGAGAAGTTAAGACCTGCAGTTATCTGTGCCTTCATATCCTCCCAGCGTGTGCCGATGTCGCCCGACCATGTAGCTGTAGAATATCTCTGCTCAGCAGCGAAACCGTTACGTGTAAGGAGGAATACACGCTTGTTGTTTGGCGAGAAGCTGTTGCCATAACCATCCTGATTCCATTGTGCCACGTTCTGAAGACGCTTGGTGTCATCAGCAGCATAGCCACCCTTCTCTATTGCAGTCTCGTATGCACGCTGTCCGTCATAGATAGCTTCTGCGTTCACGATGGAATAGGCATTGAAGAACTCATCAGAAGAACCGTATGCAGTAGGACCGCAGAGGAGCTTACGGTAAGGGATATCGGTACAGTCGCGCACATTTGGCTCGGAAGCATCCATCCACCACGCATCCATGCCTATGGTGCCGAGATTCTCATAGAGCTGACGCCAGAACACTTTACGTGCAGACTCATCGTATGCATCATAGAAGGCATACTTGTATCCGAGCCAGTCATTAAGTGAATCCTTTATCGACTGCTGGTATATCTTGCCCATGTCAGCAAGTTCCTTATAGTTATCAACCTTGAAGTAATACTTTGGCCAGCAAGAGATCATTATCTTTGCATTCATGTCATGAATATCGTCAATCATCTTCTTTGGAGAAGAGAAGCGTGTAGGATCGAAGGTGAAACCACCCCATTCGTCTGGCGTCCAGTAGTTCCAGTCCATCACGATATTATCAATAGGAAGCTTACGGTCACGGAAGCCCTTCAAAGCATCAACAATTTCATCCTGTGTCTTATATCTCTCACGACTCTGCCAGAAACCGAGCAACCAGTCAGGCATGATCTGCGACTTACCAGTAAGTGTTCTATACCCCTTGATGACCTCGTCGCTGTTCTTACCCAAAACGAAATAGTAGTCGAGCTGCTGCGTCATCTCACTCCAGAAAGACAACTTCTGCTGCTCTTCGTCTGCTACAGGAGCGTATGCACGAAGACCGCAGTATGCTTCACCACCATCAGGAATCCATTCAAGACGGAACTTATACTTCTTTCCTTTCTCAAGCTTCACGTTGAACTTGCGTGCATTAGGATTCCAAGCAGTACGCCAGATGGTTTGCTCATTAGAACCAGTGCCCATCACGTCCTCAGTATATACATCCTTATCATCGATGTACACCTTCTGGTAGCCAGAATAATAATGTGAGAAGCGATACTCGCCTGTCTCCATTGGCTCTATGGTGCCTTCATACACAACCTTAGCATCATCCAACTTGAATGCAGGAAGATTCTTTGCCGACTTGAGGTTCTCGAAATAGATTGAATCCTCATCGCGCACGAGTGTCTTCTGCTTTGGCGATGTATAGGTACCGGTCAGTGAACCTGCCTTTCCTTCCTTATTATATAATTTAAAGACCTTGTAGAGCTGTGAGTAGTCGTTTGGATTACCGAAACGGCACATAGAATACGAATCGAGGAGTAAACCATAGTTCTTCGAGCTCACCACGAAAGGAATGCTCACCTTAGTGTTATACTGGAAGAGTTCCTCATTCTTTCCCTTATAGTTCCACTCATCTGCCTGATGCTGACCAAGACCATAGAAAGCCTCGTCCTCTGGTGACTCAAACACCTGACGGATTGTCCATCCGTTGTATGTCTTTGGAGTACCATCTACGAGATGCTGTGTCACGGTGTATGGCTTGAATGTCTTTCCACCGCCATTCTGCTCTTTGAGGATAGTCTTTCCCTTAGCATCGGTAAACCATACCTCACCTGTTGCTGTGTTAACATTTGCCTTGAGGCTCTGGGTAGAGAGTGTCACTACGTCGCCCTGCTCAGCAACATTGTACTGTGCCTTCTCTGTCTGAGGAACGATGATAAGGCTCTTTGGATCTGCAAATCCCTTCTCCGCAGTAGCTGACACACGTATAATCTTGTCACCCATCACTTCGAGGCGCACAAGTTTCGCCTGTCCTTTCTCCACGGAAACGACAATGCCGCGATCTGTTTTGTTCACCGTGCCTTTAGCAAACGCATTAGCAGTAAAGACACTCATAACAGCGATTGCACCAAGCAATCTCATTCTATTGAATCTTTTCATTACTGTTTTTGTATAAGTTAGTTACATTTCTATTTTGCAAAGTTAACAAGAATTATCCACAAATACGAATAACTTCCGATAATGTGGAAGAATTTAGCAAAATAAGACAATTCAAGTTTTGCTCAAGCGAAACTTGAATACTAATTACTAATGACGAATTACTTGTTTACATTTGAGGTCATTGGTGTTCGCGAAACATATTGACTATAAAAGTAACTAAGTCATTAGTAATTAGTATTTCGTAATTATTTCACTATCGCAGCCTTCACCTGCTCAGCAACTTGCTTCATTCCCTTGATAGAAGGATGACCTGCCTGTTTGTCAATGTCATGAAGCTTGATGACTGGGATATCATAATGCTTGCAGAGTGTGAGCGTTGACTCTGTGATATCGTCACGCAACTCGGTATTGAGGATGAAATAGATATCTGTATTCACATAGCGGAACTTCATAAACTCCAGCATCTTAGCCAAAGCTGGGCGATAATCCCAAAGATCCTTCTTTGTCCATCCCTCATACTTATATTCTCCTACCTTCGTGCCGCTCCATGAATCATTGGTGCCACCGAAGATGAGAATGATGTCAGGACATCCGAGGAAACTCTTTCTGTTTTCAAACGAGCGCAGCTCATAATCTTCGTCGCCATAGCCATGGTAGCCAATAGTAGAACCCGAGAACGAATTGTTCTGCTCCAATTTATAGCCAGTTTCCTTAAGGAGTATGTGCCACCATGTCTCCTCTACCTTCGTCACGTCGTTTTTGTTTCCGTCGTGAAGAGGATACCAAACGAAATTGGTGTCAGGAACAACATAGTCCTGGAACGTAGAATATGAATCACCAAGGATAGATACAGATTTTCTCTGCGCCATTCCCGCCAAAGTGACAAGCGAGAACAAAATAAAGATGAAAGTCTTTTTCATTTTAGTAAGTTTTAGTTATGATTTGTTATTTGATTGCAAAATTAATAAAAAAAAATCATACTGCAAAATATAAAAAAAACGTATTTTCTTTGTTAAGCGAGATAATTGTTGTAACTTTGCAGTCGAATTAAGAATCAAATAAATACAACAAGCACATTCAATGGGAGGTTTTTTTGGCACCATCGCACGCCACAAGTGCGCAGCAGATTTGTTCTACGGAACTGATTATCAATCACATCTCGGTACACGTCGTGGCGGTATGGCAACATACAATGAGGAGACAGGCGATTTCCGTCGCTCCATCCATAGTCTTGAGAACACTTATTTCCGTTCTAAGTTCGAAGACGAACTGGGAAAATTTGACGGCAACAGCGGTATCGGCGTTATTAGCGATACAGATGCTCAGCCTCTTCTTATGAACAGTCACCTTGGTCGCTTCGCCCTTGTCACTGTAGCAAAGGTGAACAACAAGGAAGAGATAGCACAGAAACTCCTTGCAGAGAATATGCACTTGAGCGAGTTCTCAAGTGGAAAGATTAATCCAACTGAACTTATCGGCCTCCTTATAATAAAAGGTAAGACATTCGTTGAGGGTATCGAGAATGTATATAAGCATGTCAAGGGCTCTTGCTCTATGCTCCTGCTCACCGAAGATGGCATCATCGCCGCTCGCGACTTCTGGGGACGTACTCCTATCGTTATAGGTCAGAAGGATGGTGCAATGGCTGCCACATCGGAGTCAACTGCATTCCCTAACCTCGGTTATGACATCAAGCACTACGTAGGTCCTGGCGAAATAGTAAAGCTCACACCTGACGGTATGGAAGTGCTTCGCAAGGCTGAAGAGCAGATGCAAATCTGTTCATTCCTCTGGATTTACTATGGTTTCCCTACATCTTTCTATGAGGGTAAGAACGTAGAGCAGATGCGTTATGAGACAGGTTATGCCATGGGTAAGGAAGACGAGACAGAGGTGGACAATGCAGGTGGTATTCCTGATTCTGGTCTTGGAATGGCAACAGGCTATGCAGCAGGTCATCAGGTGCCTTATCAGCGCTGCATCTCTAAATACACTCCTACATGGCCACGCTCATTCATGCCTTCAAATCAGGAGATGCGTAATCTCGTAGCAAAGATGAAGCTCATCCCAAACAAGGCTATGCTTGAAGGTAAGCGTTGCCTCTTCTGTGATGACTCCATCGTTCGCGGCACTCAGTTGCGCGAAAACACAGAGATTCTCAAGGATCTCGGTGCAAAGGAAGTTCACATGCGTATCGCATGTCCTCCACTTATCTGGGGCTGTCCTTTCATCAATTTCTCTGCTTCGAAGAGCGAACTCGAGCTCATCGCCCGTCGTGTAATCATGGACTTTGAGACAGGTTCCGACCATGCCACAATGCTTGCCGATGCTCATAGCGTAGAAAGTATAAACATCCCAGAGGAGCGTCTCCAGCAGTATGCAAAGACCGACTCTCCTGAATACAAGCGAATGGTTGCAGAAATAGCTAAACGTCTCAACCTTGACTCGCTGAAATTCACCAAGATAGAAACCATCATCGAGGCAATAGGTCTTCCAAAGTGCAAGGTCTGCACCCACTGCTTCGATGGCAGTTCAAAGCACACTCTCTAATCCGAGATAAATTTACAAACCCATAAGAGGCAAGTGTTATCAATGCACTTGCCTCTTTTTTTGATGGTAATTGAAGTTGACAATTTGTGTACGCGAAAGTATAAATTATCGTAAAAATTCGCACCTTGACGTAATTATTACGAATTTCTTCGTAACTTTGCAAATATAATTCCATGATGAGATCGTATATTATAATTCTACTTGCCCTTGTCGCATCTGTTAATGTAAATGCGCAAATGAAGACGTGGTGGTTCTTTGGATATGAGAGAACTACCAACGAGGGCATTTCTGCAGATATTAAAGCTTTGAAGGATGCAGGATTCTCGGGCGTAGTATATTACGATCAGAATCATGCAAAAGATGCTCACAGCAATGGAGCCGAGGATGGGTTTTCCTCTGATTGGTGGAAGCATCTCAGGTTTGCTGCAGAAGAGGCAAAGAATGCCGACATGACTTTTGAGATAAATATATCCAACGGATATGTGGCTGGAGGAGTATGGATTGATGCTACTCATGCTATGAAACGAGTCGTTTCTGCAGATACAATCATTTCCGCAAAAGGTAAACAGCGATTCTCTTTGCCGAAGATTCAGGGACGCGACGGCTATGCTAACGATATAAGCATCCTTGCCATACCTTACAAAGACGATGGCATGATGCGCCATATTACAGCACAGTATTCTGCAAAGGGTAAAGGCCGAAACGGTGCGATGCAGATTCCTGGCAAATCAGATACGTTCATGGGAGCAAAATTCGAGACCATGCCTGACATAGGCACACTACAGGTGAGTGACGACAGCATTACATGGCGCAATGTGGTAACTTTAGAAAACATGTATAGCAGTCAAGGGGGTTACTATATTCGCACCAATGCCTTTCCTGCTACCAAGGGCAGATTCTGGAGAGTTAACTATACTGGTAACCTACGCTTGAAGAATTGGAGCGTAGGGACAGAGGCATTAGCTGACAGATGGGAAGAAAAGGCAGCCTTGCAGAGTGATTTTATAGAAAATGGAGAATTGATAAATTACACCAGTGATGAGATAATTGCCCCTGAAAGCGTGATTGATCTTACCGCCTTGGTTGATGAAGAAGGAAATGTAGAATGGAATGTACCAGAAGGAAAGTGGCGCATTATAAGATTTGTTTCCGTATTGACAGGTGCAAAGACAAAACATGGCAGGCAGAATCTGTTAGGCTATGAATGTGACAAACTCTCACGTGAAGCAGCAGAATTGCATTGGAACAGTTATGCCCAGATAATCATTGACTCACTAAATGGCAATGGTCAGAAACTCATCGAAGGCGTTACGATGGATTCACACGAAGGAGGTTCGCAGAACTGGACACCATTGATGCTGGATGAATTCAAGGAAAAACGTGGCTATGACCTTAGACGCTATCTACCTGTATTGGCTGGATACGTTATGGAGTCAAGAGAAAAGACGGAGCAAGTATTACGTGATTTACGTCTTACCGTAAGTGATTGCATGCGTGACAACTACTATGGAACCTTCCAGCGTAAAGCATCCGAGAACGGACTTCATTTCACCGCACAGGCAATAGGCAATGCACTATGTATCACGGGCGATGCCATCGCAACGAAGAAGGTTGTAGAAAAGCCTCAGGGAGAGTTCTGGACTTATCAACAGACAGGTGCATACGACATAAAGGATTGTTCTTCTGCAGCACATCTTTACGGAAAGAAGATTGCATCAGCAGAAGCTATGACTGATGCAGAATACAAGGATTCGCCACTTGACCTAAAAAGAGTTGCAGATATCGCATTCTCTATGGGCGCACAGGAGTTCGTTGTTTGTGCCACACCTCACATTCCAGACGTGAAAGCAACAAGATATGTTGCAGGAAGAGAGTATGCCATAAACCGAAGTAATCCGCAATGGAAGAATTTCAAACCAATATGGCGCGAGATAAACAAGACAATGAAGACACTACGCAAAGGCAAGGCTGCACCCGATGTACTCATTTATCTTGGTGATGACGTTCCCGTCAAAACACTTACGCATCGTTTGCCAAAGGATATTGATGAACTCGACTGGGATGTATGTACTGGTGATGCTTTGCAAAACAGAATCACAGCAACAGAAGATGGCCTCCTTATCACACCTGATTCCGTATTCTATAAGGCTCTGATCATCGAAGAAGGTATTTATGTATCTCAAGAATCACAGAAAAAAATAGAACAGCTTCGCTCTGCTGGAGTCAGGATTCTTAAGAATGGAGCATCCGTTGTACGCCCATTGCTCATAACAGAGGGAAAGGATTCCGTTGTGCATACTCATAGAATAATTGAAGATAAGGATGTGTTCTTTATTGCAAATATTACTGAAAAGAATGTGACTGTAAGATATTCTTTCAATGATGAGAAAAAGAAACAGCATAAGCTCTCGCTTAAACCTGGAGAATCGAAATTTATCACAACAAATAAAACCTTATGAATACAATTAGCAACAAGCGAATAACTATTTCCGTAAAGGAGCATGGTGCAGAACTGGCATCTATCAAACACGACGGTCGCGAATATCTCTGGCAGGCAGATGAAGCATTCTGGAAGCGTCACTCGCCTGTACTATTTCCTATAGTAGGTGCTGTATGGAATGGCGAATTCCGCTCACACAGCAACGTTTACAAGATGGGACAGCATGGATTCGCCCGTGACATGGACTTCACACTTATCTCCCAATCAGAGGACGAACTGCGCTATGAACTGGTTTCTTCTGAGGAAACAATAAAAAAATACCCTTACCCTTTCCGTCTTGAGATTGGCTATAAACTTATAGACAATAAGGTTAGAGTACTGTGGCACGTGGAGAATATCGGCAATGAGACGATGGCATTCCAGATAGGCGCACATCCTGCATTCTTCTGGCCATTGCTTACAAACAATGACATAGAAGGAGGTGTGATTGCTATGGAGAAACCATTAGCAGAAACTGACAACAGAGGATTCTTCAAGATTGAATCAACAGCAAAGACAATGCCTATCTCGGTAATAACGGAAGGAGGCTGCGTTGGCAAGGAGGCAGAGATAAGCCTTGACGAAGAAGGCTATCTGCCACTTGACGTAAACACCTTCAACAATGACGCACTTATCTTTGAGAACTCACAGGTTACAAAGGTAACTCTCTGCGATAATGACAAGAGCGCTTACCTCTCACTTGAATTTACAAGTCCATTGGTAGGTCTATGGTCGCCTCCAAAGAAACGAGCACCATTTGTTTGCATAGAGCCTTGGTACGGCAGAACAGATGCCGTAGGATTCTCTGGCAACTATGAAGAGAAGCCATGGATGCAGACATTGGAACCTGGCAATTGCTTCGATGCTTCATACGACATAATCATTGAAAAATAAGCATACTCGACAAGAGGTCAAAATAAATGAAATTCATCTGCGCATTTGATTCGTTCAAGGGTTGCATGACAGCAAGAGAAGCTTGCCATTCAGCCACATCGGGATTACAAAAAGTTTATCCTGATGCAGAGGTAGTATGTCTGCCAATGAGCGATGGAGGCGAAGGGATGGTTGACTGCATAGCCGAAGCTGTTTGTGCAAAAATGGTCAGTGTGAAAGTGCATGATCCATTGATGCAGATGATTGAAGCGCGGTATGCAGTTTCAGCCGATGGAACAACTGCATACATGGAGATGGCGGCGGCAAGCGGTTTGTCTCTTGTGACTAAGGATAAACGTAACCCTATGCTCACCACAACATACGGTGTCGGAGACATGATTCTCGATGCCGTAGAGCGCGGATGCAAAAAGATTGTTATGGGCATTGGTGGTAGTGCTACATGCGATGGAGGCAAAGGTATGATAGAATGCCTTGAACGTCGAAGAGGTCGGCGACTCGAAGAGGAAAGCCAAGATCATCTGCCACTTCCTGTAGAGATTATCGTTGCATCGGATGTAAGCAATTCCTTATATGGCGAGAATGGAGCCGCATACGTCTTTGCACCACAGAAGGGAGCAACGCAAGAACAAGTAGAATTCCTTGACGAACTACTCCGACACTTTGCACAAGAGACAGAAGCGAAAGGCATCGCCCTACCCGACCTTGCCCATCATCCAGGAACTGGTGCAGCAGGAGGACTGGGCTATGGACTTATGGCATACCTCGGAGCGAAGTTAGAATCTGGTATTGACCTCATTCTAGACACTATTCGATTTGACGAACAAATAAAAGGCGCAAAGTTTATCCTAACAGGTGAAGGCAAATCAGATAAGCAGACGCTGATGGGAAAGGTTGCGAAAGGTATTTTGAAACGAGCTAAGATGCGAGGCATTCCTGTTCATCTGCTTTCTGGAGCAATAGAAGACGAAAGCGAACTGAAAGAAGCAGGATTTGCCTCTATACAATCAATAAACGAAAATGATAATCGTCCGTTGGAAGTTCTTATGCATAAGGATGTCGCAATGGAAAACTTGAAGAAAACAACAATAAATCACATAATCAAATAATATGAAACACCTATTTTTATCATTCGCCATGCTTGCCCTGCTTGCAAGTTGCGATAACAAAGAAAAAAAGACAGCAATCAACAACGTAGAAACAAAGAGTACTATGACACTCAACATCGAAGATTTTCAGTGGACACGTGATCCGGAATCATGTATTATAAAAGGTGATACCATAGACGTTGTGACCAAACCTCACACAGACCTTTGGCAACGCACCTATTACCATTTCCAGAACGACAATGCTCCAGTCTTCCAGATGAAGACCAAGGAGAAGTTCTTTAGTTTCATCGTGAAGACAGACTTTGCTGAGAGTCATCATCGTTTCGACCAATGTGGCGTTGTTATGTATCTCGACTCAGAAAACTGGCTTAAGGGAAGCATTGAATATGAGAATGAGGAATTCCAGCATCTTGGTAGTGTGGCAACTAACCACGGCTACAGCGACTGGGCAACAACAGCCATCCCTGCTGACGTAAAGAGCATGTGGTATCGTCTCTCACGCCGAGAGGATGATTTCTGCATTGAGTGCTCAACGGATGGTAAGGAGTGGAGCCAAATGCGTGTCTGCCACATGTACGAAGCTAAGGAAGAAGTAAGTTTTGGTATTTATGCTTGTTCACCAGAGGAGTCGTCCTTTAAGGCAACATTCACAAATATGCAATTGACAGAATGCGCATGGAAGGCTCATGACGGTCAACAACCAGATGAAGAATAATTATGACAAATATGAATCAGACAATTGAAAATATTATCTCGCGTCGAAGCGTGAAGAAATACACAGATCAACAGGTTCCACTCGAACTCGTTGAACAAGTAGTAAAGGCAGGCACATACGCTCCTTCCGGCATGAACAAACAGGCTGGAAAGATTATTGCAGTAATGAATAAGGAAATGCGCGACCGCCTTAGTCGCATAAACCTCGAAATCATAACGGGAAAGAATCTCACCACATCGTCAGGACATAGCGATCCTTTCTATGGAGCACCTGTCGTACTTGTTGTGCTGGCAAAAAAAGAAGTCGGAACTCACCTATACGACGGCACTCTTGTGATGGAGAATATGATGATAGCTGCACAGAGCCTCGGTCTTGGCTCGTGCTGGATTCACCGTGCAAAGGAGACCTTCGAAACGGAAGAAGGTAAGCAGATACTCGCAGAACTTGGTGTCGAGGACGAATATGTGGGCATTGGCAACTGCATCCTCGGTTATGCTGCACCTGATGCATTGAAACCTCAGGCACCAAGAAAGGAAGACTTCGTTGTTTGGGTAAAATGAAGCAAGTCAAAAAATGAGAATAACATCCATTATAGAAAATATCAGCAATAAGGGACTTCATGTAGAACATGGACTTAGTCTTTACATAGAAAAGTACCACTCTGTGCCTGAACACCTACTGGAGCACAAGAATGATGAACTGAAAGTCTTGTTCGACATGGGGCTCAGTGGTATGTTCGTAAGCAATGCAAAGTCTCTTGGACTTAGTATTGCAGACGTGGATGTTGCGGTAATTTCGCATGGACATTATGATCATGGAGGTGGTTTGAAGACATTCTTTCAGGAGAACAGCAAGGCAGATGTATATATCCACAAGGATGCTTTCCAACCACACTATTCGTTAAGAGAAAGTGGGTTGCGTTTTATTGGCATAGACAAGGATTGGGCAAAATATGAACGTCTTGTGTTCTGCGGCAAGCAAACAGAAATTGACCATGACATGACGCTCTTTGCCGATGTACAAGGCAACTGCTGCTATCCTTTTGGTAACAGGTTATTGTTCGGTCCTACAGAAACGGAGAATGATGACTTCCGTCATGAGCAGAGCCTGATAATAAGAGAAGCGGACAAGATAATACTCTTTGCCGGTTGTGCTCATCGTGGTATAGTGAACATAATTAGAAAAGCAGAGGAGATAGCAGGAAAAGCACCTACTCACGTGTTTGCCGGTATGCACCTCGTAAAGAGTGGATTAAATGAAACGGAAGAGGATTCTTTCATATCCAACCTGGCTTCTGAACTTTTGAAATACAAAGATACTATGTTCTATACCATGCATTGTACCGGTGAGGAACAATACAAGAAACTAAAGTCTATAATGGGAACACAGATTGAATATCTTGCTTGTGGGGACAACGTAATTATTTAATGAATACTTGCTGTTTGCTGCAAGCGAAAATATAATGAGATTAATCTATGACTGACATACGCAGAATTGTAGAACAAGACAATCGCATCACGGAATTCCAACGTAAAGTATATCTTGCTTTATTAGACGTACCTCGTGGTGCGACTATCTCGTATAAGGAACTAGGAGAAAGAATTGGATGTAAGAGTGCCCAGGCGATTGGTCAGGCACTAAAGCGTAATCCCTTTGCTCCTGATGTCCCATGCCATAGAGTAATCAATTCCAACGGAAGCATCGGAGGATTTCACGGTAAACGTGACGGAGAAATGATAGAGAAGAAAATAAAACTACTCCAATCGGAAGGTGTTCTTCCATCATGAAAAACATTCTACTTTTAGATTAATAATCATATTTTTGGCACCTCATACATTAACAACTGATTAATAGCGATAGAAACTAAGCGCAAAGTTACGAAATATTATGATATTATGCAATACTTTTCCCGAGGGTTGAACGTCTGTTTGATAGAAACTCACAATTAATTTCTCAGGAGTTATTTGGAAGTATGAAAATAAATTCGTACCTTTGTAATAAATTTAACTAAAGTATCCACAACTGAAAAAAAATAGAGAAAAGAGGCATTAAATCATGATAGAACTAAAGATTGAATTTCTTCCTGCAATAAACTATTCGCTCGTAAACAACAGAATAGGTATCTGCCAGTCAATAGAGATAAGAAACAAGAGCAATGTAGGTTTGCGAGACGTCATAATAGAATGTGGAGGTGAATTTTTCAATACCACACGTTCAGTTGCAACAGACGTGATAAAGGCAAGAAGTTCGGTGAGATTGCAAGGCATCGACCTGCAACCTTCGCCAGAGAAGGTGGCTTCCATCACGGAAAAGACGCTGACAACCTTTAATATCAAGGTCATTGCCAAGGAAAACAACGGAGAGGCAGCGGAAGTACATTCACAGGATTATCAGATAGAAGTAATGCCATACAATCAATGGCTTGGCACAAGCATTCTGCCTCAATGTCTCGCCTCTTTCGTGATACCAAACCATCCGGCAATAAACAACGTAATCGTTAAGGCGGCACAGATACTGAAGGAACTTTCCAACTCATCGCAATTCACTGAATACCAGACAGGAAACACTACTGAGGTAAGGAAGCAGGTGGCAGCCGTATATGGTGCACTCCATGCCGAAAGCATCGTATATCGCTCTATGCCTGCATCATACGAGGATGTTGGTCAGAGAATCACCCTACCCCATCAGGTGCTCGCCTCAAAACTCGGCAACTGTATTGAACTGACCTTGCTCTTTGCAAGCGTGCTGGAAAGTATCGGCATCAACTCAGGCGTCATCATCCAGCAGGGACATGCCTATCTTGCAGTGTGGCTCGTAGATGATTGCTGTCAGTATAGCGTTTGCGACGACCCGTCATACGTGGAGAAGAAATGCTCAGAAGGCATTGATGAGATGCTCGTGCTGGAATGTACAAGGATAACATCCGAGAACACATCGTTTGAGGAAGCACAGAGATTAGCAGAGAAGAATCTTGCCGACCTCAGCATGTTTGAGATGTTCATCGACATTCGCAGATGCCGCCTCGAAAGGATATTGCCTCTTCCATTCAAAATACAGGACAACGGAGCATGGGAGATAGACACCGCCGGAGTGGAGCATGACGAGTGTGTACTTAACGTGAAGGAGCATTCGCGCTATGACCTGAGCAAAGTGATGGAGAGCAAGCGAGAATTGACGAAGATGGATTTATGGGAAAGGAAACTGCTCGACTTCTCGCTACGCAACTCCATGCTCAATCTTTATCTGAGACAGAAAGCCATACAGTTCATATCGTTTGACGTGAACCTGATAGAAGACCATCTGCAAGACGGAGAGGAATATGTAATTTCTCCAAAACCAAACATCGACCTGAGAATACCGGATGATGAGCGACTGGTGCGCTCGAAGATGATGCCAGAGCTTCATGAACTGATTTCCAATGACATAAAGCATCACATTCTCCATTCCTACATGACGGAACTGGAAACTCGCAACACGCTGAAGAATATCTACCGAGCTTCGCGAAACGCAATAGAAGAGACAGGTGCTAATGCCTTGTATCTCGCCATCGGCACTCTTCGCTGGTTTGAGACGGAACTGAGCGAGAAACCTCGTTATGCTCCTATCCTCATGCTTCCAGTTGATATTCTTTATAAGAAAGGTGAACACTACATCAGGACAAGGGATGAAGACATCTCGCTAAACATCACCTTGATAGAGTTTCTACGCCAGAACTATGACATTAGCATTCCAGGACTTAATCCTCTGCCAAGGGATGAGCATGGCGTTGACGTGACCATGATATTTGCCATCATCCGCGAAGCATTGAAGAACAAGAAGCGATGGGACGTGGAAGAAGAGGCAATACTGGGCGTGTTCTCTTTCAGTAAGTTCCTCATGTGGAATGATATCCACAACCACAGACAGGAATTGCTAGATAGCGAAATCGTGAGAAGCCTTGCAGAACAGAAGTTGGCATTCACTCCTACACCCGTGATTTCCGACCTGAAAGAGACTGACAAATCGCAGAAACCCGACAGCCTTTCCTTGCCGGTATCAGTTGACTCATCACAGATGGCAGCCGTCATTGAGGGTGGCAAGGGACACTCGTTCATTCTCTATGGCCCTCCGGGAACGGGTAAGTCGCAGACAATTACCAACCTCATAGCCAACGCTTTATACCAGGGCAAGCGAGTATTGTTCGTGGCAGAGAAGATGGCAGCTCTCAGCGTTGTGCAGAATCGTCTGGAGAAGATAGGACTTGCTCCTTTCTGCCTTGAGATGCATTCAAACAAGATTACCAAGCGTCACGTTTTGGAACAAATGAAACTGGCTCTTGGCGTTACCCACATAGTAAAACCAGAAGAATATGCACGAGTAGCAGAGCAACTCTATGAACAGCGCACAAAGCTCATAGAATACATGGAAGCGCTGCATGATACGAAAGGCGGTGACGGTATGTCGCTCTATGACTGCATCGTAAGGTATGAATCCATTGACGCACCAGAACTTGACATCGACACCAATGACAGGGAACTGAGGGAGAAATTCAACATTAGGGAGATTGACACCTATAATCATCTGCTGATTGACAAGTTCAATGCCATTGTAAACCTTGTCGGTCAACCTTCAAAGCATCCGCTCAACGGGCTTATGATAGACGAGAGCGACCTCGCAGACATCTCGCAGCTATCCGTAAGGATGAAGGATGCTGCAGAAAGAATACAGGCAGGCATCAACGATTGGAACAAACTGTCGGATGCATCAAGCTTGAGAAGCGAGATAATGCGCGACTGCAATGAGGGAATCTTCAACGAAAATGCAGATGCTCTGTATCAGGAATGGAGAGAGGTGAAGGCAAAATGGTTTATCCCACGTTTCTTTGCCAAGAGGAAGTATATCAGTAAGATACGTGAATACAACAAACTGATTATAGAGCAGGATATTGACGGATTCCTTACGAAACTGATGGATTACCAGAAACTGCATCTTGAGATAAAGAGCATCAACGAAACCATCAACAGATACTTTGACATCAACACAACCGACGACGTGCTTCCTTCTACGGATGTGCTCGACAAACTCGTGGCAAAGTTGACGGAATGGACAAGGCATACGGACAAAGCCCGCGACTGGTATCAATGGTGCGCATATAAGCAGGAACTCTCAGAAGTCGGTTTCAATGTCATTGCCAAGAAGATAGAGAGTTGCGAGATTATGCCTGGCACATTGTGCGACTCGTTCTTCAAGAGCATGTTCAAGAGCCTTGCCAACGAGAAGATTTCCCAGTCATCATTGCTCCGCACTTTTGAGGGAACAATCTTTGATGAGACGGTTTCAAGATACCAGAAACTGACAGATGATTTCCAGATGCTGAGCCAGAAGGAACTCTATGCACGTCTTGCTTCGCAGATACCTCACGTGACGGACAATATAGACAATAGCAGCGAGATAGGTCTTCTTAATCGTAACATCTCAAATGGTGGACGCGGTTTGTCTCTACGCGACCTTATGGATCAGATTCCTACCCTGCTTCCACGTCTCTGCCCTTGCATGCTGATGAGCCCTATGTCTGTGGCACAGTTCCTTGACCTCTCACAGGATAAGTTTGACCTTGTGGTGTTCGACGAGGCGTCACAGATGCCTACATGTGAAGCTGTTGGCGCAATAGCAAGAGGAAAGGCTGTCATCGTGGTCGGTGACCCAAAGCAGATGCCTCCAACGAGTTTCTTCAGTTCCACAAGCGTTAGTGAGGACGAGGCAGATCTTGATGACATGGAGAGCATCCTCGAAGATTGTCGTACGTTGGAAATTCCTTCGCTTCAGCTCAACTGGCACTATCGCTCTAAGCATGAGTCGCTTATCGCATTCTCGAACAATGAGTATTATGATGGCACTCTGATTACTTTCCCTTCCGTTGATGATCAGACAACGAAGGTGAAATACCATTATGTGGATGGTGTTTACGACAAGGGAGGCCGCAGGTCAAACAAGAAGGAGGCAGAGGCTATAGTGAAGGAAATTGCTCGCAGATTGGAAATGCCTGACCATGCCGACCTGAGCATTGGCGTTATCGCTTTCAGCGTAGTTCAGCAGAACCTTATCGAAGATATGCTCATCGACCTGCTTGAGAAGAACAAGAAACTTCGTGAGGCAGCCGATGAAATGTATGAGCCGATTTTCGTAAAGAATCTGGAGAATGTGCAAGGTGATGAACGTGACATTATCATGTTCTCCATCGGCTATGGCCCTGACAAGGATGGCAAGGTATCGATGAATTTCGGTCCTCTCAACAATGTAGGTGGCGAGAGACGACTGAACGTTGCCGTGAGCCGTGCAAGAAGGGAAATGCTTGTATTCTCTGCGCTGAAGGCTTCACAGATAGATTTGCGTCGCTCGAAGGCAAAGGGTGTGGAAGGCTTGAAGCATTTCCTCGAATATGCCGAGCAGCAGGTTCTCGTTCAGTCAACAAGCACAAACACAAAGACATCAGACTCAGTAATAGCAGAACAGATTGCTAACGCATTGAGAAAGAAAGGATATGCGGCTAATACAAACATTGGACGTTCTAACTTCAAGGTTGACGTTGCCATTAGCGAAGATGCTGATTCAGAGAACTATAGCCTTGGACTTCTGCTCGATGGAGAAGGCTATCACCAGACACAGACAACTCGTGACCGCGAGATAGTTCAGCCATCGGTATTGCGAATGCTCAATTGGAATATCATGAGGATATGGAGCGTTGACTGGCTCAATAACCCTGAACGAGTAATCTCACGCATAGAACAATGTATGAAGGAAAAACCTGCAAGGGTGGAACCTGAGAAGAAAACTGTTTTCGATATTTCAAATGAAACGATTGAGGAGATAAAGAGTGAAGAGGAAGATTATCGCGAATACGTTGCGAAAAGCAATGTGGCAAAGATGTCTGACGAGAAGCTTGCCTTGGATATCCTGAAATGCGAACAGCCAATGACACTCACGTATCTCTGCAAGAAAGTATGCACTCTGAGGATAATGCCAAGAATAACGCCAGCAATGCTCTCATCCGTGACTGAGATTGCCAACCGAACAATGTTTGTGGAGAATATGGGCGGAACAAAGGTTGTTTGGACGGATGAGGAAAGCAGGAATGCTTTCAAGGGCTATCGTAAGAACAACGGAAGAGACGTGACGGAAATACCGCTCATAGAGGTGATGAATGCCATCACGGAATCGGTAACCGAGCAATTCTCGATAAATACGGATGCCCTGACGCTCATAGTGGCAAAGAAACTTGGTTTCACTCGCAGAGGAACTAAGGTGGATAAGGCATTGAGCGACGCTTTGGCAATATTGATAGCAGAAGGAAAGATAGTGAATGCAGATGGAATGCTTCGCTTACCTAATGCTTAAACATACAATATCTTACATCACAAATCGTGACCAAGTTAAATTTTCATCATCACTAAATCACTATGCTAAGAGAACTACAGATCCTGGCTTTTTCACTCGCAATGTGTGGAGTAGCCTATGCCCAGCAGTCAAACGTAAACCTGAGTCATAACCCTCAGAAGGATACCGAAGGACTTATCCCCTTCAGTGCATCCCTGAACTCTCCACAGGTGAATGATGACCAAACCGTCATCTTTCGCATCAAGGCACCTAAAGCAAATGAAGTGAAGCTTTCGGGAGCTATGCTAACGGTTATGCACGAGAAGAATCCACTTCCTTTTACAAAGGGCGAAGATGGAATATGGACGTTGAAAATCGGTCCACTACCCGTAGATATGTATCAGTATAACATCATCATAGACGGTGTGAGCATGGCTGATCCAAACAATACCTATGCTGCATTTACGGCAATGCCTCCATACAGCGAGCTTATCATTCATGGCAAAGAGCCACAATGGTATGATGCAAAGCCTGTGCCACATGGTTCCATCACTCGCCACATCTATTCAAGTTCGGTTACAGGAGGTGAACGCGACATGTATGTCTATACCCCTCCTACTTTTGATCCGAAGAAAAAATACCCTGTACTTTATCTCATGGGCGGAAGTGGAGAACTACCTTCTAACTGGATGTATGACGGACGAGTGAACTTCATCATGGATAACCTTCTCGCAGAAGGAAAAGCTACACCAATGATTATCGCAATCATAAATAATCAGGTGGTGCATCGCAACCATCCGAAGCATGCTGACTTAACTTTCGACGTAATGGCTCGCGAGCTTCGTGAGGTCATCGTACCTTTTGTTGATAGCCATTATAACACTATTGCCAATCCTCACGGACGAGCAATATCCGGTCTTTCGATGGGAGGACGACACACTATGTTCAGCGGAATGGAACAATGTCTCGACCTCTTTGCAAACTTCGGAGTGCTGAGTGCTGGCGACAATGAGCCAAACAAATCGATGCCAACCTTCATGAACACAAAAAATGTGAACAACAAGATTGACTATCTTTTCGTCGGTCAGGGTACTGAAGAGGAATCCGGGTTCTTCAACGTTCGCGTAAAGGGATTGGTGGATGCCTTGAAAGCTCACAACATCAAGCATGAGTACTATGCTGGTGGACATGGTGGTCACGATTGGTCAACATGGCGTCACCTCCTTTATTACAGATTCCTCCCAAACCTGTTTCAAAAGAAATAATCAGTTATTATCCGGATTACTTCTTGATACCTGACATTCTTTTTGCACTCTCAATTGCATCGATAATTCGGTCACACCATTCGTCAAACTCTGGTTCTTCCACTTGAAGTTCCTTATGGGCAAGAATGTATTCCACAGCTAAGCGAGCACCCTGGTCAAAACGTGTTGTTGCGCAGAAACCAGGTACTGCTCGCTTAACTTTTGTATTATCGAATATCACAGTGTACGCTTTGTCGCCAAGCAGATTTCCTTCAAGGTCATACTGGCTACCTACCTCTGCAAGGAAGTCGGAAGAAACATGGTAAGGATTCAATTTTATTCCGAGATGATAGGCAACGATCTCATAGATTTGATTCCATGTAAGACTCTCATCACCTGTAATATGGAAGACTTCACCAATGGCATGTTTATTGCCCATAAGCCCTACAAAAGCCTTGGCAAAATCCGTATTATGAGTAACTGTCCACAACGATGTGCCATCACCAGGAATGATAACAGGTTTGCCTTCAAGCATTCTCTTCAATACCTGCCAGCAACCTTTGTTTCCATGAACGGCAATAGGAAGTCCACGCTCACAATAGGTGTGGCTTGGACGTATGATTGTGATAGGAAAACCATTCTCCCTATATTCTTGCATCAACAACTCTTCACATGCAATCTTGTTTCGTGAGTATTCCCAACGAGGATTTGAAAGCGGTGTGCCTTCTGTAATATACGGAGTAGCCAATGGTGTCTGATATGCTGATGCAGAACTAATATACATATATTGTTCTGTATTCCCCTTGAAAAGGCGGATATCACGCTCTACCTGCTCAGGAACAAAGCCTATGAAATCACAAACCACATCAAACCTCATTCCCTTGATAGTTTCAGCGACTGCGGTTTCATCGTTGATGTCGGCAATTATTGTCTTTACGTTGGATGGTAGATCATTGTTTCTGTTTCCACGATTGAGCAGATAGAGTTCCCAACCTTCCGTTTGAGCAACAAGACGTGTGATAGCAGAACTGATAGTTCCCGTACCACCAATAAAAAGTACTTTCATAAGGTAATTTATCTTTTGTTAGGGGTTAGTAATCCTTTGTTTAAGGGTTTGTAATCACTGTTTATGGCATTTAGCCGTAATGTATTATCATGACAAGCGCATGTTCACTATCTTTTTCCTATATCGATTCACTACCCTATCGCAATCGCAGGCAATGTCGTACTTTCCAGAAGCGGAAGGAAAGGATGAACGGTTATGCTCGCAATGGAAGGTATGGGAGGCAAGGATGTCAGGAACCACATTCAGGAGGAATGGGATAATCTGCTGGTTCTGACGTATCTCACGCTCTGTGACTGCCATGCCATAGATATCGGGGGAAGAGTCAGGAAGCAACTTCACATAACCTTCATATCTTATCTGATAACAGCGGTCAAAACACACGGTAGTAGTGATGTTTTCCTTTGAGAGAAACCTTAGGTCACAACTCAATGATTCTTTCAGCCAGGAAGGCAAATGTCGCCTGCGAACTTCCTCAAGGATAGCCATTCGTGACGTATGATATTTGCAGGTCATACATTTGCTGGAGTGAACGATGCAATGGGAAGGATTCTTCATGAGATACTCTTTACGATGTGCATCATCGCGCTCCATGGTACTATGAGTGTCATTATCGCGCAGCTTATCGTTCATCATCCTTGCCATCTCCCTCTTCTGGTGGGCTTGTCTGCTCTGCCTCTCCTCAAGTGTAGGATTGTTTGTCCATTCATGATCTTCTATGGAACAGAGAAGAAAATCCCTAAGCGCCGACTTTGATACGGTTTCCTCCATGAAGCGGTTGAGGTTTATCTCCAGACAGGAAATCCTGTTATTCAGTATCAGATGTCGTTTTTCGGCTCCTATGGCGTGAGTCACTTTTATCTCTATCCATAATCTGCTCTCCATTCCATCTGCCTTTCTCACCACGCCGCACAAATCAGGACGGAGATTGGTGTTGTCATCGCCTTGCTCCACCTCCACAAAATCAAACGTTTGCTGTCCTCCATTGAACACATTCCCGTATGGGGGAAGCATTATCCTTTTCTCTTCTGCTATAATCTCCTTTGCCAGCAGATGGAGTTCCGTCTCATGAGCACCTTCACATTCCGTTCCATAATAATGTGCGAAATGGGATTCCTTCGTCTCGCCATTGTTCTTTGCTATCAGCGCTTCCCCACATGCTGGGCATGTACATTGACACATAAGACCATTTGGCACGTTGTCAACATGCACCAATCTGCTGTCTTTGTTCAATGCATAAACCAGTTGTGGCATTCTTTTGAAGAGGTTAGGAGGTAGGGGTTAGAGGTTAGAGGTTAGGGGTTAGCGGTTAGAGTTAACTCTTGCATCACAAGGCCGGCGAGGGTAAAGCCGAATACACCAGTGATATGACTTAAGGAGCCATTTATCTGTGCCTTGTAATCACAAGTGTCGTCAGGAGGGAGAGTGCCCTTATTCTCCATTGGGAGTTCTTCACTATACACGCAGAGGAACTTAACGGCAGGTTTGACGCCCAAATGTTTGAGTTTCTTGCGGAGAGCACGGCCGAGGGTGTCGTTCTTCACCTTATAGAACTCTGCTACGCGTATCTTAAGAGGATCGATGCGAAGAGCCGCTCCCATGGAACTAAAGAATGTCAGTTTTGGGGCAACGCCCTCCCCTATCAGTTCTCCTTCGGCAATCTTCCTCGACAATTCGGTAGCCGTAATGATGAGATGCGCTTTATCCTTCAGGGAATCGATGGCATCTATGACAAAGTCATACTGCTCAAGATGGAATGATTCTGCCGTCTCCTTGCTGTATGTCTCTTTTATCGCAACGATGTCTGCAGCAGGATTTATCTCCAAGAGCCTTTCCTTCATCACCTCTACTTTATCCATGCCTATCGTCTTGCTCGTGGCAAGCACCTGCCGATTACAATTGGTGATGTTCACAACATCCGCATCTACGATTGTGAGATGGATGATTCCTGTACGAACAAGGCTTTCTGCGCACCAGGATCCAACGCCACCAACCCCAAAGATGATGACGCGGACATTCTGCATTCGCAGTAGCATTTCATCGCCAAGCAACAGGCGAGAACGGGAGAAGAGCATTTTTTATTGTATGTTTATTGTTGTACCTTGTATATTTATTGTTTGTAGGTATCCGACTCAACTGTTAACTGTTACCCGAAGCCTCCTTCACTCCAAACACAGAATAGAGGAGCACAACAAGGAAGCAGATGAAAGGTATTGTATAGGAAATGTTGATTCCATACATATCAGAAACGATGCCCTGAACAGGAGTGATAAGTGCACCGCCAAGGATTGCCATGATAAGACCCGAAGCACCTATCTTTGCCTCGCTCTTCACACCATCAAGGGCAAGTCCGTAGATGGTTGGGAACATAAGACTCATGAAGAAGCTGACAAGCACGAGAGCGATGACAGGCAACCAACCCATGCCACTCAAAGAGACTACAAATACACAGCAAATCATAGACATCGCAGCACCATACTGAAGGAGCTTTGCTGGAGCGAAGAATTTCATCAGCCATGTGTAGATAAACCTTGAAGCACAGAAACCGATGATGGAGATGAGATAGATATTTGCAGCTTCTGCCTCGAGGATGTTAAGTTCCTGCATCACAAGGCGAATAGTGAACGACCATACACCAATCTGGGCACCTACATAGAAGAACTGTGCCACGACGCCCCAACGGTATTTAGTATTGGAATAGAGAGTGCCGAAAGCTTTCATGATACTCAGTTTCTCTCCATCACCATCATTTCCCTTTGGCATCTTGCTCTTCAACATAATGAGCATGATAGCAATAAGGACAAGACCAAGAACCATGTATGTACCTGTTACAGCACCCATCTCGTGGCTCTGCATAGCGGCGAGTTCCTCCTGACTCATCATCGCTCTCTCATCAGCAGAGGCAGAGCTTAGTTCGGCAAGGATGAAATTCTGCGAGAGCAGTATGCCGATGATACTTCCTAAAGGATTGAATGACTGTGCGATATTCAATCTACGAGTAGCTGTTTCTGGAGCACCCATACTAAGGATATAAGGGTTTGCCGTTGTCTCAAGGATAGAACATCCTCCTGCCATCACATAAATGGCAACAAGATAGAAAGCATAGGATGCTGTTTGTGCAGCAGGATAGAAAAGCATCGTGCCCAAGGCATAGAGCAGAAGGCCCAGGATTACACCCATCTTATATGAATACTTTCTGATGAAGAGTGCTGCAGGCAGAGCGAAGCAGAAGTAACTGCCATAGAAGGCAAACTGGATGAGTGATGTCTGAGCGTCATTCATCGACATTATTCTTCTGAACGCAGCCAAGAGCGTATCAGTCATATTGTTTGCGATGCCCCAAAGGAGGAACAATGTACCTACGAGACAGAAAGGCACGAGGTATTTCTTTTCTACTGTCTTATTCATTTAGATTTAGGATTTTGTTTAGGTTTGTATTATAGTTAATCTTTATACTTTTATATAACAATTTTTGTTATTGCTTCACCATTTTCAAACTCCTCCCCTTGGGGGTAGTCCGATGTTGAGACTCCGCGAAGCGCCTGAGCACCTACGGAGCGCAAGAATATCGGAGTATGTGACTATTGGGAGGGGCTACTTTATATTTCTCTTATCAAGTGCCTGGGAATACTTTGCCGCATTCTTGAGATGCTCCGCATAGGTCTTTGCAAAGTTGTGAGTGCCAGAGAAATCCTCCTTTGCACACATATAGATATATTCATGATGAACGAGATTCAACACTGCATCAATACCCGCAACGGAAGGGATACGGATAGGACCTGGAGGAAGACCAACGTTGCGATAGGTGTTATAAGGACTATCAACGGTGAGAAGTTTCGTATAGATACGTTTCAGTTCAAACTGCTGAAGAGCGAACTTGATTGTTGGATCTGCCTGAAGCGGCATACCCATCTGAAGGCGATTGTAGTACATTCCGGCTATCATTGGTTTCTCACCATTATTTGCAGTTTCCTCATCAATGATGCTGGCAAGGGTTATAACCTGCAACGGAGTAAGATTCAAAGCTTTTGCCTTTGCTTCCCTATCGCCCTTCCAAAAGGTGTCACTTTCCTTCTTCATCCTGTCGAGGAACTTCTCCAACGACGTGTCCCAATAGATTTCGTATGTATTAGGAATAAAGAGAGAGACGATGGTTGCGGTGTCAAGACCATACTTTGCACATAGAGCAGAGTCATTGAGAGCATCAAACATATCTTCAGCATCCATCATCAATTTTCCACCAAGTTCCTTGGCGAGACGCTCCTTGGTGCGAACAGAAGGGATAGTGAGATTGAGAGCACTCTGGTGTCCATTTCGCAAACTGCGGAAGAACTCAAGGGCACCCATGTCATCTTCAAGAGCATATCGTCCTGTGCGAATGTTCTTTGCATAGCCCGTATGGCGAGCAAGGGTGCGGAAAGCCATGAGACCTGTAGAATTGGAAGCTTCTCTCACCTTCACATTGACCGAGTCGATGTTGTCATCATCATCAATGTAGATATAAGTTGTCTCCGACGCCCTCGAAATGCCAGAGAACAAGAAGTATGCTATTATCAATGCTACCAGCACAGCGCAACCTAAGGCGCAGAGAAGATAACCTTTTGTATTCTTTTTCATTTTGTTTTTATTTGTTTTCGAATTGTCGAGTTTTCGATACTTCAAGTTGTCGATGATCCGAGATTTCGATAATTCGAGTTCTCGATGGTTCGTTTTATTCTTTTTTCTTAATTTTTCTTTGCCTCCAACCAATTGTCAATGAGGCGTCTCGCTATGGAGAGTTTTTCGGGAATGGCGGGGAGATTATCACGATGGAACCATCCTCCTTTGGCAATCTCTTCGCGCTGGAGACGAATCTCGCCAGAAACATAGTCGGCATTGAATCCCACCATCAATCCGCAAGGGTATGGCCATGGCTGAGAAGAGAAATAGCGGATATTGTCAATCTTTAGTCCTACCTCTTCCTCCACCTCTCGCATCACTGCTTCTTCAAGAGATTCGCCTGTCTCAACGAAACCAGCCACGAGTCCATAGAACTCAGAGCGGAAGTTCTTTCCCCTAACGAGAAGTACTTCATCTTCGCCCTTGTGTATCAATACGATAATCGCAGTGGCAAGGAGAGGCCATATTTCTTTTCCGCAACCAGTACAACGCTTTGAAATGTCTGTGTGCAGTTTCATAGGCGCTCCACAGACACCACAAAACTTTGTATTCTGATCCCAATAGAGCAGTTCATGACATTTTCCTGCCTTCTGATACACCTCAGGCGAAAGCACGTAATAGCTCTGACGAAGTGTCTTCATTTCCATTCCTTCCATGTCGGTAACAGGATCATCTATCCTCACCGTCTTAACCTCGGAACCATCACTCATAGGAACTACATTATGCACAACGTTCCAATCCTTGAGCAAAATCGGCGGTTCGTCTCCCTGGGGCACAGAGTATGTATCACCATTTCTGCAGAGCAGTATCTCGTCCTTGCAGAATATGAACCAAAGTCTCATTATATTATTCTTTTGAATTTACGCGCACGCGCAAACATAATTTATATCTATTTAATATTTACTTAACATGAGTTTTTACCCCTACCTTTGTTGAGGGATTCTCAAGTTGGTTGCAAAGGTAATAATAAATATTGAAACAAAAGCGACCTTGGGAAAGAAAATAACATAAGGGCATAAAAAAACGAAACGCTCACTCCTCACGGGGTAAGCGCTCCAATCTCAATAGGTATTAGCTTTTTTAAGGTAAAAAGATTGTATTCAGGATAACGATTGCAAAGGTAATGCTTTTTTATGTTGTTTGCAAATATTTGAGTAACTTTTTTTGATTTTTCTCAAAAAAAATCACAAAAAGGGCGTTTCAGGGCATTAAAAAAGGGCAACAACTGATGATTTGCATCAATTAATTGCCCTATTTTCATATTAACACAACACACAAATATTGATTTGTTGTGTAAATTGTGTGTTTTTTATTTATTCTTCTTCAATCTCGACTTAACGACAAAATAAACAATAGCAAGAAGAACAATAGCGATAATGGCATATTTAATGTATTCACCATATTCTTCTATTTTATCGTTCAACTGACTCTCCGGCACAACACTGTAGAGATACCATCCGAGAGCAGCAAGGATACAATTCCATGCACCAGCACCGATAGTGGTGAAGAGAAGGAAATTCCAGAAGTTCATTCGTGCAAGTCCTGCAGGAATACTGATGAGATGACGAATGCCTGGGATGAGACGACCAGTTATCGTTGCCACCATTCCATGATTGTCAAAATACTGTTCGCTCTTCTCCACCTTCTCTTGATTGAGCAGACACATGTGTCCCCACTTGGAGTTGGCAAAGCGATAGATGATAGGACGTCCAAGATATTTGCCTGCCACATAGTTTATTGTTGCTCCAAGATCCGCACCAAGAGTGGAGAACAGGATGACAAGCCAGATATTAAGATTGCCACCAGCAGCATGATAGGCAGCAGGAGAAACAACGAGTTCGGAAGGAACAGGAATGACTGTACTCTCAAGCATCATTAGAAAGAAAATGACGGGATATGAGAGATTTGAGAGTAATGATGTTAGTATTGACACGATTTTCTTTTTTATTAATTATATGATGATAAAATACAAACTTGATACGATTTAATTTATTGTTATCTTGTTATTCCTCGCATGTTCCAGATATTCACTCACAGGCATGTCGTCAGGGAAGAACGAACTGAAGAGAGTGACCGTCTCAGCAGGAAGTTTCTCACAGGAAACGGCAAGGGCTTCAAGAAAATCTTCATAATGGCCGAGGACAAGGGCTGCATAGGCAAAGCGATCATAGCCAGCCCCTTTCTCATCGCCCGACTCATCAAGGATGGCAAGTACCTCCTTTAGCATCTTATATCCTGCCTCATAGAGATTGGCATCAACGAGCATACATCCCACATTAACATACACCTCTGAGCTATGATTCGATTCCTTTATCAGTTCGGTGAGCACATCGAATGCTTCCTTCACCCTATTTGCCTCCAGGAGAATGTTGACACGTAGAATTTTCTGTTTGTCAGAAGGGACATTATAGAATACGAGATTGTCAAGTTGACAAAGCGCCTCTTCTGTGTCGCCCAAGGCAGAGAAGATAAATGCTGCCTGGCGATAGACCTCAATGCTAAGGAAGTCGGGGCATTCCATTGCCGTGTCAGCATCCGCGATGCGCTCCAAGGCAACAAGAATATGCTTCTTCGCCTCCTCCATGTCATTGATGGAATAGAGAGTTGAGGCAAGCAGGAGTTCGCCCTGGATATCATCGGGACACAGTTCGAGGAACTTGCGGAATTTCCCTACAGCTTCTTCCGAGCGACCGAGAGAGAACAGGCAGTTTCCTTCTGCCAAATAAGCATCTGGAAGATTGGCATCTATGGCTTCGGCATACTGAGCACATTGCAGAGCCTCAGCGCAATTGCCCTCACGATAGTAGCATTGTGATAGCTGCACCCACGCGATGACGGAATATGCCTGAATGTCAATATAGGCATTCCAAACGTTTATCGCCTCCTTGTATTTTTCCTGCGCCGTGAGCAGACGAGCCTTGCATTCCAGATAATCAGGAGAGCCGAGCAATTCCTTGTCATCTACCATGGCAAGCCACGCCTCAGCATAATCACATTGCAGATAGTCGATATAAAGGATGGCGACATCGAGAGGATAGTTTATGACCATATCCTCAGCATCCTCCTCATCGTCATCGAAGTATGAGTCATACTGCATCTCTGAGTTGGTCAACACTTCATAATGCCCTTGCAGATAACGTTCAGCATCCTCCACTCTATGATGCACGATCATCAGTTCCGCCTTCAGATAGATAGTATCAAGGAGGCGTTCGGAAGGAATCGCTTCTGCCACAGCTTCTGCCTTTTCTGTTTCTCCCGCCATGAGGTAGGTCCTTGCTATGAACACTTGCGCCTTCTCGTTGTCAGGAAACAGCGTCGCACAGCATTGAGCCGCCCTCATTGATTCGTCGGGATTATTCTTCAGATGATAGTATTCCGCAATATCGAGGAGGTCATCGGGATCGAAATAGGTGGCATCATCATTAGCAAGGAACTGCTGGTATCTCGCCAACAGTTCCTTGAATTCATTACTCCTGATGTATTTCTGAAAATCTTCTGGAACCAAGTTTTTTATTGTAAGTTTTTACCTTGTACCTTGTAAGTTTTCTTGCACGAGCAAGTTTTACGGTAACACATTATCTCTGCTGCTTGTTCCAAGTATCCTTAAGACCTACAGTCTTGTTGAATACGAGATGTTCAGCAGTAGAATCTGTATCCACGTTGTAATAGCCGATGCGCTGGAACTGCAGATAGTCGAGAGGCTTCGCGTTAGTGAGCCATGACTCCACATATGCCTTCTTCACCTCAAGTGAATTAGGATTGAGATACTCGCGCATGTCGTTGATATCGATGCGATCCTTACCCTGAGACTTCGAGAAGTTTGCCACTTCATCACGTGGGTTCTCCACCATCCACAGACGGTCATAGTTCCTTACCTCTGCCTCTACGCAATGGTCAACGCTTACCCAATGGATTGTCTTGCCCTTTATCTTCATATTGGCATTTGCCTCACCTGTCTTTGTCTCTGGGATAAACTCTGCATGAATCTCCACAATGTTGCCATCAGCATCCTTCACGATGCATTCCTCAGGATTTTCAGAGCAACGGATGATGTAAGCATTCTTGAGTCGCACTTCCTTGCCTGGACCAAGACGGAAGAACTTCTTAGGAGCATCCTCCATGAAGTCATCGCGCTCAATCCAGAGGTTACGTGAGAAGGTGATGGTGTGTGTACCGCCATTCTCATCCTCAGGATTATTGATAGCCGTAAGTTCCTCTGTCTTATCCTCAGGATAGTTTGTAATGACAAGCTTGATAGGATCGAGAACTGCACTCACACGTGTAGCACGAGAGTTGAGATCTTCGCGTACGGCACTCTCCATCAATGCCATTTCGTTGAGGGCATCGAAAGTAGTATAACCAATCTTGTCAATGAACTTTATGATGGATTCTGGTGAATAGCCACGACGACGGAAACCAGAAATTGTAGGCATACGAGGATCATCCCATCCGTTCACTACTCCTTCTTTAACAAGCATCAGCAGATTGCGCTTTGAGAGAAGGATATGAGTAAGGTTGAGCTTGTTGAACTCCGTCTGACGTGGACGATTATCATCGAGAGGCTTATCATCACCTCCCACCTGCTTTGCCCAGTCAACAAACAGGTCATACAAAGGACGATGGCTGACGAACTCGAGAGTACAGAGCGAATGTGTCACACCCTCCCAGTAGTCACACTGACCATGTGTATAGTCATACATTGGATAAGCATTCCACTTGTTGCCTGTACGCCAGTGTGGCATATTGAGCACACGATACATGATAGGATCGCGGAAGTGCATATTTGGGTTAGCCATGTCTATCTTAGCACGGAGCACCATCTTACCTGGTTCCATGTTTCCGCTATTCATCTCATTGAAGAGAGCAAGGCTTTCCTCTACAGGACGGTCACGATAAGGAGAGTTTGTGCCTGGCTGTGTTGGCGTACCCTTCTGCGCAGCAATCTGCTCTGCTGACTGTTCATCGACGTATGCCTTACCCTGCTTGATGAGTTCTACGGCAAGATCCCAAAGCTGCTGGAAATAATCCGACGCATAGAGGATGTTGCCCCATTTGAAGCCGAGCCACTCGATATCGCGCTTGATAGCTTCTACATATTCTGTATCCTCCTTTTGAGGATTGGTGTCATCCATACGAAGATTGCAGACGCCACCATACTTCTGAGCAATGCCGAAGTCGAGGGCGATAGCTTTGGCGTGACCGATATGAAGATAGCCGTTAGGTTCTGGTGGGAAACGTGTCTGCACACGACCGCCATTACGTCCCTCTGCGAGGTCTTTCTCCACCATTACCTCAATGAAATTAAGGCTCTTCTTCTCTTCCTGTGTAGTATTTTCTATGTTTGCCATATTGCTGATATTGAAAAACTATTATAATTTCTATGCAAAAATAGGAAAATATTATGATATGAGCAAATTTTTCGGGAATAATTTGATTTAGGTTAATTTTAGTTAAGCAAAGAGTTTTTTTTACTACATTATTTTGTCACAATACAAAATTAATACTATCTTTGCATTGATTTTCATACCAAGAGGCGTTTCCCACGTGAACCAAATCACATTTTTGTATTACTTTTTCACATAGATTCAAGTATATCAGGAAACGCACAAATCCGAAATCATTTCATTATTTTTTCACAAGCCATCAATACATTACGAATATATGTATAGTAAAGAAGAACTTATGGCAAAGTCTGTAGAAGAACTGGAGACTATAGCCAAAGCATTAGGTTCAAACCTCTCTCCTGCTGACGGTGCAGAGCAACTCGCTGCATTCATCATAGGCGACTATAAGGAAGAAGAGGTGGAAGAGAAACCTAAGCGCAGAACACGTAAGACAAAGAAGGAAACCGAAGCTGCGACCGAGGCACCTGCTGAGGAAGCACCAAAGAAGAGAGGCAGACGCAAGAAGGTTGCAGAGGAAGAGACTCCTGCAGAAACCGTTGCGGCTGAGGATACTGTTGTAGCTACGGAAACCGTTGCTGAGGAAGTTGCTATGGAAGACACTCCTAAGTCGGAGGAAATCTCGACCGTGACAGAGGATAGCAATGTGGATGCTCCTGCAGAAGACAAAGCACCAAGGCGCAAGCGTCGCAAGACGAAGGAGGAGATAGTGGCTGCAGCACAGGCAAGAGCTGCTGCCCTTGCTGAGATGAATCAGAAAAAGGCTGCCGTACAGCAGGAATTCATCTTCAGCAACGAAACAACAGATAGCGTCGTTCCTGAAGGTAGTGTTGCAGAAGAAAATTCATCCATACCTGAGAATGCTGCATTCGAAAGCGAGGACGGTGAGAAGTCTGACGATCTTCTCGCACAGCTTCAGGCAAAGGTACAGGCAAGAAGTGCCGCAGATGGCAACATCAAGATAACAGAAGATAAGGTATGGGAAGGTGATCCTGGCGATGGTACGGATTTCATCACCGTCATCGACCTTCCTGTTGAGGATCAGTCGGCAAGCATATCATATGACATGCTCGACAACCCAACAACCATTATAGAACAGTCATCACCTGTTTCGCAGATGACATTCAAGCAGAACGTGCAGGAGGATGTTAAGTATGACTTCAACGACATCATCACCGCAAATGGCGTTCTCGAGGTAATGCCTGACGGATATGGTTTCCTGCGTTCGAGCGATTTCAACTATTTGTCTTCTCCTGACGACATTTTCCTTACTGCACAGCAGATAAAGAAACATTCTCTAAAGACAGGTGACGTTGTTGAATGTCATGTTCGTCCTCCTCGCGAGGGTGAGAAATACTTCCCAATGACGAGCATCGACAAGATAAACGGACGCAATCCTAATGAGATTCGCGATCGTCTTTCATTCGAGCATCTCACACCTCTCTTCCCTGATGAGAGATACCACCTCTGCGACAATCCTGCTACGACAAACCTTTCCACTCGCATCGTTGACCTCTTCTCCCCTATCGGTAAGGGACAACGTGCACTCATCGTGGCACAGCCAAAGACTGGTAAAACAATTCTCATGAAGGACATCGCAAATGCCATTGCAGCAAATCATCCAGAGGCTTACCTTATGATGCTCCTTATCGACGAGCGTCCTGAGGAGGTTACTGACATGGCTCGCACGGTTAATGCAGAGGTTATCGCTTCTACCTTCGATGAGCCGGCAGAGCGTCATGTGAAGATTGCAGGCATCGTACTTGAGAAGGCGAAGCGTATGGTGGAGTGTGGTCATGACGTTGTTATCTTCCTCGACTCTATCACTCGTCTTGCCCGTGCCTACAACACCGTGGCTCCTGCCAGTGGTAAGGTGCTTACAGGTGGTGTTGATGCCAACGCTCTCCAGAAGCCTAAGCGTTTCTTCGGTGCAGCACGAAACATAGAGGGTGGCGGTTCGCTCACCATCATCGCTACGGCTCTCATTGATACAGGTTCGAAGATGGATGAGGTAATCTTCGAGGAGTTCAAGGGCACCGGCAACATGGAACTGCAGCTCGACCGCAGCCTTGCCAACAAGCGTATCTTCCCTGCCGTCAACCTTGTACAGAGTAGCACTCGCCGCGATGATCTCCTTCAGGATAAGACAACGCTCGACCGTATGTGGATCCTCCGCAAGCATATCTCTGATATGACAGCCCTCGAGGCAATGAATCTCATCGAGAACTCTATGAGAGGAACAAAATCAAACGAGGAGTTCCTATTGTCAATGAACGGATAGGGAGCCCCCTATCCCCCAAGGGGGGGGGGACTTTTGATAACGATTGTTATATAGAAGCAAAAACTGGCGATCAATGGGAAATACCAATGATCGCCAGTTTTTTATATTCTAGCAGAAAATTACAACTCCGCATCTGAGCACTGGAATGTTGTTCCTTTGCTCATGTCTCCTGTGGTAAGACCAAGTTTCAACCACTTCATGCGCTGTGCGGAAGTGCCATGGGTGAAGCTCTCTGGCTGTGAATATCCGCGAGCCTTTTCCTGCAGATAGTTATCGCCTATCTTCTCTGCGCAGTTGATAGCCTCTTCCAAATCACCATCCTCAAGCGATGCGAATCTCTTGTTGTCATGATAAGCCCACACACCTGCATAGAAATCAGCAAGCAATTCGGTACGAACACTTATCTTGTTCGCCTCTACTTTGCCAACAGCAGCTTCCTGACGATGCGCCTTATCGAGGATTCCAAGAAGATACTCTACATGATGTCCTACCTCATGGGCAATGACGTATGCGTATGCAAAGTCACCATCAGCCCCTAACTGCTTCTTCATTGATGAGAAGAATGACAGGTCGATATAAAGGCACTGGTCGCCAGAGCAATAGAATGGGCCCATAGATGAGGAACCATTACCGCAAGCTGTCTGTACACCACCAGTATAGAGCACCATACGAGGAGGAGTATAGGTCCTTCCCATCTTCTGGAAGACCTCTGTCCACACATCCTCAGTACCGGCAAGAATCTGCTTTGAGAACTTCGCAAGCTCTTCCTCCTCCGGAGTAAACTCACGACCTTCCTGTGGCATTTCTGTTACATTTGTCAACTGTGTGACGTCAACATTCTGAAGCACATCGGTAAGACTTCCGCCATTCATAAGCGTGAACAGTCCTACGAGGATAATGCCTATGATACCTGCGCCACCGCCCATAAGGGCTTTTCCGCCCCCTGAGCGACGACGATCGTCAACATTAGAACTTTCTCTTCTACCGTCTAATCTCATTGTTCAATATTTTTTCAACTTTCGCAAAGTTTGCAACTTGCTCAATTTGAAGGGAGTTAATGGAAGTTATAGGGAAGTTATCGCTCCTTCGTCGCTTTGGAAGTTAACGGACAATAGTACTGAGCGCTCATTACAAACGTCCTTTAACTCCTGTTAACTTCGCGCCATAAGGCGCTAACTCCTTTTTAACTCCTTACAAGTTGAGCTTGCGAAACTTGTATTAATTATTTGCCCAAGAGTTTAGAAGCGGCATCGTTGATAGCCTTGGAAGCAGCATCGTTAGCCTTTGCCTTAGCCTCTTCCACCTTATCGTTCACAGCCTTGGCAGCAGCGTCCTTCACCTCATTAACCTTCTCCTGAGCCTTTGCCTCTGCAGCTTCCTTTGCTCCGTCAACGAGTGCCTTAGCATCTGTCTTTACTGCAGCGAGAGCCTCTTCTGCTGAAGCCTCTGCACCTACAGGAAGATTCTTTACAGCTTCAACGAGGGAAGCAACAGTAGCATTTCCTGCTGTGAATTCCTTAATCTTATCTGCATTATCAGCAATATACTGCTGAACGGCAGAAGCATACTTCTTTGCCTCTTCGAGCTTACCGCTCTTCACGAGTTCTGCATACTTCTCCTGAAGCATTGTGAGAGTTGACTGCACCTGGCTTGCATCAGCCTTTTCAATCTGCGATGCGAGTGCCGAAGTAATAGAATCAGCAGCCTCTACCACCTCTTCTGAAACAGCCAATGAATCAACAGCTGGTTCTTCTGGAACCTGTGTAGCCTTGTTACCACAACTTGCGAATGCCATAACGGCAGCGAATGCGAAAAGAATAGTCTTTTTCATAATTGTAATGTTTTTTTGGTTATAAGAATTCGTTAATGATTACAAGATGCAAAGTTATACATTTTTTTATAAAACAACAAAAAAAGAAAAGTTTTTCTGTAACGATGCAACCACAATTGGCATCTACAAACATCGAATATGGTTAAAAATCCATATAAAAACAATATTCAAAGAGCATCAATTAACTGAAATTGAGAAAATTTTATTACCTTTGCGACCAAAAGGGCGCTAACCGCTCAGACAAATAAATGAGAACAAATATAAAAAGATAACAATATGTGCACTTTTAATTTGACAATGAACGATGCTTTGATAGAGGCAGTTCGTCCTACTTTCAAGACCAAAGAGGCTGTCAATGAATGGTTGCAGAATCAAGCAACTCTGTTGTTGCAGCAGATTGTCGCTCGCCAGAATACAAAAGAAGTTGTTGATGTGGCAACGCCTGTAAAAGAGCACTCTGCATGGGTTCAGTCGATGGCTAAGTATCGTCGCCTTGCTCCTATAGATGAAAAGGCTGCAATGTTGGATTCTTTGGATGAGCGTTTCGGATGAGAGTATTGATTGACACTAATGTTCTTCTTGATTTCTACTGTGAACGAGAAGATTTCTATCAGGATTCTGCTAGTATCTTTGATTTGGCTTGCAACGGCAAAATCGAAATATGGGTGTCACCAATTTCGTTTGTAAACTTCTTCTACATAACAAGAAAGGCGTACACCGTTGAACAGCGATATGAGATTCTGAGAGGGCTGATGCAGATTTGTAACATTGCAAGTACTGATAAGTTCGTACTCTCGGAAGCTTTGTCTGCTGTTGTGCCAGACTTCGAGGACATGGTGCAATATCATTCTGCTCGACTTGTCTCTGCCGATTGCATTGTAACTCGTAATGTAAAAGACTTTACAACAGCAACCGCTATAAAGGTCATGACTCCCTCTCAGTTTCTTGCGACACAGTTAAAAGATAAATAGGAATAATCATTATCTTTTGTCCGTAGCTAAAAATAAAAGCATCGCCCACTATGATTATGAGCGATGCTTTTATCGTATGCCAAGCACTAATGTGTTCAGTCAGGATATAACCTTTACTATTACCTTTTTATCTTGAATGATGTGGACTGAGTCTTTACTATATATATTCCAGAAGGAAGACTTGCCAATCTGATGTTTGCCTTGCCTTCGGCGTCAATAGTACCTTCGGCGCACTTCATTCCCTTCATGTCGAAGACGTAGAATGGAGTGCCAGGCTTCTCACCCCGCACTTTGGCACCCTCGTCGGAGAAGGAGAACTCTGTGTCGGGGATTATTATTTCGCTGATACCGAGTGCTGTTTTCCATTCATCAGCGAAGGCTATCTTGCGGAGGGTTGCAAGATGATACTCAACAGAGGTGCTTGCGGTAGTCATGACAAGGTAGTCTCCACTATAGGATATTACAGGTTCGTCATCAAAGGCATATGCCACTACACTTCCATCCAATTGATAAAGGAGCAGTGAGTTATCAGGCAACACATCAGCCATCTCGCTCTTGATGGTGACCTGTGACCTGCAAGGTTCTTTACCATCCAAGGTGATGGTATGAATGTTTTCTTCGAAATAAGCACCAGCAGGCGAAGTGATTTTCATCTTGTTGCCCAATATCAAATCATTCCATCCAACGATGGAACCATCCTCACGTCCCACGGCAGAAACACTGACATTCTCAATCTTCAGAATGCCACGACCTTCCAATCCCGTCCATGCGGCATTAATGTTGATTGTGCAGTCGTGAATGATTAGTCCTGGACTTGGCTGTGTAGCCTCATAGTCGAAAGGCCATGCCTGTATGGCGATGCCGTTTTTTACGTTTGTTATCTCCAGACGGTCGTTGAAGCCACCGCCGCATATTGTGGCGGTCTCGCCATAGTTCATGCGTAGCAGTATCTCGCCCAGTTTGTTGCTGCCCACAAGGCGCAGTGTGCTTACGGCATGCATTGACTCTATTCCGCTGTAGTCGTCCTCGGTGATGATATTGACATTGGTGAGAGTAAGCGTCTTGGTTGCTGCATCGTATCTGACGCTACCTCCATCGTTCAGTACATCATTGGCATTGGCAGGTGTTACGAGTTCTCCTGCAATGTATAGTGAAGGATCGTCCTGCGCCATAGCTGTGAGGCTACATAGTGGCAGAATGGCAAGAACACAGAGCACTATGCTTAGTTTCTTCCTTATTATATTATATTTATTGTTCGTTTTCATTGTCTCGAGGATATTATTTGTTTACCTTTATCTTCTTGGTGTATTTGAGTGTTACAGGACCGGTATAGTGATTGCTGAGGATGTCCTTTTCAGGATACTTTCTGTATTCTATGACAAATTTCATAGGCCCAACTGCAACTTCATCAGGGGTGAGATCTCTCTTGCAGAACAAATCATAGTAATATCTTTTGTCACTATAGCTTTGAAGCCTTGCTGTTATATCGAAGTTAGTTACTCCATTACCAGTTAAATCAAAGGTACCTTCTCCTGTATAGTAAATACTGAAGACAGAACTGTCAGCATTGCGGACGATGGTATATTCACAATCAATACTGTGTTGTATTGTTCCGTTGAGCATATTGTTATAATATGCTATTACCTTAGACTGCAGATCGAAATTATTCCAACGATGTATGAACTCACTTAGGGTCTGATTCACAAAATCGTATGTCGTTTCTATGGTAAACTTACCTGTGGCGGTACGGCTGCCATCCTCGAATTTGCCTTTGATATCATTGCCTATGGCGAAGTTGCCCTGGTCATCTATTGTTATTTGCTCATGTTCTCTGAAGAACTTGCCTATCTCCGTATGGTATGAAACATTATTTCCATATAACGGATAATCTAAGAATATTAGTCCATCCCAGTCCCAATCATCATATTCTAAGGTGTAATTAGGAAGAAGTCCTATTCCCCCATCATCAAGTTTTACAGTTGTGTAGTATGGTTCATCAAACACGTAATGAATATGACAATCGTATCGTGAGTTTACCCCAGCCCCCTCATCATGCCTTACTTCAAGTCGGTCAATGGCATCTATCTCCTGACCTCCCGTAGCCAAGTCTATCTCTATGACATTATAACTATCCGCATCAAATTTTGAAAGATCAAAGTCGTAAGTGCTGTGCTCCTCACCGAATGGATCGACGAGTGTGAGCTGCAACTGCACCTTGTTGGCAAGGAGCGAGTTGAGCGTATAGTAGCCTAACTTGCAGGTGCCTTGGTCGCTGAGAGTCTTTTTCCAGTTCTCTGGGTCGGTAACGCCATCAGGAATCTTCGTGAATCGTACAGACCATCCACTATAGTCAGACTTTCCATCCTCTGGGCACGAAGAGTCAAAAATCTTCAAGCCAACATAACTGTTCATGAAGCGTACGAATGGCTCCATTCTGTAGTCAAGGTCATCCTTGGAATTGTCCACCATCTTTCTCTTTATCTGCTGGAAGACGCTGACGAGAATGCCATTCATCAGTTCCTCGTAGTATTCCTGACTGATTTTCTCCTGGTCTGACTTGCTGACGTTATGGAAGCTGGTGAATCCAAATGGCTTATCGTCCAGTACTGTTTGGCCTTCAAACCAGGCAAGCACGTCGGCAGGCTCATTCCAGAACCTGTTGGTATATTCGCGCACCGTTCCTTCTATATAGCTATTCAGCTTATCAGGTGTAACCTTGTTGTCTCTGATAGCGTTATAGAACAGATAATACCAGTCGGTAGCCGAACGGTATGTAGTGTGACCAGCTATTTCTCCACCAGTCTTTGAGTAGTAGAGATCGTATATCTGTCTTACATAGTCGGTCTTTGCCTCTTGTACCATGGTGCCGAATTTCTCAATCGCCACACCGATGAACGCTGTCAGGCCCATACCCAACGACAACGCAGAGGAACCTACGATAGAACCGATATAAGTCTGAGCGATGCTTGAAATGGTCTTGAGCGAATTGGCTGCCACATTGACATCATCGCCCTTGAGGTCGGCAGAAACGATATCGAGGAAGGTCAAGGCTGTGCCTATCCAGCCTACCATGCCTATTGCGTTATCTATTGTTTCATGAGAAAATCCAAAGCCACTAAGCAGTGTATTGTATCCACCGTCGATGCCGAGGCTCTGCCAGAGTCCATATCTTTCCTTCCAGGCGTCGATGGCTTTCTTGTCAGGGTCGTCGGTAGCTAACCATTCCAGCACATTCTGCATGGCTTCGTTCAGCGTAGAGTATGGCTCATAATACATGTAATAATTCATCATCTGTCTCGCCGTTTTCTCCTTCGCTACCGACAGGATGGAGAAGAGCGAGAAGTGACCAGTCTCAATGACCACTGCTCCCAGTTGTTCGTCGTAGCAGAAGAACACAGGCTTCCATGTTCCGCTCTCTTCATCATAATATGCTGCACATAGCGTTTCGCCCTCCTTACGATCAAAAGGCACGATAATCTCTGCAACACCGCTGAGTTCATGCACATCGTTGGAGAGACTGATATCGAAAGACTTGCTGCGCGTTGTTCCTTCTATGAATGGCACGGTATTGATGGCCTTACGGATTGCGAGTTGCACATCATCATCAATGACTGTAACACCTAACTTGACGGTGCAGTCCTGACCCTCTGCCACGAGATTGTCTGGACTCATATCAAACACCTCAGGAGTATCATATACAAATCCTTTCATCCACGTGATGCTATCCACGCGATAGGCATTGTCATTTGCTCCGTTCTGAGACACAATGACTGATGCGCCCATGCCAGAGACATAGTCGCCCACACGGATATCCTTGACCGAGCCGACAGGTATGCGAAGGCTCTGCTGGTTCTTGTCGCTGCAATGCAGTATCATGAAGTACTGGCGGTCTGGCTGCGATGGAGGCAGTACGTATGGCTGGTCGGCGATGATGTTATTGAAGCGGCTCCAGCCTGGTGCGTTGCGATAGATATTCTCACAGCCTGCTGGCACGTGAAGCTCACGGTCTGGATTTGCCTCAAACATCTCGTCGTTGAAGGTGCCGTGGGTGGCGATTGGTGGAATGACAGCAAGGCTGGTGATGGTACCGATATCCTTGCCACACAAGGCGAAGGCACCAGTAACGTCCTCAACCGAGTTTGGAATGGTCACACTCGAGTCATCGCTACGGCGTGGATTGATGCAGCCTTCGCCCATGCGAATCATGTTTTCTGGGTAGGCATCCTCTGTTAGGGACATGAAGTTTGTTGCCACGGCAAGGGAAGTCTTGCTCTTGTTGTATATCATGCCATAGCCGTCATGTGCATAGTAAGGATTGCCATCGTCAACCTTTACTCTGCTGGCACTGCTGTTCACAAAGGCATCGGGTGCAATATTCTTTACCGAAGGATAGATGATGAACGGTTCATTTAATCCATAGGAACCGGAGAACGCCTTAGAACCAATCTTCGTTACATTCCTGAAGTGAGGCATGCTCCTGAAGCTCACTCCGCTGAACGACTCGTCGCCCAGCTCCGTTATGTGATCCAGCCATTCGCCACAGTCGATGGAGCAACCCGTAAAGGCGTTTTTACCCACGGTGATGGCAGGACTCTTGCATGTCACGTTCTCAAGTCGGCAAGCATAGAATGCCATATCGCCGATATGCTTGACCGAGGCACCGATAATGAGATTCTTCACTCCCGCAGCTTCGAAGGCATTGTCACTTACCACCTCTGCCTTATCGCCTATGATGAGCGTCTCAATATGGTTTCCGACAAAAGCATAGCGGTCAATATGCTTTATGTTGTCGCCCAGAGTGACTGTCTTGAACGAGCTGTTGCTCGAGGAGAAAGCATCGACACGGATGCGCTCCACAATGTATTCCACGCCTTCCGCATCCTTGATTGTATTCGGGATAACGAGGTCTATGTCTTTTCCTTCTTCTATATCATACTTTAATATCTCAGCCGTTCCATTTGGGAAAATGCCGTATTGTATGTCACCCACTTTGATTTTCTTTCCATCGTATGGACGCACACCCGTAAGAATGTAACTGTTATTTCCATAAAGGCTGCAGACGCCATTCCTGTACCAACCATCATAATCGCCACCCCAACCATAGTTGTAGTGGAAATAGTAGGTTGTGGTATAGCCATCCACAACAAGGGCATGACAATCTTCCGGAGTTTTCATCTCTCCTCCACAATACAAAATAGGACGGTGTTCATCCAATTCCGTCTTCATCTCTTCTATCAAGTCGCTGCCATCCTTGCCAAGTTCATAACCAATACCTGGTTCATAGCCAAAATTTTCTGTCAAGGGATATCCATTGAAAGGTGTAGGACTTGCACCTGGTCTATATCTCGTGTGAAATGCCTTGCCAATATCTGCCATGAGCTGTGCAACGGCAGCACCCTGGCTGTCATTGAAACCACCATTTTCATAACTATCAAGCATGTTGTCCCAGTCGTATTCATGGATGGGGAAATCCTCATAGTAATGCTTTCCATCCGAATCAACCAGCTGCAACTTTCCACCACTCTGCTTTGGCCACTTCCAGTAGTTCATCACCTGTGCAATGGCTGTTGGATAGCAACCAGTAGGGCATCCCTCAGGACACTGGTAGTTATAAGGTCCCCATTGATTCCATGTCGTTGTAAGCAGTGGTCCCACGACGATGTTGCCCATGCAGTCAGGGAGTCGCTGCATTGAAGTTGTGGCGCTGCCGTTGGCACTGGCTCTGGTGGCAGATTTTGCTGATGCCACATTGCTCTGACGGAGAGAATCCACACCTGCTGAATAATTAGCCAATAAGTCCTTGAACTGAACTGGTGCCTTGTCATACTCAAACGTGCCATGGTCGCAGTAGCCGAGAACTTCAGCATCAGCACCATCGTCACCTGCTACGATGACGAAGCCCTGGTCTTCGCCAAGGTTGATGACATAGACGTTATCTTTCTGTGAAGTTTTTGACTTGACGGCATGTGCCAGACGAGGCTCGACACTCTTGCCATTCGTTTTGCCTAATGCCTTCGCCTTGGCATCGTGGCTCACAAACTGCTGGGCAATGCTTATGGCTTGCTCAACGCTGATGTCATCTGCCCATGCTGCATTGACAGCAAAGAGAAATAGTGACAGTAGGTAGATGATTCTTTTCATTTTTATTCCTTCCTGAAAATTAAGAATATAATTATGTCTTGCAACCAGATTTATACATCTGAAGTACTTCGCAGGCAAAGATACTAATAAAAAGTGACTTCGCAAAATTTTCCCTTTTGTTTTTCTTTCGTTCTCCTAATTTATTAAGAATTGTGATATATTGGGTATATTGTATGAAAGGTTTATTTCTATTTTATTGCTGTCCGATAAAAATCAAAAATGCCACTTTTGACTCTGTAACATGTTGATTTTCAATAGCAGTTATTGAAACTTTAAAAAGTAACCCCCTCACTTCAAAAAATGAGTATATTATGATTCTCGGACAGGAAAATTTGAAATATTACTACATTTTACTGATTTAAGCCCTTAAATAAGGCTATAATTAATGAAATACATGCTGTTTTTGGTATAGTTCGACAATGTAAGTCTTTGACGGACAATGTCAAAAAGTTTTATCGGACAGCAATATTTCTATTTTGTAAAAAAAATAGCACTGCAAAACTCAAAGAATGAAACAGTTTTTTAACTGTAAATAAAAATTTTCAAAAGTTTTTTGCTTCTACCCTTCATTTTTTTAAAATATCGCTATAACTATCACATTTTCTACATGTTACAACTATGAAGGGTAAGAATTTACCCTTCATTACCCTTCATTACCCTTCATAGTAAGAAATAGAACAAAAACAAACAGGCAAAGAGTAAATACAGGACAAAAAAAAATTCGGATTAACATCGAAAAGTATAGCACTTCAAGTGAACTACCATACATTTCGAGGAAAATATCGTGCGAGCTTAAATCAGTATCGCACATAGATCTTCATAAATCTTCATGAGGAAGAATACACTTCTCCCCGCTCAGAGACGCTCTCCCCGCTCCCCGTTAAGGGAAAGAGCCGGAACGCTGACGATAGGGTCTTCGTAGCCTGCAATATAAAGGCATGCGTTCATGACTCCATCCACAACCTTGCGTCTCATGATTGGCTGTTCCTCAAAAAGATAGCAGGTCTTCTGGTCACCATTGGTCACCAATACACCTGTATATCCATCTGCACTGGCAGAAGCGAATGCCACAGCCGACAGCATGAATGATAGTAGATACTTCTTCATTTTGTTTTGTTATTGATTATTGTTAGTTGAATTTTTTTATTGCATTAGTTTTATATACACGAAAAAAACTGCTTTAATGATGAATGATGAATGATTATACCTCCTCAATGAGACGGAGTTTCCAACCGCTGAAGATTATCACGAACTTATGTAACTTCCACCCTTTAGATTGGGCGCGTTGATGCAGATGCTTGGATTGAGCATATTGGTTGGCCTGGTCAATGGCTTCGAGACGAGTCTGGGCAACTGCATCGTCCGAGGCATTTGTATTAAGGTACTTCAGTTCGATGATGTAGGCGTGGCTGGTCTTCTCTGTCCATGGCTCCAGATAGAGGTCTGCATAGCCATGATTCATGTCCGGTTCGGTTTCGGAAATGAAATATGACACCATACTACCTATGCGGGCAAGCATATAACCCTTCACGAACGACTCTGCCTTGGCATCAAAGTCACGCGTGCTGCTGTTCTCACGCAGACTTTCGGCAACTAAGCGTAGCAATGGTTCGCCCTCGCCGTCCATTGCCATACGATACCCTAGTTCCTCGAATTTCCATAAGTCCATCTGCCACTCCATATTACGGTCGTAGCACTCATTCATGTACTTGTAATATTGCTCGCGCACTACAAGGTTCGGCACAACAAGTGCTGGACGCCCTTCAGGAGTCTTTCCGTGAGTCAACATTCCCATATAGTACATCAGGCTCGGCAGGATGCGAGGCTCATGCAGCTCGCTGATGGAGAACTCTGCCTTCAGTGGTGCAACTATATAGCCATCCTCGGCTATCTTCTGAAGGGTCTGTGCCTTAATGCCGAAAGTCTGTTCCAGACGGATCATCTTGCGCATCTTGCCGTAGTCGCTGCTCACGTTCGTGTCGATCATGTTCACTGGGATTGTGCCTTCCTCGCTGATATACTTCATAAGGAAGTACAGCACCATGTCCGAGTTGAACATTCGCTCCTTATCAATGCAGCGCTCGCTAAAGCAATTGTTGTTATACCAAGGCTTCATGATGTCAATCAACTCATCTACAGTATGGTTGAAGACACCTGTTGCATCGCGGTAATACTCAAGCATTATGCGAACTTCACTTTCAGAGAACCCCACCAACTCGTGGTAGGCTGACATCATGGAAAGATTATTACCTATATTAAATCCGCTGGTTACATCGCTCAGCGTGAGCGGACTGACCCCCGAAATCCACATGCGGTCAACGGCTGTACCGTTACCTGTAGTTGCAGCCTTGAGTGAGTTGAAGAACAGGCGGAAGAATCCATCGCCATGGGTGAGGTTCATGTACGCATTCTCATCATACGACATCAATGTGTTTGCAAAGTTGTCGTACTCATCAATCATGACGTACATCTTCTTGTCGGTCTTTGTTACTTGGTCACATAGGTCATTGAAAGCATCATTACTCTTGGTATGTGCCTCCATCTTTGCCTCTGTACCTTCTGGTAATATATTTCGATATATATATGCAAACTTCCTAAAGGCCTGCAATAAATTCATGTTGAACGACTCCTCGACCTTATCCTTGTCCGAATCGACATTACTGAAGTTCAAACTTAGCACCAGATACGTGTTATGCTTTTCGGTGGGTTTCTGACCAATGGTCAGATTACCGAACAGTTCATCAAATCTGTCGGCATACCTGATGTTATAATACGCGTCAAGCATAGCAATGGTCAGACTCTTGCCATACCTACGCGGACGCAGGAAGATGACATAACTGCCCTCATCCTCAAGCCTTGGAATGAAACGTGTCTTATCGACATAGTAATATCCCTCGCGAATTATCGTATCGAGGTTTGTCATTCCGTATGGAATCTTCTTTACCTTGCTCATTAATCTACGTACAAATTATCAATTATTGCGACCTACGTTCGCTTGCTTTTTGTGCCTAGCAAGGAGAAGGAAGCGCCTATGGCGCAAATGTACTAATTTTTCTTCAAATATCGTCAGTTTTAGATGTTTTTTGTGCAAACTTTAACAAGATTTGGCAAGAAAACACTCTATAATGGCAATTTTGTGCTATGTAGATGTCAAATGTGAAAACACGTAGCAAATAGATCTCGTCTTCAATTTATCGCTCCCCCAACTCCGCTAACTGGTATCATTCATAATGAAAGAAAATGAAAATTGCCGTTGATTTCCGTGTTAAGATTTGTTTTGCAGATATTTTCCTTTTCGTATTTCCTCACACTTTTGTTTCTAGTTTGTTTCTTGGAATCTGCACCACCTTTAATATATTCTGACTATCAATACGTTACAACAAAACGACAGAATATCAAGAAATCTTTTGGTTCTTCTGCATCTTCGGTATCTTCATCTTCCTGTTGGTCATCTTCCTTTCGCTCGATGCTCACTACCACTGGACGGAGTAATCTAATGTTCCCAACATGGCTTGTGGGATTCATTTTGGGAACAACAAACCCACTGACAATCGGCATTACTGCTGAAAATCAGTGGGTCTATTCGTTTTGTTGTCAATCTTGTTAGGATGAATGATGTGAAATGTGGGTGTACGGAATCCTATGTCAGTTATTTCATATTTTTCTCCGTACACAGTATCGCGACAATTACCAACAAGTAGCCAGTAAGGCTTATGATGGGTGCCAATACGATTCGGCGAAAAGAGAAAATGTCCGTCTCAAAGTGAGTAAACGAGCTTCCATTACCCGACATAAGGATGAGTCCGAGGACAATGAGAAAGCACGCGATGGCAAGTAAAACGTAATTCTTCCGTGTGAATAGTAGATGCTTAGCATCATTCTTAATTGTTGTCTTCATAGTTCTTGATGTATTGTTCTACCAATTGTGTTCTTTTGTAATTGTTTGCCGTAACCAATGCGTGCTGCATAGTGCGGAGCCATGAGTTTCTTTGATGTTGTGATGCAGATATCCCCTTTGATTTAAGTGATTGGTACCATGCCATCCATTCCGCAGAACGCTCAAGCAGGTTCCTCACTATGCTATCAGCCTTACCATATTCTTTAAGACGATAATAGCATTCTGCCATCGCAAGTGCATCCTCTGTGTAAGGCACATTATAGTTCGGCAGTTCCTTTTGCCATTTATCTGCAACAAGCCTTGCACGCTTCATATCCCCACGTTCCATTAGTTTCGTTATCAGTATCGACATGATAAATTGATGTGTATGCGCCATACGCATGGCATCATCATCTACGTAAAGTCCAGGCTTTGACAGCCCACCATAACGGAATCTGTTCATTATGTTGTCATAAAGACGTTCCACATCAACGATCATTCCCACACTTTCAGGAACTACCCGATAAGCCAATCCCTCAAGAACAAGATGATCTTGCAGGAAAGGCAAGAGACTGCCCCCAAGACTTATGCTGATGTATAAAGGTCGATTGGCAGGTGTGTGATTAAGCATTTCGAGCACAAGCAGATCACTCTTGGTGAGATGAGTAGCTCCGTTCATGCGTATAGTCATAGGTCGTCCCATATATTCTATGGTGATACTGTCATCAGGGGCAACTGCAATAAACTCATTCCTGCCCTCTGTGTATTGCTCTCTGCTCCATGTTATAGGAAGACTTGGCGAATCATAGGCAGGGCGCTTCATCTGGTCAATGTACCAATCAGTCTGAGCATAAGAGAGGTTGCATACGCGAGTATCGGTGCGAATGCCCTCCACTTCATGATTATACCACAACGGAAACGTATCATTGTCGCCATTCGTAAAGATAACAGGATGCCCTTCATCCTGCATACTGTTCAGATAATTAGCTCCGAAATCCCTGCACATATATCGCTCACTGCGGTCGTGATCATCCCATGTCTGACTGACCATCTGCAAGGGTACAAGCATTCCGAGGACAATGGCAATTACACAGTTCCATCGCTTCAACTGCATTTTGTGGAGCAATGAAGACAATCCCGCTACTCCCATACCTATCCATATAGCGTAAGCATAGAAAGAGCCTGCGTATGCATAGTCGCGTTCGCGCGGTTCCATAGGAGTTTGATTGAGATACACCACAATAGCCAGACCTGTCATAATGAACAGCAGCATTACCACATTCCACTGCTGATTGCCATCCTTACCACGTCGTATCTGCCAGATCATGCCAAGTATTCCCAACAATAACGGAAGTCCATAGAATACGTTGTGTCCTTTGTTATTCTTCAGGTCGGAAGGCATCATGTCCGTATCACATCCCAACAGCATATTGTCAATCCATAGTATGCCCGTAATCCAGTTGCCATGTTCTGCCTCACCATGCCCCTGAATGTTGTTTTCCCTGCCAATGAAATTCCAGAAGAGATAGCGAAGATACATGTGGTTAACCTGATATGAAAAGAAGAAGCGCAGATTATCCCACTGAGTCGGCAGTCCATTCCTTTTATCAACTCCACCAAGCCACTGCTCGTATGCCTCGCCATGACGCTCAGAGTGCATTCGAGGGAATAACATGTTCTGCTGATAGATATACTCTCGTCTTCTGCCCACCGCCACATAGCGGCATTCTGTTGTGTCTGAAGACTTCTGGTAGATGGCACCTTTGTCCTTGAAACGTGCCACGAGATAATCACCCTCAGGCACTCGTTGCACCTCGCTGGTATATGCTGGACCATAGATCAATGGTTTGTCGCCATACTGCTCGCGTCCAAGATAATATGAAAGTGAGAAAATATTGTCAGGAGAGTTCTCGTCCATTGGCGGATTAGCATTTGAACGAATAAGTATTACGGCATAGCAACTATACCCCAACAGCAGTGACATGATGCTCAATGCAGTGGTATGCCACAATCGGGTTCTTGTTTTGGCTATCCAAATTATTATAGCCAAAGCAAGCAATACTACATAAACGCACAGTCCTGTGTTGTAAGGAAAGCCAAAAGTGTTGGTCATAAGAAGTTCGAACCAACCTCCTATCTTTACTATTCCTGGGATAAAACCATACAGCACCAAGGCTACAACCAGCGTACCTACGGCAATGGCTCCCACTGTGCGCCAGTGTGTTATTTTCTTCGCCTTTCTATAGTACATCAAGAGCACCATTGGTGGAATGCAAAGAAGGTTCAGTAGATGCACTCCAATGGATAAACCTATGATATAAGCGATAAGTATAATCCAACGATCACTCGCCTTATCATCGGCTTCATCCTCCCATTGCAATATCAGCCAGAATACAAAAGCTGTGAGGAAACTGCTGAAAGCATAGACCTCAGCCTCTACAGCAGAGAACCAGAATGTGTCACTCCACGTATATGCCAACGCGCCAACCAGTCCGCAAGCTTCCGTCAAAGCCACGTTACTCTTGGAATAATCATCGTCAGAGATAATGAGTCTTCTGACCAGATGCGTGATAGTCCAGAAGAGAAAAAGGATACAGCCTGCACTGAGCAATGCAGACAATAGGTTTACCATGCGCGCAACCTCCGAAGGACTGCTGGCAAACTGCGAAAACAAATTCGCCATAAGCATGAAGAATGGCGCGCCTGGCGCATGTCCAATCTCCAGTTTATAGCCGCATGTGATAAATTCCGGACAGTCCCAAAGACTTGCCGTTGGTTCGATAGTGAGGCAATAAGTTATGGCTGCAATGGTAAAAGCGAGCCACCCCATGCACCTGTCAATAATGGTAAAAGTTCTTTTTTGCATAACCGCTAATTTTTTTATCAGCCGCAAAGTTAGCCAAAAAGAACTTTTCATAGGGAATATCTTTCCTGACATTTCCCTGACATTTATCTGACAAAAACCTAACTATCTGAGTTCCAAAGTATAGCTTTTGCCTCTGTCAGACTCTATTTTCAGGTTGCTATGCTCTTCAATGATAGGTTTTACACGTTTTATCAGCGTGTAAAGTGTGTCGTTGGCATCCGGTTTCTTAGGCCAGAGGCGGTCACAGATCTCTTGCTTTGAAAGAGAATGATCCTCGGAGTTCATGAACATTTCAAGCAGAGTGTGCTGCATAGGTGTGAGACGAATCTGCTCACCCTTTGAGGTTATAAACTTATCGTTAGCATAGACAATACCACCATAGCTTATACCTTCCAAAAGAAGCTCCGGTTTGAATCTTCTCATATACCAAAGACTTCCCATCATCCACAGTATTCCTGCAAACAAAAGCACGCCTGATGCCCTTTGGTCAGATAGCATGAAGACAGTCATGAAATCGCAGTTTGCCTCTGCAACCATTTCAGTCTCTTGTTTCTCACCTCGACGAACAGTTCTCATGGCAATACATGCTGTATCTTTTAGTTCTGCAATTGTAAGATAGTTGCGATAACAACGGATGGTATCTGCACTGACCACGTCACACTGCATCTCAGCCAGTGTAAGGTCCAGTGCATTGTTTATATCTGTTTCTATTCTGTCAGATGCACTTCGATAGCTGCACATGCTCGAGCTGAAGGCACATACCAATAAAAATAGAAATATGAGTATTGGAAGTTTCTTCATGATTCAATTTTTTGTTTCATTGATATGATTATAACATATTGCAAATGATGCGTCTTGGTTATTGTCTATCAGATGATTCACCTAACTACTGTATCAGCTTTTGAACCTCTGACCAGTAATAGTATGCTTCAATATTTGTCTTCTTCAATCTGTTAAGTTTTGTAGGGAGAGGAGCAACGATTTCTGAGTCAATCAAATCCGATGTGTTGTCAGGATTGAAGTGATTGACTTCCGTACTTCCATTCTCTATAATCTTGCTTATGTAGGCGGCTTTCGAAGCATTAATGATTACACTTTCAAGTCCGTACTTCTCACTATGGATGAAGCCTTTAACACGCTTCATGCCATCTATCAATAGTTTGTATTCCTCAGGATCTCCTGTTCCCTGAATGGTCATTGACAGCGAGGTGTTGAAGATGTCATCAAGAACCTGCTGGATGTCATCGGTTGGTAGATTTCTGTAAGCAAGTTCAACAGCAGCAAACTTCTTGAATGTCTCTGCTGTGATGGTCGAATCTTTAGTCAAATCGAACAACGAGGCAATGTCGTAGAGCTGCTTGTTGATTTCCATGCTGCAGTTTTTCTCACCCTTGAAGAATGGGATGCCTGTCGTATGTGGAGCAAAAGCGGTCAGTTTATCACCCAACAAATCCTGATAACTTGGAAGATTTACCATTACCGGTTCGCCATCCGTTTTCAGGAGAGGACTTTCGATTGGGAGTGTAACAACCTTGTTGTAGTGAATTTCCTCAAACAGCACATCAAGCAGAATCTTCTCCTCTTTGCGTCCCGCGAAGAATGATACTTGATAGAAGAACTTTGCGTGCTTCTTTGGAACATCCGTTCTCGATACGCGCTCCACAAGTTGTATATTCCCGAACCCATATTCTTCTGCATACATTCCGAGGTACTTCTCAATATCAGTACCAGGAGGGCAAATAATGTCAATGTCGATAGAGAGACGCTTGGAACTGTTCAGATGGAGCATGAGTGAGGTGCCGCCTTTGAAAACGAATGGGCAACCACTTCGTACAAGTGCTTCAAGCAAAGAGAACGCCCTGATAGTCTTCTCTATCAGTTGAACCTCTTTGAATTTATATCTGTCTGCCACTTCTTGAATCCAAGGAAGCGAACGGCTGTCTGGATGTATCATAGGTTATTGGATTTAAGTATTTGTTCTATTCTTTCTTTTCTGTTTCGTCGTGAGGCATAGCGCAATAATTTCTTCTTATTGACATC
>JAZQOH010000052.1:0-27297 GCA_045627725.1 Prevotella sp. | reverse complement strand
ATGGGCATAGAAGCCCCTTGTGGCTGAATAGATAATGTTTGTTCCATAAAGATTTGAGAGATTAAAAGTTAATGATAAAAAGGATTTTTGATTAGGTTACTATGACCTGAACACTAAGTTTATGTAATGTTTTTCTTACTTTTTCAATAGTGAATGCAAAGGTACAAAATTATTTTCAAACCACCAAGAGTTGTCCCCACTCTTGGCATCTATTCATGCCAAAAATGGGGACAAATTTCGAGGTTATAAATACCCCTATCTTACTTTGCTACAGTTTCTTACCAAAAATTACCAACGATACGCCAAAAATTTAATTTTATAAAATTAAGCATGTTGGCTCATTAGCGTCCCGTAAAAATCTTGAATTTCTCTTGGAAATAGCTGTATTATAACGGTTTACAAGGCCTTTTCAAGTAAACGGATTTGATTTTTCGCTTCGCGGAACGTAAATTATCGAAAATTATCCGTAAATTTATTCGTAAATTGATTATCAGCATGTTGAAAAAATAATTTACGAAATAATTCGCGGTTAATTCACGGAAATTTGCGTTTGCCGAAGGCCTAAAAAACTTTTATTGGACACTAATGAATGGTCAAATAAAGTAAGATTAGAATATGGAATTGTTTTATATTTGTAATGGTTTTCTGTTGGCATTGGATGCTTATATGGCATTCTTCTTCCTGTCCACAACGATGAAGACGAAGCCTTATCGCGAGGCTTTGGGATGGCTCGGTGTGGTAGGTGTGGTTCTGGTGTTCTCTGATATAGTGACAGCCCTTCATGTGGGTTGGGATAAGTTGGGCACATTGCCAATATATACCGTGAAGGATTTCTTGGTATTGCCGTTCTATGTGCTGGAGTTGTCGTGCCTTCTTGAACAGGAGGCGGAGAAGAAAACATGGAGGGAGCGATGGATGTTGCTCTTGCTGTCAGAGATTCCTTTCGTGATATTCATAGTCTTAGTGCTTTTGGTAGAGGAAAAATGGTGGGTGAATATCGTGGCTGCCGTCTATGGATATTCCTTCATTATTTATAATATGATAAGGATTGCCCGCAAGATAAGAATGTATGAGAAGGCATATAAGGTGGATGCTCACTATAAGGGGGGTAGCCCTTTTGGATGGATAAAGGTGGTTTATACCCTGCATGTTGTTATTATTGCAGTTTATAGCGTTGTGGATGAACTTGGCTTTGATAATTATTTTGTTTACTATACCATGTGTTTCTCCATTATATTGATGGTGAACACATACTATGTGAACAAGCAGTTGCCGCTGAAGATTGACCTGACGATGGAGGCTCCTGCAGAGGAAAATGCATCTATTCCAGAAGATTTTACTACTAAGGAAGAGATGGACGAAGACTTGAAGAAAAGAAGGAAACGTGTTGATATGCAGTTGTATATGGACCAGTTCCTGCTGAAGTGTCCGCAGTTTGAGAGACGTCTTGTGACTTCTACTCAGAATAAGTTGACGCGAAGGGATATCTACCTTAGTATGCTCATTGCAGATGGTTGTAATATAGAGACTCTGTCGAGGAATCTCTCCATAGGAACAAAGAGCGTGGAGGTGGCGCGAAGCAGGCTTAGGGCGAAGCTGAATCTTACCACGGAACAGTCGTTGAAGGGATTCCTTCAGGGGTTGATGTGATAGCATGATTGTTCTGTAGACACCATTTTTAAGTGTATTACAAAGAAATTTCTTTTTTTAACCTTACTCACCTTGCGTACTTGGGTATAAATGCTTGATATACAATAGATACAATGACCGCAAGGTTGTGTTTAACCTTGCGTCAACCTTGCGTACAACCTTGCGTAAATGAAACTCTTTTTCTTGGTTTTAATGTTGTATTTACTTTTTTGCAAAATTGAAAAGCGTCGTTGTTGATTTCGTTTCCCACGGTGGAAACAACCGTTTCTCACGGTGGAAACAGTCGTTTCTCACGGTGGAAACGAAATTGTTTGGGTTTAGTGATGATTTCGCTCAGCACGAAAATTGATGGACTTCAATTAATTTATGTTTGTTGCATTTGCTAATATGAAAAAAAAGTAGTACCTTTGCAACTCATTTATAATATAAATGTATTCAGGTTTCGCACGTGCTCAACTTGTAGGAGTTAAAAGGAGTTAGCGCCTTAGGGCGCGAAGTTATAGAGAAGTTATAGGGACGTTTGTAATGAGCGCTCAGTACTATCGTCCCCATAACTCCAAAGCGACGAAGGAGCGATAACTTCCCCATAACTTCCCTTAACTTCCTTCAAATTGAACAAGTTAGAAACTTGAGAAAGTTGAATAAAATGATATCCTGCATATGGTAAACAGCGAAATATATTTCAATGACAATCAGAACGGCACCTTTCAGATGGTGGCCGATTTTGATGGTGATCTTGATTCCCTCCTCAAGCTGAGCGTGGAGGGAAATATGCCTATTATAGCTACGAGGAACATAGTGCTTCACCCAGGAGTGCTGGTGCCTATCATGGTGGCAAGAGACAGTACGATGGAGGTTGTGAAGCTTCTCAAGAGGCATAACAAGATTGCCTTTGGCGTGTTCTGTCAGCGTGATCCCAACGTAGAATACCCTGGGAAAGAGGATCTCTATGAATATGGCGTAGTGGCACAGCTTGTGAGAATCTTCGATATGCCAGGACTTGGCTCCAATGTGACGGTGGTGGTGCAGGGCTTGTCGCGATGCCGACTCTGCTCAATCACCCAGCAGGATCCTTTCCTCAAGGGTGAGCTGAAGATAGAGAATGAGTATATGCCAAAGAATGATGTGGAGTTTGAAATGGCGATGGAGGATCTTCGCAAGAAGGCTGCGCTGTATGTGCAGAGGAATGAGGACCTTGCCAATGAGGCGCAGTTTGCCATTAGCAATATAACGAATAACATCCTGGCACTCAATTTTATGTGCACCAATATGCCTTTCCCTATAGAGGACAAGGCGATGCTTATCTCCATACCATCGGTGAAGGAACGTGCCTTCAGACTTATGCAGATATTCAACAGGGAGATACAGTATCAGGAGTTGAAGCTCAACATCAGGAACAAGACTCAGCAGACCATTGACGAGGAGCAGAAGGAATACTTCCTGCGCCAGCAGATGAAGAATATCCGCAAGGAACTGGGCGGCGATTCGCAGTCGGTTGAGAGAAACCGTCTCGTGAAGGAGTCGAAGAAGAAGAAATGGAAGAAGGAGACTCAGGAGGCCTTTGAGCAGGAGTTGCAGAAACTCGACATGCTCCAGCCACAGAGTCCTGACTATAATACACAGCTGACCTTCCTTCAGCAGATTCTCGACCTGCCATGGGAGGAATATACCACGGACAACCTCAACCTCGTTCGCGCTGAGAAGGTGCTCAACCGTGACCACTATGGCATGGAGAAGGTGAAGGAACGCATACTGGAGTATATCTCAGTATTGATGCTGAAGGGCAACATGAAGTCGCCTATCCTCTGTCTCTACGGCCCTCCGGGAGTGGGAAAGACGAGTCTTGGCAAGAGTATCGCAGAGTCGTTGAAGAGGAAGTATGTCCGCATATCCCTCGGCGGACTGCATGACGAGGCTGAGATACGCGGTCATCGCCGTACATACATCGGTGCGATGCCTGGACGTATCATCAAGGGAATACAGAAGGCAGGCTCGTCGAATCCTGTGTTCATCCTCGACGAGATAGACAAGGTGACGCAGAATACACACAACGGAGATCCTGCGTCGGCATTGCTCGAAGTGCTTGACCCTGAGCAGAATAATGCTTTCCATGATAATTATCTCGATATGGACTATGACCTTTCGAAGGTGATGTTCATCGCTACGGCAAACGATATCAGCACCATACCAGGACCATTGCGCGACCGTATGGAGATGATAGAGGTGAGCGGATACATCACCGAGGAGAAGATAGAGATAGCAAAGCGCCATCTCATCCCTAAGCAGCAGGAGTCAAACGGACTTTCGGGATATGGTATCAAGTTCCGCAAGAATGCCATAGAGACCATCGTGGAGCGATATACGAGGGAGAGCGGTGTGCGTCAGTTGGAGAAGCAGACAGGCAAACTGATGAGAAAGCTCGCCTTCCAGGTGGCTCTGAAGGGCGATCTGCCTTACGACAAGATAACGAAGGAGGCTGTGGAGGAACTTCTCGGCAATCCACCATTCACCCGCGACATCTATCAGGGCAATGAGTATGCCGGTGTGGTTACTGGACTTGCATGGACGAGCGTGGGCGGTGAGATTCTCTTCATCGAGACGAGCGTGAGCAAGGGAAAGGGCGAGAGGCTCACCCTTACGGGCAACCTCGGCGACGTGATGAAGGAGAGTGCGACGATAGCCCTGCAGTATGTGAAGGCGCATTCGGACATGCTCGGGCTCGACTATCGTGTGTTCTCAAACTGGAATATTCACATTCACGTGCCGGAGGGTGCGACGCCAAAGGATGGTCCTTCGGCTGGTATCACCATTGCTACGAGTATCGCTTCTGCCCTGACGCAGAGGAAGGTGCGCAAGAATGTGGCTATGACGGGAGAGATAACGCTCCGCGGTAAGGTGCTTCCTGTGGGGGGCATCAAGGAGAAGATACTCGCGGCGAAGCGTGCCGGCATCACCGACATCATGCTCTGCAAGGACAACGAGAAGGACGTGAATGATATTCCTGAGGTTTACCGCAAAGGCGTCACCTTCCACTATGTGGAGAACGTGAAAGATGTGTGGGATTTCGCGCTGACGAAGCAAAAAGTGGAGGACGCTGTGGAGCTGACGATTGTAAACGAGAAATAGTATTTGGATGGATTCCTATACTTGCAATTATTGGTCAAGTGGCAATTTTTTTGTCTTTGCCTACGGCGTAACGCAAATTACCGCGAATTATCCGTAAATTTAATCGTAAATTATTATGATTGATTATAGAAAATATAAAGACATAGTATATAAGATTATTGGGGCTGCAATGAGTGTTCATTCAGAACTTAATTGGGGACTACTTGAGCAAGTTTATCAGGAAGCTCTTCATCTAGAGTTGCAAGATAGGGGTATCGATAATAAGCGAGAAGAGGAAATTTCTTGCTTTTACAAGCAACATCAGCTTGACAAGAAATACAAAATGGATATTGTTGTTGACGATGTTATCGTGGAGTTGAAATCTTGTAAAGAACTTATTCCTGCTCATCGTGCACAATTATTCAACTATATGAGGCTTACAAAGAAACCTATAGGTATTCTCCTTAATTTTGGTTGCCGCAGTCTTCAAGGAGAGAGATATGGTTATGATTCTGACACAAATGAATGCCATCTGCTTAATCGTTTTATGGAGATTATTCCGGAAGAGCCAGATTGGAGTTATGAATCGGAATACGATGAAGGAGAAGAAATAAAATTATTTACGAACTAATTCGCGGTTAATTCGCGGTAATTCGCGTTTGAAAAAAATGCCTTGGCATAACGTAAATGCTCGAGAATTGTCCGTGAATTTAATCGTAAATTATTTCATTCGTACAAGTCGAAATAATTCGTTTAAAAAAAGAAAACAATTGAAGTAAACTTCATTAAGAATAGAAATGGATTTTGAATTACAACATAGGGATCCGAATTCGGAGGCAAGGACAGGACTGATAACGACTGACCACGGAGAGATAAAGACACCGATCTTTATGCCTGTGGGCACGGTGGGATCGGTGAAGGCAGTGCATTTTGAGGAACTGAGGAAGCAGGTGATGGCACAGATTATACTCGGAAATACGTATCATCTGTATCTCAGGCCAGGCCTCGACATACTGAGGAAGGCAGGAGGACTGCATAAGTTCATAGGGTGGGAAAGACCTATGCTGACGGATAGCGGTGGCTTCCAGGTGTTTTCACTCACCGGCATCAGAAAGATAAAGGAGGAGGGATGCGAGTTCCGTTCACACATAGACGGCAGCAAGCATTTCTTTACCCCTGAGAATGTGATGGATACGCAGAGGGTGATAGGCGCTGACATCATCATGGCGTTTGATGAGTGTGCTCCTGGAGAGGCTGACTTCAACTATGCGAAGAACTCGATGCACATGACGCACAGGTGGCTTGACCGCTGTTGGAAGCGTTTCAACGAGACGGAACCACTCTATGGTCATCAGCAGACGCTGTTCCCTATAGTGCAGGGATGTAAGTATCCGGAACTGAGAAGGGAGTCGGCGAAGTATATTGCTGACAAGGGCGCTGACGGAAATGCCATCGGCGGACTTGCCGTGGGCGAGCCTACGGAGGTGATGTATGAGATGATTGAGGTGGTGAACGAGATACTTCCGAAGGACAAGCCTCGCTACCTGATGGGAGTGGGAACACCTTGGAATATCCTTGAGGCTATCTCGCGCGGCGTGGATATGTTCGACTGCGTGATGCCAACAAGAAACGGTCGTAACGCGTTGATATTCACTTATGAAGGAACTATGAATATGAGGAATGCGAAGTGGGACTATGACTTCACTCCTATAGATCCTGACGGATGTGACGTGGACCAGATAACGACGAAGGCATACCTGCATCATCTCTTCAAGGCTGGGGAGTTCCTCGGTCCGCAGATAGCCAGCATCCATAACCTTGCGTTCTATCTCCGCCTCGTGACAGATGCGAGAAAGCATATAGAGGCTGGGGACTTCATGCAATGGAAGAATGCAACGGTGGAGAAGATGATGAGGAGGATATAAGCCCCCTCTATCTCCCCCTAAGGGTGAATACTTTTGATAGTAATGAAGAGTTAATATTTCTATCTACGAAGATGAGAATAAAGACAAGGAAGAAAATAATAAAGGCATACAAGACTTTCGAGAAGGGAAAGATGAGGTCTTTGAAAGCTTATAGCAAGACAAGATCAAAGGCTTCTGCTTTTTCCAAGAAGATGAAAGTGAAGACTGCTCCTGCAAGGCAAGGGGCTATGAAGGTGTGTCGTCCTCTGGTGAAGGTGTCGCGAAGGATAGGAAAGAGAATGGGCTGGATGAAGGTGCTTAATCCACTTCGCTACATAAAGCGCCTCGACCGTTATATCATCGGTAAGTTCATCGGAACGTATTTCTTCTCCATACTGTTGATTATCAGTATATCCGTTGTCTTTGACGTGAACGAGAACCTGTCGAAGTTCTCGGAGTATAATGCTCCGCTGAAGGCCATCGTAATGGACTACTATCTCAACTTTGTGCCTTACTTCGCCAATCTGTTCTCTCCATTGTTTGTCTTCATCGCCGTTATCTTCTTCACATCAAAGCTGGCAGGCAATTCGGAGATTATCTCCATACTTGCGGCTGGCGTGAGCTTCAAACGACTGATGAGACCTTATATTATCTCGTGCATATTGATTTCGTCGCTGTCATATTGCCTGAGTGCATACGTCATTCCTCATGGCACTATTATCAGACAGAATTTTGAGTCGCTCTATAAGAACAAGAAAAAGAATACATCGGCGGATAATGTTCAGTTGCAGGTGGACAAGGGTGTCATTGCCTATATGCAACATTATGACAACACGATAAAGCGTGGCTATGGTTTCTGCCTTGATAAGTTTGAGAATAAGAAACTCGTTTCTCACATGACGGCGATGGAGGTGCAGTATGACACTATCTCCAATGAGAAATGCCACTGGAAGGCGATTAGTTGGAAGATTCGCGAGTTGAGAGGAATGAGGGAGACGATTACTTCGGGCACGGAGATGGATACGCTCATACAGATGGAACCTACTGATCTTGTGTTCAGTAAGGGACAGCAGGAGACGTTTACGAGTCCGGAACTGGCAGCGTATATCTCTAAACAGATTGACCGCGGATCGGGCAATGTGGTGCAGTATGAGGTGGAATATCATAAGCGTATCGCGTCATCGTTTGCGTCGTTTATCCTGACAACGATAGGCGTTTCGCTCTCGTCAAGGAAGCGAAAGGGCGGTATGGGTATGTATCTCGGTATCGGTCTCGCCCTGAGTTTTATCTATATCATGCTGCAGACCGTATCGGCAACGTTTGCCATCAACGCGGGTGTCTCGCCTGTTCTTGCAGCTTGGACACCGAACATCCTGTTTGGTATCGTGGCTTATTTCTGCTATAGGAAGGCACCGAGGTAAAAGTAAATTGTACATTGTAAATGGGTAAATTGTAAATGAAATATTTTGACGAAACATTATTAAACGATAATATACTTGATGCACTCTGGGATATGAAATTCGATGAGTGCACACCAATCCAGGAGGCATGTATCGACCCGATAATAGAGGGAAGAGACATTCTTGGAGTGGCGCAGACGGGTACGGGAAAGACGGCAGCGTATCTGCTTCCTGTACTTTCGCTCATAGATGATGGCGGTTTTCCTGAAGATTCCATCAACTGCTTGATAATGAGTCCGACACGCGAACTGGCTCAGCAGATAGACCAAGCGATGCAAGGCTTCGGATATTACCTCGACGGAGTAAGTTCGGTGGCGGTGTATGGAGGTAATGATGGTAACAGATATCATCAGGAACTGCGCTCTTTACGCGATGGTGCTGCCGTTGTAATAGCTACGCCAGGCCGCTTTATCTCCCACATGCAGATGGGAAATGTGGATCTCTCGCGCGTTTCTTTCTTCATCCTCGACGAGGCAGACCGTATGCTCGACATGGGATTCTCGGAAGATATCATGGCGATAGCTAAGGAACTGCCGAAGACATGCCAGACGATTATGTTCTCGGCTACGATGCCTGACAAGATTGAGGAACTGGCAAAGACACTACTGAAAGACCCTCTGACGATAAAGATTGCCGTTAGCAAGCCTGCGGAGAAGATAAATCAGTCGGCTTATATCTGCTATCCTCCACAGAAGAACAAGATTATCAAGAGTATTTTCAAGGAGGGAGGACTGGAGAGAGTCATTATCTTCTCGGGTAAGAAGCAGAGAGTGAAGGAGATAAACCAGGCTCTGAGACAGATGAAGGTGAACTCGGGAGAGATGCATTCCGACCTTTCGCAGGCAGAGAGAGATGACATCATGTTCCGCTTTAAGAGTGGGGAGATAGACGTATTGGTGGCTACGGACATCGTTTCGCGCGGTATTGACATCGATGATATCCGCATGGTGATAAACTATGACGTGCCTCATGACGTGGAAGATTACGTGCACCGCATAGGCAGAACGGCGCGAGCAGACCGTGACGGCGTGGCGATAACACTCGTTGGCGAGGATGATTTCTGGTATTTCCAGAAGATTGAGGACTTCCTTGAGAAGGATATAACGAAGAATCCTTTGCCTGAAGGACTCGGCGATGCCCCTATATATAATAAGGTGGAGCGTAAACCTAATGGCAGAAGCGGCTCAAAGGGTAGGGGAAACTACCGTAGGAAAGGTCGCGGAGGCAAGGGTAAAGGTCGCGGAAACAAAGAAAAAGATGGCAAAACGCAGCATAGAAGAAAGACTGCACATAAGACAAAAAGTAGCAAAAAGCCATCGAATAATGAAAAAATGTAGTTAAAAGTTGATACAAACAAACTTTTTTCTCTAAATATTTGATTTTTCTTTCAAATTGTTTGTTTAATTAAGAAGAAATTTATAACTTTGCATTCGATTGTTAAAATCACTATCAAAATGAAACAAGTCATATTTATTTTCTCATTGATATTCACGATGACACAAACTGCTGTTGCGGGAAATTCTTTCTCTTTGAAGGATGTTACTTCGGGAGTGTTCTCCGCTAAGTATGTGAGTGGAATGAGAGCTCTGCCTGATGGTGAGACTTACGCAAGAATATCAAATGATGGTGGTAGAATTGTTTCATACTACTACAAGAACGGTCAGCAGGCTTCAGTATTGTTCGACGTAAAAAATACGATAGGAACAAATATCAACTCTTTTGACGATTATATCCTTTCTCCTGACGGAACAAAGATGATAATCATGACAGAGACACAACCTATCTATCGTCGTTCCTCAGTATCTACTTGCTATATATATAATATAGGTAATAAGAGATTGACGCCATTGAGCGACTATGGTAAGGTGCAGAATCCTATCTGGAGCAATGATGGCAACTTGATAGCATTTGTTCGCGACAACAACATCCACGTGGTAAAACTGCTCTATGACAACGCTGAGATGCAGGTTACGAAGGATGGCGAGAAGAACAAGATAATAAACGGTGTGCCTGACTGGGTGTATGAGGAAGAGTTCAGCACTTCTTCTTCGATGGCATTCAATGCTGACGGCACTATGATTTGCTGGATAAAGTATGATGAAAGCAATGTTCGTCAGTATAGTCTGCAGATGTTCAAGGGCATGAGGCCTGAGAAAACCGACAACTCACTTTATCCAGGAGAATATACATACAAGTATCCAAAGGCTGGCGAGGAGAACTCAAAGGTCTCTGTATGGAGCTATAACATTCAGAGTCATCAGGTGCGTAAGATAAACGTTCCGCTTGAAGAGGATGGCTATATCCCACGATTGCTTCCTACAAACGATCCTAATCGTATGCTCGTAGTGACGCAGAATCGTCATCAGGACAATCTGAAGATATACTCGGCAAATCCTTACACTACTCTCAATCAGCTTCTCATAGAGGACAAGGGTAAGAAATATATTAAGGAGGAAGTTCTCTCGGGATTGATTACAACACCAAACTATATCCTTATGCCTTGCGACTGTGATGAGTATATGAAGATAAAGGTGTACTCAAACATCGGAACTCTCAAGCGTACGATTGCTCTTCCAAAGGCAGATATAACTGAGGTATATGGCATAGATGACAAGACGGGTGATGTGTTCTTCCAAGGAGCAACGCCAACACCAAAGGATCGTCAGATTTATGTGAGCCATGCAAATGGAAAGACTGAATGTCTCACTCCAAAGAATGGCACAACATCGGCACAGTTCTCTGCTTCTTTCCGCTATTATCTCTCAACATGGAGCGATGCGGATACGCCTTATCAGTTTGCAGTATGCCAGACACTGGGCGGCAAGCAGGTGAAGATGATGGAGGATAACGCAGATTTGAAGGCAAAACTGAAGGATTATCCAATAACGAAGAAGGAGTTCTTTACATTCACTACCTCGGAAGGCGTAAATCTTGAGGGATGGATGATAAAGCCAGCAGACTTCAATCCTGCAAAGAAATATCCTGTGATAATGCATCAGTACAGCGGTCCTGGCAGCCAGCAGGTAAAGAATTCCTGGTCGATAGGCTCTATGGGCAATGGTGGTATGTATGACTACTATCTTGCTGAACAGGGATTCATCATCGTAACTGTTGACGGTCGTGGTACCGGTTATCGCGGTAATGAGTTTGAGAAATGCACTTATCTGCGTCTCGGCGACCTTGAATCAAAGGATCAGGTGGAGACAGCAATATGGCTCGGACAGCAGTCATACGTTGATAAGGACAAGATAGGCATCTGGGGATGGAGCTATGGAGGTTTCAATACGCTGATGTCTATGAGTGAAGGAAGACCGGTCTTTGCCTGCGGTGTTGCAATAGCCCCTCCTACAAGCTGGCGCTTCTATGACTCGATATACACGGAGAGATTCATGCGCACTCCAAAGGAAAATGCTTTCGGGTATGATATCAATCCAATAAACCGTGCCAAGAAGTTCAGCGGTGAGCTGCTTCTGATTCACGGACTCGCTGATGACAACGTGCATCCACAGAACACTTTCGAGTTTAGCGAGGCGATGGTTCAGGCAGACAAGGACTTTAAGGAACTCGTCTATACGAACCGAAACCACAGTATCTACGGAGGTAACACCCGTAATCATCTGCTGAGACAGGTAGCACAGTGGTTTATTGAGAAGATGAAATAGAGTTACGATTTATCGATATCCCGATACTTCGAACAATCGATCTATCGAAAATAAGTAAATTTATACAAACCAAATAATATTTATTAACCAATAAAAGGTAAAAGATTTATGAACGCACAAGCAGTTCTTGAAACGCTCAAGCAGCGTTTCCCAAACGAGCCAGAGTATATCCAGGCCGTTGAAGAAGTTCTTCCAACTATCGAAGAAGAGTACAACAAGCACCCAGAGTTCGATCGCGTGAACCTCATCGAGCGTCTCTGTATTCCTGATCGTGTTTATCAGTTCCGCGTAAGTTGGATGGACGACAAGGGTAACATTCAGACAAACATGGGTTATCGTATCCAGCACAACAACGTGATTGGTCCTTACAAGGGCGGTATCCGTTTCCATAAGTCAGTAAACCTCGGTATCCTGAAGTTCCTTGCTTTCGAGCAGACTTTCAAGAACTCTCTCACAACTCTCCCAATGGGTGGTGCTAAGGGTGGTTCTGACTTCTCTCCACGTGGTAAGTCTGACGCTGAGGTAATGCGTTTCTGCCAGGCATTCATGCTTGAGCTTCACCGTCATATCGGTCCTGACTGCGACGTTCCTGCTGGTGATATCGGCGTAGGTGGTCGTGAGGTTGGCTACATGTTCGGTGCATACAAGAAGTACACACGTGACTTCTCTGGCGTTCTCACAGGTAAGGGTATGGAGTTCGGTGGTTCTCTCATCCGTCCTGAGGCTACAGGTTACGGTACTGTTTACTTCCTCCGCGCTATGCTCGCTACTAAGGGTGACACAATCGAGGGTAAGAAGGTCCTCATCTCTGGTGCTGGTAACGTTGCTCAGTACGCTGCAGAGAAGGTTCTCCAGCTCGGTGGTATTCCAATGACAATGTCTGACTCTGACGGTTATATCTACGATCCAGAAGGTATCGATCGCGCAAAGCTCGACTACATCATGGAGCTCAAGAACGTAGAGCGTGGACGTATCAAGGAGTATGTTGATCAGTATCCAAACGCTAAGTATGTTGAGGGTGCTAAGCCTTGGTTCGAGAAGGGATGTCAGATTGCTCTCCCATGTGCTACACAGAACGAGATCAACGAGGAGGCTGCTAAGGCTCTCGTAGCTAACGGTGTTATCGCTGTTGCTGAGGGTGCTAACATGCCTACACGTCCAGAGGCTATCAAGGTATTCCAGGACGCTAAGATCCTCTACTCTCCAGGTAAGGCTTCTAACGCTGGTGGTGTATCTGTATCTGGTCTTGAGATGTCACAAAACTCAGAGCGTCTCTCATGGACAGCTGAGGAAGTTGACGCTAAGCTCCTCTGGACCATGGAGAACATCCACGAGAACTGTGTTAAGTACGGTACAGAGGCTGACGGCTATGTAAACTACGTGAAGGGTGCTAACGTTGCAGGCTTCATGAAGGTTGCTAAGGCTATGATGGCTCAGGGCGTAGTTTAATAGAACGACGCCGCCATCAAAGGTTTTCCTGATGATGGCTCAGGGCGTAGTTTAAGATATGCTTGCGCTTCAGAAAACTGAAGCGAACGGTAACAATAAAAAATCGGAAGGTGAAAGCCTTCCGATTTTTTTATATAGTAAAGAAAGAGATTTAGTATGCGAAGAAAGAAGTGAGTACTTCTTCAAATACAGCTTAGAATGTGCGCAATGCGCTGAGAAGCTCTGCGTTCTCCTGCTTTGTTCCGATTGTAATGCGCAGGCAGTTCTTGCAAAGAGTGATGCGAGTGCGGTTTCTAACGATGATGCCTTTCTCTACAAGGTAGTCATAGATTGCTTGTGCATCGGTCATTTCAGCAAGGAAGAAGTTTGCATCAGTTGGGTAAACCTTCTTGCAGATAGGAAGAAGCTTGAAGGCTTCCATCAAACGACCACGCTCCTGAAGAAGGAGCTTTACCCATTGCTCAACCTCAAAGAGATTGTTGAGACGCTCGAGAGCCTGCTGCTGTGTGAGGAGATTTACATTATAAGGATATTTCACCTTATTATATATGTCAATGATTTCCTTGCTTGCGAAAGCCATACCACAACGGATTGCTGCCGAGCCCCATGCCTTACTGAGAGTCTGAAGTACGATAAGGTTAGGGTATTTGGATAGCATTCTTGTCATACTTTCTTCCTGAGAGAAGTCGATGTATGCTTCATCAACAATAACGATGCCTTGGAATTTCTCTATAACTTCCTTGATTGCATCGCGATTGATGTTGTTACCCGTAGGGTTGTTTGGGGAGCAAATCCATATTGCCTTGGTGTTGTCATTGCAGGCATTGAGAAGAGCGGAAGCCTCAATCTGGAAGTTCTCATTAAGAAGAACAGTACGATACTCCACATCGTTGATGTCAGCACAAACTTTATACATACCGTATGTAGGCTCTATGGCAACGACATTATCCTTCTTTGGTTCGCAGAAACAGCGATAGATAAGGTCGATAGCCTCATCAGAACCGTTGCCAAGGAATATGCATTCCTCTGCAACACCTTTCAGTTCGGAGATTCTTTTCTTTACATCTGACTGAAGAGGATCAGGATAACGATTGTATGGACCATTGTATGGATTCTCGTTGGCATCAAGGAATACGTGAGCCTGATGGCCGGAGTATTCGTTTCGTGCACTGCTATATGGAGCCAGAGACCATATATTAGGTCTTGTAAGTTCTTGTAAAGATTTCATTTTCTCTTTTATTTTACGTCATTCACTCTTACTCTCATAGCATTGGCATGTGCTTCAAGCATCTCGTTCTCTGCCATGCAGACAACAGCCTTGCCTATTGAGCGGATACCTTCCTCGGAAAGATGCTGGAAAGTAACCTTTCTGTTGTATGAATCAAGGTTTACGCCATTGTATGCGAGTGCATATCCGTGGGTAGGAAGTGTATGGTTTGTGCCGCTTGCGTAGTCTCCGGCACTTTCACATGCATAGTTTCCAAGGAAAACGCTTCCTGCATTGATAACCTTCTCTGCCAGAGACTCATAGTCTTCTGTTGCAATGATAAGGTGTTCTGGAGCATAGGCATTGCTCAATGCCATTGCCTCTTCCTTGTCTTTCACGAGAACGAACTGTGAATTCTCCAGTGTCTTCTCTGCTATCTCATGGCGAGGGAGAACGGCAAGCTGCTTCTGAAGTTCCTCCTCAACCTTGCTAATCATATCTTCAGAGGTAGAGATAAGGATAACCTGAGAGTCGATGCCATGTTCTGCCTGTGAGAGAAGATCAGCTGCAACGAAGCATGCGTTGCTTGTCTCATCGGCAATGACGCAAACCTCGGAAGGTCCTGCAGGCATATCTATTGCGGCATCGTGGAGCGATACCTGCTGCTTTGCTGCCATTACGAACTGATTGCCAGGACCAAAGATCTTGTAAACCTTAGGTACAGACTCTGTGCCGTATGCCATTGCACCGATAGCCTGAACGCCACCAGCCTTGAATATCTTGCTCACTCCAGCTACCTTCGCTGCCATAAGAATGGCAGGGTTTACCTTACCTTCACGATTTGGAGGGGTGCAGAGAACAATTTCCTTACATCCTGCTATCTTGGCAGGGGTGGCGAGCATGAGGACTGTAGAGAAGAGGGGGGCAGTACCACCAGGGATATAAAGACCAACCTTCTCTATGGCAACACTCTTCTGCCAGCATACCACGCCAGGAGCAGTCTCTATCTTCTCTCCGTCAAACTTCTGAGAAGCATGGAAGGTTGCGATATTCTTATGGGCAAGAATGAGAGCATCCTTGAGTTCCTGAGAAACAAGAGTCTCTGCCTCTGCGATTTCCTCTTCCGTTACGGCGAGGGAAGACAGTTGTACTTTGTCAAACTTCTCCTCGTATGCTATGACTGCCTTGTCGCCATCTTTCTTAATATCAGCAAGAACGGAGGCAACAGTAGCATTCAGTTGTGAAACATCAAGATGAGGACGCTCGCATATTGCTGCATAGTCCTCAACTGATGGATATTTTATCTTGTTCATTTTGATTTTATCTTTCGAGATTTCGAATTTTCGAGGTTTCGATTAGTCGGGGGGGTGACTAAAGAATCATCTTCTCGATAGGAGTTACGAGGATGCCCTGAGCACCAAGTTCCTTCAGTTTGCCGATGATGTCCCAGAAACGCTTCTGATCGAGTACTGCGTGAACAGAACACCATTCTTCATCAGCTAGAGGGATGATTGTTGGACTCTTCAAGCCTGGAAGAACATCAACAATCTCCTTGAGTCTTGCCTTAGGAGCGTTCATGCGAACATACTTCTTGTCCTCTGCATTCTTGACAGCCTCAAAGCGGAAGAGCATCTGGTTGAGAATCTCACGCTTTTCCTCTGAAAGTCCTGGAGTGGCAATAAGAAGTGCCTCGCTCTCTACAACGATTTCAACTTCCTTAAGATTGTTGCTTACAAGGGTAGAACCACTGGAAACAATATCAAAGATAGCGTCGGCAAGTCCGATGCCTGGAGCAATCTCCACGCTACCAGTGATAACGTGAATCTCAGCGTTGATGTTGTTCTTCTCAAGGAAACGGCGGAGGATTACAGGATATGATGTTGCAATCTTCTTTCCATTGAACCACTCAATACCTTGATAATCTATCGCCTTTGGTATGGCGAGGGAAAGACGGCACTTAGAGAAACCAAGGCGACTAACGATCTCAGCCTTTTCTTCGCGCTCGAGGAATTCATTCTCACCAACAATGCCGATGTCTGCAACACCGAGAGCAACGCTCTGTGGGATATCGTCATCGCGAAGATAAAGAGCTTCGAGAGGGAAGTTAGGTGACTTAACAAGCAAAGTACGCTTGCTACTTGGAATCTTGATGTCTGCTTCTGTGAGCAGGTTGATGCAGTCTTCAAAGAGACGTCCTTTTGATTGTATTGCTATACGTAACATACTATCTTTTTACTTTAAAATTCTAATACAAATAAATTCTTTCAAAAAAACGATGCAAAGTTATGAAAAATATTCGATAAATCCAAAGGATTTGTCTTCTATGTTGTCTTTTATCCTATGTTAAATGGATATTTCGCCGGCAAGCGGGCGTTGCATCATCTCGCGAATTACTTTTGGATCATCGTAGAGAGCCTGCAGATGCATCAGTTTTGTCGTTGCCGATTCAATGGTTGAGTCATATCCACTGAGTACTCCTGCCTGCAAAAGATGGTAGCCTGCATCATATCTACTCATCTCTACTTTTCCTGCAAGGCATTGTGAGATGTTGACTATCACAACACCTCTTTCCGAAGCCCTTTGCAACACATCCGAGAGCCACTTCTGCTGAGGGGCATTTCCTGAACCGTAACTGCGCATTACTATGCTTCTCAGTTCAGGAGAATCGAGAATATGACTGACCACATTTTCCGGTATTCCAGGGAAGAGCGAGAAGATGAGAACGTTCTTATCCATCTCAAGATGTGGCACCATAGGCTTTGTGAAGTCCGGTTTCAGAATATGGTGAGGGTTGGCAAAGTGGAAACTTATGCCTGCCTCGCAGAGATGAGGATAGTTAAAAGACTCAAAAGCATTGAATCTTTCAGCGTTCTGTTTTGTTGAACGATTGCCTCTTAAAAGTTTGCCACCGAAGAAGATACACACTTCAGGAACTGGCGTTACGCCATCTTCGTTTTGTAGCGAAGCAAGTTCGATGCTTGTGATGAGATTTTCCTTGCCGTCAGTACGCAACTGACCTATCGGCAATTGTGAACCAGTGAGGATTACAGGCTTTGTAAGATTCCTCATCATGAAGGAAAGAGCCGATGCCGTATATGCCATTGTATCGGTTCCATGAAGGATTACAAAACCATCATATTGGGCATATCTGCTATTTATTATCCTTACCAGTTCTGCCCATAGTGGCGGATTCATATCACTGGAGTCGATAGGAGTAGGGAACTGATAGACATCTATATTTGTTCCTATCTGTTCAAACTCAGGGATGCGAGAAACAAGATGAGTGAAATCAAGTGGTTCTAGAGCACCGGTCTTTTTGTTTCTTCCCATACCGATTGTACCTCCTGTATAGATGAGAAGAACACGTCCAGTACGTTTGAGTGTGTGGTGTAGATTATTCATTTAAATATGTAATAACAAAATTTTTCTGCAAAATTAGTTTATTTTTTATAAAATAATGCTTTGTTTCAGAAAAAAGTTGTATTTTTGCATCAAATAAGTTTCGAGGTCTTATTCTGACCTTTTTATTTTGAAAGATACTAACAATAATATTAAATCTAAACTAAGAAAAAAATGATCAAGAAATTCAACGATCCAGATTTCCTTCTCGAAACAGAAACCGCGAAGGATCTTTACCACAACCATGCTGCCAAGATGCCAATCATCGACTATCATTGTCACCTTATTCCACAGATGGTTGCAGAGAACAAGAAGTTTGACTCTATCGCTCAGATTTGGCTTATGGGTGACCACTATAAGTGGCGCGCTATGCGTTCAAATGGTATAGACGAGCGCTTCTGCACAGGTAAGGATACATCAGACTGGGAGAAGTTTGAAAAGTGGGCAGAAACAGTTCCTTATACTTTCCGCAACCCACTTTATCATTGGACACACCTCGAGCTCAAGACTGCTTTCGGCATTGAGAAACTCCTCAATCCTGAGACTGCAAAAGAGATTTTCGACAAGTGTAACGATATGATCAAGAACGAGGATCGTTTCTGCCCACGTGGTATGATGGAGCACTACAATGTTGAGGTTGTATGTACTACTGATGATCCTGCAGACACACTTGAGTGGCACAAGATCGTTAAGGAAGATCCAACAGCAAAGACACGTATGCTTCCTACATGGCGTCCAGATGCTGGTATGAACATCGAGGCTGCTACATGGGCAGAATACATCAAGAAGCTCGCAGCTGTTGCTGAAACTGAGATCTGTGACTTCAAGTCACTCGTTGCTGCTCTTCAGAAGCGTCACGACTTCTTCGAGACAATGGGATGTAAGCTTTCTGACCACGGTATCGAGGAGTTCTATGATGAGCCATACACAGAGGCAGAGATTGATGCTATCATGAAGAAGGCTCTCGCTGGTGAGGCTATCACTAAGGAAGAGGAGCGCAAGTATAAGCACGCTTACATGTATGAGCAGGGCAAGATGGACTATGCTTCTGGTTGGACACAGCAGTATCACTATGGTGCTATCCGCAACAACAACTCAAAGATGTTCGCTCAGCTCGGTGCTGATACTGGCTTTGACTCTATCGGTGAGTTCACAACAGCTAAGGCAATGTCACACTTCCTCGACGAGCTCAACGCTAACGGGACTCTTGCAAAGACTATCCTCTACAACCTTAACCCATGCGCTAATGAGGTTATCGCTACTATGCTTGGTAACTTCCAGGGCACAGATGCTAAGGGTAAGATACAGTTCGGTTCAGGTTGGTGGTTCCTCGATCAGAAGGATGGTATGGAGAAGCAGATGAATGCACTCTCAGTACTCGGTCTCCTCTCTCGCTTCGTAGGTATGCTCACCGACTCTCGCTCATTCCTTTCTTATCCTCGTCACGAGTACTTCCGTCGTACTCTCTGTAACCTCGTAGGTAAGGATATTGAGAATGGTCTCATTCCATTCGAGGGTTATGAGAAGGAGCGTGTATATCAGATGATTGAAGATATCTGCTATAACAACGCAAAGAACTACTTCCAGTTCTAATTTCGACAGATTTGATTCTTTTATCAATATTGCGCCTCTGGAACAAAGCTTCCGGAGGCGTTTTTGATTTGAGTCAAAAACTTGCTTTTTCCTAACACAATGTAAAGGAAATATTTGTTCGTATTCCGGAATAAGTGTAATTTTGCATTCAATAAAACATATTTACAGATAGCGGATGCAAAATCAGTAAAAAGCATCGATATAGGCATGCTTGCAATAAGGTAATAAAAAAGGATTTTAGGATAACACAAATAGGTTTTAGGTTAGGGTATAAAAGAAAGCAAAGGATAACAACTGATTTTGTAAATTCTTATATTGAAATCCGCATATCGACTTAATAGAACGGCACTGGAAAGATTTCTTTCCCGTGCCTTTTTGGTTAATAAAATTACTTTTCTATTGCAAAAATAAAAGAAAAACACTATCTTTGCATTTGCTAAACAAAATTTAAGGAATAGATTCAATAAATGGAATACATGTCACAAGAATGCTACGATCAGCTTGTAGCGGAATTGGATAAACTTGTCAAGGTAGATTTGCCTAAGCAACAGGAAGAACTTGCTGAAGCTCGCGCTAAAGGAGACCTGAGCGAAAACTTTGAATACCATGCGGCGCGACGTGAACTGAGACGCCTTATGGGAACGATCCGTTTCAAAACCAATGTGTTACAGAATGCAAGAGTGCTTGATACCACTAATCTTCAATGCGAGACTGTGGCGCTGCTTCGTAAGGTAGAATTCACAAATCTTGCCAATAATGCTAAGATGACATATACCATAGTGAATCCTCATGAGGCTAATCTGCGAGAAGGAAAGATATCAATTAAATCACCTATCGCCGAAGCACTTATGGGACATAGGGTAGGAGATGTTGTTGAAGCCCATGTACCTACAGGAGTTCTCAAGTTCAGGATTGAGGGTATCTCTGTATAATAAAATGTAGTATTTCCTCTATTATTTTATGTCATTCTTTTTTGCCCACGGCAATAGCATCAATGCCAGTGTAACCATACCAGCGCCAGATGCGACAGTACCCATCCAGCCGAACTGACTCCAAAGCGTTCCAGCAAGGAAGGTGCCGAGCGAACCGCCTATGAAATAGCTCGTCATATAGATTGTGTTCATTCGGCTTGGTGCCTCCGTGGAGAGTTGGATGGTAGCTGTCTGATTTGACAACTGCACACATTGCATTCCGATGTCGATGATGATGACTCCAGCAATGATTCCCATATAGGTGTTATGGAAGAATCCCATTATCATCCACGAAAGCAATACGAGAAGTGTGCCGAAAAGGTTTATCCTTTCCACGCCATAGCGAGGCACGAAACGTCCTACGTTTGATGCTGTCAGGGCTCCTGCTACTCCACAAAGTCCGAGCAATCCCACTGTATCGCTACCTTGGAAGAATGGTGCTTCTGCCATACGGAAGGCGAGACAAGCCCACATTCCGAGTATCGAACCGAAGGTCAATGCAGAGCGGGCAGAATAGAGTAGGGCACGTGGATGTTCCTTCGCCAGCGATACTATGGAGGTCATTAGTGTGCGAAACCTGCCATTGTAGGTTGGTTCCACGTTTGGGAAGAATTTCATTATCAGCAATGCCGAGAGGAATATAGCTACGGATGCCACATAATAGATTACTCGCCATCCGAATATCTCACCCACATATCCGCTCACTACTCTCGAACCTAGTATGCCACAAAGTAATCCAGAGAGGATGAATCCTGCTTTTTTTGCTTTTTCATGTGGTTTGGCATAAAGTGTCACGAAGGGAATAAATACCTGTGGTGCTACGGAACAGAATCCTGTTACGAATGATGCCAATAGAAGTAGTAATGCATTGTGAGTGAGTGCAATGCTGCATAGCGATGCAATCAGGAACGAGAAGCATACCGTTATCGTGGTACGACGATTATAAAGGTCGCCCATTGGTATGATAAACAGTAAACCAAGAGCATACCCTATCTGGGTGCTCACAGGCATCAGGTTTACCTGAAACTCCGTCAATCCCATATCCTCGCGAATCAGATTGAGCAATGGCTGGCAATAGTATAGGTTAGCCACCGACACACCAGCCATAACTGCCAATAGCATTACCAGCCACGAAGCTATTCCTTCATTTGGTTTCATATATTGTCTCTTATTAAATAAGTAAGTGGATAGAATTAATTATATTCAGCCACTTAATTTGCAAAGGTAATAAAAAAAATGACACAAACACTATTTTTCTCCCGAAAAAGCATTATCTTTGCAAATATAATAATTCGATGATTAAAAACATATAAATACTATAATTAAAATAAGAAAATGAATAGAAAACTGATTTTTGGCATGATTGCCATAACTATGATGTTGTTTGCTAGTAATATCAGTGCGCAGACAACTGTTGTAAACACCACGAAGATAGCCGCTGACGTGAAGGGCTTTAAAGGACCTGTGCCTTTGGAAATTCATCTGAAAGATGGCAAAGTGCAGAAAGTGGTGGCATTGAAGAATAGCGAGACGCCATCGTTCTTTCAAAAGGCTGCCAAGTTGCTTACTGCCTGGAATGGAAAAACAGTGAAAGAGGCAAGCACGATGCATGTAGATGCTGTGACAGGTGCGACATTCTCGTCCAATGCTATTATTAATAATGTTCGTAAGGGATTGAATTCCGTGCAGAAAAACAAGGCTACCACAGCGAAGACAACCAAGACGACTGTAAAGACTCCTGCCAAGCTTGTTGCCAAAGCTCAAGTCTCTGTTCCTGAAGCTCCAGTCAATGCGAAGGAACTTACTGCTTGCACTATTGATGAATTGTTAGGATCCATTAATCCATTCCATTACTACAACCGTAGAGGAGGACTCGTACTTTGCGCAGGAAACCGCGAGAAGAGCAATGCCATGGCAATTGGATGGGGCGAACTGGGCACTCTGTGGGGACAGTCAGTTGCTACAGTCTATGTGGCGGAAGGTCGCTATACCCATCAGTTTATGGAAAGTTCCGATTATTTCACCATTATGTCCTTCGACGATCAGAAAGTGCTCAGCGTGATGGGAACGAAGAGTGGTTGCGATATGGACAAGGCGAAGGAATGCGGACTTACAACACTATATACGGAAAATGGAACACCTTATTATGCCGAGGCAACATCTGTGATAGAATGCAAGATAATGTATTCTGCTACATTCGATCCTGATCGTTTCAAAGATGATGTGCCGAAGAGGATGTATTCCAATTTCCCTGCCGGACTTCACACTTCCTATACGGGAAAGATTGTGAAGACAATGAAGAAATAATGGTGCACAGATATTTATAAAAGAACTTGTCGAAAATTATACATTTTCCAACTAATTGCAAAAAATAAATTACATTTTGTTATCATATTTCAAGAAAAAGTATTAATTTTGCAGAGATTTTCGACAAAAGCTTAAACGAAGGTAGATTATGAGTGATAATAATAAGAGAAAATTACCTCAGGAGTGCACCAACATTACGGAAGTGAGAAATGAGATTGATAATATTGATAAGGATATCATCAATATGCTTTCAAAGCGTTTCGGATATGTCAGGGAAGTAGTGAAATACAAAGAGAAGACTACTTCGGGGGTGGAAGCCTCCGGCAGACGTGCAGCTGTGATAACCAGCAGGCGCGAATGGGCTGAGGAGGTAGGCATAAATCCTGATGTAATTGAGAATATATACAATACTCTTATTGATTATTTCATAACAGAGGAAAAAAAGATAATGAATATCTAAACAACAATAATGACCATGTACAGAAAAGAAATTAAGGTTTTGGATTGTACGGTTCGCGATGGCGGACTGATGAACAAGTGGCAGTTCAGCAAGGAGTTTGTAAAGGATGTATATACTTCCTGCGTAAACGCTGGTGTTGATTATATGGAAATCGGCTATATCAGTAGTGAGGATCAGTTCCCTCGTACAGAGTACGGTCCATGGAAGTTCTGCGCTGAAGATGAATTGCGTGAGATAGTTGGTGACAACAATACCAATACAAAATTGTCGGTGATGGCTGATATCGGCCGTATCAAGTTTGATGAGATTCGTCCTAAAGACGAGAGCGTCATCGATCTCTTCCGCGTTGCATGCTATGATTATCAGATTGACAAGGCTATTGAATTGGCTCACCATGTGATGGATAAAGGCTATGAGGCAACTATTAATCTGATGGCCGTTTCAAAGGTAAATGACAGGGCTTTGGATCAGGTACTGTCGGATGTTGCAGACTCTCGCGTTGGAACATTCTATCTCGTAGATAGCTTTGGCAGCCTATACTCTGAGGATATCCATAGCCTTATGGAGAAGTATATAAATGCTCTCCCAGGCAAGACTATCGGTTTCCATGGTCATAACAATACTCAGTTGGCTTTCGCAAACACTATTGAGTGTATCCGTTCAGGTGCCAACATGCTTGATGCCACTATGCTCGGTATCGGTCGTGGAGCAGGTAACTGCCCAATGGAACTTCTTCTCTCATTCCTGAAGAATCCAAAGTACAAACTTGAGCCAGTTATTAAGTGTATTCAGGATCGTATCCATCCATTGCAGAAAGAGATAGACTGGGGCTATTTCATTCCTTACATGATCACAGGTTCGCAGAATGATCATCCTCGTTCAGCAATGGCATGGATGGCAAGCGAGGATAAGGATAACTATCTTGCTTACTATGAGTCTGTTGTAAAGAATAAAGAAATCTAAATAAACAAAGAGGTTAAGGGAGTAATTTCTTAATTTCAACAACTATAGGGTTCTCTGTCTTCTGAATTCGGAAGGAGAGAATCCTTTTTTGTTTTTGTAAAGTTTGGTAAGTGTTATCTGCGAGGAGAAGCCAAGAGTGTCGGCAATCTGCTGTATGTTAAGTGAGGTGGATAACAGAAGATTGTCGATTTTTTGTATCAAGTATTCGTCAATAATCTGTTTTGGTGACTTGCCTGCTACGCTTTTTGTTATCTGACTGAGATAGCGATTGGTGATAGAAAGGGCAGAAGCATAGAAGGTTACATCATGGGCTGACGAATAGTTATCGGCTATGAGGGATAGGAATCTGTTGTAAAGTTCGGAAGGACGTATGGTGTTGTTTCCTTCTGTAGAATACAGGATTTGATTATGAATGTATGTGTGGGCGTTCTCTATAGCCTTTGGAACATTGTCGCCACAGGCAAGATAGTGGGCAATAGCTGTGGATAGAGTTCCGCTGACGCCATGCTGCTGCCATCCTTCAATGTTTGGAGAAGAGAAAAAATCCTGCTGACTATCGGAATAAAGCAATGCGTTTATCCTGTCGTTGATAAACGTACCACCACGAAGCATCACCCATTCTGCACCCATCTCATTCAATGCCTTAGCTGCACTCACCATGTCCTCATCATTGTTAATTCTGCAACCGAGAAGTATCTCAGCGTCAGTACATTTCAACATTAGTAGCTTGCAGATGGGAATGAGATGATGACGTAGTGAATACAAGGAATCATTGCTCATCAAGCAACCACCATGAGAGGCTAGAATGCCAGGGGAACAGATAATGTTGTGACATCCAATAATCTCATCACGAACAGACTTGATAGTATCAGGATCATTTATCATTCCAATCTTGACAGCAGAAGGGGAAACATCTTCATACACAGCCTTCACCTGACCAACAACAAGCGATGCTGGTAATTCGTGAATCTGGGTTATGTCGGCACTATTCTGTACCGTAACAGATGTTACGGCTGTTACGACGTTTCCTCCAAGGTCACGTACAGTTCTTATATCTGATTGAATTCCCGATTTGCCCGTACTGTCTGAGCCGTTCAAGCATAGAAGTGATTGCATATTATTACCTTTTATGTTTCTTCTGCAAAGTTAAAAAAATATTCTCATTTAACCAAATGGGTATTCCTAAATTATTTATTTTACTCTATTATGTAATCCGTATTTATCCAAAAAGGAATAATTTAAGTAAGAATATATACCTCTTTAGTAATTTTGCACAAACTTTTAATTAATAAAAAAAATGGAAAACAGAGCAGAACTTAACCGCAACCTTGCACAGATGCTTAAGGGCGGAGTGATTATGGACGTAACTACACCGGAGCAGGCTCGTATCGCAGAGGCTGCAGGTGCTTGTGCAGTAATGGCACTGGAAAGAATCCCAGCAGACATTCGTGCAGCTGGTGGTGTGTCGCGTATGAGTGATCCTAAGATGATTCGTGGTATTCAGGAGGCAGTATCTATTCCTGTTATGGCAAAGTGTCGTATAGGTCATTTTGCAGAAGCACAGATTCTTGAGGCAATCGAGATTGACTACATCGATGAGAGTGAGGTCCTCTCTCCAGCAGATGATATCTATCATATCAACAAGCGTGAATTCAAGGTGCCATTTGTTTGCGGTGCTAAGGATCTAGGTGAGGCTCTTCGTCGCATAAATGAAGGTGCAACGATGATTCGCACAAAGGGAGAGCCTGGCACTGGCGATATTATTCAGGCAGTTCGCCATATGAGAATGATGCAGAGCGAGATACGTCGTATCGTTTCAATGAATGACGATGAACTCTATGAGGCTGCAAAACAGCTTCGTGTCCCATACGATTTGGTGCAGTTTGTTCACGAAAACGGTAAACTTCCTGTTGTTAACTTCGCAGCTGGTGGTGTTGCTACTCCTGCTGATGCAGCTCTTATGATGCAACTCGGTGCAGAGGGTGTATTCGTTGGTAGTGGTATCTTCAAGAGTGGAAATCCAGAAAAGCGTGCACAAGCTATCGTTAAGGCAGTAACCAACTATAACAATCCTAAGATTCTTGCAGAACTCAGCGAAGATCTCGGTGAAGCAATGGTTGGTATCAATGAAAGCGAAATAGAACTTTTGATGGCTGAAAGAGGTAAGTAGCGAATGAAGAAAGTGATTGCTATTATGGCACTTCAAGGTGCTTTTGCAGAACATCAGAAGATGCTTGAGCGCCTTGAGGTGGATACACTTCTGATAAGGAACAAGGAGGACTGGGATAGTTTTATCGCCCTTTCAAAGGGTGATGACTACAAAGGTTTAGGACTTATTATTCCTGGAGGCGAGAGTACTACTATGACTCGCATTATGCATGATGAATTGCTATGGGAACCAATAAGAAAAGCAATCAAGGAAGGACTTCCTGTCTTTGGTACTTGTGCAGGAATGATAATGCTTGATAAGGCACATCTTGACGTTATGGATATTGATGTGAAGAGAAATGCCTATGGACGACAGTTGGGAAGCTTCTTCGTGGAATATGATATGAAGCATATCGGTAAGGTTCCGATGACTTTCATCCGTGCACCTTATATTAATAGTATGGGTGATGGGGTAGAGTCTCTTGCTGTTCTTGATGGGCATTGTATTGCAGCTCGTCAAAATAATATGCTTGTCACGTCATTTCATCCCGAACTGAACGATGATCTAAGGATACATGAGTATTTCGTCAATTTAGTCTGTTAAAAAAAACACCCTGCACCAGATGATGCAGGGTGTTTTCTTATTGTTTAGTCGAGAGGAATTACTCCTCTGTCCAATCCATCTTTGTCTGGCGAACGTAGCTGTTGTAGCGACGCTTAGCCATCTTCTGTGCCTCAGCAAAGAGCTCGTCTGCCTCTTCTGGGTAAGCCTTCTTAACAGAGAGGTAACGTACCTCACCCATGAGGAAGTCCTGGAACTTATCCCACTGTGGCTCCTTAGAGTCGAGTGAGAATGGGTTCTCACCCTTCTCAGCGAGTTCTGGGTTGAAGCGCCAGAGGTGCCAGTAACCACACTCAACTGCGCGAGCCTCCTCAGCCTGTGAGCGACCCATACCACCCTTGATCTTAAGACCGTGGTTGATACATGGAGCGTAAGCGATAACGAGTGATGGTCCGTG
>JAZQOH010000051.1:0-3367 GCA_045627725.1 Prevotella sp. | reverse complement strand
TCCCTGCTTTCCTCCACGTCCCTGTGGGGTGACCAGCCGGCACGGGGACCCACTTCGGGATCGCTCGCGTATTTGAATAATGCGTCGGCATCGTCTTCCAGCCAACGGCGTAATATCAATCGTTCGGTAAACATATTTTTTAGTAATCTTGGAGTTAAAGGGAGTTAAGTATTATAATGCCATTAGCCATTAGCCATTGGCTTTTTGCGTTAGGCGAAAACCATATTATTAAAGACGCTATCAAATAGCGTGTAGCTCAATGAGCAAGTACTACTTCCCTAGTATTCTCTTAATCAAGTTCTCAAACACGTTGATATCGCGTGGATCGGCGTTGATGTCGAGCAGGTTGCCCTGTTGGTCGAAGAGCTTATAGGTAGGGAATGCGTAAATTTGAAGATAGTTTTCTACAGCCTTCTGCTGATCGGCTGGGAGGTTGTAATGCACCACGTTGTCGCCTGTGATGTTGTATTCCTTGATTACGTTCTTCCAATTCTCTTCAGGCGAACTGTTAGCGAGGTAGAGATAGATGATAGGATAGTCCTTTAGTCGCTCATATTCCTCCTGCGAATGTGAAAGGGCTTCCTTACAAGGACCGCACCATGTACCCCATACATCAAGCAGAACGAGTTTGCCACGATATGGCTCGATAATCTTACGCAAAATTTGTTCACCCTCGCTGAGGTCCTTAACATCATCGTTAGATTTCAGGTTTTCTGCAGACAATGTACGCTTGCCAATGGCAACATACTTGTCGTTCAGTTCATGTATGATTTGCTTTGCTGCATCGTGCTGGATGTTGGCATCGGCAAAGTCGAGGAGATACTGTGCCAAAGGCTTGCGTTCGTGGTCAATGATTTCATAAATCTGTTTTGCAAGCGCTATATCCTGTTGAGTTTTATTCCATCCGAGCGAGTCGGTAACGGCGAGCAGACGTTCATAGTCGTAGGTATTGAGGATAGGGACAACGGCGTCTTGCACTCCGTCACGCGCGAAGATTTCGTTTATCTTTGTCACCATATCGCTGTTGTTGTACTCATCAATCACCTTCTGTTTAAGACTGTCTGGAGCCCCTGCCAAATTCTTCTTGAATGACTGGAAGACAGCAGCATGTTTGCCGATAAGAGTCAGATCTGCATCACTGAGTGTTATCTTTCCCTCTCTGTTAACTCTTTTAAGGGCATAGATTGACGGCATTTCATCCGGCTCTGGCAGATGAGAGAGCACGTGGTCGGAGTAGTCGCGAATAAAGGTGGTATAGATGTTGCCAAGAGCAGTGTATGGTCCTTCAATCTTGTTCCAGCAGTTCTCTGTCACATAGTCAACATACTCCTGCGGCAGGTTGTAGTTTTGCACCATGAAACGCCCCTGCATCAAGGAACGACCTGTAGAGGAAAGAATAACGTTTCGGAAAAGATTAACTGTGCGTGCAGACAGCGTTGGATGCTCCTTGCAGAGGGCATCAACTATTGCCAGTGCCTCATTCTTGAGACTGTCACAGTTGGCAAGGTAGAGCATGGCGCCACCCATCTCAGGAAGCATCTGGTAGTTTCCGTTCGCGCGAGTGCTAGCAAGATAATTGCCCAGCCACTCATTCTGCAAACGAGCATTGCGACCCATCACGAGTGTCTTGTCTTCTGCAAAATCTTTCAGAAGGAAATATGTTTCTCCTGGTTCTGCCACGAGCGCGACGTTGCTTCGATGCCAGTCACAGTAGAGCATTTGGGAGTTATCCACCGGCATACGTAATGTAAAGAAACCTAGCGAATCAATCTTGGCTGAGTACATCTTCTCACTATTGTTAAAGATGCAACTATAAGAAGCTTCAAACTCTCCGCTGAGGTCGCGCATTTCCTGCGGCATGTCCTTATACCAGCCTATGATGGTGATGCTGTCCCCAGAGCAGTAGCCGTTGTCTGCAAGCTTTGCTGTGTTGTCATGTATAGGATAATCAGGCAGATAACTGCCTGTTATCTGACTGCAATTCGAGAGTGTGTTGTTAATGAGGATTATGCGCTTGCCTTTCTTCTCCTTGAGTACATCCACCAACAACTGGTCTGCCCCATCCTTTGCGATGATGGCTTCTCCGTATTTGTCCTTATTGCGTGCTGTGATGTTCCACACACGGCTGTCATAAATAACCTTATCCTTCGAAAAACCTATAAGCCAATCACCCGTCTTGTCATTGCGCCAATAGGTGTCAGTAACGTCTTCCTTCTTGGCATAGCGATCACGTATATCATTGATAATGAACGCCCCTGGCATATTGAATGTCACTGACTTCACATCTTTAGGCAATGGTTCGAAGACAAAATGAAGTTCTCCCGACTGAGGTACAGTAAAGCCTTCATTGAGGGGATAATCCTTAATACCTTTTATCTTATAGTCCTTGCCGTCAGCCTGCAACATTGCCTCGCTTGAGAAGCTAATCTCTCGTCCAGCAAGATTCTCCATATGTAATGTCAGCACAGTTGCTGTGTCGCAGTACTCCACCTTGCTGATACTCAAGAGTTGAGTTATCATGTTAAACGTTGTCAGTGGTTTATCCCAAACAACACTCTTCCGTGCCCAGGATGCAGTAAAGCATGACAGTGCAAACAACAGGGTAATAACAAACTTATTCTTCTTCATTTTATTAACGAACTATAATTTACCTTAATTCCGCAACACCAATAAATTATCAACTTTTTAACGCCTTGAGCAACAAAAAGTTGATCAGGATTTTGCCATGTCAGATTTTTCACTTAACTTAGTGTTGCGATTAGAAATCAAGCGAAAATCGTAACAAGACATGGCAAAGATACAAATTAAATCTGAGAAACTCACACCTTTTGGAGGAATTTTTATGGTCATGGAGCAATTTGACTCCATGCTTTCATCCGCTATCGACTCAACTCTGGGTCAGAGATGCAGCAGCATCATCGGATATCAGTTCAGCGAGATTGTCCGTTCGCTGATGAACGTGTACTTCTGTGGCGGCTCTTGCGTGGAAACATGATGAGACGCATGCCGCCAAGGCACATCTCTACGTTTGGTTCCCTGCCGTTCCAGTCGGTGGTGAACCCGAAACGGGGTTGAGGCAGCCTTTTCATCACCCTTACCTTTCTGTCCGTTCCACCGTAAAGGTTGGGACAGAAGGTTTCAATACCCGTGTCCATGAATCCGCATTTCTCCATCACCCTGCCCGAAGCGGGATTGTCGACGAAGAAATCGCTCCAAAGAGCAGAAAACCCCTTTTCACGGAAACAGTAGTCAATCATCCACGTGAGTGCTTCGGTACAGATGCCCTGGTTCCAGAAAGGACGGGCAATCCAATAACCGATTTCCACTTCGTTGTCACCTACGCCGATGTTGCTTACCCCCTTAGGCA
>JAZQOH010000050.1:0-20242 GCA_045627725.1 Prevotella sp. | reverse complement strand
ACTCTTTCTTTCGTGCTCCGGACTGGGCTTGAGACCTCAGTTTTTCCGAAAGCGAGTGCAAAGGTAATGCTTTTCCGCGAACTGGCAAAATATTTCAGGAACTTTTTTCAAGAATTGTTGTTTTTTCTTGCTTTCGTTGAGAAAAATCAAGGAAAAAGCATATCAAAACCGCTATTTTTGCTTGTTTTTCAAAAGACGAGTCTAACATTCGTATTCTCGATCACAAGGCAATCATTTTCTCTCAGCAATTCGACAACTTCATCAAGTTTTGCCCTTGGCACCAGTATTTTCTTCAAACCTGAAATAGGAAGAAGATTGTCTGCCTTGACAAATTCCCCTACAATTATATTATAATAAGGTATAAGAGGAGAAGGAACTTCTAAACCCAAATCAGGCAAACTATTTGTTACCAAATTTTCATTATCGCCAGAAGATTTGGACATCAAGGTTTGCGTTCTATGTTCCTGACAAGTGTCACACAATCCACAATCTTCTGTCTCATTCTCACCAAAATACTTGAGCAAAGTGACAGAACGGCACTCATCCTCCCCCTCTGCATATTCCAAGACAGCGTCCACACGTTCTTTCAAACGATTGAGAAGCACATCGAACACCTCTTTGGGGAAAATAAGTTTCTTTGACTCCACACGATGATGTATATAGTATATCACGGGAACCTTTCGGCCAGGTATATACTGCAGCACACGTCTATGCGACAAGGACTTCAGCGACTCCTTGACCACCGCCTTGGAAACAAGAATACTCTCTGCAATGAATAGTTCATCGATGAATACATAATCGGAGAACAACCCTGTATATGAGCGCATCAAAGCAGTAAGTACCTTATCATCAATATCAGACACACCTCTCACGTAATACAAATCATCACGACTGATAAGGAACGTACATCTAGTTCTACTCTCCGATTCCTGTTCAAACTCTATATAGCCAGCACGTTGCAATGCACTTATCGCACCCATCAGCCTATCAGGATAATGACGAAAAGTTATGCAGAATTTCTCAATATCAAACTCATATCTCGCCCCAAGTCCATCGTCCATTGCAAGTTGGAAGAAATATGCAAGATCATCATATACCTTACGGATGTAATCCTTATCAGGAAAAGCAGAAATGACATGCTTTGAAAGTTTACGTCTATCCGTTGCATTATAGAGCAAAACCGCATAGGCACGCTTTCCATCACGACCACCGCGACCTGCCTCTTGAAAATAAGCTTCAATGGAATCAGGGCAATCCATGTGTACAACAAGTCGTACATCCGGCTTGTCAATTCCCATTCCAAATGCATTGGTAGCCACCATAACCCTAATTCTATCCTCTTTCCAGTCAGTCTGGCGATTATCTTTCTCTACCACTCCTAATCCGGCATGATAAAAAGTAGACTTAATGCCATGGGCAATAAGATAGTCGGAAATGTCACAAACGCCTTGCCTGCTTCTTGCATACACAATTGCACTTCCTTGTAGAGAGCGCAGGATATGTAATAGTTCTCCATTCTTGTCATCAGTCCTTCTTACCACATAAACAAGATTCTCACGACGGAACGACATTCTGAATACACGCTTTTCTTCAAACTGCAATTTATCCATGATGTCATCTACGACAAGTGGAGTAGCGGTGGCGGTAAGAGCAAGAACAGGAACTCCAGGAAGCACTTCTCTTATTTTGGCAATCCTGATATACGAAGGACGAAAATCATATCCCCATTGCGAGATACAGTGCGCTTCATCAACAGCGATGAAACACACATTCATATATCGCAGTTTTTCAATAAAAAGAGCAGAAGAAAGTCGTTCAGGAGATACATAGAGAAACTTCACTCCTCCATAAATAGCATTATCTAGCGTCTGGTTTATTTCTGTCCGAGACATCCCAGAATAAATCGCAGAAGCAAGGATACCTTTCTCGCGCAGGTTCTCAACCTGATCCTTCATCAAAGCTATAAGGGGAGTGATGACTATACATACGCCTTGCTGTGCCAATGCTGGCACCTGGAAAGTGACACTCTTTCCACCACCAGTAGGCATAAGGCCGAGAGTATCATGGCCAGCACCTATGCTTTCCACGATTTCCTTCTGTATGCCCCTAAATGAAGAATACCCGAAATAGCGTTTTAATATGGTAGTATAGTCAACGGTTGCCATAATTATAAAAGAAATAAGGAATAGACAACACGCTATTCCTCATTTGGTTTAATGTCTTCAATCTGCAATTGTACACTACCACGCCTATAAACATTCTCTTCTATAGTATATACTATATCAAAAGAACGGCGTGACTTTATATATCTAGCAGAAGCAGACTGTCCGAAAGCGATGCCATTCATTACCGTGTTGGAGTTTGAATCTACAAGTTCAAGCTTGATGTGCTCCTGCTCGCGTCCTACAACTTTCGAAGTACCGAAATCGTAAACGTTGTGAGTACAGAAGTTCGGTTTCACATTACCAGGACCGAAAGGAGCAAAACGCTTAAGATCATGATAGAAACGTTTGGTGACATCACGGAAATCAATCGTGGCATCCACATTGAGAGTTGCCTCAGTCTGTGTAGGCTGGATATGCTCTTCGACATAATTCTGGAAACGACGACGGAACTCATTAACATCCTTCCATCTTATCGTAAGTCCGCAGGCATAGTTATGCCCACCGAAATTAATAAGCAGATCACGGCAACTCTTTATCGCTGCATAAACATCGAAACCAGCAACAGAACGGGCACTACCTGTAGCAAATTCACCGTCACGTGTCAGCACGACTGTAGGACGGAAGTATATCTCCGTAAGACGGGAAGCCACGATGCCGATAACACCCTTCTTCCAGTTTTCATCGTAGAGGACGATACTGGAACGATGACGCTGGTTCTCAAGTTTCTCAACTATCTGATTTGCCTCATCGGTCATCTGCTTATCGATATCGCGACGCTGCTCGTTATACTCATCAATATGCTTAGCAGCCTGGAATGCAATGTTATAGTCTTTCTCCACGAGAAGGTCTACTGAAAGCTTGCCATTCTCCATACGTCCCGACGCATTGATTCGTGGTCCAATTTTGAACACGATATCAGACATGCTCAGTTCCCTACCCGACAGTCCGCAGATATCAATGATTGACTTAAGGCCTATCGAAGGATTCTGATTGAGCTGCTTCAACCCGTGATATGCAAGTATCCTGTTCTCATCAGTCACCTCAACAAGGTCGGCAGCGATACTGACCGCACACAGATCAAGAAGAGGAATAAGGCGAGAAAAAGGAATTCCATTATTCTTTGCAAAAGCCTGCATCAACTTGAAACCTACTCCACATCCGCAGAGATGCTTGAAAGGATAGGTATCATCCTTTCGCTTCGGATTGAGGATAGCCACGGCAGGAGGCATTGTCTCGTCTGGCATGTGATGGTCGCAGATGATAAAGTCAATGCCAAGTTCCTTTGCATATGCAATCTCATCATGAGCTTTTATACCACAATCGAGGATGATTATCAAACGGACATCTGACTCTTTTGCCTGATCTACAGCCTTTCTACTAACACCATATCCTTCGTCGTATCTATCAGGAATGTAATATTCTATATTTGAATAGAACTGACGAAGGAATTTATAGACAAGAGCAACAGCAGTGCATCCATCAACATCATAGTCGCCATAAACCATGATGCGCTCCTTGCGCCCCATCGCGTCATTGAGACGGTCCACGGCAACATCCATATCTTTCATCAAAAAAGGATTGATGAGGTCAGCCAATTGAGGTCTGAAGAATCGCTTTGCTGCCGACTCGGTCGTAATACCACGCTCTATCAGCAGACGGCATAGCACAGGAGCGATGTTGAGTTTCTCACTCAAATCGCTTGCCTGCTTCTGCAATAACGCAGTTGGCTGATTTTGAATCCACTTGAAATGCACTGTTATCTAATTGTTTTTTCCAACTGAGAAAATTTTCTTTTTTCTCGTCATTTGTTTTTATACTATTCCGCAGCCTTGGTCATATTAAACTGCGATATCTTTCCATCCGCACCTACAACGGCTGAAATTTTATACATGTTATGCTTTGGTTGCGAAGCATCAGTACGCTCGATGTTCTGCTCAGCAGAGAACTTCACCGAATACTCATATTCTCCATTGCCTATGTCTGTCTTGTCGATTGCATAATCATCAAGGATATGCCAATTCATATTGGTAATATCAGACTTGTATATCTTATGAAGGAACTGTACGACATCAGGTTTTCCTGCACCCGACTTTCCAAGGAAAGAAGACAATGTCTCTGCTACAGTTGCAAGCATACCATCCTCATTGCGCGAATTTACAGACTGGAAGAAGCGCTTGAACAAGCCTTTCACCATCTGTGCCTCCTCTGGTTGAACCTGCTTCATCTTAAAACCATCGATCTCATTTTTTGCCTGATCAGCATACTTGCCATTAGGATGCTGCTCAAGATACTTCTCATACGACTCCTGCGAACTACCCTTCTGCGCCATTATGAAGTCAATGGAATCGAGTTTATTCAAAGCTTCTGACTTATGTGGAGAATCCGGATGTTCACGCATATACTGTTCAATAGCATCGCGAGTACCACTAACGACTGCATTTGACCAATCCGTATCCAACTGCATCAGTCGTGCGAGATGAGCATTGATAGAGTCTGTATGTTCTGGGTTCACTCCACGATACTGGTTGAGATACTCCTGAAGTTCCAAAGGATTTGTGCTGAGCATAGCACGCTCATACACCTTAGTCTCCTCATTCTGTTTTACTTTCTCACTATAGAAATAGGCAAACACACCGCAAAGTACTAGAACAACGATGAAAGAAACAACGAGAGTGGTATATGACTTCTTTTCCTTTTTTGTCTTCTCATCCTTCTCCTCCTGAACAGGTTCTTGCTTTCGTGCAGGTTCAGGCTGTAGTGTAGCAGCAGGTCTCTGTTGTGGCCTTGATGCCGTTGGACGATGACAAGCAGGACACATTGCCTGCTCACTGAAATATACCTCACCGCAATCTGGGCAACGTACAATCTTTCCCGCAATCTCTACCCCGCAACCAGGACATGTAGGTGCCTTCTCACTAACTTGGTGTCCACATTCTGGACATTTGATAACTGCCATTGCTTTATATTTTACTTGTATTTGTTTGATGTTTACATTTCGTTCGACCTATGACGGAAACGGAGTTCTCTTAGACTGTGACGTCCCATAAACCTCGACTTATCCACATGTCCGTTGACACCGTTTATCCTTCCCTTACCCGTATATTGCCAAAGGGTGATATCTCTCTCATCTGCCAATACAGGTTCATCTTTGGTATATTGCGCTATCATTATTAAATAGCGGTCGAGTTTTCCCTGCAGATGCTTGTTGTAGAAATTCGTTCCTGTATATATCAAAGGACGCTGCCTATAGGCCTGCTCTACAAGTTCAAGGAAAGTGAACAGGGAATCGCAAAATGCCTCAGTAGGAAGCCCAGAATTTGTTTCAATATCTATCATAGGGATGAGATCCTGCTCACTAGGACGACATTGAGAAATAAAATTTTCTAACTGCAACTGCTGGTTTATCTTCGGACGATAGAAGTGATACGATCCAACTTTCAGTCCATACTTATGGGCGAGCTGTATGTTTTGTTCGAACCTGTCATCCTTACGATCTCCACCCTCTGAAGCTTTTATATAGACATAAGCCATTTTGGAATTGTCACCGACAATCTCCCAGAAAATATTTCCCTGATAATGAGACACATCTATGCCGTGCACATGACGACAAGAGTCCTCACACTCCACACTTTGCGCCTTAAGCACAGAAGGAATGAGAAGAATTAGGAAAGTATATATAATATATAAAATTTTATTTCTACAACTCATAGAATGCAAAGATACGAATTTTTTACGATATAAGAGATAATTCGCATCAAAAATTTACATAATTTTAGAAATCAACAATAGCATAAACAAAAAAAAGACCCGAGGTAATTTTACCACGAGTCTGTTATATGTTGATATAAGAAAAGCCGAAACAATTAATATGGTTTCTTCATAGCACTCTTTAACATCTTCATATTTACTTTTTTGATTCCAGTAACTTCCAAAGAAACAACGAGGGTATCTTTCCATGGCATCAGATTTCTGACATTCTCAAAATCAAAGTCTACCTGCATAGCATGAGTTTTAGTCGTTGGTTTTCCATCATTGCACAATTTAAGCTTTAGTGTATCATTCTTCTGCACTGCAGGATCATACACGATGTGATAAGAATCATTGTTTTCATACAGGTCATAGGCCAACAACTGCATATAACCACCGAGGAGGTCGCAATACTGAAGACTTATGTTCTTGTCAAGCTTAGTTATGTCAACGCCTTTTGCTTCTGCCTCTTGTACAGACTCCATGCTTTTTACCAATATCTTGGCTTGTAATGTAGCAGTAACACCTTCTACGACTACCGTTCCAGAACCATCAGTCTTTACATTGTTGACATTATATGTCACTGAAAATATGCCACGGGTTCTGTCAGGTATAGTATTACCGATCAAACTCATCCTGGCACCAGAATCATCTACCAGATAGTTGCCAACAATGGTACCTTTTACATTAAGAGTACGATTACCATCGTCATCCAACTTTGTACATGAAACAAAAGCAATCGCCATTGCCACAAATGCAACGAATGAAATAAATACTTTCTTCATTTTCTTTTTTAGGTTTATTAAGTTATACAATTATTCTCTAACGTTTTGGTTTCTTGCCCTTATATCCTTTCGTAAAATTAGGATTATAGGATTTCTTCTGCTCCTTGCCTCCAGATTTTCTTTGAGAGTCCTTACCTTCCCTACTCTTTCTGCCCTTATCATAAGACTGGACATCGCGAGACTGAGGACGACCATAAGTTTGTCCATCGCGCGACTGTGGTCGGATATGCGATGGAGGAACATCACCGAATAGTTCGCGGATGAGTTCAGGTCTTCCTATGCGTCGCAGAGACTGCTCTATCTGCCTCCTTTCTTCAGGTTTATACCAGAAGAAATACTGGCGCTGAGCCAATTTGTCACGCTGACTCTTTGCAGAAAAAACAGGTTCTATAGTATATGGATCATAGCCGGAGTACCATGCTTCGGTGCTTACGGTCATTGGTGTTGGCGTAAAGTCCTGCACCTGTTCCAACTGAAAATCAAGTTTCTTCGTCTTGACGGCAAGGTCAGCCATATCCTCTTCCCTGCATCCCGGATGAGAACTGATGAAATAAGGTATTATCTGTTGGCGCAACCCTTCCTCTTTGTTTATACGATCAAAGACTCTCTTAAACTCACCGAACAATCTGAAAGAAGGTTTTCTCATTAGGTTCAACACCTTGTCAGAGGTATGTTCAGGAGCCACTTTCAGTCTTCCACTAACATGCTTGCATATCAGTTCGCGGGTATATCGGCGCGCTGCTTCATTGATACGTTCATCCTTGCTATGATGCAAAAGAAGATCATAACGTACACCAGAGCCTATAAAGCTTTTCTTAATCTCCGGTAAAGCATCAACGGCATGATAGATATCCAGCAATTTTGAATGATCAGTATTCAGATTAGGACAAATCTGCGGATGAATGCACGAAGGACGCTTACATTTCTCACACGCCTTCAGGTTATTGCCGTGCATGCCATACATATTCGCTGAAGGTCCTCCGAGATCTGAGAGATAGCCTTTGAAATCAGGAAGCTTTACGACCTCCTTCACCTCACGCATTATACTCTCTTTACTGCGACAGGCTATGAACTTCCCCTGATGAGCCGATATGGTGCAGAAGGCGCAACCTCCGAAGCAGCCTCTATGAAGGTTTACGGAGAACTTTATCATCTCATACGCAGGAATCCTCTTTCCTTTATACTTCGGATGAGGGACGCGAGTGTATAGCAAGTCAAACGAGGCATCTATCTCCTCCGTCGTCATAGGAGGATATGGAGGATTTACCACCACATATTTTCCATCAACTCCTTGTATGAGTCGCTGGGCATGCATCTTATTGCTCTCTTCCTCAATATGACGGAAATTATCCGCCTGTGCCTTTTTATTGCGCAGACACTCCTCATGACTATGCAGAAGGATATCATCATCCTTTATCCCACCTGGTATATCCTCTTCACGAGCCACATATACTGTCTGTGGGAGTTCCTTTATATCACTGATATTCCGCCCGTTCGCCAACTCATTAGCAATGGCTATTATAGTCTTCTCCCCCATTCCATAACTAATGATATCGCCACATGAATCGCACAGAATACACTTACGCAGACGATCTTCCCAATAGTCATAATGCGTAAGTCGACGGAGCGAAGCCTCTATGCCTCCAAGCACTATTGGTACATCTGGATACAATTCACGAAGTATCTTGGAATAGACTATCGTAGGATACTCAGGACGACAGTCGTGACGACCGTCAGGACTATAGGCATCTTCCGAGCGCAGGCGCTTGTTAGCTGTATATTTATTCACCATAGAGTCCATACAGCCTGGTGATATTCCGAAGAAAAGGCGAGGACGACCCAACTTCTTGAAATCACGGAAATCACCATGCCAGTCAGGTTGCGGCACTATGGCAACACGGTAACCAGCAGCCTCAAGGGTACGACCTATCACGGCGGCACCGAATGATGGATGATCCACATAGGCGTCGCCCGAGAACAGAATCACGTCGAGTTCACTCCAACCACGCAATTCACATTCTTTTTTTGTCGTAGGAAGAAAATCTGTTAGTTGCAATTCCTAATTATCTTCTTATTATTCAACGTCAGTAACCTCACTACCCTGCTGACCATTTTTCTCTTTCCAGTCAATGAAGAGAAGGATGAGATTATGTAATCCAAGAGCTTTCATATCCTTATGATAGAGCACATCGAAACAGAATGCGAGAAGTGAAGCATCCATAGCATCTGCTGACTGAAGCAGCGAACGCACATTAAACTTCAGCTTGTCAAGTACCATCTCATCAACAATGCCGTTACTATCTATAAGTCCCTGAAACAAAGAGTACTTCTCTATTGTCAGAAGATGTTCTTCGGATATTTCTATTGCTCGCGTTCCTGACGCATTTGCTTGTATTGAAAACATAAAAACATTTACTATTTAACTATTTACAATTTATTTAGCTATTTACAATTTATTTGCCTATTCACTATTTTTTTATTCTAGCAGGAAGTTAACGATTCCTCGCATTATTGCTCCCTGCATTTCGCGCTGCTTTATACAATCCAATGGGAATCCCATCGTGAATCTGCGAGGCTCTCCTTCCTTCCTATAGGCTATGGCAGCAGAAGTGCCATCAGCATAGGAGAGAGCCGTAAATGCACTATTGTCTGGCATCACATATTGCATCATAGGAGTTGGCGATGAAGGCCTATTCTCATTTATAATGTTATCACCATCCACTGCCGAGGCAGCTGATATAGAGTCATTGGCAACGCTCGTTGTATCCACCGCCACATACATCTCACCTGGCACACCGAGTATATCAGAACACGTTGAAGCATAATGCGTTGGATTGAGCGATCGCCACACAGCGAAGGATGTTCCCATACCAATAACATCAGAAGCGGGAGTCCTGTTCTGGTCTCTCAATTTCACATGCAGCACATCAGCAAGAAAACTCTTCTCATCGTCCGTAGTATTGTCTGATGCCACATACGAACCGCTCACGAGCAAGGCACCTGTAAATTTGCGTAAAGCAGACTGCATTGCCGGAGTAAATGTCTTATATTTGCCGAGTGAGTGTCCATCATTTCTCTCATTACCGAGGATAAGGTCTATCATGCGGTAGTCAGAAAGCCTTGTCGAATTGCCTATACACTCAGAAGAACTACTTACCACGCTATATTTTCTCATCGAAGCAATGGCACGGACATGCTCTGTGGTATAGTTAAAATCATTTCCTGCAACAAACTTTCCTGCCAGTTCCTCACTGCTATAACCGAAGGTTCCTGGCCCTTCCCTTCCTGCCGTAGCAGTAGAAAACACTTGTTGCCTTCCCAGCCATCCTGCCGTCAAACCGTATGATACACCAGGGTCTTCATCTATGTCAAAACCGAGTGAGGAATAGCCTCCGTTCCCTGAGCGACTTCCAATTGTCATTGCAGGACCAGAAAGACGATGAAAACCATTCACAACCATCACCTGTCCTTCATCGCCAGGGTGATGATAGGCAGCCATCTCCTCAGATGGGAAGCTCTCGCCACCTTCATTCACGGCTGTCACTCGGAATCTATAAACAACATCATCCTGAAGGTTTACGCTATAGGATGTACCTTTTACTCTTTTGCCATTATCAAAATCTTCATCGCCTATGGCCGTATAGAGCATATACGATTTTGCCTTTGCCTTAGGCTCGAGCGGATCTTCCTGTTCCATCCAGGAAAGCGTAGTTCTTCCCTTATTGTCCATTGACATACTAAGATGAGTAGGTTGCAGAGGCGTCACCACATACTTACGCTTATGTCCATCAGATATGAAACGAAGTATCGACTTGTATATTGCCCTTGCCATCGTAAACTTGAAATGCGGATCATGGGCTAGTCTCATATCGGGGAAACTCTGATGCGAAAGCAGTTCTATGATGGCAGAAGGCATACCTGGGAGACGTGATTCTGAATAGTTCTTATCATATAAGTCACGTATCTGCCAGGAGCCGTAAGTCTTCCTTAAGTCATTCTTCACCTGATCGAGCATATCCTTCACGAAATCATAGGAATAGAAGCGTGAAAGTCCGCTGGCAAGACGCTCGTCGTTGAAGTTCGTAGTGCATATACCGAGACCACCGTATATAGACTTCATATCGCGAGCAAATCCTGCATCGCTATGAAGCGCGAGGGACAATTCGATAGGCACTTTCCCTCCTTCTCTGTCAGGAACATAAGGACTTCCTCCAGCCAACCAGTTTGTCATCAGCGAGCGAACGTTTATGTCGTCAGAATAGTCATCCTTTCCTTGCCTGGTACTATATATATAATAAGGTGCACCACCCCACTCGGCATAGTATCTCGCACCTTCAAGGCATCGTGGCATTCCGCTCTTTCTTCCTCCACGTACAATATTGCCCATACCTCCGCCGAAGCGCACGGCATCAGTTGTCACCACACCCTTCCTCGACGATTGGTTGTCAATTATCACGCAGTTGTCCATTGATATTCCTGCATCAAAGTCGAAACTGCCAAGATACACCCACGTGCCTGCTCCCATTCTCTGGTTCACACGGAAATGTGTATCCACACCCTTATGCATCACGATGTAATGGGCATCATCCACGCTCTCCTCCATCGTCTGATAGGAAACATACACAGCATATCTGCCTGCCTCCTTTATCTCCGGAGAATATATTATGAAAGAGTCGCCTCTTTTCTTAGTTGCACGAGTAAATCTTGCTGTTCCCTGATTGAAAGGAGTATCTCCATCGCGCAGTGTTCCGCTTTCAGGAATACGGAATCCCGTCGTACGATAATCATTCCATACACCTTCCTCCACATAGTTTTTCGAAGCATACCTGCTCACGATGCCGTCAACCATCATCATCCTTCCATCATTGTCGATAACGGTCTCATGCACCTGCCAGTCGCGCTCCCTCGGAGTAAACACATTGGCACCGGCACGTTCAAGCATAGGAATGAGATATGGTACCACGAACGTCTGGGTGAACAAATCCTCATTGGTACCAAAGAGATTAACTCTCTGCCATTTCCATCTGTCCACATCGGAGGCATAGTATCTGCCGTGACTTGCCCATAATGAGATATGACGGTTATAAAGTCCCTTGGAGATATTGACATTCTTCGAGTCGTTTCTCACCCAAGGATTTCCTTTATAGTCAATCTTTCCCCACCACCCTCTCGTGTTCTGTGCCACGGAAGAGGAACAAACGCAAAGCATTGCCAACAGCATAACCACTGGCAATACATACAAATGGCGCGTCTTTACGGGAGACGCACCAGTTTTCTTATGTATATTTCTTCCTATCAAATTCAACACCAATCAGTTCAGATAGCAAACAACTCAGGTTTCTTTCCCTTGAATCCCTTGTAGTATTGCTTTATTTCCTCCATATCCTTGTCTACGTCACCCGTTGGAATGAAGCTTTTTGTACATACAATCTTCTTCTTTTCATAGTCGAGACCATACAGCAGGATAGGTATCCCAGCCTTCTGTGCTATGAAATAGAAGCCCTTCTTCCATTCAGGGTTACGCTTTCTCGTTCCTTCGGGAGTAATCGTCAGATGAAACACCTTCTCCCTCTTTGCTGTATCAGCAAGCATATCGGTCATAGAAGTATGCTTCTGGCGATACACAGGAATGCCTCCCATCTTGCGGAACAAGGCACCCAAAGGCCAGAAGAACCACTCCTTCTTCATGAGAAAATTCACCGTCATCCCCTCTGCATTACCGTAGAGTTGTCCGATGATGAAGTCCCAATTGCTCGTATGCGGAGCGAGACATATTATATATTTATCCGGATGCTCCACAGTTACCTCTTTGGTATATCCAAGTTTCTTGTAGAGCAACCAATTACAAAATCCTTTCAGCATTATGAGTCTAACTCAACATATTTCCGATGTGATCAACAACTTCGTTTATATCCGAGTTGAATGACTCAATCATCGTTTTATAATAATCCTTTGCCTTCATTCCAGGCTCTGGATGTGATACTCTCATTATATAGTCAGAGTGCATGCGAAGTATTCCTTTCAGCAGGGCATTGAGATTTTCCTCCGCATCAGCACGACTTGCATAGGTCGATGCTGCAACTGCCTCTGCGAACAATTCACTGCACACAAAATTGATCTGTTTCTTCAATACGCGTTTGTTTGCCATAATTCTATTAGTTTTCAGGTTTTACACGGAAAGTTATATTTTCAATGCTCAAAGTTAGTTATTATTTCTGAAAATGCAAGCACTACTTGTCAAAAAAGTTGTTTTTTTATCATTTATTTCATTTTTCCTTCCTTCTTTCGGAGATTTTTACTACATTTGCAGTAATTTTATCAAGGAATAAAGAATTTCAAACCATAAAATAAACATTAAGAAAAAAGAATCATGGAAAAAAGTGCTTTGCAGATTGCACGCGCTGCCTACCAGCCAAAACTCCCAAAGGCTCTTCGCGGTGCTCTGAAGGCTGTCGAGGGTGAACCAACACAGTCAGTTGCTGATCAGGAAGAGGTACAGAAGCTCTTCCCTAACACATACGGTATGCCATACCTGAAGTTTGAACCAACAGAAGGCAAGATGACAACAGCCCAGATGAACGTTGGCGTTATCCTCTCAGGTGGTCAGGCTCCTGGTGGTCACAACGTTATTTCTGGTCTCTTCGACGGTATCAAGAAGCTCAACCCAAAGAACAAACTCTATGGCTTTATCCTCGGTCCTGGCGGTCTCGTTGACCACAACTATATGGAGCTCACTCCAGAGATCATCGACGAGTATCGTAACACAGGTGGTTTCGATATCATCGGTTCTGGTCGTACAAAGCTCGAGAAGAAGGATCAGTTCGACAAGGGTCTCGAAATCCTTCAGGCTCTCGATATCAAGGCTCTCGTTATCATCGGTGGTGACGACTCTAACACCAACGCTTGCGTACTCGCTGAGTACTATGCAGCTATCGGTGCTGGCGTACAGGTTATCGGCTGTCCTAAGACTATCGATGGCGACCTTAAGAACGAGGCTATCGAGGCATCATTCGGTTTCGACACAGCTACTAAGGTTTACTCTGAGGTTATCGGCAACATCATGCGCGACTGTAACTCTGCCAAGAAGTACTGGCACTTTATCAAGCTCATGGGCCGTTCAGCTTCTCACGTAACTCTCGAGTGCGCTCTTCAGACTCATCCAAACATCACCCTCATCGGTGAGGAGGTAGAGGCTAAGAACCAGACTCTCGACGACGTTGTTACATATATTGCAGAGACTGTTTGCGACCGTGCTAACCGTGGTCTCAACTATGGTGTAGTTCTCGTACCAGAAGGTCTCATCGAGTTCATCCCTGCTATCAAGAAGCTCATCGCTGAGCTCAACGATATGCTCGCAGCAAACCAGGCTGACTTCGACCTCATCGCTGACGACAAGAAGATTGACTACGTTCTCAAGCATCTCTCTGATGAGAATGCTGCTATCTTCAAGTCACTCCCTCTCGCTGTTTCTCGTCAGCTCGCTCTCGAGCGTGACCCACACGGAAACGTACAGGTTTCTCTCATCGAGACAGAGCAGCTCCTCGCTGAGATGGTTAGCAAGAAGCTCGCAGAGTGGAAGAAGGACGGCATCTACACAGGTAAGTTCGCTACACAGCACCACTTCTTCGGCTATGAGGGACGTTGCGCAGCTCCTTCTAACTGGGATGCTGACTACTGCTACTCTCTCGGCTTCAACGCATCTATGCTGATGGCAGCAGGAAAGACCGGCTATATGTCTTCTATCAAGAACACATTCAAGCCTGCTGACGAATGGATCGCAGGTGGTATTCCTATCACAGCAATGATGAACATGGAGAAGCGTTCAGGTGAGATGAAGCCAGTTATCAAGAAGGCTCTCGTTGAACTCTCTGGCAAGCCATACAAGTACTTCGTTCGCCATCGTACAGAGTGGGCTCGCAACACTTCATTCGTTTACCCTGGCCCAATCCAGTACTTCGGTCCTACAGAGGTTTGCGATCGTCCTACAATGACACTTACTCTTGAGCAGGAAGATTAATGACAAAAAAGAAAACTCATAAAAAAAGCCACTACGCCCAACACAAAAGGGTGTGGTGGCTTTTTGGCATACTTGTCTCTATCGTGTATGTATGGGTTTTCTATTATTTTTTCGTAAGTCCTACAGGCTTTCGTTGGCGCGCTCTCTATGGTGACCAGAAATATCCCGAAGGCTATGAGATACAAGGTATTGACGTATCCCATTATCAGGGAGAGATTGACTGGTCGCAATTACGCACAGCCATAATAAACAAGTGCCCCGTCAGATTTGTCATTATCAAATCAACGGAAGGTGCAAGCCTCATGGACGAATATTTCTACGATAACTTTGAGCAGGCTCGTGAGAATGGTTTCATTCGCGGTGCCTACCATTTCTGGAGCCTTAAGTCATCAGCACGTGACCAAGCCTATTTTTTCCTTAAGAAAGTGAAACTCGAAGAAGGAGACCTCCCTCCTGTTCTCGATGTGGAGACAAAACGCAAGGAACAGCCTGTCGAGGAGTTTCAGCGCGATATTCTCACGTGGCTCCATATCGTTGAGGATCAATATCATGTAAAGCCTATCCTTTACACAAACTATAAGTTCAAATTGCAGTATCTCAACGATAAGCGATTTGACGATTACCCATATTGGATATCCCACTACTACGTAGATAAGATGGCATATCAAGGAGAATGGAAATTCTGGCAGCATACCGATGCAGGTCAGCTTCCCGGCATTGATGGCTACGTGGACCTCAATATCTACAATGGTTCCTTCTACGATCTGAAACAGCTGTGCATCAAAGAGTGAAAACCAAGTGTGCCCACTCTCCGTCCGTCACGGTTTTCTCATGTTTAAGTCCTAATTCCTCCGCCTTCTCTATAAGCATCGGAGCATCCTCCTCATAGAAGCCGCTCAACAACAGATGAGCACCTTTTGCCATTACCGATATAAAATGCTCCATATCGGCAAGGAGAACCTCACGGAATATATTTGCCACTACCACATCAAAGACACCATCAATGTGGCTCAACACTTTTGAATCTCCCTCAAACACATGTATGTTCTCCCCCACTCCATTCAGTTCCGCATTATGGCGTGTATTCTCCACGCTCCATTCATCTATATCATAGCCAACGCTCTCCGTAGCGCCGAACTTCAAGGCGCAGATGCCCAATATGCCCGTGCCACATCCGCAGTCGAGCACACGCTTGCCTTCCAGAGGCATAGCAATGAGTGACGAAAGCATCATCTGTGTCGTCTCGTGAGTGCCCGTACCGAAAGCATTGCGAGCATGAATTCCTATCATCACGGGAGCTTCAAGGTCAGCAGCATCGGTGTGAAGCACATCATATATCACCACCTTATCATTTATATATATAGGCTCAAACCCCTGCTCCTGCTCCCACGTCTCATTCCAGTCCTGATCCTCTACCTCTTCCGTGGTGAACGATATCTCCACGTCTTCTACAGGGAAGTCGGCAAGCATTTCCTTGAGCATAATTTCGTCATAATAGTCCACCTGCACGTAGCCTTCCACGCCTTCATCCGTATCGAGGAAGGTTTCATAACCACATTCTCCTGCGATTGCCGCAAGTATTTCGCGAGAGGTCTGCTTCACAGTCTCATCACTGCTATCTATCTTGAAATGAGTAGAATAATACTTCATATATAGTCTTAATAAGTTATTCTATTACGTCCTAAAAAGTTAAATTTTCTGCAAAGGTATAAAATAAATAGGGATTTCCACCCAAATGAGAGGGATTTTCCTTAACTTTGCATGAAAATAAATGATAATTTTGCATCATGAATCAAAAAACAAATGACTCATAATACATAATTAGCAGTTTAACATTAACAACTTATTATAATATAAAGGAGGATAAGAAAATGAAAAGACTGTTCCTGCTTACTACTATTGCAACGCTTCTTATAACATCGGCAATGGCACAGGATGACCTCTACTTCATTCCTAGCAAGAAGGTAGCGAAGGAAGCAAAGGCAAAGCGCCAGGCAGAGAGAGATGACAGCTATGCAACACCAGTATATCACAGCGGTTCAAATCGCAATGTGGACGAATACAATCGCCGAGGAGCCTTCGCATCCCATTATGAGACCGTTAGCACCGACTCCATCGGAAACGACATCATAGAGTTCACTCCGGGCACAGGTGTCTATCCTGACTCTATATCTCTCAATGCCCTTGTGAAGAGCGATTCACTTGCTACACAATGGAGAGACGTTTTAGAGAGCAAGAAGAACAACAACAGCGATGAGGAATATACCAATACCCGTTATCTCAGTCGCTTCGACGATTTCTATGGTCCTTACTGGGCATGGAATAGTTTCCACTCGCCTTGGTATTACGACCCATGGTTCTATGACCCTTGGTTCTACGATCCATTCTACTATAACCCTTGGCATTATGCCTGGTACGACCCATGGTATGGCCCATACGACCCATGGTATTGGCACCATGGAGGATGGGGACCTTGGGGACCTTATCGTCCTTGGCATGCTCCTGTCATAGTTCACGTTAGCGGTGGCGCAGGAACTCACAACCATGGCGGCAACTTCTCTGGACATAGAGGTGGCAGCATAGCATCCAATAATGCCCGCAGCGTCTCACGAGGTGTTCAGACAAGAGATCATAGCGAAGCTTCCACACAGGCAAGAGGTAATTTCTCCGGTCGTCGCAACGGCATAACGCAGGACAATACCTCAAGTCGCACTTACAACAACGCAAGAAGCAACGATAACATTTCCCGCAACTCCAACTTCAACAACACTCGCTCTTACGAAAATACATCGCGCAACTTCGGCAACACTGGAAGCAGTTTCGGAGGCGGCAGTAGCTTTGGTGGAGGATCTCGCAGCGGCGGAGGCGGTAGCTTCGGTGGCGGCGGAGGCTCACGCGGAGGTGGTGGCGGCTTCGGTGGAAGAAGATAAAATAGAAGTCCAAATCACCGAATCATCGAAACCTCGAAAAATCGAATCATCGAATCATCGAATCACCGAAAATCGAATAATCGAAACATCGAAATCCCTCAAAAAAAGAAAATCAATATGAAAAAGAACATATTCCCAATAGCAATCCTCTCTTCACTCCTCGCTATGCCAGCAATGGCACAGGAGACTTACGAGAGCGCACAGATAGCAACAGAAGACCTCAACGGCACAGCACGCTACGTTGGTATGGGTGGCGCAATGGAAGCCCTCGGTGCTGATATCTCAACCATAGGTACAAACCCTGCCGGTATCGGCCTCTTCCGTCGTTCTTCCGTCTCAACTACCTTCGGACTCAATTCCATTGGTGAGGCAAAGTCGAGCAACAATGGTTTCAATGCAACCATCAATGGTAAGTCACCGATGAGCTTCGACCAGTTGGGATTCGTATTCACCATGCCTACAGACAACGGCAACTACGTGAACTTTGCCTTCAACTACCACAAGAGCCGTAACTTCAATGAGGTTCTCGCTGCTGCAAACTCTCTTCGCAATGCTTCTCAAAACAAGGGAGCATATATAAAAGGATTGCGCGGAAGTAGTATCAATGGTGGTTTCAACATCGATCTCAGTGAGAAAGGAGAGTATATCGGTTATGATGATTCCAAGAGCAACTACACCTCGCGTAACTTCTCACAGAGCGACTATCTCCTCTGGAATGCTTTCATCCCTAACCCTGACCCATACGAAATTGATCCCGACACATACCTCTACAACGATGCTGACGGCTATGGCTTCACTCGTGAGCAGAAAGGTTACATCGGAGAGTATGACATCAACATCAGCGGAAACCATCAGAACCAGATATTCTGGGGTATTACCTTGGGCATCAAGGACGTTCAATATGACCACGTCTCACATTACTCTGAGTTTCTCAACTATAAAGATGGTGGCGATGCAGGCAATCTCCTCACAACTGATGAGCGTAGCATCACAGGTACAGGATGGAACATCAAGGGTGGTGTCATCATACGTCCTATAGATGAAAGTCCTTTCCGCTTCGGCCTCAGTATAGCTACCCCAACGTGGTATGAGCTGACATCCAGCAATTTCACTCGTATATACAACAACACACCAGGCCTTGGTCTATACGACACAGGAAAGTCCAACGAGTCTATCAAGTATAAGATGTTCACCCCTTGGAACTTCGGTGCATCTCTCGGTCACACCTTCGGACAGGATCTCGCAGTTGGTGTTTCCTATGACTATTCTGACTATGGCGCCATCGACAACCGTATCATAACTGATGAGACCTACGACTATTGGGACAACACCTATAGCGCTAAATCTAAGTCGGATGAGTATATGAATGCCAACACAAAGAAGAGCCTGAAGGGCGTTCACACCCTCAAGGTAGGCTTTGAGAGTAAACTCTCTCCTGAGTTCGCTGTTCGCGCTGGTTATAACTATGTCTCTCCTATGTATAAAAAGGATGGTGTACGCTCTACATGCCTCAACGCTGATGGATGCTACTATACTTCCACAACAGACTATACAAACTGGAAGGATACACATCGCGTCACCTGTGGTGTAGGCTATACCCACGAAAACTTCTCTATCGACCTCGCCTATCAGTACTCAAGTAAGAATGGCGACTTCTATCCTTTCGAGAGCATGGGTGACATCAAGGACGTTGACGGCACCACTATCAACAATATCGCTGGTGCAACAAAAGTGAAGAATGAGCGTCATCAATTCATGATGACTCTCGGTTATAAGTTCTAAGTACAGAAAAGCATAGCTTTAGGGGTGCTAACTCAATGCATTAGGTATCCTAACTCAATGCTTTACGCATCGTGTTTGCCCCAAACTCACCTCCTGTTTGCCCCAAACAGATATTGAGTTTGGGGCAAACAGTTTATAAAGACATTCCGTCCGAAGTCTAACAAAATTAAAAACACTCATCACTCGTCACAGAAGGTAGATAAGTTGCAGATAATCAGATGTATATAAGTGTGATGAGTGTGTGATGAGTGCGTTACCACTCATCACACTCCTATTCTATTGATTCTCATTGTGTTATAAGGTCTTTGTGACGAGTGACGAGTTAAAACATAAATTCGTTGAGATTCGGTCATCGAGACTCGGGTCTTTCCAAAAAATATAAATTTCGTCATTTTGCATACACCCTACACCGCACCAAACGTATTGATATACAAAGTGTTATCCCACCTCTGGTGTAGGGTGTAGGCAATTTTTCAATTCATATCATTTTCCTATATGAAAGATTTTTCAGGGAGACCTCAAGGAGAGTTCAGGGAGAGTAGCGAGAAAACTGTCAAGACTACTCGTCGCACCACTACAAGACACAAAGGATATAGGGTATGAGATTATGTATGAATCTGAGAAAAATAGGAAAGTACAAAAAGGACTGGTGGTCAATGACCAACCAGTCCTTTATGCGAATTTATTTGTTGTAATTGATTTCCTGCGTTTTGTCTTCCATCATCTCCTGTATTTCAGAACCATGGTCATTACCTGGCAGCAGATGTTTGGCAGCATCAAGGTATTCCATAGCCTTTCCGTATTCATTGCTTTCCA
>JAZQOH010000049.1:0-97748 GCA_045627725.1 Prevotella sp. | reverse complement strand
GTACGCTTCATATCTGCGAACCTTCTTACTCGTTGCAATGAATACACACCTCGAACCTTTCGCCAGCTCATGTTCCGTGCAATACTGCTCAATCCTGTCTGCGATGGATGGCAACAGTTCGTCCTTGCTTCTGAGGCAATCAGAGATTACGCTCTTCACCCAGTTACTGTTGGCTGACTCCTGATTATATTCGTCAGTCAACTTTTCCATAATCTCGTTGAGCAAGGTCTTCATCGCCTTTTGCACTTCTGCCGAAACCTTACGGGTTCGTTTATAGCCTGGCAGCGAATTGTCCCAATATTCACTCCATACCATAATGTCAGAGCGAACCTTTATATCAACACCCTTGGCGCGAACACGGAATGACAATGCCATATCTCCGTCACGCCACCATTCATTGCCATCACCATTATCCCTTATATAAATATGGTGTGGCTCACTTACAGAATGATCAACCTTGTTGCTCTTCTGTTTTACTTCCGAAAGAAAAATTTTTATTTGCATAACCTTGTGTCTTTTTTTAATTCAGCACAAAGTTAATACATTTCCCACGATTGTTCCCGATTATCCCCAAAATATCGCATTCACATTAAATTCATTTAACAAACCGATTTTTCCGTTTCTTGCCTTATTTTCAATTCTTTACAAGCTTACACCTTCATTTTATCCACAATCAATTTTAGTTGATTTTGCTATGTCATACTCCCACGAATTTTCTCGTAACGTTACACGTTGCACTTTTTCTTTGTAAAGTATTGATAGCGTGTGAGATAAGTCCGTGTAACGTCAGCTTGACGTTACACGTACGTTTCACTATCTGTACTCCCCTGGAAAAAGTTGAATGGATTTCAAGTATATCTTTTGCTTAATTTTCTATGTAACGTGCGTGCAACGTTGAGAGGACGTTACACGCATTTAACCGTTTGAGATTTAATAGGTTATAAGGAATTTGTGTAACGTGTAACGTTGCGTACAAATTCGTTGACTGCAGGCGCAATGTCTTCATGAATTATTTGCTCCCAACTTAATGCCTATTTGGGTATAGCAGGAGATGAGTTTGGGCCAAACTCGAGGTGTAAAGCTAAGCTTTAGGGAGTGAGAAGCAAAGCTATTGTTCTTTTTTTATCAAAAAACTTTTTTTTGTCTTTATTGTTGAAAGAAAATGCTACCTTTGCATTATGCATGAGATTCCACCAGATGGAGTGTTTTTTTCATAGCATGGAAATTACCTTATTATATTTATGACACGTGAAGAAGCCATAGCAAGAGGAGTGGAGGTGCAGCCTACAATGCATTCCATGAAGCGCAGATGCTAGATGAATGATTATCGTGAGCCTGGCATCTATATGCTGACTATGGCTGTTGAAGGAAGAAGGCGTCTTCTGGGTAGGCTCGTTGGCGATGCTATGGCGCCGATGGGGAGCGATAGCGCGCCGAGGATAGAAATGAATCAGTTGGGGATGGAGGTGGAGGAGATAATAAAGACTATCCCTTGTTTCCATCCTGAGATAGAGGTATGGAGGTATGCCATCATGGAGGATCATATCCATGTGCTCGTAAGGGTTGTGAGGCCGCTTGAGAAGCATCTGGGAAAGGTGGTTGGTGCCATCAAGGGCGCGTGTAGCAAGGCTTATTGGAGGAGCCTCGGACTTCCGTCCGACGAACAGAACCAGGAAGCAGTTGCGCATTCTGGTTATGTTGGTGGAACGGGTGTGTGTCTAGGTTCTGTTGGTGGAACGGGAGTTCCAGCAAAAAAGGAGGCAGCGAAAAAGGAGGCAGCGAAAAAGGAAGCCGCGAAGAAGGCAGCCGCAAAGCGTCCTCCGCTTTTCGAGGAAGGCTATAATGATAGGATTCTCTATCGGGCAGGACAGCTGGATGCGCTCAAGAAATACATAGCAGACAATCCGAGGCGCCTTGCCGTGAAGAGGCAGTTCCCGCATCTGTTCAGAAAATATCTTCATGTGAGGATAGGAAGACAGGAGTATGCTGCCTATGGTAATATCTTCCTGTTGAGAGAGACGATGAAAGCACAGGTAATCGTGCATAGGAGAGATACGGCAGAGGAACATGAGGCGCACATGAAGGAGTGGAAACGAGTGGCTATGGAAGGCGGAGTGTTGGTGTCTCCGTTTATCTCTCCGAGAGAGAAGGAGGTGAGAGAAATGGCGAAGGAATGCGGTGGCGATATGATAATTCTGCGCGAGAATGGTTTTCCTGACATCTTCAAACCATCAGGATGGGAGTTTGACTATTGTGCAGAAGGTCGCTTGCTCTTGCTTGCCCCTTGGCCGCATCACATGGAGAGGAACATCATAACCAGAAGCCAATGCCTAAGCCTTAATGATATGGCTAAGGAAATATGCTCCTTGACTATGGAAGACGCATGCGTAAAGGATGTTAGCTATTGGTTAGGAAGAAAATAGATAGGGTAGGGAAAAAATAAACAAAGATAGAAGTTTTTTTTTGTAAACTAAGAAAGGGAGTCACAAAACGCGACTCCCTTTTGGTTTTATTGATTATTCTTCCCATGAGATAGTGTTGTGTACGTTCATGGGCAGTTTTCTTGATTACTTCTTCTTTTTCTTTGCCACGATGCCGCAAGGGAGGGTGAGCTTTGCTGGCTTCATGCCTTCGCAAGAGGCGGTGATGGTGACGTTGGAAGCGGTTTCGCCAGCGCGGAGGATGGCTTGGATGGAACCGTTGAAGAGCTGACGATGGTCGGTGACGTGGAGTTCGTCGCTTACCATGTTGCCATTGCCTACAGCGGCAAGGTCAGCATCGCCAGAGACGGTGAGCTTGACATCGCCAGTAGCAGTATAGACGCGGCGGCCCTTGCTGTCAACGGCATAGACGCGGAGATGCTGGAGGTCGATGCCGTCAGCCTTCCAGTTTGCGTTGTCGCTCTCTATCTTCAGAGCCACAGCCTTGCCCGTTGTCTCTATCTTATGACGAGCCACAACTTTACCATTAGTGCGAGCCACAGCCTCGATGTTGCCATTCTGATAGATGATGTCCTTCCAGCGAATCTGGTTGCGGAGCTTTGCATCGTCTAGAGTGTTCTTCTTTGTGCCGTAAGACTTTCCGTTTACGAAGAGCTCCACCTCGTCAGCGTTGGTATAGGTGGTGAGTTCGAGGGAAGTGCCAGGAGTGCGGTTCCAATGATCTGACTGACCATCGTTGCCTGTCTGCACACCGTTCCACATCACGGTGTTCTTCGACTCCGTAACGGCGATGTGAACCATAGGCTCATCAGAGAAGAACGACTTCATATAGTATGCCTTAGGCTTTGGTTCGAGAGAGATGTCGAAGACACCCTGCACCCATCCCTTTGCTGGCCATCCCTGACTCTCGCCGAGATAGTCGATGGCACCCCAATAGGCAAGACCGATGACCTTGTCGAGATCCATAGCGAAATAGTTCTCGCCCATGGCAGCAACGGAAGCCTCACTCTGATAGAAGGTCATCCAAGGGTATTTCGCTCCATCGCCAGGGAAATACATATAGCGATAGTTATATGCCTGAATGTCAGTAACCTTAGCGAGGTCGCAAGGCTCGTCGTTTGTGTCCCAGTTACGATAGCGAGGGTGCATGGCAACGGTCACCTTGCGCGAATCATCATAGCGCTGGATGACGGTCTTCATAAGCTTGAACTGAGTGACGCCGAAGTCGTTGTAAGGCTGGTCGTTGTATGACTGAAGCTCATTGCCAAGGCTCCACATAATGACACAAGGATGGCAACGGTCGCGCTTTATCCACTCGGTCAGGTCGTTCTGCCAGATGTTCATAAACGACTCACGGCCAGCACCTACATACTGGTCATTCCATTTGTCATAAAGTTCATCAACAACGAGGATGCCGTATTTGTCGCAGAGGTCGAGGAAGTCCTGCGAGTAAGGGTTGTGGGAAGTGCGGATATGGTTCATGCCAAAGCTCTTGATGAGCTGAAGGCGCTTCTCGATGGCACGAGGATAGGCAGCAGCACCGAGAGCACCGAGGGTGTGATGGTTGGCATAGCCCTTAAGGAGCACCTTCTTGCCATTGAGCAGGAAGCCCTTGTTAGGCACAAACTCCACGGTACGGATGCCGAAATGCTTTGTGATGCAGTCAGCCACCTCGCCCTTCTGGTTGAGGAGCTCCACCTTCGCTGTGTAGAGGTTAGGATTCTCGCAATCCCAAAGCTTGGCATTAGGGATGGAGATAGATTGAAGTTGCAGTTCCTGAGAGCGGTAGTTACGGTTGCGCTTGAGTTCCTGATTATCATCATAGACGATGGAACCGTCAGGAGCTGTGATAGTTACGTGCATCTTCTGTACGTCGCCCTTCTCCGTATTGCGCACCTCAGCCATGATGTTCACCTTGTTATTATCCGAGGTGGTGATATGGAGGGGATGGCGCATGAAATAAACCTTGGAGTCGGTAGCGATGAGGTTTACGTCGCGGAAAAGACCACCACCTGTGTACCAACGCGAAGCCTTAGGATTGCCTGTCCATGCCTTCACGGCGATGGTGTTCTCCTGACCTATCTTGAGGGAAGAGGTAACGTCAATCTCGAAGCCTACATAGCCGTAGTTGGTGCCACCGATGCGCTTGCCGTTGAGATACACATCACCAGTGTACATGATGCCCTCGAAGTTGAGGAGGAGACGCTTGCCCTTCAGGTCGGCAGAAGGGGTTATGGTCTTAACGTACCATCCTTCGCCCATTTCCTTGAAGCCACGGCTGGAGAGACGGCTCTTGATGTTTGCACCAGCATCGCTGTTGTCTGCTGTCTCGGAAGCATCAGGAGCCACCCAAGGCTGCTCTATCTGGAAGTCGTGAGGCACGTTGATTTTATGCCAGCCCTTTTCGGTGGTGGCATCGTTGATGGTTATCGTTGATGGCGCTTCGCCATGACGGAACATCCAGTCGCGATTGAGAGAGATGGTGTCGCGAGGGGATGCAAAGGCGCTCATTGCCACGAGAGGCAGGGAGAGCGAGAGGAAGATTGCTTTTTTCATATTTTAGTTTTGGTTAGGTTTTCTTTTAAGGCGCAACGGAGAACCGTTGCGAACGGGTTTTTTAGGCGCAACGGAAAACCGTTGCGAACGGGGGGTGTTATTTGTTTTTGAGTTTATATACCTCTGTGGCGCCGAGGAGGAAACAACCGAGACCATAGTCGTCGAAGTCTGGCTCGCGCTCGTAGAAGACTGGCTGTGAGGATGCAGGACGGTCACCAGAGCCCTGAACATAGCCGAGGAATCCATCCTTATGAACGGCAGAGAGCATAGCGGCGATGCCCTTGTCGATGGTAGGGAGATAGTCCTTCTTCTTGAGGATGCCGTGGCTAATGCCCCAAGCCATTCCATAGACGAAGAGGGAAGTGCCGGTGAGCTCCTTGCCGGCAAAGTCCTGGGAGACAAGGGATGCATTCCAGAAACCATCCTCGCGCTGGCATTTGAGCAATGCCTGACTCATGAGGATGAAGTCTGCCTTCAGCATCTTATAGTATTTATCCTTTGGCGAGAGTTCGTTCATAGTGCGGCAGAGGGCAGCATATACCCAACCGTTGCCACGACTCCAATAGCAGTTCTGACCATCTTTCTCCTTATATGGAGCAACGAAGTTCTTATCGCGCCACCAAAGACCTTCAGGCTTGTTGAAGAGACCACCAGCGAGAGTGTCGCGTGTCCATGTGTAGGAACGGATGGCATAGTCGAGATATTTGCGTTCACCTGTTGTCTTGGCAAACTCGGCAAAGGCAGGCATAGCCATCTGAATGGCATCTATCCATGTCCAATCCTGATTGGTGCCACGAGCTATCTGATGGTCGAAATTCTTACGGATATTGGCAAGTTTCTCTTCGCCTCCCACCTGATTATATCGCATGATGTATGTCTGGAAGCAGCATTGGTTGTCGGCATCAACCGTCTCGTTGCCGTTGCGAGGTCCCCATTTGTGGAAGGCTCCCCACTTGTCAACATAGTCGAGATAAGCCTGCTGAGGGTCTATCTCATTGAGAGCCATGATGCCTTCGTAATATACGGCACGTGTCCAGAGGTTGCTGGGACGGGCACGCTTCACGAAGGAAGGCTGTGTAGGGTCTTCGTATTTATGCATGAAATAGGTGTTTGCACGCTTGGCAGCTTCAAGCACCTCAGATGCTGACTGGGCAAGGCATGAGGCGCATGATATGATGGCGATGCCTGCGGAGAGAATAATAGTTTTTTTCATATTTGGTTTTTTGTTAGGTTTTTCGTCTTCGTTTTCGTCTTCGTTTTCGTTTTCGTCTTCGTTTTCGAAAATACTATGATCTATCAATAGCTTGCAGAGCAAGGAATGCCCTCGGCTATGACACGGTCACGGATGGCATCGAGCGTTTCCTTTGAAGCCTTGCGAAGGTCAGGATCGGGAGTTTCGCGGTCGATGGTGTATATCATCACCTGCGAAGGTTTTATCTTCTTCACCGCCTCAAGCCAAGGAGCGATGAATGCTTCGGAAGTGTTATCGACGCTCTTGACTTTCGCTTCGCCATCATTAGCGATGCTCTTCGTCTCGCCTGTCATAAACATCGTCTGGATGATTACATGACCATTGAAGAGGCAGAGATTTTCAATCACCTTATTGACATCATACGATGGCTGCTGAGGAACATCCACGAGGCGGATATAATCCATATCTACGGTGTCGAGCTTCTGGATGTTGTTATCCACGAGCATCAGGGCATCGCGAATCTCCTTGCGATGGATGAAGGTGGCATTGCTGAGCACGGAAACCTTTGCTTCTGGATAGTATTTATCGCGGAGGGCGATGGTGTCTTGGATGATGGCAGGGAAGTCGGGATGCCCGGTAGGCTCTCCGTTTCCTGCGAAGGTGAGCACGTCAAGTCCGCTACCTTCTGCCTTCATTCTGCGTAGAGTGTCTTCCAAAGCCTCTGCCACAGCCTCACGCGATGGGCGAGGGGAGGAAGGGCGATGGTCGGCGTTGAATCCGCATTCGCAATAGATGCAGTCGAAGGTGCACACCTTGCCGTCACCAGGTTGGAGGTTGACGCCGAGGGAGATGCCGAGACGGCGACTGCGAACAGGGCCGAAGATGGGAGAAGGGTATATTATGGTCATTTCAATTTACGATTGGCAATTTACGATTGACAATTGATGATTTGTGATTTTTGTTGCACAAAGATATAAAAATTAATTCAACTTACAAAAAAATACAACTATTATATAAATAATGTGGTTAAAGCACGTTAAATAATTGTATATGTGATGATTTTTTTGTTACTTTGCACCGAAATTTGGAGTAATGTGCGCTTGTCACAACTGCGCACCTAAAATTTTCTCGCGCAATATATAATGAAAAAGAAGAAAAAATCATATAGCAAAAGAGGTATCGGTTTGCAGGTGATAACGCTTTGTATCAGCACTTCCCTCGTGCTTATCCTGCTCGGAATGGTTGTCTTTACAGGTCTTACGGCGCACAATCTTTCCAACTATGTGAAGGAAAACCTCACCGTTACCGTTATGTTTGAGGATAACGTTTCGAGTCAGCAGGCAAAGGTGGTTTGCAACAAGCTTCGCAAGCAGCATTATGTGCTTCGCCTCGACTTCATAAGTAAGGAACAGGCTCTGAAAGAACAGACACAGGCATTGGGCGCAAATCCGGCAGAGTTCCTTGGCGAGAATCCTTTTACAGCTTCTGCTGAGATATACCTGAAGGCTGATTGTGCAAATGCAGATTCGCTGAAATGGATTGCGAAGCGAATAAAGTCGAACAAGCAAGTGGCGGAAGTGACCTATCAGCAGGATTTGATGGATAACGTGAACAAGAGCCTGAGCAAGATAATGCTTGTGCTCATCGTTCTTGCGGGATTGCTGACTTTCGTCTCTTTCTCATTGATAAACAACTCGGTACGACTTATGGTCTTTGCTCGCCGTTTTATCATAAACACGATGAAACTGGTGGGTGCTTCGTGGTCATTTATCCGTAAGCCATTCATCAAGATGGGAGTGGTGCAGGGCATGGTGGCTGGCATCGTTGCCGATGCTGCTCTTGCAGGATGTGTGTTTGCTCTTTATAATTTTGAGCCAGATATCCTGGAAGTTGTTACATGGGAAACTCTCGCCATAACAGGCGTTTCGGTGCTCCTCTTCGGTATCATCATCTCAACGGGTTGTGTGTATGTTTCGGTAAACAGATACCTGAAGATGAAAACGAAGGATTTGTATAAGATGTAAATTCAAAAAAACAAAAATGGATAATAAGAAGAATCTTGCCCTTGGCAAAGTGAATTTCATCATGCTTGCTGTAAGTATGGTGATTGTGATAATAGGCTTCGTGCTGATGAGTGGCTCGTCGTCAGATGTCAATCAGTACGATCCAGAGATATTCAATGCTACTCGCACGAAGGTGGCTCCTGTGGTGTGTCTCGTTGGTTTCCTGTCTATCATAGCAGGTATTATGTATCGCCCAAAGAATAAGGAATAATCATGAACGAGTTACAGGCTTTGATTTTAGGTCTCGTACAGGGACTTACGGAATATCTTCCAGTCAGTTCAAGTGGCCATCTCACTATCGGTCAGGAGATTCTCGGTGTGACGAGTGAGGAGAATCTCACGTTCGACGTTGCCGTGCATGTGGCTACGGTGCTCTCCACCCTTGTTATCCTCTGGAAGGAGATTGTCTGGCTCTTGAACGGTATGCTGAAGTTTAAGTGGAACGATGAGATGCGATATGCTGTCTGCATCCTCGTTTCGATGATACCTGTGGGCATCGTAGGTGTTTTCTTCAAGGACTATATCGAAGAAATCTTCGGTTCGGGATTGCTCATCGTGGGTATCTGCCTGCTTATCACAGCATCGCTCCTTGCTTTCTCATATTATTATCATCCTAAGCAGAAGGAGAACATAGGTATGCGAGATGCCTTTATCATCGGATTGGCACAGGCAGTAGCTGTTCTCCCTGGATTGAGTCGCTCTGGTTCCACCATCGCAACAGGCCTTCTCCTTGGTAATGACAAGGCAAAGCTGGCACAGTTCTCGTTCCTTATGGTGATACCTCCGATCCTCGGTGAAGCTCTTCTTGATGTCATGAAGGCTATGAAGCATGGTGCTGATGCCGTTGTAGGAGATATCAGTATGACAGCACTTGCCGTAGGTTTCATCGCTGCATTCATAAGCGGATGTGCTGCATGCCAATGGATGGTTAATATCGTGAAGAAAGGCAAACTGATTTATTTCGCATATTATTGTGTCGTTATTGCTGTTATCGCTATTGCGTATAGCATCATGAAGTAATTCGTCATTAATAGGTAATCAATAGAAAATGAATTTTCAGACAGGCGAATTTATCTATATCAACAAGCCTTATCAGATGTCGAGCTTCGGTGCTCTTGCCTTCGTGCGTACGCGCATATCAAAGAAGGTGGGGGTGAAGCGCGTGAAGACGGGGCATGCCGGTACTCTTGATCCGCTTGCCACGGGCGTTCTCGTTCTCTGCACAGGAAAGAAGACGAAGGAGATAGAGTCGCTGATGCTTCATGAGAAGGAATATACGGCAACGCTGCAGCTTGGTGCTACTACTGCCAGCTATGATATGGAACATCCTGTGGATCAGACATATCCTACGGAGCATATCACCCGAGAGAAGGCAGAAGAGGTGTTGAAGCAGTTTATCGGAGATATTCAGCAGGTGCCACCTGTTTTCTCTGCCATAAACATCAACGGCAAGCGCGCTTACGAACTTGGCAGAAAAGGCAAGGATGTGGAGATAGAGGCGAAGACGGTGCATGTGGAGGAAATCGAACTGACCGATTTTGATGCAGAGAAGATGCAGATGTCCATTCGTGTGGTATGCGGAAAAGGCACTTACATTCGTTCTCTCGCCCGTGATATCGGTGAGGCACTTAATAGTGGTGCATACCTTACTGCATTATGCAGGACACGCTCTGGCAATATCCGCATAGAGGATTGTATCAAGCTCGATGATTTCGAGCAATGGCTTGATCAACAGGAGATAGAGCCTTGGGAGGTGGATATACAGAACCCTCCAGGAACAGGAAAGAACAAACATAGAAGACATAGAAAAAAGAAAATATATGAAGCTGAGTAATTTCAAATTCAAACTTACAGACGACAAGATTGCCCTCCATCCGCATACGGTAGAGCGCACCGTGACAAATGCTGCTGGTGAATCAACTACCTTCCAGCTCAAGCGTCGCGATGAGAGCAAACTGATGGTTATTCATCGTAAGTCGGAGACGATAGAGATGTTTAAGAAGGATGCTGACGGTAATGATACTACGGATTTCATTGAGTTCCGCGACCTCCTGAACTATTTTGATGAGGGAGACACATTTATCTTCAACGATACGAAGGTGTTCCCAGCACGTCTTTGGGGCACAAAGGAAAAGACGGATGCGAAGATTGAGGTGTTCCTTCTCCGCGAACTGAATGAGGAGATGCGACTTTGGGATGTGCTCGTTGAGCCTGCCCGTAAGATTCGTATCGGCAATAAACTCTTCTTCGATGATAGCAGCACGATGGTTGCCGAAGTTATCGACAATACTACAAGCCGTGGTCGTACGCTCCGCTTCCTCTATGAATGCCCTCACGATGAGTTCAAAGAGGAATTGTTCAAGCTCGGCGAGGCTCCTCTTCCACGCTATCTCACAGAGCATAAGAATGCAGAGGGAGAGTATGATCGTCCTGCTTCGGAGGAAGATTTTGAGGACTTCCAGTGCATCTTTGCGGACAAGGAAGGTGCTGTTACGGCTCCTGCAACTGGTCTTCACTTCACTCGCGAGATGATGAAGAAGATGGAAATCATCGGCATCAATTCCGCATTCATCACCCTACATTGTGGTCTTGGCAATTTCCATGAGATTGAGGTGGAGGACCTTACGAAGCATAAGATGGACTCTGAGGAGATGCATATTAATGCAGAGGCTTGTGAGATTGTAAACAATACGAAGAAGGCTGAACACCATGTGTGTGCCATCGGTACGAGTGTGGTGAAGGCAACGGAAAGTGCTGTAGGTACTGATGGTTTGCTAAAGGAATTTGATGGTTGGACGAATAAGTTCATCTTCCCTCCATACGACTTCGGACTTGCTGATTGTATGGTGGCAAACTTCTATCATCCAGAGTCGCCATTGCTGATGCAGACAGCTGCCTTCGGTGGTTATGAGCTCGTTATGAAGGCATATAATCTAGCTTTGGAAAATGATTACAAGTTCGGTTGCTTCGGCGATTCACTTTTGATTCTCAATGACTAAAGTATATCTTTCTCTCGGCTCCAACCTTGGCGACAAGGAGGAGAATATCCATAAGGCAATAAAGAAAATAGAAGAGCAGGTTGGTGTCGTTGTGCGCCAATCTGCTCTTATTAAAACGGAACCTTGGGGATTCCAATCTGATAACGGTTTCGTAAATGCTGCCGTGTGTGTGGAGACAAGTCTTTCTCCTCGTGAGGTGCTTCATCGCACCCAAGCCATAGAGCGTGCCTTAGGACGAAATCACAAGAGCATCAACGGTATCTATCATGATCGCCTTATCGATATAGATATACTCCTCTATGGCGATGAGACCATCGATGAACCTGACCTTAAGATTCCTCATCCGTTGATGAAGGAAAGAGACTTTGTGATGATTCCTTTAGAGGAGATAATGGATACATAACAAAGAAACAGGCAAAGAAACAGGCAAAGAAACATAACCTGTCATAGATGCAGATTACCTTTTCTTTTTGAAAAACTCCTGCATAAGTTCCCTGCATTCATCTTCCAATACTCCGCTAACGACTTCTGCCTTAGGATGAAAGGCATTTGGAGCAATCTTGCGATATCCCCTTTTCTCATCGGGAGCACCATAGACGATGCGAGGTATCTGTGCCCATCCTATTGCACCTGCACACATAGGACATGGCTCTACCGTAACGTATAAGGTGCAGTCGGTTAAGTATTTACCACCCAATGCACCTGCCGCTGCCGTGATGGCTTGCATCTCAGCATGGGCAGTAACATCACAGAGAGTTTCTGTTAGATTATGTGTGCGAGCGAGAATCCTGCCTTTGCTTACTATTATGGCACCAATAGGGATTTCATCTTCTCTTGCTGCCTGCTCAGCTTCGGCAAGAGCCTTGCGCATGTATTCTTCGTCAGTCATATAGCCCCTCCCAACCTCCCCGAAGGGGAGGAGTTTTAGGTTTGTTGTTTCAATTATACTTTTTAGTTGTGCACCAGCGTGCCGATCTCCTCGCCATCGATAACCTTCTTGAGATTGCCGAGGATATCCATGTTGAAGACATAGATAGGGAGGTCGTTCTGCATACACATAGCAGTTGCTGTGATATCCATTACCTTCAAACCCTTTGCGATAACGTCCTGATAAGTGATGTCGTGGAACTTGGTTGCTGTTGGATCCTTCTCAGGGTCAGCAGTATAGATGCCGTCAACGCGAGTGCCCTTGAGCATTACGTCTGCCTCTATTTCAATGCCGCGGAGTGAAGAACCTGTATCGGTAGTAAAGTAAGGAGAACCTGTTCCTGCACTCATGATAACAACCTCGCCATTCTCCATAGCCTCGATAGCCTTCCATTTGTTATAGAACTCGCCGATAGGTTCCATACGGATTGCTGTAAGTACACGATTCTTCTGACCTATAGCACCGAGAGCGCTTGAAAGAGCGAGAGAGTTGATAACCGTAGCACACATGCCCATCAGGTCACCCTTCACGCGGTCAAAGCCTTTGCCAGCTCCGCTCAAGCCACGGAAGATGTTGCCACCACCGATAACGATGCCAATCTGCACTCCCATAGAAGCGATTTCCTTAATCTGTTCTGCATACTGGTTGAGTCGCTCAACATTGATACCTTGTTTCTGTTCGCCAGCAAGACTCTCTCCTGAGAGCTTGAGCAATATTCTCTTAAAACGTGCCATTGATATTTACTATTTAATGATTTACTATTTATTATTTAATGATTATCTTTCTCTATTTAACTATTTATTGATTTGCTATTTATTATTTTACTTGTTTATAAATTTCACTTCCTTGAATTCGTATTTGCTTAGGCTTCCGTCAGTTTTGCGAAGTGTCATGATACCATTTGGGTGAACGGAAACCAACTCCGCATCAAACTCTCCGTCCTTGTCCTCATAGCGATAGATTCCATTGCGACGATACAGGTGGCGATGGTATTTCTTCATTATATAATCGCATTTCTGCATTGAGTCCCATTCATCTCTTGCCTTTTCCAGATAGCATTTGAAATATTCCAGTATGTTGCTTAATATCTCATCTCTATCGTATTCCTTTCCTGTTATCTGCCAGAGAGATACAGGATTAGGAGCGTCGCTATGAAACTCTCGCTGGTTTATGTTGATGCCCGTACCGATGATGAGGTCGGTGAGTTTCCCGCCCTTTATGTTGCCATCAATGCGAGTACCGCTTATTTTCTTGTTCTTCCAATAAATGTCGTTTGGCCATTTGATGGTAACATCCACAGCATCCAAACCAGATGAAGCGATAATATCGGCAATAGCATCTCTCAATGCCAATGCTTCCGTCATCGATAGCAGATACTGCGTATTCACCGGAACCCATACTGGGTGCACAAGGATGGAAAACAGGAGGTTTTTTCCTGTCTCGCTCTCCCACGTGTTTGAGCCCATTCCCCTGCCTGCTGATTGATAGTCGGCAATAGCAACGGTAATGTCTTCAGAAGCAAATGCACTTGCCTCATCGAGAAGATAGCGATTGGTCGAGTCGGTTTCTGATAGCTTGATAATTTTCATACTTTTTGCAAAAATACGCAAAATCTATGAAATATCAGTCAAAAAAGAGTAGTTTTTTTTGTTGTTAGCGGAAATAGTATTATCTTTGCAGAAACAATAATCAAATTATAAAAAGATAAAGACATGGAAGTAAAGATCACCCCTGAAAATTTCGAGGAACTGAAGAATGGTTCTCTTCCTCTCGTTATTGATTTCTGGGCTACTTGGTGTGGTCCTTGTAAGATGATTGCTCCTATCATCGGTCAGTTGGCTGAGGAGTATGACGGCAAGCTTGTAGTAGGCAAGTGCGACGTTGAGGAGTGTGAAGACATCGCTATGGAACTTGGTATCCGCAACGTGCCTACCATCCTCTTCTTCAAGGGCGGTCAGGTAGTGGATAAGTTCGTTGGTGCAGGCAATAAAGCAAAGATCAACGAGAAGTTCCAGGCATTGCTCGGATAAAAGTTCCTTATTATAAAGGACGATAATTATTCATAACAAAAGAACCGGGGGTCACTACCTCGGTTCTTTTGTTGTATATATATTTGTGATGTTGCTTACTTCTTTTCCTTCAGATAACCATGGCGATAGGCATATAGGAGTTCCTTGAGGTCTTCTATCTGCTGCTTGAGTTCGTTGCCACGGTCGGTATCTGCCACGAGCATACGATGTCCGCTGGTTTCGACAATCTGCTTGGTTGACTTAATGTCGGTGCCTCGGAGAACGGCATCCTTGGCACTGGTGAACGGTTCATGCTGAACGAGTTCGAATCCACGGCTGTGATAGACGAGGGTGTAGCCTGCGATGCCTGTCTCCTTATGGTATGGCTCGGCAAAGCCTCCGTCGATGACCATAAGTTTGCCATTTGCCTTGATAGGACTCTCTCCCTTCGCCACATGAACAGGTACGTGACCGTTGATGATATGGCGGTTAGGACCCGTGACGCCGAAGGAATCAAGGATGGCATCTGCCGTGTTCTCTTCATTGCGGAGACGGAAGAATGCTCCCTTTGCCTCGTTGTGAGTCTCTTTTTCCTTGATGAAATATCGCTCGAAGGTTGCCATCTTCGACTTATCGAAGAGACATGAATCCTTACCGCACCATAGATAAAGGAAATAATCCTTTGCGTATTGACGTTCATCCTTTGGTGTGTCATTCTGGAAAGCTGAACGGATGAGGAGACCAGTCTTCTTGAGGAGCTTATAGCCGGAATACCTATGACCTGGCATTATCTCCACCTCCTTAAGGGTGCCGTCTTCATTGAGCGGAACGGAGGCGTGGAAGAGCAGGTTGTTGTTATATACGGCATACATGCATCCATGGGAGAGGATGGTGCGGATGTGGCGCTGGAGTTTCTCACTGACGCGGAAAGAGTGATGGAGCTTCTTCATCAGCAGTTCCTCTTCCTCGGTGAATGCCAGTGGGTTGGTAGGATCTACGGTAGGGAAGTTCTTGTCAATAAGTTCGTATTCCTTGCCATCGAGCATGATGGTGCCTTTCTCATAGTCTATGTCGCGAAGCAGACAGCGGTCTTCCATCTTCCATGAAGGGTTGCGGAGGAATATCTGTGCCTCTGCCTTGAACTGGAGTATGGATATCGCCTTATGCATCATGCCCATGAGGCGGATGGTCTTCTCGTCGAACTTATTCTGATTCTCGCTATTGAGAATAGGCATGAAGAGTGTGCAAGGGTCGTCGCTGTATTTCTCCATGGCAAAGGTGGCAAGAGGCATGAGGTTGATGCCATAGCCGTCTTCAAGGGTGAGGAGGTTGGCATATCTCAGCGAGAGACGAATGACATTGCAGATGCAGGCATCGTTTCCCGCACATGCTCCCATCCACATTATGTCGTGGTTGCCCCATTGTATGTCCCACGAGTGATACTGCATGAGATTATCCATGATGATATGGGCACCAGGACCGCGGTCATAGACATCGCCGAGGATATGAAGCTGGTCGATGGAGAGGCGCTGGATGACCTTTGCAGTAGCGATGATAAAATCGTCAGCACGACCTGTGGAGATGATGGTGTCGATGATGACATTCACGTAAGCCGTTTTGTTGGCTTCCTCAAGGCGCTCATAGAGAAGTTCCTGAAGGATGTATGAGAACTCCTCTGGCAGGGATTTGCGTACCTTTGAGCGAGTGTATTTCGATGACACATCGCGCAAGACGTGAACAATCTGATGAAGGGTGATATGATACCAATCATCGATGTCCTCCTCCTGCGACTTGATAATCTCGAGTTTCTGCTCAGGGTAATAGATGAGGGTGCATAGCTCCTTCTTCTCACTCTCGCGAAGGGTGTTGCCGAAGAGCTCATTAACCTTTCTCTTGATATTTCCCGATGCATTCTTGATGATATGCAGGAAGGCCTCATGCTCTCCGTGAATGTCGGCAAGGAAATGCTCCGTGCCCTTTGGGAGATTGAGGATGGCAGAGAGGTTTATTATCTCCGTGGATGCATCAGCAATCGTGGGGAACGACTGTGCAAGGAGGCGGAGATAGTGGATATCACGTTCTATGTCAAAGTCTTTCATGTGTTTATCCGATTTAATATCGATTGAAGGTTTTTCTTTTATTGGTGGGGTGATTGTTATAGTTCAAACTTATAGCCGACTGTCAGTTCGAAAACAGAGTTCCTGATTTTCTCTGTAGCGTTGTAGTTGGCGTTATATTCTCTCTTATAAAGCTTTGAAAGACCAATGTTGTATCTTGCATCTATAGAGATGTTTTCTATTTCGTAGGATACACCAACAGGAATGCTTACGTTCATCTTGTTGAGAAGATCGTTGGCTGTTTCGGTGTATTCGCCGCTATGAACAATTGGCCATGGGATTTCTTGTGTTGTACTTTCAGTTTTTGCTCTTACTGTCAACTTATAAGACATGGAAGCGTCAGCAAGAAAACCGAGCTGTACACCAGTCTTCACTGCGAAACCTGACTCTCCGAGATAATATACAGCCATCAGAGGAACGTTGATATAGTGTAGCTGCATCTTTTGGTCATTATATTCATACATACTGCTATTGTTGGTGTATAACACATCTGTGAAATTGGAACCTTCCATCGAATAGATGGCTCCTGCGCTTACGGCAAAGTTGTCAGATATCTGATACTGGAACTCTGCACCTGCGTTGATGCCCTGCTTGTAGCGATGCTTCATGGTTTCAGAACCGATATATCCTTCATCGGCGATGAAGATAGCAGCGTTAGTAAACTTTGATATATTTAGACCGAGGCGTGGATATACAGAGAATGTACCTGGTTCACTTTGTGCGTTTGCAGAGAGTGCCATGAGGCAAGCCAATGCTAATGTCTTGATTCTTTTCATATTATTTTTTTGTATTTTATCTTAATTGTTTTTTTGATTGAATTCTTTACTATGGGGCATGTGATGGAGCCCCTACCTCGGAGCAATAGGCATAAACCCTTCTTCCATATTGAAGAGTTCCTGGAAGAGATACATCATTCTGGAAGTGTATTTCTCAAGTCCAGCACTCTTCATCAACGAGATGAATTTCTCCTCATCATAGTCGTTGAAACGTATCGCGCTATACACGTTGGCGAAAGCGAGAAGCGAAATCTCACCTTGCGGTGTGAAGACTTTGTCGTTCACCGTGTCTGGAATCTCACGCTGGAGAATCTCGCAGAACTTACGGAAACTCTTCTCCTTACTGCCCTGTCGTTTAGGCTTTTCCGTGAATCGAGGTAGATTATCTACGTTTAGCGGCTGTGGTATTGCGAGGTCGAGGCGTTTCGCACCTTCATGGAGCAACGAAGTGATGCCGTTGTCGTGGGCGAAGATGTAAATCCTGCGGAATGACAACCCCTCTGGCATCGTATATGGCTCATCGTCCTGCATGAAATGACCTTCGCGCCTTAATGCCTCCCTGACGCATCTGATAGAGAATCCTATCTCGTCTTCCGTGATGCGCTCCAGGTAATGGGTGTCTATCACCTTGCGATATGCCGCCATTATCATTGAGCATAGTTCGTCATCGCCGATGTTGTTTACGGAAGGCTGCGGCACCGTTATCATCCTCCTCTTCCATCCGAGGCGACCGAGCTCTTCCTTCTCCTTATCGGAGACCGTGATGACGAGGCGGCTCTTCCTCAACATGCGGAACTGGTATGCCAGTATGCGGGGCAGTTTCTCCTTCCAGAAGCGTTGCTCCATCTTTGCCTGCGACAATCCTCCATGGGGAGACACAACAACAAATAGTCCCATCCGTCTTGCTATCTTTCCAAGCAAAGCACTACGGAAATCCCATGCTGCATGTATATGCACAATGTCGGGACGATACTTCTTCAGTTGCTTCACGGCATTACTGGTGAAGTCGAGTAGGGGAGTGCCAAGGTCTTTCTCTTCTATTACATACGACGTAGCCACTCGAGCGGTAGCACGCACGAGACTATTGACATAATGAGGGGCGATGCCCTTCTTCAGGTCCATGGTCGGTATGTAATGAATAATTGTCAAACCTTATTGTTGTAGATAGTTGTACTTATTGTCGTAGATAGTTATACTTGTTGTAATAATAGTATCAGACCTTATGGGTTATGAAGTCATACTTATCTGCAAACCAGTATCTTATCTTCCACATCATGTCATAAAGAGGCTGAATGAAATCGAAGAGAGGCACGAGGAATGCAGATACGGAGGCGTCGAACATCTTTATTGCTTTTGATGCAACGAGGACACGTAGGGCATATTCTATGATGAATGCTAATATTGCTGCTCCTAATATGATATAGTCTTGCTTCAAAATGCCATATACTATGCCTGCTATTATACAGATATTGCACAGATGCATCATAATCATATCAGCGTTATAGATGAACGACATGAAGAATCTTCCATCCATATCCTTGCGGTATGAGATATGATGCAGATGCTTGTTTACCCAAAGTTTCTTCACAGGTATGAGCTCCGTGGACATGGAGTCAGGGGTGATGGCGATGACAGAGCGATGATCCTTGCCGAATTTATTAACGAGGAAGTCATATTCCCCTCGTGCATACTGCAGATTGCCAACGAAGCCGTCTTGCTCCATGAACACCTTCTTGCGAATAGCAAGGAGCGGAGAACATGTTCCATAAGCAGCTGTTCCCAAAGCGCGATTCATGTCATAGAGCGAATTGCGAAGATGCTCATAATGCCAGCGCGATGGCACATCTTCCTCAAAATGAGAATATCCAAGCACGATGTCCTTGTCGTACTTACATTCCTTTGTGATATTCTCTATCCATTTATCGCTATCAGGAAGACACCAGGCATCAGTAACAATCACCCAGTCATTATGTGCTGCTTTGATGCCTACTGTTATAGCCAGTTTCCTTCTGCTTATATAATAAGAAGAGGTAGGCAGATATGTGGCATAAAGGTTTTCGTATTTCGAATAGAGCTTGATGATGTCCTCGGTCTCAGGATCGTTTTTGTCTGCCACCACGATTACTTCGTAGCCTGCAGGATAGTCTTGAGTGAGATATGTTGTGAGATGTTTTTTCAGTTCAGGGGCGTTGTCGTGTGCTATGATGACCACGCTGATAGGTTCCGCAGACTTTTCCTCGCCTGCAGAATCATCTTCCTTTTTCTTTGGAAGACGGAAGAAAGGGTTGCAAAGTGGTGATACTATTGCAAGCAACAGCATCACCACAGAGATAGTTATCGTTATGGTTGTGATTTCCATATTCCTTTGATTACTAATTACATCTCCTCCCCTCGGGGAGGAAGGGAGGGGGCCTTACAATTCGTCAGACATTATTCCCTTAGGGAGTTTTCTGCAGTTATACTGCGAAGCCATTATCTCACCGTATGCACCGGCAGAGCGAAGGGCGATGAAGTCACCGCGATGACACGCATTGAGGCTTATCTCCTTTCCGAAGACGTCGCTCGACTCGCAGATAGGACCTACTACGTCATACTTCTGCTCCTCCTCGTTGCTCGTGATGTTCTCAATCTTATGGTAAGCCTGATAGAGGGCAGGACGGATAAGGTCTGTCATACCGGCATCAACGATGGCAAACTGCTTTACCTTACCTTGTTTAGTATAAAGTACGCGCGTGATGAGTGAGCCCATCTGCCCCACTACGGCGCGACCAAGCTCGAAGTGCATGTGCTGGCCTTCTTCCAGTTTGATACCATTGGCGTATGTATCGAAGTAAGCCTTGAAGTCAGGAACAGGAGTGCTGTTAGGATCATCATAGCTGATGCCGAGACCACCACCCACGTTGATGTTCTCCACCTTTATTCCCTGCTCAGCAAGGCGCTGGAGAAGTTCGTTGACACGCACGCAGAGTGCCTCGAAGTCACCCATCTCAAGAATCTGGCTACCGATATGGAAGTGAAGACCGATGAAAGACACATTAGCCAAAGCCTCTGCCTCGCGGATAGCTGTCTCCATATCCTCCATGGCGATGCCGAACTTATTCTCTGCCAGACCTGTAGTGATGTTGGCATGAGTATGAGCACCCACGTTCGGATTGATGCGGAAGCAAACTTTTGCCACCTTATTCTTTGCTTCTGCGAGCTCATTGATGATATGAAGCTCCTCAAGACTCTCCACGTTGAAGCAGAAGATATTGGCATCGAGACCGAGGTTTATCTCCCAGTCGCTCTTGCCCACACCGGCATATACTATCTTGCTTGCATCGAAACCAGCGTCCAATGCTGCCTGTATCTCACCACCGCTCACGCAGTCAACGCCGAGACCTGCCTTCTGGATAACCTTCAGCACGGATGCGTTGGCATTAGCCTTGATGGCATAGTGAACGTGATAGTTCTCGTGCTTCGATGTCTCTTCGTTGATGGCATCGAGAGTCTTCTGCAGCAAAGCGCTGTCATAATAATAAAAAGGTGTGGTAATACCACCAAACTTCTCTATTGGAAACGTTCCTTTCATTCCTTTTGTTGTTTTGTTTAGTTTGTTGTGTTAGTGCTGTTAGTGGTGGGGAAACATGTTCGTTTCCCCACACGGTTATATTTACTTGTTGAAAAGTGTAGCTGAGAGATTCTGCAGGGCACGCTTCTTGTCTGCCTCCTTGATGAGGAACGAGATGTTGTAGTTGCTGCCGCCATAGCTTATCATACGAACAGGGATATCGCGCATAGCGTCAGTAGCGAGAGTCTCAAAACCGAGGTTGCTCCAGTCGAGGTCGCCAACGACACAGATGATACACATATCCTGATCCACGGTAACGGTGCCGTACTTCTTCAGTTCGTCAACAATCTGTGGGAGATGAGTGTCCTTGTCGATGCTAACGCTTACCCCTACCTCAGATGTTGTTATCATATCGATAGGAGTGCTGTAGTTCTCGAAAATCTCAAACACCTTGCGGAGGAACCCTGTAGCGAGGAGCATACGTGAAGACTTAATCTTGATGGCTGTGATGTTGTCCTTTGCAGCCACAGCCTTGATAGTGCCGCGGTTGAGGCGGTTGTTGATAACAGTACCCTCAGCTTCAGGCTCCATTGTGTTCTTCAGACGTACAGGAATGCCTGCATACTTTGCTGGCTGGATACATGTAGGATGAAGAATCTTAGCGCCGAAGTAAGCCAGTTCTGCAGCCTCTTCGAAGTGGAGCTGATGAACAGCCTCTGTCTTATCTACTACGCGAGGGTCATTGTTGTGCATACCATCGATGTCTGTCCAGATGATAATCTCGTCAGCCATGAGTGCAGCGCCGATGAGTGATGCAGTATAGTCTGAGCCACCACGCTGGAGATTGTCCACCTCACCGTAAGCGTTGCGGCAAACGAAGCCCTGTGTGATGTATATCTGATAGCCCTTGTTCTCCTGGAGTGTCTTTGTGATGCTCTCCTTGATGAATGGAGAATCAGGCTCTGCGTTCTTGTCTGTGCGCATAAAGTCGAGAGCGTCGAGGAGGATAGTCTTCACTCCCTGCTCCTTGAGGTAGTTTGTAACCATGTTGGTACTCATAACCTCGCCCTGTGCCACGATGATTTTCTCCTCAAAACTTGTGAAGAGATCCTTGGTGAAGCTGCGGAGATAGTTGAACTCATCTGTGAGGAACTTACGTGTTGCGTTACGCATTTCCTCTGTAGAATAGAGCTCTTCTACGTGCTGCATGTACTTCTTCTCCAGATTGTTGATAACCTCATTGGCACCATCTGGGTTTTTCTTGTAGAGATAATCAGAGATTTCCACAAGAGAGTTTGTTGTTCCTGACATTGCAGAAAGTACAACGAATGTTGGTTCTCCTGACTTAGTGATGAGTGAGGCAACGCCCTTCATGCGCTCTGGTGAGCCTACAGAAGTGCCTCCGAATTTCATTACTTTCATTTTTCTTGCTTATTAAATTGTTATTTATTCTCTTATTGTTTGTTTTAGGCCAAAGGCTTTGTCGAGCTTTTCTGACCTAGCATCCTGAATTTCTATATTCGTCTGTGACGTCGGTGAGCTTTCCGTCTGCGCATTGATATACTATGCCAGGGAACTTATCGAGCATAGGCAGGTTGTGTGTCGTCATCACCACGGCAGTACCATTCGATGTGATATCCTTCAGCAAGGCAACGATATTGTCCGCTGTCTCAGGGTCAAGATTTCCCGTAGGCTCATCGGCAAGGATAATCTTTGGCTCGTTGAGCAAGGCACGGGCAATGGCGATACGCTGCTGTTCACCACCGGAAAGCTGATGAGGCATCTTGTCTATTGCGTCGGTCATTCCCACGCTCTCCAACACTTCCTTGATGCGCTTCTCCGTGTCAGCCTTCTTCCATCCTGTGGCAAGGAGGACAAACTCGAGATTCTTTCTCACGCTTCGATCCGTGAGGAGATGGAAATGCTGGAAGATGATGCCCAGCTCCCTGCGAAGCGCAGGAATATCCTTACGGCGAATCTTCGTCATATTGCGACCGAGAACATCGGCACTCTCACATTCCTCAATGTCAAGTTCGGCATATATGGAACGGAGGAGCGAACTCTTTCCCGAGCCCACCTTTCCGATGAGATAGATGAACTCACCCTCGTTGACGTTGAAGTCAATCTCCGTGAGCACCGTATCACCATCCTGATGGTATATGTTTACTTTCTTGTAATCTATTAAAGCCATAGTGAATTAATGCTTCTTCCAACCTGGATTGTGACGCTCTGCGAGTTCTGCTGCGAGATCCTCGATGCGAAGTCCCTTGCTTGTGAGAAGAACGATGAGGTGATAGAGCATGTCAGAACCCTCATAGATGAGGCGGTCGTTAGTGCCGTTTGTTGCCTCGATAACGAGTTCGAGAGCCTCTTCACCCACCTTCTGAGCCATACGGTTGAGTCCGTCGTTGAACAGACTTGTTGTGTACGAGCCCTCAGGCATTTCTTCGTGACGCTTTTCAATAAAGTCCTGCAACTCTGACAGGAACAAAAGTGGATTTTTCTCTTCCATATGTTTATATATAAATTTTATTTTTTCAACTATTGAATTGTCAATCGTCAATCGTCAATTGTCAATCGTCAATTGTCAATTTACTTATTCTCCTCTCCCCAGCAGGTATCCGTTCCTGTATGGCAGGTAGGACCATGAGGATGCACCTTCACGAGGAGGGTATCGTTATCGCAATCCACCTTGATGTCTACGAGGTCAAGGAAGTTGCCACTTGTCTCACCCTTTGTCCAGAGCTCGTTGCGGGAACGACTCCAGAATGTAACCTTCTTTGTCTCGAGAGTCTTTGCCAGCGACTCCTCATTCATATAGCCGAGCATCAGCACGTTCTTTGTCTCGGCATCCTGTATGATGGCAGGGACAAGTCCGCCGCCTTTCTCAAAATCTACTTTCATGTTTTATTAAGTATTAATTACGAATTACTAATTACTTGGTTTCTTCTTTTAATAACTACTTGCTGCGTTTAAGTGTAGCTAAGTAATTTGTACTTTGTAATTAGAATTTATATCCTCACTTCCACTCCTTCTTCCCTCAGCCATTGCTTGAGGTCAGGGATAGGAATCTCGCCGAAATGGAACACGCTGGCTGCGAGGGCTGCATCAGCCTTGCCTACGTTGAAGGCATCGCGGAAATGCTCCCTTGTTCCTGCACCTCCGCTGGCGATAATAGGTATAGGCAACGTGTCGGCAAGCATGGCGAGAGCCTCATTAGCGAAGCCCTGCTTCACGCCGTCGTGGTCCATAGAGGTGAAGAGAATCTCTCCAGCACCGCGGTCAGCCACTTCCTTAGCCCAGTCGAGTAGGGTGCGCTCCACTCTTATTCTGCCACCGTTCACATAGCAATGCCATCCGTCTTCATCGTTTCTTGCATCGATGGCGCAGACACAAACCTGCGAACCGAAGTTGCGGGCAATCTCATCGATGAACTCTGGGCGACGGAGAGCAGCGCTATTGATGCTCACCTTGTCTGCTCCGGCAGCAAGCATACGGTCAACATCCTCTATGGCGTTGATGCCACCACCCACGGTGAATGGTATGTTTATCTCTCTTGCCACACGTGTCACCATCTCCGTGAATGTCTTGCGACCTTCGTGGGATGCCGTGATGTCGAGGTAGCACAGTTCGTCTGCACCTGCCTCGCTATATCGTCTGCCCAGTTCCACAGGGTCTCCTGCAGAACGAAGATTGACGAAGTTGGTACCTTTCACCGTCTCGCCATTCTTCACGTCAAGGCATGGTATGATTCTTTTTGCTAACACTTTATTCGATTTACAATGTACAATTGACGATTGACAATTATTTCAATTTCTCCACATCTATCTTTCCTTCGTAGTATGCCTTTCCGAACACTACGGCAGGGATGCCCTTGTTGTTGAGCTCGATGATGTCCTCATTGCATGACACACCGCCTGAGGCGATGAGATGCAGCTGAGGGTATTCCTTCATTATCTGCTGATAGAGTTCCACGGCAGGACCGGCAAGAGTTCCGTCCTTTGAAATCTCTGTGCAGAGAACATTTATGATGCCCATGTCAACATATTTCTTCAGGAAAGGAATGAGCTCTTCCTCTGAATCCTCTTTCCATCCGTTGATGCTTATCTTTCCGTTTCTTACGTCAGCACCGAGGATGATTTTCTCTGCCCCGTATTTCTCTATCCATTTAGCGCAGAGGTCTGGATTCGTCACAGCCACGCTGCCGAGTGTCACCATCGCCGCACCGGCATTGAAAGCCTTCTCTATGTCCTCTTCGGTCTTGATGCCACCACCGAAATCAACGGTAAGGCTGGTGTTGGTCGTGATGCCTTTCAGTACAGCATCATTCACGATGTGCTTCGACTTCGCACCGTCAAGGTCAACGACGTGGAGCCTCTTGAAACCCAAAGCCTCAAACTCCTTTGCCTGAGCCACAGGGTCCTCGTTGTATATCTTTTTGCTATCATACTCTCCTTTCGTCAGGCGTACGCATTTGCCTTCGATAAGGTCGATAGCTGGTATTAATTCAATCATAGTTCAATAAAATTCTTGATTATCTGATGCCCTACCATTCCGCTCTTCTCTGGGTGGAACTGCGTAGCATAGAAATTATCCTTATGGAGGGCTGCGCTGTAAGGCTGGATGTAGTCTGCTGTGGCTGCTGTATAGTCGCACAACTCGCAATAGTATGAATGAACGAAATATACATAGTCGCGCTCCGTCAGTCCCTTGAAGAGTGGGGAGTTGAGATTGTGCAGGGCATTCCAACCCATGCAAGGCACCTTCTGCTCATGTTTCGTTGGCTGGAAGCGGCGCACATTGATAGGGAAGATACCGATGCAGTCGGTGTCGCCCTCTTCGGAATGCTGGCAGAGCAGCTGCTGTCCTATGCAGATACCGAGAACTGGCTGCTTCAGGTCGGCGATGAGAGTGTCGAGATTGTGCTCTCGCAGATAGTTCATCGCGTTGCTTGCCTCGCCCTGTCCAGGGAAGATGATACGGTCGGAAGATGCTATCTCTTCCGGATCATCGGTCCAGAGGGGCTCGATGCCGAGACGCTTCACCGCGTTTATCACGGAGAAAATGTTGCCGGCGTTGTATTTTATGATAGAAACCTTCATTCTTTTTCGTTGATAAAATTATAGGTTTTCTTAAGAAAAACCATATTTCGTGCAAAATTAGTAAAAAAAAATTATAAAATGGCAAAAAAGAAGAAATTATATATAATTTCCCTATCTTTTCTAATAAAATGCTATTTTCATGCCCTAAATCGTGCAGAAAATGCTAATTTTGCGTCATAAAGAAGCCCCCTAACCCCCAAAGGGGGAATTTTAGAATGTAGAAACAATAACATAGTTGTTAAATCCCAATGTTCCGGCTTTGTATCCTTTTCGTCCTCGGACTACTGACAGGTGTCGCTCTCTATGGAGTGATACCCGTTTTCTGGTGGTTGGGATTTGTTTTTGTCCTCCTTCTCGCATCTGTTTTCCTGCGTAATGCCGTTGTCGTGACTTTCCTCATCCGCTCTGCTGTCGTATGTTGTGGAGCATTCCTTATGACCTTTTCAGTCAGTGGAGATTTCGACCGTAAAGCATCGCAGAAAGAGTACTTCTCTGATACTCACAAGCGGTTGTCTGAATGCTTTCAGAACGCAGGTTTTGAGGACGATGAATATGCTGTTATCAATGCTATGACGCTTGGCGATAAGCGCTTTATATCCACTGAGTTGCGTGATGCGTATTCAAAGACAGGTGCATCTCATGTACTTGCTCTCTCAGGACTCCATCTCAGCATTATTTTCTTTGTCCTTACCTACATTATATGTGGAGTGTTCCGCCTTGCCGACAGAGGGCTTTATCGCCTTTGGCTTCGCCTGCCTGTCAATGGTTTTTCTAATCGACTTATGGCAATCCATCCAGAGGCTGATGACATTCGTAATCTGGCATCTTTCATCACCTGCATTTTCATCTGGATGTATGTCTTCCTTGTTGGTGCGATGCCTTCCGTTGTGAGGGCAGCATCGATGCTTTCCATCTATACTCTTCTCGTCATTTCCGGCAGGGATAGGCATAGCATCAGCGTGTTGGCGCTCACGGCAGTTATCATGCTTGTCATCAATCCGTTGTCTTTACTTGATATAGGCTTTCAGATGTCATTCCTGGCCGTTCTTGGTATCATACTTTTCTTCAGGAAATTGAGTGAACTCTATTATCGTGATGGCAATCGCATCATGAAGTGGCTCTGGGATGGTTTTGCCCTTGCTCTTTCTGCTCAGTTGTTTGTCCTTCCTCTCGTGGTCTTCTATTTCGGCAACATCCCTTTCCTTTCCGTGTTTTTCAGTCCTTTCATCTCCCTTTCAGCCATCATAATCGTAAGTCTCTCCATGCTGTTTCTTCTCCTGCAGTCCATTGCTTCGGGAGGTGTTGTGCTTGCTTCCCTTGCTTCTTCTTCGGCAAAGATTCTTTCTTTAGTCGTTGGATGTCAGAATCGTGTCCTGGAATATGTGGCATCCCTTTCTTTCTCTCACATAGAAGGAATTCATATTTCCCTTCCGCAACTCATAATCCTCTATCTCATCATCGGTTCTTCCCTCCTCATCATTCGGATAATGACAAAAAAATAACCCAGACTTTCGCCTGAGTTACTATATATAATTGTCAATTGTCAATCGTCAATTGTCCATTGATGATTAACCATAAATAATCTTTCCTGTTACCTCATCTGTGTTCTCTGGGATGAACGACTTGTTGTACTGAGTCATACCGCGGAGAGACATACCCATGTTAGAGAAACCACCATCATGGAAGAGGGTCTGCATTGTCACCTTCTTTGTGAGGTCTGAGAACATCACAACGCAGTAGTCAGCACACTCATCAGCACTTGCATTGCCGAGAGGAGACATACGGTCAGCATAGTCGAGCATACCGTCGAAGCCCTTGATGCCGCCACCCGCTGTTGTTGGTGTTGGAGACTGCGAGATACAGTTCACGCGAACGTTCTTCTCGCGACCGTAGATGTAGCCGAATGAACGAGCGATAGACTCGAGGAGAGCCTTAGCATCAGCCATGTCGTTGTAGCCGAAGAAGGTACGATGACTGGCAACGTAGGTGAGGGCGAGGATAGAACCGCCATCAGCGATAGCGTCGAGTTTCTTAGCCACCTGTATCATCTTGTGGAATGAGATAGCAGAGATGTCGAGAGTCTTGTCGAGGAAACCGTAGTCGAGGTCGTCGTATGTGCGCTTCTTTCTCATATTCACGCTCATAGCGCATGAGTGAAGAACGAAGTCAATCTTACCGCCGAGTGCCTTCTCAGCCTCGATGAAGAGGTTTGTGAGGTCCTCAACGCTTGTTGCGTCAGCAGGGATAACGACAGCATTTGTCTTCTTAGCCAGTTCGTCGATTGTTCCCATACGGCATGCCACCGCTGTGTTTGTCAATACTATCTGAGCACCTTCCTCGAAGGAACGCTCTGCCACTTTCCATGCAATAGACTGATCATTGAGGGCACCGAAGATGATGCCACGCTTGCCTTTCAATAAATTGTAAGCCATTTTTTTTGTTATCTTGAATGTAAAAATTACCGATTCTTCCTCGGTTTTATGTCTAATCGGCTGCAAAATTATACTAAATATGCGAAATTGCAAAATAAAGATTGCAAAATCATACGAATTGCACAAAAAACTTGATAATGCGCAATTATTTAGATGATAATATACTTCAATGATTATTTTTGTTCTCATTCAACTCTATCAAGAATGAAGTCATTTCGTATATTAGTGTCAAAATAAATGAAAGAAGTGCCCATTGGTGACCTCCTTTTATTAATAATGTTTGAAAATAAAGGAGAAAGAGGAGTTTTTTGAAAAAATAATAAAAATATTTTTCATTTTATAATGATGAATTAGATGATATTTGTAATTTTGCACAATAAACAAATGGTTTTAATTAATGATTCGCTTATGAAAAGAATTTTTTTCCTCGCAGTGGCACTCTTTGTTGCTGCTATTAGTGCCAACGCGCAAGATGATGAAACATCCGAAGACGAGATTTCTTTGTCATGGGGCTATGGCACATATCCTCATCTGATAGAAGGAATGAACTCTATTGTCTTTAAAGTCTATGATTTAGATGTGAAGGCTACAGTCTCTTATGGATCTTTTGGTGTACAGTATATACACAAATTCAACAATCTCGTTGGCGTTGGTGCTCTTGCGTCCCTTGAGCATATTGCTAAAAAAGAGGAAGTTTCATTAAAACAATATACTGAGAACTTCGTAACTGTCATGCCAACTTTTAAGGCAACCTGGTATAGATCAGATGACTTCAACCTATACTCTCGTGTGGCTGCCGGTGTGGCATTTGAGATGTGTGATATTGATGGCAAGAACAAAAGTGAAGTACAGTTTGGATTCCAGCTTACTCCTATAGCTTTGGAAGTGGGAAAAGGAAAGATACATGGTTTCGCAGAACTTGGTTTCGGCTATCAGGGCATCTTCTCGGCAGGTATATCCCTGGGACTGTAGTAATGAAACAATACACCGTATAGTTTAGAATAATAGTAATTCAACTTTCGCATGTGCTCAACTTGATTAGAAGTTAACTCCTTAACTCCCTTTAGTCAGAAAAAATAGGGAAAATAACAAGAAAGTACCCCTTTTTATCTCAAAATCCGGGCTTTCTATGATGTATTTGGCTGGTTTTGCGCCTCATTCTGCCGTAAACAGATTCATGCTTTGGTTGGAGAAAAATGCCGAATTGATGTCAAAACTCATATGTTTGGGCTATAGAAAGACACAAAAACAGTTCAACAGAGACCAAATAAAGGTCATTTTTCAGTATCTTGATGAGCCTTAATGTCACTTTTTTAGAAATCGAGAAGCATAGAAACAGAGGGTCTAAAGCATAGAAACAGCACCCCTAAAGCATAGAAACAGCATATCTAAAGCATAGAAACAGAATGTTTAAGACTTCCGACTGTATTCTATCTCCAAAGTCTGGTAGAGAAACAGAGTGGGACAAAAAATGGCCCACGACAAATGACAAATTGGTTTTTGTTATATTATGGGCTTAATAATAATATCGCGCGAACATTATTATATATAAACATTTTATTCTAAAATTGAATTTGTCATTTGTCGTGGTCTTTTTTTTGTCCCTAATTTTGTCGTTTAAAAAGAAATCAGTATCTTTGCAGAAAATAAAAAAGTCCACAGGACAGTCCTTCTACGCATAGGAGTGCAGTCCGGGGAGGAAGAAGTTGACGCCGAAGTAGGTCATGAGAACGGCGAGGAAGGCAAGGATGATGTAGATGTGGTATGCCTTGTCGCGCTGGAGCCACTGGGCAGAGGAATGGAGGGGGAGGGAATAGATGAGCATGGTGATGAGCGCCCAGACTTCCTTCGGGTCCCATCCCCAATATCTGCCCCATGAGATATTTGCCCATACGGCGCCGATGAAGATGCCCGTGGTGAGAAGGAAGACGGCAGGGAAGAGCATGAGGAGACTGAGACGCTTCAGTTCGCGAAGCTCTGTCTGCATCTCGGTGCCCTTCCTCATGAGAACGAGGGCAGCTATGGAGTTGAGCATCATGAAGGCAAGGAAAGCGTAGGCTATCATGATGACCATCACATGGATGGAGAGGAGAGGGGACTGAAGCACAGGCATGAGATTCGTCACGGTAGGATTGCTCTCACCCATCATTGCTACCATCATTGCCATGCCGCCTATGAGACATCCGAAAGGCAGCGCAAACTGCGACTTCCTCTGCAACAGAAAGGCGATGAGGAGACACGACCATGCAAGAGCCTGCATCGTCTCAAAACCATTGGAGAGTGGGAGATGATGAGAGATGACGGTGCGTAGCGCCATGCAAGCGGTGAGGAATGCCCACGAAGATATGATGACAGCGTTGATGCCTATTGAATATATAATGGAGGCTTTGCGTCGCTTTGATATCAGCCAGATGGTATAGATGAAGGCGAGGATGCCGATAGTGGTGCAGAGCATTGCCCACATGCGCGAGGAAGAGATGCTGTTATATAGTTTCTCTGCCTTGAATTCTGTTTCGGAAGGCAAAGCAGAACCACATTCCTTGCGCTGATAGTCTGCAAGTTGGGCGATGAGTTTGCTGGCTTCCTTGTATTGCCTTGTGGTAACAGCCTCGGCAATGAGAGGCAGTTGCTTGCGGATCATGGTCCAGTGGTACATGTCGATGCCCTCAGGCAGTTCGTCGATGGATGAATACCACATTATGCTACCATTCTTCTGTCTCATAGGGAATATCTTTATCGATGAACCTGTGAAGACACCATTGATGATGCTAATCTTCTCGTTGGCAGCCTTTATATTCGCCTTTCCTGCTACATCATTGCCGCGTTGTATCTCGTTGATGGCATCCTCAAGCTTATATTCTCCGTATTTGTTGGCAAACTGAAGCAGGGAGACGTGGGTGTCTTCCGTTCCGAGAAGGCGTTTCACCTCGCTTCCCTTCACCTTTATCATAGGTTCTGGTTTCCAGGTGTTTGGGAAGAAGAGCCATCCAGCAAGCACCTCCTCGCACTTCCTGCCGCGATAATCAGCCTTGCCATATAGCTTAACGGTGAAATCATGGGCGAAAGTCTGCATGGGACAGATGCGCCCATTGTGGTAGATATGAAGGTTGCCAAAGGCTTCGGCAAGTTCTGTAGGTATCACCTTGGGCGTGTTCTTCTCAGCGTGTATGGCAAGAGGGGCGAGGCATAAAAGTAATAATAAAGCCTTTGCCCTGCTGCTTAACAGTCTGCGGTATTTTGACTTTGGCTGGAAGAAATAGAGAATCATGCTTAGAAGGAGCAACAGGTAGCCAGAGTATGTCACGAAGATGCCGTAGGGGTCATGGGATACAGAGAGATGCGTTGCCTGCATGTCAGAATCATAGCCCGACTGATAGAAGCGATAGCCAGCGTAGGTGAAGATATTATTCATGCTCGCCGTGCCCTTGGTTGTCACGCTGCCCTCCTTTATCGAAAGATGACTGCAATAGTCCTGTGGCGACATGGTGCCTTCGTAATACATGATGTCGAAATCGTCGAGGGTGATCTGAAAGGGTAGGGTAGCGGTCCTGCTGTCTGACAGGACGAAGAAATTCTGCGGATATCCCTTCATCAGCATTATGGACCCCTGCTCGCCGAAGATGTGGGTGATGAGAGCACCGCATAGGATGACGATAAAAGCGAGGTGCATGAGGAAGGTTGCGGGACTCTTCCATTGCTTCATGCGAAGGATATAGATGAATCCTGCAATGGCGAGCAACGCCCAAAGCGAGATAAACCACCAGGAGTGGTATATGTTCTGGGCAACGAAGTCGCTGCCTGCTACGCTTTCTATCAACGTGGCAGCAATCATAGCCAGTACGACTATGATTGCTGTGGTGAGTATGAGGGTTTTCTGTTTCTTCATTTTTTCTTTCTTTCTGCCCGATGGAAAACCATAGGGAACGGGGGCAGCATCGGGGACGGTGGCTATATAGCATCAACGAAGGCGCAGATGGCATCGCGGTCAGCCTTTGGAAGTTCGCGGAACTTCTTCACGCACCAGTAAGCATCACTCGTTCCGCCTTGGTTTGTGCCATGCCACATGATGGCTTCGAGGGCTGTTCGCGCACGACAGTCATGCAGACGGTCAGCATATTGAGAACCAGTGCAGAGCTGATGCATACCGCGTCCCCAGAGAGCGGTGGTGCGACACCAGCCAGTACGAAGGTCATTCTTCATGAACAGCTTATGCTGAATGAGGTCTGTGTAAGGCCATATCTTCTGATTAGGATAGCGAGGCATGAGACTTGCGAGGCGCTTCCCGAAGTTATTGCTCGACTTATCTGCCACGGTGAAGAGGTTAGGATCGTGTACCTCGTCGCTGCCTGTGGTCCAGGTCTCACGATGACAGTAGTCGCAACCTATCTCCTCAAATTTCTTCTTGCCGTGCTGAATCGTAGGATTGTCAATGTTTCTTGCAGCAGGAACGGCGAGACCTCTGTGCCATACCATGAGGTCAACGTAGTCATCATCGGTCATCTCCGTAGGAAGGTTCTTCGATGTGAGGTAGTTATATACGTTTGCCTCCATATCATCGGTGAAGAACTCAGGATGCTCAATGCGGTTTGTCAGCTTAGAGATATACTCATTGAAACCAGCCTGCACCTCAGGATCCTTTGAAGCGTATGTGGCATAGATTTTTCCGTTGAGGTCAAGATAGTGATAGCGGCGGTCTGAGCGGGTCACATTGGTGATGTTCCAGATAGCATTCGCGCCAGCACCATCAAGCACGGGACCACGACTGCAAGCGTATGTGAGACGACGAACGTAAGGAGTGCCGTCACCCTGCGCGCTGTTCTTATACCAGCCGATGTACTCACCATCCTTGAAATATGCAGGATTGAGACCGTTAGGCAGTTTGCCATCCTTATGCTGCTTCTCATATTGCGCAATGATATCCTCATCGCTGATGGCGTCGAGAAGTCCTGTGCCATAGATGCCGAGAGTGGATTCGAGGCGTATGGAGAACGGATTGCCGTCAGCATCGGTATAGTTCATGTCGCTTCCGTTTGGATCATGATAGCCCTGACGAAGCACATAGACAGCCTCGCGAGGCATTGTCACTACAGGATAGCGAAGGCTGTAGGTCTCACCATCGGCGAAGGTGTTGTTCCATTCATCCTTGAACTCATTCCATTGTATCTTTATCTGACTCTCATCAATAGGATCCTTGAACGGAGCCACGGCGTGAGTCTGAGGCATACCAGCGAGCCATGTGACGTAATTGTCGTTGCTTGCCACCACGAGGAGATAGCCATTGCCTACCTCTGTGGTGTTGAAACTGCCATTAGGCATGCTCTTGCCGTGACCATATCCAGGATGGCAATGGAGGCAGGAAGTGCGGATGTAGAGCGGACCGAGACCTTCTCGCTCACCGCCATTGTTGTTGGCAGTGAAAGGCTTCTCAAACATCTTCTCGCCACGGTTGAACGATTGGAACATTCCGCTGTTGTTCACCGCAGGAGTAGGCTGCTCGTATGCCTTCGAAGATGATATGAAACTCGTGCCAAGGACACCGCCAGAGTAGTACTGTTCGGCTATGGTTGGGTCGGTAATCTCTGGGTCAGCATCAGGGATGTCATTGTCGCTACAGCTGGTTAGGATTATAGATGATGTTGCCAGTGCATACAACGCAATGTTATAATTTAAACGCGTCATCATTTAGTTTATTGTGTAATTAGTAACTTCTTTCCTCCCCCTTGGGGGGAGTCAGAGGGGGCTTTATTTATTAATAATCTCGCTTGCTTCATCGAGGACATCCACGAGGTTATTGCAGGCATCGATGGCAGCCTGTATCTTCTCATAGTTGGTACCGCTCTTCTCTTTTATATAGTTGCGGAAAGGCTTTGGCATAGCCTCCACCTTCTTGATAGCATCCTCAATGCAAGCCTTTACCTCTGCGTCGATATCCTTGTTGATAGAGGCAACATGGGATGAGACAGATGTAGAGCTGACGCTGCCGTTCAAAGAACCATAGTAAGCATTGCGAACGCTGCGGATATTGTCAGCAAAGTCAGCAACGGAGTTCCATGAGTGAGGCGACTCTACGTCAGACCACTGTCCGGAAGCCATAGGATCAGCAATCTTTGTGTTGCCCACCTCATTGGCAATGTCCGAAGCACCAACGAGAATCTCCTCGAAAGCAGCAGCCTGAGTCTTGTATTTCGCATTGCCTGCAAGACCAGCGTTAATCATCAGTTCGCCATAGTTGAGTGTAGGCTCCAGTTCTTCCTCCTCAAGGATGGCTTTTTTCTCCGCACTTAACTTATCCATACCAGCCCATGCAGCCTCAAGACGAACGCATTGTGCAGCCATATCAGCTGCCACGGCAGCGGCATAGTCCTTCTCCGAATCGCTGATTGTGGCATAATCGCGGTTGCGGTTTGAAGCATCACCCTCAGCACCATTCTTGAAAATGACATACTCCACGGCATGGAAACCGAGCAAACCATATCCCGCTGTGCCAGCATCAAGGCGACTCTCTATGTCACCAGCCTTAAGAACAACCTCAAGCTGGGTGAGATCGAGAGGCCAAGAGTCGATGTGGGGATCGATGTTATAATCGGCTGCAGCACCAAAGAGGAATGCCTCGGAGAGTTCCCAATACTTTCGTGCAGCCTTCCAATCCTCGCAAGCCTTGTTCACCTTCGCCTGAGAAGAGAGGTCTTCGCAGTCTTCGGCAAGGTCGAGAGCCGCATCAGCAAGTGATGTGTAGGTAGGAATGATTACGTTCTTCACATAGTTGGAAAGGATTACCTGCTGAGTAGCATCCACTCCGTTGTCACCTGGGTTGTTGTCATTGTCGTCGCTACTGCAACTTGCAAACGAGATGTTCATGCCTACTATAGCGATGAACATTAATGCATAATTGAAAATCTTTTTCATGTTTTATTTTTTTGTTAATATGTACTATCTACTCCCTCCCCCTCGGGGGAGGGTAAGGGGAGAGGGGCTAAATAAAGAACCCGCTATACGCAATACCTATATTCACTGCAGGCTCATTGTTGAATTGGCTTTTGAGAATCCTATTCGCATATTCTGCCTTCACCACTATCTGTTTGATAGGTTTGTAGTTGATGCCGAAGGTTATCTTCTGGCGCTCCCAGCATGGGTTATCCACCACGCTTCCTTCCGTCTTATACATTGAGTCATAGTAGTCATAACGACCGAAAAGGTATAGCTTCTGCTCCTTCTCCTTCATCCTCTTGCATTGAGAGAAGACGTCATAGCCGGCCTCTAATCCTATGCACATAGCGTCACTTGCCACTGATGTCTGTGGAGAAACAGAGTTGCTGCCGAGAGTCTTGTTTATCCTTGTGATGGCTTCCGAGTCGCCGAGGTGTCCATAGTCGAAGTTTCCGCGTACTATCCAGTTGTGATCATCATAGTTGAAGTCAAAGGTTCCGATGGTTACATCACCGCTCACATTATTATATTTATCCGGCTTCAGGGAGTTTGCAGCCGACTTACCGTAGTAACCGCTGATGCCAAGGCGCAGTCCCTTGATCGAATAATTGTCTATACGGACAACTCCTGCGTATGATGTTGCCATGTCAAACTCGTACGGACTCGCTGCACCCTTGTTTATCCAGTTCTTTGCCCCGAAGAGATCTGCCTCAAGACCAGACACAAACTGCACCTCATAGCGCCATTCAGGAAGCCGACCCCAGAGTGAGATACCTGTCTGATGCCATGTGCAAGGGAGGATGGTGTTCTCTCCTTCAGGACGATAAACGGTGAAGAAACGGTCCGGTTCATGGGCTGTATTTGTGAGTCCTACAGGCACTATGATATGTCCCATGCGAAGGTTGAGGGCAGAGTTCCATGACTTCTGTATCCAAAGTTGCTCCAGGGCAACCTCGCCGCCGCGCTCTATCTCTGACTCATATTCGCCGGTTTCCTCCTCTTCTATCTCCACAGCCGATTCCGTTCCACCATGTTCAAACTCAATCTCCGAGCCAAGTGTCCATCCTTTGCCGAAGTTGTAGTTTACGTAAAACACAACATGAGGCAGGTCAAACTGTCCGTGACTCTTTGCGTCCTTATATAAGTCGGCATTAGTGTAGCGCTTGTAGTTGTTGCTATAGAAGTTACGAGACATCACGGCCTCACCATAACCGCCGAGCGTGAGGCGCGGCTTGTCTTCCTGTGCGCAGATTGTTAGTGATGACATCGCGCAGATAAGTGTAAGTAAGTTTTTTGCTTTCATCTTCAATTTCAAATTTCCGAGTGCAACGTGCGAAGCATCCTCGCACGAAGGAAATTGCGTATGTCGCTCGTAGAGTGGGACGCGTTTCTAATTTCCGAGTGCAAAATTACTGCTATTATTTCTTCTTGGCAATACTCAAAATCTATGAAAATGAAAGAGTTGCGCATCATCGTTTTTCGGTATCGCTAATGATTATTAGGTAAGCATAAAGTAGAATTTCGTAAGAAAGAGAAAAGAGATACCTATAAGTAGTGATAGAAAAAAAAAGAGAACTATCGGTTGATAATTCTCTTTTGGTTAATTGAAAAGTTGAAGGGAGTTATAGTTTGTCGTTGATGTCATCCACCACCTGTCCATCGAAGAGATTGATGATACGGTTTGCGTAGGTGGCATCATGCTGCGAGTGGGTAACCATCACGATGGTGACGCCTTCTGAGTTGAGTTGCGAAAGGAGTTCCATCACCTCCAGACCGTTCTTTGAGTCGAGATTGCCTGTTGGCTCGTCGGCAAAGATAATGCCCCCTCCTGACCTCCCCGAGGGGAGGAAATTGATGATGGCTCTTGCTATTGCCACTCGCTGCTGTTGTCCGCCAGAGAGTTGCGAAGGGAAGTGCTTTCCGCGCTGCGACATGTTGAGGCGGCGGAGCACTTCAAGCACTCTCTCCTTTCTCTCTCTTGCAGGAACGCCGGTATAGAGCAGAGGCAGTTCCGTGTTCTCGTTCACGTTGAGCTCATCGATGAGGTTGAAACTCTGGAACACGAAGCCCATCATACCCTTGCGTATGTCGGTGCGTTCGCTCTCCGAAAGCTTCGATACATCCTTGCCATTGAGCATGTATGTGCCTTCTGTTGGAGTGTCGATGAGACCGAGGATGTTGAGAAGTGTTGACTTTCCGCAGCCGGAAGGTCCCATGATAGCAACGAACTCGCCCTGCTTCACTTCGAGGTTTACGCCGTTGAGGGCTACTGTGTCGAATTCTTCCGAGTGGAAGATTTTGCTTAAGTTTTGAAGTTTTATCATATTAAAGCCCCACCCCTGCCCTCCCCGAAGGAGAGGGAGTTCTTACCGCTGTGGGGATTGCGGTTGCTATTTGATTGTTTTATTTACATGAGGTGTCATTAGATTCTCCCCCTCGGGGGAGTTAGAGGGGGGCTAAGTATTCCGCCGCATTCGTCTTTGCCACCTTAATTATCTTATGTCCTGCGGTGAGGGCAGTGATGAGAACCACTATAAGAACAGAGGCAAAGTAGGTGAGGAAGATGCCCAGCCATGCACTGAAATCGGGCCAGTTGTCATCAACTGCTGATACAATCACCACTATGGCGAGTCCTAAGATGAACACGAGAGCGAAGGCTATTGTCATAGTGCGGATGTAATATCGCGAGAACAGACGTACGATGTCCTTCGTCTTTGCACCGTTCACCTTGCGGATTGCAATCTCTTTCTGGCGACCACGAGTTTCCAGTGATACGGATGAATAGATGGTAAGGATGATGCAGAGGATGCTGACAGCTACGAGGAGGAAGCAGAGCTGACCAATCACATTGTACAATTCAAACTCTTTGCACCATCTGTCGTAAGCTGTTTTACCATGCCATGTTCCTGCATATTCAGGGAAATGCCTGTCCCATGCCTTTGATAGTTCCTCTTGCAGCTGCTCCATCTTTCCGTCCTTCGCCTTGATGAGGAACTCACTGTGGTATTTGAAGTTTCCGCCATAGTACTTGCTGAGCATTGAGTCGCTTGCCACGACATAGTATGAGTCATTGTTTTTTAGGATTATTTCCTGTGGCAATGTGCGGGTATAGCCAAGGCATACACACTGGCTGCTGTCAGGAAGAAGCACTAATTCATTTTCGGAAATCTTATAAGTCACACCGAGAACCTTTGCCATCTGCCTTGCTTCCTCAGGGAAAGCAAATACAGGAGTTGACTCTGCATTGTATGGATGCTCTGTGCGCACTTCCTTTTCCACTACCTTTGTGCCATAGATGCTGAAGATCTCAGGGTTGGCATAGAAACCATAGTAATGCTCAACGCTATCTTCCACAAAAACATCCTCTACGCTTATTCGTTCGTTATTGTATTCTCCTATTTTTCTTCTTATGTGCTGAGTGAAGTATCTTGCTGTCTTGTCAGCAGAAGGAAGCGTCTTGTATTCCTTCTTAAACTCAGGCACTCTATCTGAAAATTCTTCAGGAAGTGCGGGAGTACCTGTCAGGATAATACTCTTGAAGTCATCCACTCCATGCTCCAAACCGAGTCGTTCGTCAGCGCTCATTTTCGACAAACAGTACGTAACGAACAATGCTGCGATGAGGAAGAGTGTAGCCACGAAGTATTGTGCCACCTGCATTGTCTTGGTGAATGCACTCTTATGGGCATAGCTTCTGCCGACAGTCTCGCTCAATGGCTTGCTGATCACCTTGCGCAACGAGAACCAGGAGAGGACGATGGCGAAGATGAAGGTAGCGATGAGCACCTCTGCAATAATCCTGTAGATGGCATTGAGGTTGACATACATGATATGCGAGAAGCTGAACAAGCCAATCTTAGGCATAATGAAACTCTGGAAAGCGTATGTTATGATGGCGGTGACGATTGCCGTGATGATTGCGACGATAAAGATTTCCGCTACATAAAGCCAGAAGAGCTGACGAATCTGTGCACCATTGCAACGGCGAAGAGCCATCTCGCGACTGCGAAGAGTGAACAACTGGAGCTGCATCTTCAGATAACCCGAAAGACCTATAATCAGCACACTTGCGCCAAGGAAGATGAGCATCATCAATCCCAACAACACCAGAGGTAAGAAAGAATTGCTAATCCTGCTTACCCAAATGTCTTCGTATGGGCGAATGGTCTTCCTTTCCTTCGCAAACTGCTCAAAGTCAGCATCATCATTAAGGCGAACCTGAAGGCCATGCAGTTCTGTATCAAGTATGTCCATGTCGCTCTTGTGCAGGTTCTTTGCACCTTCCACAACGATGCAGATACCATCGAACGAGCCCATGTTTGTGTCAGAGATTACCACATCGCTGATAGGAGCATAGTGTGTATCTGCTATTCGTGCACCTATAGGATCTATATTCACGTTCATCAGCAACTCCCCAAGCGCCTTGCTCACCACTACAGTGCCAGGCTTCAGCGTACCGATCTTCTCGCCAGTGATGGTGGAATAGAAGTTGTTCTCCTTCAGCCAGTCAGGACTTATGAATGAGATAGTCCACCATAATTTCTGTTCCTTGCCGTTCTTTCCGCGGAATGTGAACTCTTTGCTAAAGATTGATTGATAGAAAAGCACACTCTTTACACTTGGCAACTGCTGTAGGGAGTCTGCAAAGGCGATGGTGTTTGGTGCTATTACGTCACGGTCAGAGTTGATGCCCCAACTGTTGATATACTTGCTGTCGAACTCATGCTTCACAGTGTCATGCCAGTAGGCATTGGCGAAATAGAGCGTGATGCCGAAGCAGATGATGCCTACCGAGAGGCAGAGAACAGAAACGATGTTCTGCACTTTATACTTCATGATGTTGCGCCAACCGGTGATTAGGTTGTGAAGCCCCACCCATACTATAGAATTGTTTGTATTCATGATGTCTTCGTTTTAGTTTTCGTCTTCGTTTTCGTTCTGCAAGAGCGTGCACTTCTCTTGTTTTCTGATTGCAAAGTTACATACATTTGTATAATAGTCAATGGCTTTTCTGTTACCAAATAGTCGATTGTATGAAAATTAGACACAATATTGTATGAAAATCATACACATGACGGGTTATTTTTCCTTCATATAGCAAATATAAGTGATTATGCTTTCCTGTTTCTTGTTATTTGTGTATCTTTGCAATGCATTATAATTAATCTTGCACACCTATCATATGAATAACTATAACACAATCCTTATCGTGGATGACAATCCAGCCATCCTTACTGCGGCAAAGATATGCCTCTTCGGTGTGTTTGAGCGCATACTGACATTGTCATCGCCTGACAATATCCTTACTACCCTCCAGCAAGAGAGGGTGGATGTTATCCTGCTTGATATGAACTTCTCGCTTGGCGTGAACTCAGGACAGGAAGGCATGATGTGGCTGCAGGCAATACACAAGCGCCATCCTGATATTCCTATCGTCTTAATAACGGCATACGCCGATGTGAAGTTGGCGGTAAGGGCATTGAAAGCCGGTGCCACGGATTTCGTAACAAAGCCTTGGGACAATGATGAACTTATCCGTACCCTGAAGGATGCCATCGACAAGAACCAGAGAGTTATCCCTCTCGATCAGATGGAGGCAGAGCATGTACGCCTGGTGGTGGATAAGTGTCATGGTAATATGAGTAAGGCTGCTGAGATGCTTGGGATAACGAGGCAGACGCTTTACGCAAAGATGAAAAAATTATGACGATAGCCGTTTGTATAATAATTGTGGTGGCAATATTTGCTATGTTCTACCACCATCAAAAAGTGCTTGAGGATCGTGCTCACTTGATGCGCGAGGCTATACGCAATCGTGACTTCTCGTTCAGATTGCCCGTGCGAGGATTGTTTCGTGGCGAGAGGGCTTTGCAGGAGGCGCTCAATGATCTTGGAGGGGATATCAATCGCCTCGTGGCAAGGAATGAGGTGGAGTCATGGCAGAAACTTACGCGAGTGCTTACCCATGAGATAATGAATGCCACAACGCCGATAAGCAGTATCAGTCAGGCGTATCTCAGCAATCCGAATATCAAGGACACTCCATACGAGGAGGGCATTCGTGCCATACGTGACACTTGTGCCGGACTGACATCCTTCGTGGATAGCTATCGTAAGCTGACGCAGTTGCAGGAACCTGTGCCTACAGATATACAACTGCTTGACTTCATTGGAGTGGTGAAGAATCTGTATCCTGATATCTCCTGGCATGTTGACATCCCTTCGTCTGCCGTGATTCATGCCGATGAGAATCTACTTCGCCAGGTGTTTATGAATATAACAAAGAATGCGATGGAGGCAGAAGCCAAGGATATCGACATTCGCTTCCATGCCAATGCTCTCTGCATGAGCAACAACGGCAAGCCTATCCCTGCCGATGTTGCCCGTGAGATTTTCATTCCTTTCTTCACCACGAAGAGGTCTGGCACTGGCATAGGCCTTGCACTCTCCCGTCAGATAATGACCATGCAGGGCGGTAACCTTTCCCTTGCGGAGCATCCTGTGAATGGTTATCGCGTAACCTTCCTTTTGTCCTTCGGTCAGTCATAGTTTGATATGACAGAGCTTTAGTGATTGAGATTGTGGAGAACTTACTGCTCCGACATCGCTTTTACCAGGTCTTCCAGAGAGTTGAGGTCGCGAGCATCCACCTTTATATCAAGGATATTGCCTTGCTTGTCAGTAATCTTATATGTTGGGAATGAATTAATCTGAAGGTAGCGCTCAATGGCACTCTGTTGCTCGCGCTCCAGATTGAAGTGTGTCACATTAGGACCCGTCACGTTGTATTCCTTGATTACATTCTCCCATGTGTCCATAGGACTGTTGTTTGCCAGATACACAAACTGCATGTCATACTTTGCCAGTCGGGCATATTCCTCTTCGGAATGCGACAGAGCCTCTTTGCAAGGACCGCACCAAGTGCCCCACACGTCTATCAGCACAATCTTTCCCTTGTATGGTTCGAGCAGCTTCTTCAGTATCTCTTCGCCCTCTGTCATGTCCTGCACAGCCTTGCCGGTGTTCAGTATGAGCTTGTCAAACTGACGGTTGGAGAGAGCCTGGTAGTATTCGTTCTTCTTTTCAAGGTCTGCAAACACCTCAGGACTGTCTATCCACACCTTGAGACTATCCATGGCAACGGCAGTTAATGGCTTGCGGTTGTGTTCCAGTTCATCGTATGCCAACTTTGCCATCATTATGCTCTTGATGAGTTTGTCAGCGCCGATGGAATCGAGAGCATTCAAATGATTCTGCCACCTTGGCAACAGAAGGTTGTTGTTTGCCACATCCCTTGCACGAGGAGTATTGAAGATGCGATTCACCTGCTCGATGACATCCTTATTTGCAGCATTGAATTCGTTTGCCTTCTGCTGCTTTTTCTCAACCTCAGGAGTATCATTTATCTCTTTAACAATCTTGTCCATACGCACCTTATATTCATTCAGCATATCCCGTTCTTTTTGGTCTGCCGTAATCTCATCGATGTGATCAAACATGTTGAACGAGTATGTGGTCTGGAGATTGAGCGTTGCGTCGCCAAGATAGTCGGTCCAGAATTGTCTCACGTCCCTATAGAGGGTGTAAGGCTTTGGCAACTTCAGCCAGAAATTCTCGTAAGCATACTTTTTCGCATTCTCAGGGAAGTGGTAATCCTTCGCACGGAAACGTGCCTGTCCGAAATCACCAGCCTGCTGCCATGTAGTGCTTCCCTTGCGGTATAGGTTGAAGCGCGTGGAGAGGGTAGGATGCTGTCGGCATAGTTCATCAACTTGTGCGTGCTGTGTCTTTATAAGACTATCTACCGAAGCAACATATTTGTCGAAGTCGCCACCATTTTCCTCCATGCGTACGCTGTTCCAGTTGAGAGGGTGACGGAACAGTTCGTTCTGCAGACGGACATCCTCACCCATCCACATGCGGCGTCCTTCCTTGAAGTCATAGAGCAGGAAGTATGTCTTGCCAGGCTCAAGCATGGTGCGCATGAAGCATCGTTTCCAGTCGCAGAAGAACTCTGAACTGTTCATGAGTGGAATCTTGATGCTGAATCTTCCCAGCGAATCCAGCTCCGCATTGAAGTTTACCTCTTCATCTTGGAAGAAATCCTCAGTGCCGAAGTCGAAAGTATTCATGCTGCGATAATGCTCTGGCATGTCCTTTATCCATCCTATCACGGTTGCCGTGTCAGTCTTATAGTTCGTATCTACGAAGTCGGTGCGGGTGTCTTTTGTTGGATAGTAAGGCATGAAGCGCTCCGTTATCATCGAATACACAGCCTTATTGCCGTCAATAGTGATGGTGCGCTTACCCTTCTTGTCCTTTCCCACCGTCACGTTCACGGTCTTTCCATCGCTCTCCAGAACCATCTTTGCCTCTCCGTTGGTTGGGGTTGTCTCCGCTTTCATGTTCCATATCTTGCAGTCATAGATGGCATGGTTGTCAATGAAAGCAATCTCCCAATCACCTGTCTTCTCGTTTCTCCAATATGAAGGGAACAACATCTTGTGGCGCTCCTCCACAGATCGTATTCCTTTTATCTGAAAAGCGCGTTCTCCGTCACCCTCAATGAAGTCAAACACCTTGGTGCCGAGAGGTAAAGGCTTGAAGTGGAACACTATGTCCAGTTTGCCATCAGCCTCTGTCTGGCGGAACTTATCAAACTCAATGCCATCTGCCGACACCACAGGATACCTCACGCCATCAGCAAGCAGATAAGTATCTTTTGTGAACTGAAAACGAAGGTCAGGATAATCGGAACGCAGCTGTACCCTTACAGCCATCGTTGTCTCATCCTTCTTCAGTTCCACACGGGTTACATCAATGACGGTGTTGAAGAATCCATCGCCATAATTCGTACCAAACTCTGTCGTAGGGTTATCCCATACTGCTGGTTTCTGTGCCCATGATGCGATGCACATTAATGCAATAAATGCCGTAGCAAGAAGTCTTTTCATCATTGTTCTATTGTTTAGGTTAGATTGAGTGCAAAGGTAAACATATTTTTCAATATCTGCAAATGTTTTTTTACAGATAAAACACATTGTATGATTATTAGACGCAAAACTGTATGATTCTTTTACACTTTAGAAAAACTTATAACCATCTTTATGAAAAAGATATAAGGATGGTTGCAACATACGCGTTATAAGTTTAATTTTGCACCATGAAAAAATCTTTGGATTAAATGCAGGTGTAATAGGTTTTCCATGAAAAGCATTTGATTATGGTTGTATAAGTTTTTGGATGCGAATCCACAAGCCATTTGCCGAAACATTAGTTTTGTTTAGTAGAAAAGAGATCCGCTGCGCGTGAGCATAGCGGATCTTTTAGTGATGTTGAAAATAACTTGATACGATTTAATGACTGGTGGCTGTGATGGAGAGAAGTGTTATGTCATCGCTCTGCTCATGGTTGCCTACGAAGGATTCCACGCCGGAAAGGACGGAAGCGATATAGTCATCGGGGGCGGAGGAGAGAATGTCGATGAGTCGGGATTCTCCAAACTGATCATGACGGGCATTCATTGCCTCGGTCACTCCATCGGTGTAGAGGAGGAGGGTGTCGCCAGAGGCAAGGGTGAGAGATTCATTCACGTAAGGGAAACTTTTCATGAGTCCCAGGGCTATGTTAGGGCGCATCTTGAGGAGTTCGGGAGCCTTGCCCTTCCTGAGGATTACAGGCCTGTTGTGACCAGCATTGCAGAAGGTGAGCTCATTGTCCTGGAGAATGCCAACGATGAATGTGCAGAATGTCATGTCAGGATTGTTGTCGCACAACACTTCGTTTATGGAAGAGAGGATGTAAGAAGTATCCACGGAATGCTTTACGGCACTTCTGAATAGCGATATCACCTGAGTCATAAACAACGCTGCCGGCATTCCCTTTCCCGATACATCGCCGATGCAGAACACGAGTTTGCCATCCACCTCGACATAATCATAGAGGTCGCCACCAGCTTCACGCGCAGGTTTTATGTAGGCATGGAGAGAATTGCCGTTGCCTTCATAATCCCTCTTGCGGAGAAGGGACATCTGCACGTTGGAAGCCATGTTAAGCTCGTCCTCAGCAGCTATTTTCTTACGATTAGCGTTATATATCTGCAGCATAATGACGACGCACGAGATGAGCATCAGCAGCATGCCGATGAGAGAAGTGGTGAGGACCATGTGCTTAATGGTGTTAGCTCCTTCATACACGGCTTTGCTCGTACATCCTGCAATAATCTTCCATGGAGCATTCTTCAGAGCACGCTCATACTGGAAATATTCCGTACCATTATAGTTGATGATTTTTCTTTCCGATGTATCTTCTACAGAGACAGGAACTTGTTCCTCTATCTTTTCCTTAAGGTTTATATATGATTTGAAATTCTCGTAAGAATTTGGATAAGAAGCAATTATCGTACTGTCATCACTAATGATTATCATCTCCGATTCTTTCTTTCCGTAAGGAAGGTTTTTCTCTATCTTTTTATCCAATGTGGAGATATTCATGCTCAGACAGAATGCACCGAGGTAATTGCCGTCGCGGTTTTTGCATATCGGAACGAAGAAATACAAGAGCTTATGCAGTTTTCCTGAGGCGTCGGAGGGTAATGCCCAGAAAGACTTCAGGGTGTTTTTGACTTTTTTGAGGTTGATGGATTTTGAGAGGTCGTAGTATTCTGCAAGGTCATAGATACCTTCTTCGCCTTGCGTGAGAATCGGCGCATAATAAGATTTCTGCGAAAGAGGAGCGGCTTTGTCTTTTTCTATTATCATCACCGCACTTTCGTAGTAAGGATTGGCTGTTAGAAAACTTTCAAAATCCTCTTTAACATCATCAACGAAGTATTTCAATCTGTCGTCATCTACATAGAAGCAGTCAGGATTGCGCTTAGTGTTATTTATCAGATTTCCTGCAAGAAAACTATATACTGCATTCTTTGTCATCAGAAGATCATCATCGAAGTCGGAGCTGATATTGTCTATCTTCTGCATGACCAATTCATCCGCAGACTCTATAGCCTTGTCGGAGATATATTGGTTTGTGAACAAGAGAGTTAGCACAAATACCAATATCGTAATACTCAGGGTAATGATGATTTTTTTCATTGTTAGCGAAGCCTGTTTTAGAATGTATATTTCAAACCAATTCCTACACGATTAGGTACCATCTGATATCTTCTCTCTGTACGAACATTATTTGATGTAGAGATGTCTTTGCTGTTCTTCATCATGTAAACGCTCTCAAAGAGATATACGAAGATACGACTGAATGTCTTACCTACCGTCATCTCGGCAACAGCACAGTCTCCAAGAGAACCATCGCCCTGATTTACGCGACTGTAATATACGAAACGCGTTCCTCCATGCCATCCGTCCTTGAGCTTGAAATAAGGATAGAGTGAGAGATTGAAATAGGTGTAATGATTGTCGCCGGTATTCTCGTCGAGCATCTTATGATACACATTGCCGGTGAATGAGAGTGAGAATGCGTTCTTGGAATATAATGCCATAAGGTTGGCACTTGCTATCTTGTTGGTGCCAAGATTCTTAAACGTGAGATACTGCTGAATATAGCCCAAACCGCCACCTCCTGATTGTGGAGTAGTTGAATTGATGTTGATGATGATGTCGGTGATGTTGCTGAGGCTTGCACCGGCATTTAAGATAAGTTTCTGAGAATTTGCTAATTTATACGTGCCAATGTAATCAATCATAAACTCATGCACCATCATAGGCTTGAGGTCGGGATTGCCCTCTACGTATTGATAATAGTCAGGGTTGAAGATGCGGTAAGGATAGAGTTGGGCAGAACCTGGTCGCTGCAACTTACGGTCGAGGATGAAGCGGAGGTTTCGCGATTCAGAGAAATGCCACTCAGCCATAAGTTTTCCCGTAAAGTCATTACTGATGGTTGACTGAGGAATGCCGATAACGTCAAACTTGTATTTGAAATGCTGAAATTCGCCCGAAGCCTTGATGGCTAATCTGCCTAATGTCGTAGTGAACGAAAAATAAGGCATGATGTAGTAGGTGTCGTTCTGTGGAACATTTCTTTCCGTCTCCTCTCCTGCAATAAACGCATCGTCGATGAAAGCTGTCTCACTTCCTAAAGTGGCATTGAAGTTTATACCGACGCTAAGGTCGCCATTTGCGTTCAACTTATTGTAGAGTAGGGTTTTATATTCTATCTTTCCTGACAGATTGTCGCCGTGCAGGTTGTTTCTGTACCTATAAATATTGTTGACATTATATCTCTTCCATGAAGGAACATGATCATATTGCACATCAGCAGAGAAGGTATTGCGTGGTGTCTGATGCTTAAAGGAAAGATGAGCCTGCAGATTTAATGATTTATCACGATGGAAAACAGTCGTATTGTCATCGTAATCAGTTGTTTCTGTAGTTCTGGAATAAGTAAAAATCTCCGAAACATCAAATTTCAGCGTAGTAAGTTCGCTAAAGTCGTATTGCATATAGGCGCGAGCCAGCTGACTTCTGAATTTCTTATCGTTTTCAACATTTGAGCGGCTTTTGAACTTATCTTCATTAAACGTAAGTGTTTGAACCTCATCAGAGATATTATACACCTCGCCGAGAAGAATGCCACGAAGCATGAACTTACTGTTCTTCATGCCATAGCTGAACTGAGGGCAGAGGTCAAAAGGCGATTCTGCCGTGGTACTTATGCTTCCCCAGCGGTTATCGTTGATGCTGCCTTTTGAGCGCAGCACGAGATTGATACTACCTCCCTGACCATTATTCTGATAGCTTGACAATGGTGATTCGCTCACTTCTACTTTCTCAATATCAATAATCTGCAATTCGCTGAGAGCCACTTCTGCTGCAGAACCGACACTCATTCCCTCTATCTGGATGTCGTAGTTGGAGTGAATGTTCTCTCCTGGACGTTGAAGGAGTTCCGGCAAGAGTGTTATCAGGTTTATAGCACTCGTATTGCGAGGCATATTAAGCGAGTCGGTATATATAATCTTCTTGTCGAAATCCGTCTTGATAGCTTGTCCGAAAACATTCAGCGAGAGGAATGTTGCTGAGATGAGAAGTATGTGACGTAGTAGGTTCATAAAGCTTTTTCTTGGAATTAAGAGGTAGGGAGGGGACTACTATTTTTCAACAACTACGGTTGTCATGTTCTGTCCGAACTGGTATTTATAGTTGATACTGCTTGCTGCACCATTTGTAATCATAAGGCCGTAGCCCTTGTCCTTATTCTCAATAGGATTGAAGGGCGTGCCATCATCGGTGATGGAAAAAGTTACGGCTTCATCAGACAATACAAGCCTCACATCAACGTAGGCATTCTTATGCTTATTCTCACTATGGCGAGTGATGTTTGACATGAGTTCCTCTGCTATCACTCTTACCTTGAAGATTACGTTTTCGGGAAGGTCCTGCTTCTTGAGCCACGTACTAAGGTCATCGAAGGAACTGTGCATGGTATCAGAGGTATAGTCGAACGAGATGTCAAACTGAGGGTTCTTCGTCTTTCTTGGCAGAAGGAAAAGAGGCACCAGGTCGTCTTGTCTGCGTTTGAGGGAAACGTATAGCGAGAAGAGCATAACGCATACAAACACAAAGGCATAAGCAATGAAATTACTCCACCATACCAGTTCTTTGCAATAGACAACGGTTAACCACATGACGGGTATTACGCTCAGATTCAACGCAAAGGAAATGAAATTGGCGAGATTGTCTTGCTTCAGCAGTTTATAGTTGACCATAAGCAGATAGAGCAGGCAGAAAATCCAGAAGGCGAAGCCATAAATCCTTACTGCATAGCAGCATTCAGGGAGGATATTCTCTGGGCAATCAAACATGTGGGCAATGATACCAGGAAAGGCTAACATCAGCAGGCATGATATTCCAAGGCTTATATTGAGGAACCTGAAGGCAGAGAATACTGTCATCCTGTGACCATAGGTGTCGCTAAGGCCTATCTGTAATGCTGCAAGCTGCTGCATTGTGGTGCATGCTCCCGTGATGAACATGTTGAATATTGTCATGATGTTGAGCATCACGGAGAAGATGAACAATCCATCGGTTCCTATGTTGGTGCTGATGATAGCTTGTGTATAGAACAAATAGATTGTCATACAAACGCTTGCAACAGCGAAAGGCAAACCTGTGGAGCAGATATCCTTTGTCAAAGCGATGCTCTTGCCTATCGACTTTGTTACGGATGTAAACCTGTATTGCGATGTTCCCTTCGCATAATGCGACAACATTATGGCAATGGCAACTATGTTTCCGAATACCGTGGCAACTGAACTTCCCATAACGCTCATGTCAAAGACTTTGATAAGCGTTATGTCCAGAATCAGATTCATGACATTGCATACGACCATCGCTACGGATACCAGTTTAGGACCTCCGTCGATAGCCGTAAAACCACCGAGGAACCATACGGCAAGGAAGGTAGGAGTGCCTATGAGCATTGGTATAAAGTATTGAGCTACATAGTCATGCAGAGCGGCATCCTTGCAAACCATGTCGATAATCAGTTCTGGAGAGAATATACCGATGAGCGTCTCTGCAAATCCGAAGATGCCAAGAATGAGTACAGAAAGCGTGAAAAGTCCATACACTCCCTGCTTGTCATTCTCTCCCAAAGCCTTAGCCACGAGAATGCTTGCACCAAGTCCTATCAGTTGATAGAACGTGTAGTTTGCCTGGAGTATCGGTTTGCTCAGCGACGTTGCCGACATGGCATTATAGTCAACGAAATGGCTGACTATGATACCATCGACAATATTTCCAAGCATGGATGACAAAGCCGTCAGGATGCTTGCACCGAGAAACATCCTGAACGCCTTGCTTGTAAGATATGATTTGCGCTCCATAGGTTAGGTAACAAATTGTTAGTTACGAATCGTGTCAACAATCAACTGATTCTTATCGCTTATCCTCGAAGAAATCAAGAGTTGCTATTGCCTTGATGAACTTCTGCACATAATCCCATGAGGTGACATTCCAATGGAAACCTAAACGTGAGAGCACGCGGTTGGTGTATTTGTTGTCTGCTGGGACATAGATGAGGGTGTCGTTGCCACTTGCATAGGCAAGGAGAGATTGAAGTATCTTTGCTTTCTCAGGATCCTGACCTGCCTCCTGAAGCTTCTGCTGGAATACTTCATCTTCCACCTCCTCAATATTGACATTGAGGGTGTTTGCCATCTCGCGTACAACATCTCCGAGGAGGATGAAGTGATTGTTTACAGGATGGAAAACAACACATTCCTTTGGTGTCTGTGAAAGTTGCAGAACTGCATTCGCCACCTCGTCAATAGGCGAGAATTCCATCTGATTCTCATTTATTGAATATCCGCATACGCCAAGCATCTGGTAGATATGGAGGCGACCCATGGAAGAGTTGCTGCGGAAGTTAATCTGGAACTCACCGTCTGTTGTTCGTGGCGACAGATTGCCGAGACGCATAACCTTGGCAACCAATCCGTTATCTATGACTGCTGACAAGAGGATTCGCTCAGCAAGGAACTTGGAACGAGTGTATTTTGACTTTAGCAACTGACCAATGTAACTGTGCTGTTCATCAAGTGAAGTACTTGCTGTCACTTCCTCTGCAGGAAGCTGTCCGGCAGAACTGTTGGTACTTGTCTGGATAAGCCTTGTTCCTGTCTTCAAACAGAAATCGACACACTTCTGAAGACCACCGATGTTGATGTCTTCAATCTCTGTTCCTTCAGAGAAATGCTTTACGATGGCGGCGCAGTTGATGAGTGTCCTTGTGCTGCATTCAGGATTTGTCTCATTCATGACCTTCTCCAGCTCTTCAAACGCCTTATCGCTTGTGACGTCTCCGTCGATGACAATAAGCTGGGTATCAAACAAATCCTTGTAGCTCTTCTCGAAATAATAGAAGAGGAGGTTGCGCAGGCGTGCCTTGCTCGTCACTCCGTTTCTTCCATGGCGCACGAGGCAGTAAACCTTATTCTCTGGATGTTGCTTGATATGATTCTCAAGAAGATCATGGAGGATGTGTATGCCGAGATAGCCATTTGCTCCCGTGAGGATAACATCGCCGAGTTCGAGACGTTCTCCGTTCAGGAAGCTGTCAAGATTATTCTCTGCAAGGAGATTGTCGATGGCTGTATAGTCATAATCTACGACTTCCTGATCAACGGAATCCTCTGCCGAAGCACCGCTGACGAGGCGTGCAAGCTTTCGTGGAGTAGGGTTGTCGAATACCTCTGCGTAAGAAACCTGATAGCCTTTGTTCGTTGCTTCTATGACAACGCGGGTAGCCGTGAGCGAAGAACCGCCAAGGTCGAAGAAGGAATCAACAGCGCTAACCTTGTCCAACTCAAGGATTGTTCCGAAGATGTCGCAGAAATCTGCCTCTGTAGCATTGTTTGGAGCGACATAGTTTCCACCAACCTTTGCGAGTTCCGGTTCAGGAAGGTTCTTCACGTCTGTCTTTCCATTAGGCGTGAGAGGGAATGCTTCCATCTGCAGATAAGCCGTAGGCACCATGTAGTGGGTGAGCGTCTTGCTTATCTCTTCCTTCATGTCATCGATGGCGATAGGTCTGTCAGCTGTGAAGTAAGCGCAGAGATGATCCTTTCCTGCGAGTTTCTTTATCATCACAGCAACATTCTTCACGCCCTCAACCTTCGTGATGGCGCTCTCCACCTCACCAAGTTCGATGCGAAGACCACGGAGCTTCACCTGGTTATCCTTTCTGCCAAGGAGAACGACATTGCCGTCTGGCATCCAACGAGCATAGTCACCTGACTTATAGACGCGCTGGCCCTGATACTCCACGAAGCGTGATGCTGTCTGCTCAGGGAGATTGTTGTAGCCCTTTGCTACGCTACGGCCACCAATGACAAGTTCGCCTACAACACCAACTGGAAGTTCGTTGCCATCGTTGTCGATGATGAAATTGGTATAGTTGACACATGGCTTACCGATATGAGCCACAGTATCATGCGTAAGTTCAGAAGCATGGCTGTTTGCGATGGTTTCCGTAGGGCCATAACCATTGAATATCCTTATGTTTGGATAGCTCTGCAACTTATGAAGCAAAGCAACAGAAAGACCTTCACCTCCCTGATAGGCGAGATGGATATGCTTGGAGAAGACATCCTCGAAGGCAGGGCTTTCAAGCAACTGCATGAAGCGACTCGTAGTGGCTGTCATACAATCGACACCATAGTCGCTTATGAGCATCGCAAGACGGTTAGGGTCGTTGCAGTCATCATCGCCTACGAAGACGAGTGTCTTGCCATGCATGAGTGGCGAACCTGTCTCCCAAACGCTCATGTCGAATGAGATAGTCGTTATGCCCAAAGCTGCATGACACTCATTCTTAAGGCATGACTGTATAAGGTTTTCCCCATGATGATAGTTGCAGACGCCCTTGTGCATCAGCTGAACACCCTTAGGACGACCTGTTGAACCACTTGTGTAAATAAGGTACGCGAGATCATCAGGGCTTACCTGTACGTCAGGGTTGCCTGTAACATCGTTGTTAACTGTTAACTGTTCACTGTTAACTAACAACTCCTCCACGTCAATAGCCTTATCTGGGAACTCCGAAAGTCTGTCCTTCGTAGTAATGATATACCTTGATTCAGAATCCTCGAGGATAAGATTGATACGCTCAGTAGGATACTTCGGATCGCAAGGAATATAAGCGCCACCTGCCTTGAGAATGCCATACTGAGACATTATGAGGCGCGAAGTGCGAGGCAGGAGAATGGCAACTCTGTCGCATGGCTTCACACCACGCTCGATGAGAGAGTGTGCGATGCGGTTCATCTGCTCGTTAAGCTTTGCGTATGTGTATGTCTCGTAGAGTTTCGTGTATGGATTCAAAGCCACGAGAGCAAGTTCATCGGCATGCTTCTCAGCGCTATTCTCAAAGAGCTTATGGTAGAGCAGGATTGGCACATCAGCCTTCTTCGTCTCATGGAATGTGGCGATGAGTGCTGCTTGTTCCTCATTAAGCATGGAAACCGTCTTTAGGGATGCGTTGACATCAGCGGTGAAATGTTCTATCACGGCAGCCATGGCATCGGCAAAGCCCTGAGAGAGCTGCTGAGAATACAGGGAGTCATCATACTGAATCTGAACGGCAACACCATTCTCTGGCTTTGACTCTATACTGATAGTGAACTTGAACTTTGGAGTGCTCTCTGCAAATCCTTCCTGCTTTATGAAACTGCACTTCTCATCTCCAGGCAACTTAAGCATTACATCGTCAAGAACGCCCACCTGATACTGGAAGAAAAGGGTAGGAGAGATGCCGAACTTCTCTGCTATCTTTGCGAAAGGATAGTTCTCATGTTCGATGGCAGATGAGAAGTCGTTAGCGGTCTTGAGGATAAAGTCCTTGACCGATGTGTCCGTAACGTGGGATGTGATGGCAATGGTGTTGACAAACATGCCAAAGGTATCGCTGATACGGAGATTGCTTCTGCCATTGGAAATAGTGCAGAGACACACGTCAGGAGTATTTGTGTATCTGCTGACCGTATAATAGGCAGCAGCAAGGAAGATGCTTGCAGGGGTAACGCCAAGTAACTTTGCCACCTGTGAGATTCTTTCCATGTCAACAACACTTTCAGCAAAAGCAAGATGTGACTCTGCTCCTTCCTGTGGTTGAAGGTCCTCTGTGATATTGCTTACGCCATCAACTGTCTTCAGCGACTCCGTGAAATAGTTTTCCGAAGCAGCATACTCCGCTGTCTTTGGCAACTGAAGTTCATCAACGGCATAGTTGAAGAAGGTATATGCTTCTGCTTCCGGCTCAATACCGCTCAGGGCATCAGAGAGTTGCTTGAGGAACAAAGATACGGAAGCGCCATCCATCACGAGGTGAAGCGTGTCCATAAACATGCGTACCTTCGAACCGCAATCCACGATTTCCACTCTGTAGAGAGGTCCTGTGGCTGGGTTGAAAGGCTTTACGAAATCAGCTTTGAGGGCGTTGAACTCCTCTTCTGTCTTAGCTTCCGTAATGCTTATGCATGGCTCGAAATTCTCAGGGTAAACCTGTACGACGTCAGTATCCTGAATCTCGAAATGAGTACCGAGAATCTTGTGGGCAGAAAGCACGGCAATCATGGCTTTCTTCAGCATCTCCGTCGTCACGCCTTCAGGGAAAGTATAAACGAAAGGCATGTTGTATGAGATGGAACCAGGATTTCTCACTATGTCATAATATACGCCTGTCTGGGCAAATGACAAAGGAACGGCAGATGCGGTATCCATTGATATTCCCTGACTTCCAGTTTCTCCCTTAGCGTCAGGAGAAGAGGTGGTATTGGAAGAAGTGTCATGACTCATCCAATTAGCAAGTATCTCGTTCTCAATACTCTGCAATGTACCTGTCTTTGCAAGCGTCTTCGCATTTACCTGAACGCCGAATCTCTTATAGATAAGCGTAGCAAGTTTGATACCGGAGATAGAGGTAAGACCTACATAACCCAGGATGTCGGTGATTGAGAAGTCTTCTGTATTTACCACCGAAGCAATGATTGCCTTCAGTTCTGTCTCCAAAGCGTTGAGCGGAGCAGCAGGAGAATCACTTGCCGCCTTTGCCTTTACCTCTGGCTTTGGCAATGCCTTCTTGTCCACCTTCTGGTTTACGTTGAGCGGAATCTCTGGTATCTGCATCGTAACGGCAGGAACCATATATGGAGGCTTTTGGTCAAGGATAAACTGGTTGAGCGCCTCTATGTCCACCTCACTATCACTAACGATGTATGCTGCGATGAACTTGCCGCCGTTAGGGTCATCAAATGCCTGCACGGTAACGTTGTTGATGCCTTGGAAATCGCGGATTACAGCTTCTACTTCCTTAAGTTCGATGCGGAAACCGCGTATCTTAACCTGACCATCCTTACGGCCAACGAACTCGATGTTGCCATCCTGACGATAGCGGACAATGTCGCCTGAGTGGTATGCTCGCTTACCATTGTAGGTGAAGAATGCTTCAGCTGTCTTGTCAGGGCGGTTAAGGTATCCACGTCCTACCTGCTTGCCAACGATGATAAGCTCGCCCGATGCACCAACAGGAAGCCTGTGAAGGTGCTTATCCATCACGTAGCATTCCAAACCGTCAGTTGGCTTTCCGATAGGGATGTTCGGCTCTTTCTTCAGTACAGGCAATGTGGTGGAGAATATTGTGCACTCGGTAGGGCCATAGCCATTATGGAATGTGTATCCCTCTGCAGGATCAACGCACACCAGTTTCTCGCCACCAACGCTGAGATGCTTGAGAGAATGGTTCTCTGTATTCTGCAGGAACTGCACTCCAACCTGTGTTGTGATGAAGCTATGTGTGATGTTGTTTGCTTCAAAATATTCATTAAGCGCTACTAGATCGAGGCGAAGTTCCTCTGCAACAATATGAACTGTAGCACCCGTTGTGAGTGCAGGATACATGTCCATCATGTTGGCATCAAAACCGAACGATGCGTATGCGGCAACATTATGTTCCGGTTTGAGGTCGTAATACCTGCGATACCACTTGATGAAACTTACAAGGTTCTGATGCTCAAGCATCACTCCCTTTGGCACTCCTGTTGAGCCAGAGGTGTAAAGGAGAATGAAGAGGCTATGAGGACCCTCTAAATCTCCCATAGAGGGAGAGTATTGTTTGAGTTTGTCTTCTGTCAACTCGCTGGTCAACAGCACTTCACCCTCATATTCATTGATTATTGGTCGCAATTCTGAATCTGCCAACAAGAGTGCGGCATCAGCATCCTTAATCATGAAGTTCAGGCGCTCCTGTGGATATGAAGGGTCGAGTGGCTGATAAGCACAACCTGCTTTCATCGCGGATAGTGGCAGGATAAACATATATTCGTTTCGAGGAATGAGTATGGAAACAACCGGTTCCTCCTTGCCGCAATCCTTTACCTTATTATATATAAGGGCACCAATCCTGTTGGTAAATTCGTCAAGTTCCTTATAGGTGTATCGCTTGTCCTTGAACACGGCAGCAACGTTGTCTGGATATTGCTTTGCTGCTTTTTGGAAGAGTGAGAGTACGGTGTCGTTTGTCTCTTCCTCTGCTGAAGTTGCAATCTGCTTCGCATTAAAGGAATCCAGAACTGCCAATGTGTCTGCATCACAACAAGTTACCTCGGCAAGCGTTTCCTTCTGGCAGAGTTCGCTGAGAATATGGCTGTATGTTGCGCAGAAGCCGTCGATAAATTCCTTGCTATATTTGTTTTGCTGATATTCCAGGCGGATATGGTACTCTCCATCCACAATCATTATCATGAAGAGGAATTCAATACCCGGTGTGTTGGTTATCAGTTCTTCGCCACTCTGCGACTTCCCGTTCAGCACTACATTCAGATTATGAAAGGTACCCTGATAGGTGAAGTTGATAGAGCTGCTGACTCCAAGGTCGGTGGCCATGTCAGCAAAGGAATAGCATGAGTGTTTTCTCGTGGCATGTGACTGCTCCTTTATCTGTTTGAGCAGTTCCACGACTGTTGGTGTCTTCGCAAGATTGTGATAGACAGGAAGCGTCTTCACCATCATGGTAAGTGAGCGGTGGGTATTCTTGTCTGAGCGACCATGGAATGCTGTGGTGTAAAGCACTTCTTCATCGCCGGAATATTTCGAGAGTGTCATTCCGAAAGCTGCCGTGAACAGCATGCTTTCAGTCACATCTGCCTTGGCGCAAATCTGCTCCTTTGCTGCATTATCTACATCAATCTTAACCCACTTGCGGGCATAATGCTCCTCTGCGTCATCGTAAACGTCGGGCAGAGGCATGGATGAAATCTCGCTGGCACCACCGAATTCCTTAGCATACCATGCCTTGGCTTCTTCGTATAGTGCTGATTTGCGAATCTCTTTTTCCTGCTCAGCAACAGCAAAACCATCTGTTGGTTCTGGCTCTAAAGCTTCGCCATCATAGGCTTTTGAAAGTTCCTCGCAGAAGACAACTCCCGAGAAGCCGTCAAAGATGATATGATGGAAATCGTAATAGAGATAGTTGCCGTTCTTCGTCTTATAGATTTCAATACGGAAAAGCTGATCATTCAGCAGATCATAATCCTCTCCGAGATGATTACGAACATCCTCTATGTCGTTGATTTCTATGACAGAAGGGTGGAACTCATCGTCGGTATGGTCTTCAAAGACAACCTCTCCTTCATCGCTCATCACGAGTCGTGACTTCACATAAGGATGCGCTTCGATTACCTTTTCAAGCGCCGATGCAAGGCGTTCGATGTCAATATCGTCATCAATTTTGAACAACTTATCAATATTATAATTGCCTTCCGTCTGGTTATTAATGCTTGTCACATAAATACCCATTTGAGTTTGAGATAGTGGATGTGTCATAATCTTTGTTATTATAAGATTACAGGAATTGCTTATTGATTGATAGAGAATACCTTGTCGAATCCTACCAACTGGAATATCTGAAGTATATCTTCGCTCATGCCTACGATAGAGACGCTGCCGCCATTTTCCATAGCATTCTTGTTGAGCTGAAGAAGTATTCGCATACCTGCTGAGGAAATATACTCAAGTTTGGAGAAATCAATAGTTATAGCCTTACCTGCGTCAGTCATCACAGGCGAGAGTTGGTCCGTTAATCCCTGAGCTGCTACAGTATCCAATTCACCGGCAAATTCGATAAGTGCCTTATCGGCATCATTTGTTATGATATTTATTGTCATAGTCGTTAATGGTTAATTTGTTTATTGTTTAGATAGAATTCATTATTTATCTTGCAAAGATAGCATTTTTTTTTATTATGCCATAAATAATTTGGAAATTTTGCAGATAAATGTTGTTTTTCGTTTGAATGATTAGAAAAAATAATCTCCTTCGCTCTATACAAAAGAGGTTGGCACAGGACGCGCCAACCTCACAAATAGTGTTTCGCGAAAAATAGATGAGCGAAACGATGATGTTCACCAGATACCCAATTGGTGAACATGTTTTGGTTGCAAATATAGTGATTTCCTCTTTCTTTTCAAAATAAATCAAGGATAAAACGAAGATTTTAACATTTTGCTTGCACGGATATACATTTTTTTTATTACTTTTGTAGCGTGAAAAAGCGTGCCCGTCACTATTGTTATGTTTTCCTGTGATTGGGAATGGTGCGCTTGCCTAACTAACTAATAGATAATAAACAACAAATTCTTAACTGCTAAAAACTATGAAAAAGAATCTGAAGACTGTGCTCTCGCTGTGTCTGATGCTTCTGCCTCTTATGGCTATGGCGTCGGAATGGGATACTACCTACAAGCAGATTGAGGCTCGCATCGTGGCTCCTACATTCAAGGACAAAGCCTATTCTATCACTAAGTATGGCGCGTCTGTGAAGGCTCCTGCCATAAAGAATCAGAAGGCTATCAACAAGGCTATCGCAGCTTGCTCGAAGGCTGGCGGCGGTAAGGTGGTGGTGCCTGCCGGTGTATGGAATACCGGTGCGATAACGATGAAGTCAAACGTAAACCTCGTTATCGAGAAGGGCGCTACGCTGAAGTTTGCCTTCGACCGTGACCTCTATCCTTTGGTATATACACGCTGGGAGGGTCTTGACTGCTATAACTATCAGCCTTGCATCTATGCCATCGACAGCAAGAACATCGCTGTGTCGGGTGAGGGAATCATCGACGGCAATGGTAGCGACGACGGCAACTGGTGGTATATGAAGGGCATGAAGGAGCACGGATACAACGGACAACCTGAGTGTCAGCTCAACGAGGACTGCCGCAAGGCGCTCATCGGCATGAGTGACAATAACGTTCCTGTGGAGCAGCGTATCTTCGGTAAGGGCAAAGGCCTCCGTCCTCAGCTCATCAACTTCGTGCGTTGCGAGAATGTACTCATCCAGGGCGTGGAGCTCCTCAACTCTCCTTTCTGGGTGATGCACCCAATGTTCTGCAAGAATCTTACCGTGAAGGGTGTGAAGGTGTTCAACGAAGGTCCTAACGGTGACGGTTGCGACCCAGAGTCGTGTGAGGATGTGCTCATCGAGGACTGCCTCTTCCACACTGGCGATGACTGCATCGCATTGAAGAGCGGACGTAATGGCGACGGTCTTCGTGCCAATATCCCTTGTAAGAATGTCATCATCCGTGGCTGCACTATGGAAGATGGACATGGTGGCGTAGTGATTGGTTCGGAGATTTCCGGTGGTTGCGACAATATCTTCGCCGAGAACTGTAAGATGGACTCGCCAAACCTCGACCGCGTTCTCCGCATCAAGACAAACACATGTCGCGGAGGTATCAACCAGAATATCTACATGCGTAATATCGAAGTGGGCCAGTGTAAGGAAGCTGTGATGCGTATCAACCTCGTTTATGAGCCTAACGAACCTGCAGAGCGCGGTCATATCCCAACAGTTCGCAACGTGTATATGGAGAATGTGACATGCCAGAAGTCGAAGTATGGCATCCTCATCAACGGCCTTGATGATCAGGATCAGATTTATAACATCAACGTGAAGAACTGCTCTTTCTCAGGCATCACTGTAAAGCCAGTGGAGAAAACGGGTAAGAGTCACGATATAAAGATTGAGAATTCATCATTTAAGTTTTAGAAGCCCCACCTAACCTCCCCCAAGGGGAGGAACTTTAGATAGGGAAGAAGATAATAAATAATATATGAAAAAAATATTTTGTCAGATTTTGGCTTTGCTGATACTTCCTACTATGCTTATGGCACAGGGATGGGACGAGGCAAAGTATAAGGAAATAGAAAAGAATATCGTTGCACCTACGTTTGCGAAGAAGACTTTCGACATCACAAAGTATGGTGCGAAGGTGAATGGAACAGCAAAGGCTAACCAGACTGCCATCAACAAGGCTATCGCAGCTTGCTCAAAGGCTGGTGGCGGTAAGGTCGTTGTGCCTGCGGGAACATGGGAGACTGGTGCTATCCGTATGAAGTCGAACGTGAATCTTGAAGTCGTAAAGGGCGCTACTCTCGTCTTTGCCTACGATCCTTCACTCTATCCTATGGTGAAGACACGCTGGGAAGGTCTTGACCTCATGAACTACTCACCATGTATCTACGCATATCAGGAGAAGAACATCGCTATCTCTGGTAGTGGAAACATCGACGGTAAGGGAGCTAACGAGACATGGTGGCAGTGGTGTGGCGCTACGAAGTACGGCTTTGAGAAGGGCAAGACACCTCAGGCGCAGAATCACATGCCTTATGTGGGTAATCCAAAGTATGTGACAAAGAAGGATAATGGCGAGATAAGGTCAAGTCGCGAGACACTTCTCTGGATGTCTGACAATGGCATTCCAACGGAAGAGCGCATCTTCGGTCCTGGTTGCGGTATGCGTCCACAGCTCGTGAACTTCTACGAGTGCGAGAATATCCTCATCGAGGATGTTACTCTCCTCCGCTCTCCTTTCTGGGTTATCACTCCTACACTCTCGAAGAACATCACTGTTCGTCGCTGTAAGATTATCAACGATGGTCCTAACGGTGACGGTTGCGACCCAGAGTCGTGCGAGAATGTGCTCATCGAAGACTGTATCTTCCAGACAGGCGATGACTGTATCGCTATCAAGTCTGGTCGCAATGCTGATGGTCGTCGCACTCCTGTTCCTTCAAAGAACATCATCGTTCGTGGCTGTACAATGAAGGATGGTCACGGTGGTGTGGTAATCGGTAGTGAGATTTCCGCTGGCGTGCAGAATGTTTTCGCCGAGAACTGTAAGATGGACTCTCCAAACCTTGACCGCGTTCTCCGTATCAAGACAAACACATGTCGTGGCGGTGTGACAGATGGTATATATATGAGAAATGTGGAAGTGGGTCAGTGTCGCGAGGCTGTGCTCCGCATCAACCTCGTCTATGAGCCAAAGGAACCTGCAGAGCGTGGTCATATCCCAACAGTGAAGAACGTGTATATGGAGAATGTGACCTGTCAGAAGTCGAAGTATGGCGTGCTTCTCAATGGCCTTGATTCTGTTAGCAACATATACAATATTAATATTAAGAACTGTACCTTCAACGGTGTGCAGGATGAGCATGTTCGTCGCACAGGTCTTTCTCATGACCTTCACTTCGACAACCTGATGATAAACGGTCAGCTCGTTGTGATCGATCCTCCATATAAGCACTATTCAGAGTGGATGACAGCAAGTGAGATGACTCGCGTTAAGCAACCTTACTACCTCGACTTCACCGACCCAAAGAAGCATCCTAACGGCAAGTGGTCATACGTTATGGGCATCGAGATGGAAGGTATGCTCGACACATGGCTCGCTTATCAGAACCCAGAGATTGAGAAATACCTCAAGCTCTATCCAGAGAAGATGATTGATGCACAGGGTAATGTGACAGGATATAAGCAGTCGGACTACAACCTTGACAATGTTCGCACAGCGCGCTTCATCCTCCGCATGAACCGTCTCTTCCCTGAATCGAAGACTCCTGGCACTGTTAAGGCACTCAATACTATCTTCCAGCAGCTTGAGAAGCAGCCAAGAACAAAGGAAGGTGTGTGGTGGCATAAGGAGATATACCACTGGCAGGTATGGCTCGATGGCATCTATATGGGACTTCCTTTTTACACTCTCTCGGCTGCAGAACTGAGGGGCGACAAGAATGCTGTTAAGTATTATGATGATGCTGTGGATCAGATAGGCAAGACATTCCAGCGCACATACGATGAGAAGACTGGTCTCTGGAAGCACGCTTGGGACGAGACACACACCATGTTCTGGGCAAATCCTGTAACAGGTCTCTCACAGCACACATGGGCTCGCGCTATGGGTTGGTTCACAATGGCTATGATTGAGATTCTCGATGCACTGCCAGAGAACTATGGTCGTCGCGGTGAGGTGATTGAGATGCTCAACAAGGCAATGGCTGCCGTTGTGAAATATCAGGACAAGAAGACTGGCGTTTGGTATGACGTGATGGACGTTCAGAGCGATAAGAACTATCTCGAGTCAACTGCTTCGAGCATGTTCACCTACTGTCTCCTGAAGGGTGCTCGTCTCGGTTATCTCGATGCTTCATTCAAGGAGGCAGGTGTAAAGGCTTACAACGGTATCCTGAAGAACTTCATCAAGGTGAATGCCGACAAGACAATCTCTCTCACCAACTGCTGTTCTGTCAGCGGTCTCGGTCCAGAGAAGAGTCCTAATCGCGATGGTTCCTTCGACTATTACATGTCTGAGGCTATCCGCGACAACGATGCCAAGGGCGTAGGTCCTTTCATCTGGGCTTCTCTTGAGATGGAGAGAGACGGGTTTACAACAAAAAAATAAAGACAACTGAATGGTAAACTACAGAATAATCGCGGCATTGGCTATGGCATTTATAGCCAGTGCCGCTTTTGCTCAGAAGAAAGCTGGCGACTATATCGAGTCGGTCAACAATAATGTGGACCAGAGTCGTAGTCCCCGCGAGTTGCAGTATAAGCCTGAGGGCGATTATTTCCTCTGCATCAACGGCAAGAATAGGTTCACTCGTGCTCTCTATGGCTCGCATTCCGACTATCGTATAGAGACGAGTGATGTGCCTATCTTTGCGCTCTATAAGCCAAAGAACTACCGCAGTCTGCGCTTTGTTCTCGACACCGACGGCACGAAGGTGGAGATAGACAAGGCAGAATACTGCGAGGCTCGCTATGGTAACGGTCAGAGGCAGTATATCGTTCGCGATAAGCGATGGGGGAGTGGCGCCACTCTCTATATCGATGTGATGGCTTTCTCACAGTCAGAAGGCGGTATATGGAAGTTTCGCACAGAGGGTTTTTCTGCAAAGAAAATATCGCTCACATCGAAGGTGTGCAGCATCGCCAACACAAAACTGCATCGCAATGGCGATATGGGGGCCGATAAGCCTGGCTGCTTCGAGCCTTCCCCTACCGACGAAGGTCTCGTATCAAGCAGTTGTCTGCTTGAAGGCAACGAGGTCTATGCCATCGCCGACCTCATGGAGGTAACTTTGCGAAATGCAGACAAGGATGTCGTTCAGCTCTTCCAAGGCGAGAAGACATTCTATGAATCGCTCTGCTCTCGCGTTAGTTTCTCTACTCCTGACCCTTATTTCAACACTCTCGGCTCTGCCCTTGTGCTGGCTGCTGATGGTGTCTGGGACGGTGAGACATGGCTTCATGGTGCTATTGGCTGGAGAATGCCACTGGCAGGATGGCGAGCTGGCTATCTCGGTGATGTGCTCGGATGGAACGATAGGGCTGTGAAGCATTTCGATGCCTATGCTGCGAGTCAGGTAACTGATCAGCCTGTGCTCTATTCTGGTGCTCAGCAGGATGAGAAACTAAACATTGCGCGTGCTGATAAGAAATGGGGAACGGAGATGTATTCCACAGGTTATATCTGTCGAAACCCTAACCGCAACAACCAGATGCACCACTATGATATGAATCTCAACTATGTGGATGAACTGCTCTGGCACTTTGAATACGATGCCGATACGGCTTATATGAAGAAAATGTGGCCAGTGTTGCAGCGTCATCTGGCATGGGAGAAGATGAATTTCGATAGTGATAACGACCATCTCTATGATGCCTACTGCTGTATCTGGGCGAGTGATGCGCTGTATTACAGCGATGGTGCCGTGACTCATTCCTCGGCATATAACTATCGTGGCAACCTTCTTGCTGCAAAGATTGCCCGAATGATAGGTGAGAATCCAGAGCCTTACCAGCGTGAGGCTGAGGCTATCCGTAAGGCAATGAACGAGAAACTGTGGGTGAAAGGCAAGGATGCATACGTGCCTACAGCGAAGGATATAAATGAGAATGGTGGTTCATATACTCCTGCTCATTGGGTTGAGTATCAGGAAACAATGGGCAACAAGCGCAAGCACCCTGATGCAGCGCTGTGGTCGGTATATACTCCTGTGGATTGCGGGGTGGGAACACCTGAGCAGATGTATTCTGCTACCCGTTATGTGACGGAGCATATCCCTCATATCTCATTCGGGGATGGATATAAAATCATCAGTACGAGCGACTGGATGCCATACGCCTGGAGCATCAACAACGTAGCTTCGGCAGAGATAATGCACACAGCACTTGCATATTTCGAGGCAGGAAATGCAAAGGAAGGCTATGAGTTGATTAAGTCAAACGTGATGGATCAGATGTATTATGGACAGTCACCAGCCAACTTCGGACAGATAAACTACTATGATGCTGCCCGTGGTGAGTGCTATCGCGACTTTGGTGACAACGTAGGCATATCCTCTCGCGCCCTCGTTCAGGGACTCTTCGGCATCGTTCCAAATGCTCTTGATGGCAAGTGCGTCATTCGTCCTGGTTTCCCTCTCGAGTGGGATAGCGTGGAAGTGAAGACTCCTTATCTCTCTTATAAATATAATAAGGTAGGAAACAAGGCAAGACTGCACATTGAGCAGAACTTCTCAAAGCCTCTCGATATCGTTGTTCGCATCAACAAAGGCAATAACTATGTTGACTATAAGGGTAATGCGTCTCTCGTGCAGGATGTGGAGATTGCAATTCCATCGGTGTCAGAGACCGTTGTAGATGAGGAACTTGCCTTTGTAGATTCTGTCTCCATGACGGAAGCGCTCGGTTTGGATTACTCTAAGTGTCAGTCGGTTAAGAAAGTGAAGCCACAGGATATTTCTTCTCTCTTCAACAGCAATGTGGATGATATCTTCAAGAATGAATATCTATCGCCTCGTCCTGCTTCCACAACGTTGCAGATTCCAAAGCAGGGAGTGGGAGAGTGGTGTCATCCTCAGTTCTGCCCTGAGATTAACGATAGCGTATTCCGCACTCTTATCGATAAAGACCAAATTACTCTCAATGGCATAGCCTTCGCTACTCCAAAGAATGGCAATAACATCGTTTATACCTCCCTATGGGATAACTATCCTGCATCGGTCACAATACCTGTGAAGGCAAACAAAGCAAGTGTGGCATATCTGCTTATGGCAGGTTCAACGAACCACATGCAGACGCGTCTCGACAATGCTCTCGTTGTCGCTAACTATGCTGATGGCACGAGCGATACTCTTCGCCTCCTCCCACCTTTCAACTGGTGTCCTATAGAGCAGGACTACTATGTTGACGGCATGGCATTCCAGACAATCAACGCCCGCCCTTTGCGAGTGTGTCTTGGCAAGAGTGCTATCGATTCTGTAACGGGAAGGGCTATCCCTATGGTAAGTAATCGTCTCGGCGATATGCTTGGCATCAGCCCTACCGAAGTCTATGGTCGAGAGATAACAGGAGGCGCAGCCCAAATCCTCGCCATGCCTCTCAATCCTCAAAAGAAGATTAAGTCGCTAACTCTCACAACCCTCGCCAATGATGTGGTAATAGGTCTTATGGGAGTGACGCTTGGAAGATAGAAAGTTAAAGGTCTTGGTTTAGGAAAGATAATAACTAAGTTGTTTTTATCATCACTAAATCAAGACCTTTTTGTTTGTTAGAATTAAAGATTATATGGATTTTTAACAACTAAAGACTATTTTTATAGCAAATCTTTGGTTTGTTTAATAATTTTTATTACTTTTGCATCGCTTATTACATAGTAATATTAGCACTTCAAAAAGAAATATTAGCAAAATTAATATCAAAAAACCAAAAAGAAACACAGATGAAAAAGTACATTATTTTGCTGTTGACCGCAATGATGACTCTTACGGTTAGCGCCCAGAAGACAATCACAAAAGTACAGGACACACAGGCTCGTCTGCTTGATGTAACCTCCAACGCTTATGTGCATCCTCTTACCGTTGAGTTGAAGGTGGATGCTTCTGCAGGTCGCGTTCGTGATGTTTGGCCTCTCACAAAGGAACAGGTTGAGGTTGAGATGCATGGTGATATCGTAAATATCCGCAGTTATGGTGTGTTCATGTCGAGCAAGAAGCATAATGCTGACGTTATTGTTGCTGCAACATTTAATTTCCGCACATCTGACAATGGTGCAGGTTACGAACTTGAGGTGGTAGGTTTCCCTGCTTCGTTCGTAAACTGGAAGACTGCTGTAGCTGCAGACTATGAGTGGATTCGCATGGAGAAGACACAGACAACAGGTGATATCGACAAGATCAAGGCTGTAATCAAGTAAATAGAATAAATAATAATATAAAACAATTAAAAATTATGAAGAAAATTTTCGCATTTGCCTTTGCATGCATTCTTGCAATAGGCGCACAGGCACAGATCGTGTCTTCACATAGCCGTAGCATCACAAGAGAGTCAAACAATCGTGACTATGAGCGTGTTTATATCTCTTATGCTCCTGTAACTTCAAGCGGCGATTATGCTCCAAAGTGTTATGATAATCTTACTGGTTTTAACCTCGGTTATCTCTATGGTAAGAGTATCAGCGCAGATCTTCCTCTCTATCTTGAAATGAGTGCAAACCTTCAGTATGCATGGGGATCAGAAAGTCGCCACCATGGAGACGAGACTCTTTCTATGCTTGCTATCAACCTTCCTGCAAACCTTGCCTATAAGCTCCCTCTTAGTGATGGTCTTTCTTTGACTCCTTATGTAGGTGTTCACGTTCGCACTAATATCATTGGCCAGACTAAGTACGATGGTGAGACTGAGGACTTCTTCAGCAAGAGCGATATGGGTGATGACACAGCAAATCGCGTTCAGATCGGTGGTCAGGTTGGTGTAGGTCTTAACTACAACGCTCTCTACATCGGTTTCGCTTATACAACACAGTTCGGTGAGTACATGAAGAAGTGGAATACCGGTGGTATTCAGGTTACTCTCGGTTACGAGTTCTAAAGAATTTACAACCTTCTTAATGTAAGGTTGGAACATGATAAATGTCCACCTTAATGTGTCTCTCGATACGTTAGGTGGACATCTTCGTTATATAAAGTAAAAGCTATAGGATGAAAAAGATTATTCTTTCGGTTTTCCTTTCACTCTTCTTCATTTCCGCAGGAGCACAGATCTTTGAGTCTGATGTCGTATATCCATTGTCTATAGACAATAACACAAGGGTTATGACAGGCTCAATGACTCCTTCCGTTTCCAGCGATAATGACATCTATTCCCGTGCAATGCTTTGGACTGTGGAAAATGTATGCCCAAAGCAGCTTGAAGGAATTAATGTTATCAACCATAAGACAAGAACTTTCACTTTCGGCATGGATGTAGAATCTCTGCCAGGTTCGAAGCTCAATAATCTGTATCATTGTGATGTTCAGTTGACAGCAAAAGATGGTCGTCTTGTGTTCTATGTCTCAAATATCACAGTACAGAGTAAGGGCTTCTTCAAGAAGATTTCTTCTTTGGACTCCTATCAGATAGAGAAGAAACAGGCTCACAAGGATATAGCAGATGAGTTTGTACGTGTTGCATCTTCCGTTCTTAATAAGATGCTGGAGTATGTCAATACTACCAAGACTTATCCTGTGACTCATTGGGATGAAATTATTGCCCGTCGTCCAGAGAAAGGTATGAACGTGGATGAGTGTCGTATCGCATTCGGTAAGCCACAGGTAGTATCAGAGGATAATGGCGGTGAGCAATGGATGTACACAAGTACATTCTTCCTCTTCTTCAAGAATGATAAGGTTGTAAGTGTGATCAAGTAATTTTTATAATACAAAATAAGTAATATGAAAAAGTTTTTTGTAATTGCTGTGGCATGTGTACTTGCTATCAGCGCTCAGGCACAGATCGTGTCTTCTCATAGTCGTAGTATCACAAAGCAGTCAAACAATCGTGACTACGAGCGTCTTTACATCTCTTATGCTCCTGTTTCTTGCAGCGGTGATTATGTTGACGCACTCAATAGAGAGTCAAAGCAGGACCTTAGCTCTCTTAATGGTATCAACTTCGGTTATCTTTATGGCAAGAGCGTAAGCACAGAGCTTCCTCTCTATCTTGAGCTCGGCGCTAACATCCAGTATGCTTGGAAATCAGTTTCTGATTCAGATACTTACTCTGGAGGTAAGTATGAATTTGATGCAACAATGTCTATGCTCGCTATCAATGTTCCTCTTAGCATAGCATACAAGTTGCCTATTGCTGATGGTGTTTCTCTTTCTCCTTATGCTGGTATTCACGTTCGTGGCAACATCATCGGTAAGATCAAGGAAACAGGTACAGAGACATATAAGGGATACTCTGAAGAGATAACAGAGGAGATTGACTTCTTTGATAAGGACGACATGGAAGGCAGCGAATATACAGCAAATCGCGTTCAGATTGGTGGTCAGATTGGTGTAGGTCTCAACTACAATAGCCTCTATGTAGGTGTTGCATACACAACACAGTTCGGCGAGTATCTTAAGAAGTGGAACACAAGTGGTCTTCAGGTTACTCTCGGCTACGAGTTCTAAAAATAATTCGTCGAGTTATAATAACAAAACGTGATATTTCAAGTTATGAAGAAATTTCGTTATTTAATTATTTGCTTTGCAGCATTGTTGACAGGCCTTTATTTCGTGTCTTGTGGCAGCGATGATGACAATGATGGTGATAATTCCGATCTTGTTGGTACATGGGTTTTTCTTGATGGAGACTCTTATTCTGGCTATGATGAGGAATTTGTTATGTTCTGTTCAGATGGCGTAATGTATGCTTTTGATCTGTGTAAGACTCATGGAGCTCATGTAGAAAAGATGACATACGCTTATGACAAGGATAATAAAATGCTGTATGTTAAGGAAGGTTCTTATACTATGTCACTAAGCATCATCTCACTCAGCAAATCTTCCGTTACACTAAAGAATGGAAGTGGTGAAATAGAGACATATAATAAGGCTACATCTCCTTTGACTCGATCACAGCTTGAGAAATACTACGAGGAACGTAGTTATTCATCATATTCTTACTAATTCTATGAACTGATAATGGGGGACATGCCATGTACAAAGTGAAACTTGTTCGCGGCATGTCTCTTTTTATTTTTTGAATGATGTCATTAAGTAGCATAACATCAAGGTTGAAGGATTCGTTTGCGCGAGATCCTTTTTTTATGTATTGTATCATCGTTATGATGTCTATCAATCCTATTGCTTCTAATCTTGTTGAAGTCAATTGGATTGTTACTATCATGACGTTAGCAATCGTATATGTATCAGCGTGTGCTATGTCTGTGCTGTTTTCTATGATGAAACGGGTTGGCGCGGCATTGAAAAGTATATGCATTCTTGTTGTTGGGTTGTATGATCTCCTTGCTTTGTTCTGTGTGCTTGTATTCAAGACAAAACTTGATGTAAGTATTATAGAAACTCTTCTTGCAACAAATATGCATGAAATAAAGGAGTTTATTGGCATCTTCTTTCCTTGGTGGTTGTTTGTATTGTCTTTTCTCGTGCTTGCTTTTATCATTATGACTCATTTATACTGTTTGTATAAACGTAGGCTAAGAATGGGGGAAAGACATCTGACCATGCATTTATATTTGCTTACTTACGTCGTAATCGTAATGCTTGTGTGCCATAAGCAGGTGTACGCACAAGTGACAAGTTTACAGTCTTGGGTTATTCCATTCGATAACTTAACAATCAATTTAAAAGATTATGAACCTTCATCGGTTGCGCTCAATGAAATAAGCTCGGAGCATCCACAGAAGATAGTTCTGATTATTGGAGAGTCACATTCCAAAGGACATAGCTCAATTTATGGTTATGAAAAGGAAACAAATCCCCGTTTGGAAAGGTTGATTCAGGATAGTCTCGCCTATGCGTTCACGGATGTCGTATCTCCTGCCACTGCAACTACTATGGCTTTCAAGTATATTCTGAATACAAGACGAGTGATAGATTTTAAAAAAGAATGGTATCTTTATCCTTCAATTGTAACTATCATGAAGTCTGCAGGATATCGCACGTCATGGTATTCCAATCAAGATGAAGTGGGATTGTTTGATAATGTGGCGTCATGCTTTGCGCATTTATGTGACGAATATACATTCAATAACAAAGAAGAAAGGTATGACGGAAATCTGATAGGACTTCATAAAGCCTGTAAAGATAAGGAGTTGGTTATTTATCATCTAATGGGACAGCATGTGGATTTCTCCCAAAGATACCCAAATGAATCATTCGCCAAATTCAAAGAAAAGGATTACGACATAAATAAATGTGCGCATAGAGATATTGCAGCACATTATGATAATGCTTGTCTTTATAACGATTATGTTGTTACCTCAATAATAGATGAATACAAAAATGATGATGCTGTTGTGATATATTTTTCCGATCATGGACTTGATGTATTTCAGTCGTCACCTTATTATTTTGGACATGTTCATGGTTTTGCCAAGAAAAATGTAAAGATAGGTTTTGATATTCCTTTCATTGTTTATATGTCGGAAACTTTCCAGAAGAAGCATCCGGCTGTGGTGGAAAGTGTAAAATCATCGTTGGAGAATAGATTCTGTACTTCAGATGTGTCCTTTATGATAATGGATATTGCGGGGTATGGTTTTGCCAAATAATCATAAAATCAAATGTTTTTTGTATAAAAACGATGTAATTGTTACTGAATTTCAATGACTTTTTTGTAATTTTGCACGCAATAGAGTCTATACATAAGATGGAACATAGTATCAATATATCACAAACTCAGATTGTACTTGCCTTTGTTGCTACATGCATAGAGGCAACTGCACGAACGTTGGGTGTGTCCTATCGTGAAGTGTTTTTGCGCATGAAACGTTTGGGAATGATAGAAAACTACATCTTTCCTAACTATGGCGTACTTCATACAGAGAGTCGTGAAAATATTGCACTTGATATGATAGAGTGCATGAATTTGTGGGAGGCAAAGCAATGAGCATCATCGTTTATCATGGAGGTACGGACAGAATTGAACATCCTTTGTGCGATGCAGGAAGAGCAAATCTAGACTTTGGGCTCGGATTTTATGTAACGGACATGCCTACGCAAGCAACAGAGTGGGCGAGGAAGGTTGCCGACCATCGCCATACGCGTCCTGTTGTCAATAAATACGCATTGCACAAAGAGTCTATCTTGTCGGAATACCGCTGCAAGGTATTCACAGATTACGATGGAGAATGGCTCGATTTTATTGTTGCTAGTCGTCAGGGGCAGAAGCCTTGGGCTCAATATGATTACATCGAAGGTGGGGTAGCAGATGACCGTGTTATCGATACAATCAACCTTTACATGGCTGGCTTGATGACACGTGAAGTAGCCCTCGCTCGCCTCTCCGAACATCGTCCCAACAACCAGATGTGCTTGCTGTCACAGCAACTTATCGATAAATATCTCATATTCAATGGAGCAGAATCAATATAGAGATCCAGTGAAATCTCCCATTATTCAGGAGATCATCATGAGTAATCGCATAGGGAGTATCAGCATGGAACTCTCTCGCAGATTGGGCATTGCACCCGAGAAGGCTTTGATGCTATTCTACGAGAGTCAGACATGCGCTGATCTTCACGATCATTCCACAGGTCTCTATCTCTATGGCGACCTCTATGTGGCAGATGAGTATATGAGAGAAATTGGCAAATAGTAAAACAAATAGAAAATAACAAAACAGAAAGTACAGAACTATTACATATTAACAACATATTGAAGCAAAGCTATTATTTCGCGTTTAGCCAAGAGCCTCGGAAACTCCTTTGGAAATAAACACTCAGAAATAATACTGATGTGAGGATTCTGCCTTTATTATATGGGTGGTATCTTCTATCATAGGCTAATAATACGCAGGCTTCATATCCCTTCATGGGGTATGGGCTCGTATTCTTATCTATGGTAGAGGTTTCCATTCCGAGGCCGCCTCTAAGCTAAACGCATAAGGATAAGGTTCATACCCTTTCTTTATGCCGTTATAGCGTGATTGATAGCATTGTAAAACCGTATAACTATCAATCATTATGGCAAAGACAGAATCTGAATTACAACTGCAAAGGGACTTCTTCGAGTCATATCTGCCTCGAGTTGACAGATCGTTGACAATAGAGGAAATCCAAAGCAACTTTACTGATGGAGTTGTTCGCGGTAATATCCTGGAATTTAAGACAACAATAAATGATCGTAATGCAGTGTTGTTTCAGACTATAAAGTATCTGTCTGCAATGAGAGTCAAAGGTATCTTGAAATAGTAGAATGAAGAGAAACTCTTGGCGGTTAGAAACGACGACAGTCTGTATAATGCTCTGTTTATTAAACGAAAGGATGTTTCAATGAGAATACATGAGAAAATAATCTCAAAACTGAAGGAGTACAATCACCTACACCATCGAAGTGGCGCGAACGTGCAGAATGGCGACGTGATAACAGAGATTGGATACACAGGAGTCAGGAGATCATAATGACAAAACTACTAGCTTCTTTGATAAAGACGACATGGGTGGTAGCGAATATACAGCAAATCGCGTTCAGATTGGTGGTCAGATTGGTGTAGGTCTTAACTACAATAGCCTCTATGTAGGTGTTGCATACACAACACAGTTCGGCGAGTATCTTAAGAAGTGGAACACAAGTGGTCTTCAGGTTACTCTCGGCTACGAGTTCTAAGAAATACATTCCCGATATACTTCTTATTGGGTAATAACCAAAAGCGTCGTTTTAGCAATGTCTAAAGCGGCGCTTCTTGGCTTATATTACAAATAAATATAAAAATGAAGAAAAAAGTTATTATTTGTTTGTAGAAATAGATTTTTTTCTTATCTTTGCAAAAAATAAGAGCAGAATTGATGTCAAAACATATATATGCCATTATCACGCTTTTGTTATTCATATCAAATCTTGGTGCACAGACAATGAACAGGAAAGATGCTGATATGGGATTACGAGAGGAGGTGACAAAATGGATGGAGAAAGAGCGTGAGCGCCTCGACTATATAACGAAGTCGAAAGTTGTGGTGCATGAAGATTTGCAAATGCCTATCTGGTGCTACGTTTTCGGAAAGATGCCTTCAGAAGGAAGAAGCCTATATATTTCCCTCCATGGCGGTGGTAATGCTCCGAAAGAGGCGAACGATGGGCAGTGGCAGAACCAGTGGTATCTCTATCGCCCTTCAGAAGGTGTGTATATATGTCCGCGAGCACCATATAATGACTGGGACATGCATTTCAAACCCACTCTTGATGCTTTCTATCGTGATATAATAAACTATGCAGTCACTCATCTGGGAGTGAATCCCGACAAGGTATATGTGATGGGATATAGCGCAGGAGGCGACGGTGTGTGGCGACTTGCTCCACGAATGGCAGACACATGGGCAGCTGCATCGATGATGGCTGGGCATCCAGGTAGCGTTCGTCTTGAGAATCTGCGAAACCTCCCTTTCATGATATGGTGCGGTGCTAACGATGCAGCCTATAACAGGAATATCCTCTGTGCTTCGCGCATTACCCAACTTGATTCTCTTCGCACAGATGATGCCGAAGGATACATCCATGAAGGGCATATCATAGAGGGAAAAGGACACTGGATGGATCAGGCTGATACAACGGCAGTAAGCTGGATGGCGCAATACAGACGTAATCCTTATCCGAAGAAGATAGTGTGGCGACAGGAGGAAGTGACGAAGGATAGGTTCTATTGGGTGAGCATAGATAGCGATGAGGCAAAGGAAGCCAAGGAACTGCGACTGAGCATAAAGGATAATGTCATTACCATAGATCGTTGCGACTACAAGTCCTTCACTCTCTGGCTCAACGATAATCTTGCAGATCTCGACAAAAAAATCATCGTGCGAAAGGGAAAGAAGAATATCTTCACGGGCAAGGTGGAGCGACGGAAGGAGAACATAGAAGAGTCTCTCAAGAGGAGCAATGACGTGAGGTATGCATTTCCAGCGAAGATCATGATAGAGGTGAAGAGATAAGGAATAGGACCAAATATTATAAAGACCAATATTATTTAAAAATGATAAGGAAAAGACATATAATGGCAATGATAGTCGGCGTGATGATGCCCGTGATGGCACTTGCGCAGACCATAACAGCGAATATCCGCACCGTGGATGTGGACACGGTAGACGTGAAGGTGTTTTTCAGTGCGATAGGCGCAACGGACGACAGTTCGATGAAGCCGATGGCGCGTACTGCTGACGGTGCGTTTGAAAACACCGTAGAGGCATCGCCACAGGGCTTTTATAATATAGTCTTCGTGACGGGAACGTCGCAGCAGTTTGCTCCTCTGTATCTTCAGGGAGAGTGGGGGAGAGTGGATTGTGAGGTGAGATTTCAGGATGGATGTCCAAGCATAACCATTCTTCCTTCGGGAAAGAAGAAGGCAGACAAGGCGCTTGCGGCAGAAGCCAATGCGTGGCAGGAAGCATTATATGTATTCAATAAGGTGTATTACTCAAAGAGCCGCGAGATATGGAACAATGCCCGCAGTCTCAAGGAGGAGGACATCAAGGCTGGAGTAAAGAGCTATGTAGAGGCAGCCATGCCACTGGTCAGCAACGCTTCTCTGCCTGCTGACCTCAGGCAGTATATTGGCGTATGGGCTTATCTGCAGGGCAGCGAGGTGGTGGCGCTCTATAATCGCCTCAATCCAGCGAAACTCAATGCGCGACAGATCATGGCAACGGAGGCATGCAAGGTGCTTGATACGCCTGTAGCCATGCTCCATTCCTCAGCGCTCAACACGGCGGTGCAGGATGTGCCACGAGGCTCTCTCGGTGAGCGTCTGCAGTATGTTGTCTCCAACTATAAGAACGAGGAGATGCGCCAGGGCATACAGAATAACATCCTCAATGGCTTCATCCGTACGTATAAGTTTGCCAACGGATACCAGCAGGGACTTGACACCCTCCTCTCGGCAAAGGAACGCTTCGCGATAGGCGATGAGTATATAGAGAAATTCCGCGAGAGAGTGTCTGCCGTGCCAGGGGCTATGTTTCCTGACGTGAAACTGATAGACGCGGAGGGCAACACGGTGACAATGGAGAAGTTCCGCGGTAAGTATGTGTATATCGACCTCTGGGCATCATGGTGCATACCATGCGTGAAGGAAGTGCCTTATCTTCAGGCGCTCGAGAAGGAACTGCAGAATGAGGACGTGGTCTTCGTGTCGATATCCACCGACTCGTCAGAGCAGCCATGGCGCAAGAAGATGGCCGACCTGAATATGCACGGCAATCAGTTGCTCAATGCTGACGGCAAGTTGTGTGACAAGCTCAACGTGTCGGGCATACCACATTTCCTCATCTATGACAAAGAGGGACATCTGCATACATATAATGCTCCGCGCCCAAGCACGGGAGAGGCACTGAAGCAGATGCTTGAGAAGCTGAAGTAAAGACTTTAGGAAAGAAAAATAGAAGTTAGTAACATATTAAATTAACAATTATGAAAAAAATCTACTCATTAATCACATTGCTCGTGATGCTCTGTGCCACAACGGCAAGCGCACAGATACAGAGCGTAACGGAGTTGTTCGGTAAGTATCATTTCACGGCTACTGCCGATGTGAAGGATGCTTCCATGTCGGAGTTTTTCTCCAACGACTGCGAAGTAGTTATCTCTGCTGATCCACAGAACATCTTCCCGGGACTCATTAAGGGTCTTGCCGGTGCTAGCGGAAAGCAGGATATCTATAAGCTGAAATCTGAAGGTGATGGCATCATCATCCGCAATCCTAACGGCAACTATGACGTATGGGGACACGGACTCTACATGGCTAATGCAGAGGGTCAGAACCCTTACTATGGCTCACAGAGCGAGATGTACAGTAACATCGTTTACTCTTACGACGCTGCTACAAAGACATTCACTCTTCCTGACTTCACTCTCGTCACATGCAGTGACTGGAGCGCTCAGCAGGCAAACATCGTCGTTAAGTTCACTGACGTGAAGATGGTGATGGTGGAGCAGGAGACTGTTGTTGTGGACGATATCAGCAGTGATTATCACTTCACATGCGGCACAGGCACGTATGACTACAATCACGACAGCGATATGCCTCTCGAATGGGACCTCAAGATTGCTGCTACCAACGAGACATTCACACAGTACACTGCAGAATTGCAGATTCCTGGCTACAACAAGGTGACAATGCCTGCTAAGTTTGACGGTCAGGCTATAGAGTTCACTCTCGACAATGCTTTCATCGATGATGCAAAGACTTTGTATCTCACGGATCTCTACTCAGGAGAGCTCGTTACAAGCTTCAGAATGATGAAGGCAGGTCAGAACCTCTCTATGTCATCAGGTCTTGCTATCTACCGTAAGCTCACTCCTGCTACAGAGGAGGATCCTACACAGGAGAGCGTACAGTGGTATCTCACTGGTATCGCAAAGAACCTCAATGCAAAGGAGGAGGATAAGATTGACTTTGCCGGCACATACACCACTACTGCTACTATCGCGATGGATCAGACCTCAGGAGCAACACCTTCTTCAGGCAATATCGTCATAGAATACAATGAGGCATGGGATATGTATCTGATTACGGAATTCATGGGACTTGACGTGGCCGGCATCAACCAGGGCGGCATATTGTTTACTCCTGACAAAGAAGATCCTACCAAGGGAACAATCGACATTGATCCTGACTATAGCGCATTGAAGGTTCTTGGAGAAAATGCAGATGGAAACTATGAGTACTGGGTGCTCCGCGACGCTAACCTCTCAACTGGCAGCATCACTCTTCAGTTTGACAGCGAAGGCAATTTCACAATGGGTGATTTCACCATTGCAAAGGCTGTATTCGATATGAGCACATACGGATACAAGGATGAGACTGAGTTCCTGACATGGTATTCTACTCTCTCTGCAACAAAGCAGAAGGAAGAGCCTAAGCCAACTATTGAGCTCGCTGGCAAGTATAACACTTCTGCCACAATCTCTTATGACTATGGTCACTCTGACTACCCTACATCGGGCGCAGCTGAGATCACTTTCTATCCTGACGAGAATCTCTATCTCGTAAACCAGCTCTTCGGCTTCGACCTCTATTACCTGAACTATGGTGGTCTTGAGCTCACTCCTGATGCTGAGGATCCTCATAAGGCTAAGCTCCTTTGCGGTGAGATCAACATGATTGAGGCTGGCAAGATATACTGGAGTCTTCGCGACATGAACGCTCAGGATAATCCTCTCGATGTTACCATCGCTGATGATGGCACTATCACCATCCATGACGTATGTATCGCTGTTACAGAGTATGATTCAAGCTGGAAACTGAACTTCAAGGAAGGATACGCTTACTATAGCTCTATCACTTTGACAAAGGATGATGGCACAGGCATCTCAAACGTTTCGTTCGTTCCAGTGAACAAGAAGGATGGTATCTATGGTATCGATGGTAAGGTTCGCTCTACACTGGGCAAGGGCTATAACATCGTGATGAAGAATGGTGAGGCTAAGACCATTTTCGTGAAGTAAGAAGAATAGAAATCTTTAACGAATAACACTGGCATGGAGAATACGTGGCATGATATGTATGGTGTTCTCCATGCCTTTGTATAATTAATTATTTTTGATCATTTATCTATAATGAGAAAGACAACGTTTATTACCCTTTGCGCGTCGATGGTGATGGCTGATGTGGATGCTGATGTGGCAAAAGCTGCTTCATCACAGATCGTGTTGCCTGTCATGGCCTCGCAACAGGATAAGGTGACTGTATCGGGCACTGTCATCGACAAGAAGACAGGGGAGACACTTCCGGGAGTTACCATTGCGGTTTGGAAGAACAAGAAGATTGTGGGGAGTACGGTGACGGATATAGATGGAGCGTTTTCCGTGAATGCTGAGGCAGGCAGTGAGGTGCACGTAAGCTACATAGGCTATGTCACTCAGGTGCTGGCTGCAAAAGGTACAGCAATGAACAAGTTACGCATAGCCTTGGATGAAGAGGCTCATGGTCTTGACGATGTCGTTGTCACTGGTTTCTTCAATAAGAAGAAGTCATCGTTCACTGGTTCTGTAACCCAGTTGTCGGGCGAGGATCTGAAGCAGGTCACGGGAGTGAACCTCATAGGTGCCATTGCTGCCCTGACGCCTGGTTTGGAGGTGCAGGTGAACAATGCTATGGGTTCCAACCCTAACAATGTGCCAGAACTCGTGATGCGAGGTATGTCGTCTTTCTCCAATGAAGGTCAGAGTGTTAATCAGCCTACCATTATCCTTGATGGTACTGAGATATCGATGACCGAACTCTATGACCTCGACATGAACGAGGTGGAGAGCATAAACGTGCTCAAGGATGCTTCTGCTACGGCTCTCTATGGCTCGAAAGCATCGAATGGTGTTATCGTCATAACCCGCAAACCTATTGCTAACAGCACGATGCACGTATCATATAACCTCACGGGCAATGTACAGATGCCTATGCTCAGCGACTATCATCTTCTCTCTCCAATGGAGAAACTGGAATATGAGCGTATGGCAGGATTATATAGTGCTGGTCAGACACTTGACGCAATGACAGGAATGCCATTGCAGTATAAGTATGACGAACTATACAACCAGCGATATAAGGCTATCATGGCAGGACAGAATAGTGACTGGCTTGCACAGCCTGCTCGCACGGCATTCAGTCACGACCACTCCCTCCGTGTGTATGGAGGCGCGCAGAATATGCGCTATGAGCTCACAGGTCGCTATGGAAACACACAGGGTGTGATGAAGGCTGACTATCGTCGCCGATACAGTATCGGTTTCAAACTCGACTATTTCATAAACAACAGCATACAGGTCTCTAATCGTACCAACTACGGCGAGGTGTCAACAAAGAACACACCTTATGGATCGTTCTCACAATATGCGAGGATGAATCCATACGATCGCATGTACAACGAGGATGGCACTGTGAATACCAATCTTGCATGGGATATAGACAACCCTCTCTACGAGGCAACACTCGGCTCTTTTGCTACCTCTGCCTCACGTTCTTTCTCTAATAGCACTGATGTGCGCTGGGATATCAGCCGTATGTTCCGCCTCACAGGTCATTTCAATGTGATGAGCGACATGAGCAATAGTGATGATTTCGTTTCTCCCAAGTCAAGAACATTCAAGAACGAGACAGACCTGACAAAGAAGGGAGCCTTATATCAGGGGCATGGGCGAAGCAATAGCTATAGCGGCAATATCGTTGCTACATTCAACAAAATGTTCAAGGATGAGTCTCTTGTCAGCGCTTCTGCCGGTTGGGAGGTGAACTATTCCAAGAATCGCAATGAGAGCACTTCTTCTATAGGTTATTTCAACGATAACCTGTCGTTTATAGGCAATGCAGCAGGATATCCTTCATATTCCACACCTACAGGCACACAGGGAGAATCGGCAGACATAGGTCTCTTCGTCTCTGCCAACTACTCGTTCCGCAACCGTTATTTCGTTGATGGCACATGGAGAATGACCGGTTCTTCACAGTTCGGTGAGAATAACCGCTATGGTAATTTCTGGTCGGGTGGTCTTGGATGGAATATAATGAATGAGACATTCATGAAGAACGTGAAGAAATTATTTGATATTTTCAAGGTTCGTGCGTCCATGGGTTATACAGGTAAGGTGTCTTTCTCTCCTTTCCAGGCAATGACAATGTATCAGTATTCCAACAATTATGAGTATAGGAATGGCATCGGTGCTGTGCCTATCACCATAGGCAATGTTGATCTTGCTTGGGAGCGAACAATGAACTATAACTTCGGTCTTGATCTTTCCATGTTCGACCATCGCCTCAACTTCAATTTGGATTACTATATCCGTAACACCACTGATCTTCTTCTTTCTCGCTCCATGGCACCATCGACGGGTGTGACATCTGCAATGGGTAATCTTGGCGAGATGCAGAATAAGGGACTTGAGTTTCAGATTGACGGATATATCTTCCGCACGAAGGATTTCAACTGGAAGATAGGTACCACAGGCTATATTAACAGCAATAAGATTACAAAGATAAATGAGGCTCTAAAAGAGCTCAATGAGATAAATCAGGCATTATCAACTGGAACGACTGTAATGCCACAGTATGCAGAGGGAGAGAGCGTTACTGCACTAAAACTTGTGCGTTCAGGAGGCATAGACCCAGCAACGGGTAAGGAGGTATATATAAAGGTGAACGGTGAACGCACCTTTACCTATGATGCTTCCGACCGTGTGCTCATCGGTGATACACAGCCAGCTTATAATGGCACGGTCAACACGAGCATCTATTGGAAAGGATTCTCCATTTATGCCCATGTGGACTTCCGTCTTGGAGGTTGGATATACAATTCCACCCGAGCATCGAAGGTGGAGGGAACAAATCCTAAATACAATGCCGACTCGCGAGTGTTCAGCGACAGATGGAAGGCACCTGGTGATATAGCTTTCTATAGGAATATAGCAGACACATCATCGCCTCAGCAGACTGATCGCTTCGCAGAGAAGGAGAATACGTTTAATCTTGGTTCGCTCAACCTAAGTTATGACTTCCGTCCTGAGATGATAAAGCCATTGCATCTTCGCAATCTTCGTTTAGGTGTAAACTTCACGGATATTCTGCGCCTCTCCAGTGTAAAAATAGAGAGAGGTACGACATATCTCTATTCACAGGGCTTTGAGTTTAACCTGTCAGCAACATTTTAACAATTGACGGTTGGTAGTTAACAACGATCCCTAAGACAAAAGATAATAGAAAAAGAAAGTTTATGAATCGATTATATATAAAAAGATTGATAATGTTCTGCATGGGGGCCATGATGTTTATCTCATGCGACAATTTCCTTGATATCACGCCTGACGGACAGGTGAAGCGCGATGAGATGCTGCAGACTCAGGAGGGCATAGAAGATGCTCTATATGGTGTATATGCACAGATGAGGCAGTCGAGTCTCTATGGTGTAGAACTGTCTTTCTCTGGCATTGAAGTGCTGGCACAGAATCTTGATTGTTTCGGTAGTACCAGTGTGACAGCCCTTGGCACTTATGACTGGCAACATTCTTCGGTGCTTTCGTGGGGGGAGAGTATATGGATTGCCATGTATAAGAATCTTTCTGCAGCGAATTCCGTGCTCGCATCGGAAAAGGTGAGCGGTGCTGCAGAGTTTCCTTATACATTCTATAAAGGAGAAGCGCTTGCTCTTCGTGCTTTTATGCATTTTGATCTCGTGAGACTTTTCTGCCAGCAATACACACTGAATCAAAAGGCTAATGGTATTCCTTATCAAACAGAGTTCTCGCTCAATACCCCTCCTTTTGAAACTCTTGCAGAGAACTATGCTCATATCATTGCCGATTTGAAAGAGGCAGAGAGACTCCTTGACAGCGAGGATGCCCACAAAGGTGAGATAGCATTCACCAATGATAGACAGACTCATCTTAATCTTCATGCAATTCGTGCCGTCCTTGCACGTGTGTATTTCACTATGGGTGACAAGGATAATGCACTCTCTTATGCGCAGAAGGTTATAACCTCTGCTCCTTATACCTTGAAGGAAAAGACTGAGGTGGTGGATGATATGGCTGGCATTCTGTCGCAGAAGGAGTGTCTCTTTGGCATTTACAGCAGTTCTTTCTATTCATCCGTTAGTGCATTGCTTCAGCAGCAGACATCGTATGCATCCTTGGATCCACGAGATGATTTCATCGATTACTACAATCGCGAGGCAGATGGTCATGACTATCGTTATGATGCTTATTTCACTGCTGTTGAGACAGGTGGCGAGACACATTATCGTCTGTCGAAATTCACGGATCCATATGAGCAGAACAACATGTCTGCCAATCGTCCTTCATATCTCATCACAGGCATTAACCTTGTTCGCGTTCCAGAGATGTATTACATCTGTGCAGAATGCCTCATAGAAAAGGATAATGCGAAGGCTCTGTGGTATATCAATGAAGTAAGGACTCATCGAGGTCTGGAATCGCTTTCCGAGGCAAATTCTCTTACTTTGGAACAGATAAACCTTGAGCGTTTCAAGGAATACTATGGAGAAGGTCAGGCATATTTCAACTATAAGCGTCAGAATATGTCAATCCCTGCAGCTGATGGATCAGTGACGTACACACCATCGCAGGGCATATATTCATTGCCTATCCCTACAATTGAAAATGCATACAGATACTGATAATTGATAATTTATATGAATATAAAAAATACAATACTACGTCCTGCAGGCATCTTTCTATCCGCAGTAGCGATGATGATGTCTTCATGTTCTGAGACAGAATATATGACATATTCTGCAGATGAGACAGGAATATATTTCAATCATGACACTCTTGAGTTTGCCTTCTCCGTACTTCCTATCGATACAGTATCTCATGTCATCAATGTTCCGGTGCAGATAATGGGTGTGAAGAGTGATCAGCCACGCACCTTTGCCTATACAATAGAATATCAGATGCCTTCCGACTCATTGCAAGATCTTATATACGTTTCTGATATAGAGGAATTTGAATGGGCAAAACAGGGTGAGCAGTTCACTATCCCTGCTACTGTTACCATTCCTGCCGGAGAGATAGAGGGATATATTCCTGTAGAGATAAACCGTGCAAAGCTGGGTGGAAACTTCAGGGATGGCTATAAGTACTATCGCATTGTGTTGAGATTGAAGGCGAATGAAAACTTCATGCCAGTTCTCTCAGAGAAGGATCAAGTACGCATCGTTGAGTTTACCAATGCCGTAGAGCAGCCTGCGTGGTATAACTACTATGGTGATAAGGTATGGTATGTGTCAAGATATGGTGTGTGGCATCCGCTAAAGTTTATCAAAATGGTGGAGTATTTTCACGAACTGAAGGATATCTTGCCTGAGACATACGAGAAAATGGTTCGACTGTATGGTGAGAATCTTGAGACTATGCCTTATGGTGATGATCATGTATATCGCACTACTTTCCGCAAGTATGTATATAGCAAGATGTATGAATATTTCAATAATCCTGCCAATAGACAAGAAATATTGGATTATGATCCCAACTTCCCATTTGATTTCCCTGACCCTTATTCCATAGATTAATAAATATGAAGAAGCAAAATATAATATCGATATTGGCAGTTGTGGCATTTGCCATGACGATGGTGTCATGCTTTAGCGATGATACAACATTAGGCGATCGCCCATTATCCGACATCTATATCGACAGCATGTCTGTGAAGACTGTATATAATGTAAACAAGAATAGTACACTCCACATATCTCCTGTCATTTCGCAGACAAACACTCAGAAAGAACTGACATATACATGGGAGATAAATCAGGAGGTGTTCTCTCACGAGAGGGAACTTGACTATCCGGCAAAATATCTTGGCACATATCCTGCTCGCCTTATCGTGGAGAACGAAGACGGAAAGAGTTTCTTTGCCTTTACCATCAATGTTAATACCATTTATGAAGAGGGTATCGCGGTGCTGAGTAATGATGGCGAGGGAAGGAGCATGCTATCCTTTATGCTTACCCCTACAGATGCTCAGGACTCTCGCTATTTCTATGAGGGTGATTGCTTCGCTGCCAATAATGATGATACGTTCTTTGCATCAAATGCTGTTGATATGGTGCAGTCGAGTGGATCGTTGATACTCGTATGTCAGGGCAATAGTAAATGGCAGGATAACCATAATGCGAATCCTAAATATGAGGATGTTCCTACACTCTACTATCTGAATGAGAAAACTTTTGTGGCAGAGAATATCCTGAAAGTAGCTGAATATGCTGATTTCTGTCCTACACACATTGTTCTGCCTTCAGAAGGTGCATCTGGTGTCGCATATCCTATCTTGTGCAAGAATGGCAATATATATGAATTTTCTTCTACAGAGGGTGCCGTAGCGCGTCCTACGAAGTTGCCTTATAACTATGCGCAGACATGCATGGTGCATGATGATGGCAGTGGAATGAGTTTCGAGTTGATCTTCTGGGACAAGACGGTGAAGGGACTTTGCGAGGTTTATAGTGGTTATGGACCATACTATTGCGGTGAGGAGTATCATCTCTCGCGTGATGCATGTAGTGGAAGCAAGAATTTCTTCAATGGCCTTGATATAGTAAAGATAGTGCCTATCAGCTATACGAAGTCACAATCGAGCGAAAATCCTCAGATGCTGGTACTTACAAAGAATGCTTTTGCTACCCGTCGTGTGATTATGAGCACCACATTCTGGTCGCATGACTATAGCCTTGGAGTCAACTATCTTGACTATACAGAGAATTCCAACGTGGGTGTCGGCACTAATATCCTCAATGAGAACACTCCTTGTGTAGCAAACCTCACATATCGTTCCATGCTTTTCGCTGAAGGCAATAAGGTACGTCGATGGTATTATTCATCCACTCAGGTCGATCTTCATACTGCTCCTACTCTCCAGACCTTCGGCTCTGCCTCTGCCAAGGTCACTGACTTGGTACTGTCTGCTGACCATAAGACGACTTACGTTGCCTTTTATGAGCCGGAGAAGTCAGGACTCAATGGCAGTATCTACGTCATAGATACTGATACAGGCAAGATTCTTGAGCGTCATGAAAATGTATGCTATAAGCCTGTTAAGATGATTTACAAAAAGAAGTAAAAAAAGTTATTGCTATCCTGTAAACACATCTATCTTATATTCTATCAAAGTGTTTACATCGATAAGCCTTTATTTTTTATTTATCAAGAATTAGAGATCTCTAATTCTTGATAAAATACTTTTACCGGAAGTCAATAATTCTTGATAAGAAAAAAAGAACAGACAACAGGACTCCCTACTTATTGTTCCTAATTTGTCTTATCTGTTTTGCCCTGTCTGTGTCATTTTTTAGAAAGATTAACGTAATAATTATTTGTGTTTTTAGGATTATAAAGAAAAAACTGTAATTTTGCATAGGAAATAAATGGTGTGGTATATAGCAGGCTATGGTAAAAATCCTCTATAGAGGGATAATTCTACCGTCACCGTCACTGAATGCTATATTACGCATTGGTAATAAATAGGTTAGGAGAGTGACGGTGAAAATTCACTGTCACTCTTGTAAACTGCTGATTGATAGAGTGTAATGTGGTATTGGGTGACGGCGAAGTTTACTTCTTAAGAAATATTATGACGATACGCAAAACGATAATAACAGACATTCCACAGATGATGGAGATTTTCGCCATAGCTCGTAGGTTTATGGCAGAGACTGGTAATCCCAATCAATGGGCAGAGAGCTATCCGTCAGTGGAACAGCTTACTGCTGACATAGACAGTGGTGATAGTTACGTCTGTGTGGAGAATGATAGGATAGTGGCAACTTTCCTTCTTCGTGGTGGTGATGATCCTACTTATGATATTATCTATGAAGGCGCATGGAAAAACAATAATCCATACGCCACCATTCATCGCATAGCAAGTAACGGAGAGGTAAAGGGTATCTTCCGTAAGACCATGGAATACGCCTTAAAGCATTACGCGACCATCCGCATAGACACCCATCGCGACAACAAGGTGATGCAACACGTGATAGAGAAAGCCGGATTCGAGTACTGTGGCATCATCCATTGCTGGAACGGTGACGAGCGATTGGCGTATCAGTTTGATTAAAGACAATCATAATCAATCCTTTTTATCAGAAACTTTGATGATGTCTTCATAAAGTTTCTCAAACCATGTTCGGAGTTCTGATTCATCCTCTATTATCTGGCGCAGGGTATTGAGGTTCTTTTCGTTCTCCGAGCCGGGAATCCAGAGTTTGATGTATCCGCTGACGGAATATTTCTGCTGCAGATGCTCAAGGGTTCGCTGCCAATGTCCCTCCTTGTCGAGGTCGGGGAAGTTGGAGATACCATATTCTATCGTGCGACGAATGATGGTCTCTGGGTGTATGTCGCGATCTGCTTCGGCAACAATCCTGCCATAAACAGAGCGTGGAGCATGGGAGGCAGAGGCACGATGATCCTCTACTGCCTCGCGCATGATGGCTATCTGCTGAGGCGAGAACCATCTCTTCAGACGCTGGTCGGCAATGAGAATCTTGCCGCTCGTGATATGATGCACGGCGCGAGGTCCCTCAAGACCGAGGTCATGGTATGCTGCGATGGTATATGCCATATCTATGTCCGCACCCAGTTGCCTTGCAAGCTTTATGGAATTGCGAATGACGGTGGTGACATGCTTCATGTTATGAGCCATGTCGAATGCTGCATATCGAGGAAGTATGTTTGTTTCGATGAACTGCATCAGTTCAAGGTTGACGATAGGTTCTGCCATTGTTCCAAGGATTTGAATCAAGGGGTCAGACCCCTCGGTCCACTTTTTTTGTTGTTTTATTTTGCAAATGTAATAATAAATTTGTACTTTTGCAAGGTTTTCATAAAGAAAAAAATAGGAAGCCCCCTCCCAGCCTCCCCGAGGGGAGGAGTAGAAAGAATGGGGAAACTATCAAAATATGTTATATAAATGCAATGCAAAAGGAAGAAGTTGTAAAACAGAATAGCCTTAAGGCATGGGTGTTGGCATCACGCCCAAAGACACTTGCCGGTGCTGCTGTGCCGGTGATGGTGGCAACGGCAATGGCACTCGTTGATGCTCCGTCGCATGGTATCGTGCCATGGTCTTGTATCTTTGCATCGATGAAAGGGCTCAATATCCTTGCCATAATCCTGTGTTTCCTCTTTGCTTTTGTGATGCAGATAGATGCCAATTTCGTCAACGATTATTATGACGGAGTTAGAGGCAATGATGATGAGACGAGACTCGGTCCATTGCGTGCCTGCTCGCAGGGATGGGTGTCGTTGTCGGCTATGCGCAAAGCCTTGATTGTTACCACACTACTGGCGTGTCTGATAGGGCTCCCTCTTGCCGTCATAGGAGGTTGGAAGATGATACTCGTAGGTATTGCCTGCGTGCTTTTCTGCTTCCTTTATACCACCTGCCTTTCCTATTGGGGATTAGGCGATTTGCTTGTCCTCGTATTCTTCGGTATTGTGCCTACAACCTGCAGCTATTATGTGGAAACAGGAATGATGCCAACGTGGCAGGTATGGGTGATGTCGGTGGCTGTAGGACTTGTTATAGATCTGCTTCTGATAATCAATAACTATCGTGATATAGAAAATGACCGTCGTGCAGGAAAGCGAACTCTTGCTGTTTTCTTCGGCAAGAGATTCATGGAAATGCTCTATTTTATCCTCATGCCTATTGGAGTCATCGCACTGATAGTGTGCATTCCAGGAAAAAATCCCATGTATTTCGCAGTCATTCTTCTTTGGATTCATTACGATACGTATAAAAAGATGAAGAAAATAGGGCAGGGGAGAGAACTTAATACCATCCTTGGAATGACCGCAAGAAATATCTTTTTGTATGGCATTTTGTCAAGTATATCTATCATTTTGTAAACAAAAAGCAAGAAAACAGACAAAAATAGCACAAAAATGCGTTTTTGTGCAATAATTATTTGCTGATATGAATAATTCTTTGTAATTTCGCATCGATTTTTATTCAGAATAAAAGAAATAGTAAACTTATATAATAAATTAAAAAATGAAGAAGTACAACTTTAATGCTGGTCCTTCAATCCTCCCACGCGAAGTGATTGAGCAGACTGCAGCAGCTTGTCTTGATTTCGACAATTCAGGACTTTCTCTTATGGAGATTAGCCATCGTGCAAAGAATTTCCAGCCAGTAGTTGATGAGGCTGAGGCTCTTATGAAGGAGCTCCTCGACATTCCAGAGGGTTACAAGGTATTGTTCCTCGGCGGTGGTGCTTCGCTTGAGTTCTGCATGATTCCTTTCAACTTCCTCGAGAAGAAGGCTGCATACCTCAACACAGGTGTTTGGGCTACAAAGGCAATGAAGGAAGCTAAGCTCTTCGGTGAGGTTGTAGAGGTTGCAAGCTCTAAGGACAAGAACTTCACATACATCCCAAAGGATTACGTTATCCCAACAGATGCTGACTATTTCCACATCACAACAAACAACACTATCTATGGTACAGAGATTCGCAAGGATATCGATTCTCCAGTGCCACTGATCGCTGATATGTCTTCTGACATCCTCTCTCGTCCTGTTGACGTTAGCAAGTATGCTATGATCTATGGCGGTGCTCAGAAGAACCTCTCTATGGCAGGTGTAACCTTCGTTATCGTTAAGGAAGACGCTCTCGGTAAGGTTTCACGTCAGATTCCTACAATGCTCGACTACCGCACACACGTGAAGAAGGGCTCTATGTTCAACACCCCTCCAGTAGTACCAATCTACTCAGCACTCATGAACCTCCGTTACATCAAGGCTCACGGTGGTGTAGAGGCTATGGACAAGCTCGCTCAGCAGCGTGCAGAGATCGTTTACGGTGAGATTGACCGCAATAAGCTCTTCGTAGGTACAGCAGAGGCAGAGGCTCGCTCACTCATGAACCTCACATTCGTTCTCAAGCCAGAGTATCAGGACCTCCAGGATGAGTTCATGGCATTCGCTACATCTAAGGGTATGGTAGGTGTCAAGGGTCATCGCGACGTAGGTGGTTTCCGTGCATCTTGCTACAATGCAATGTCTATCGAAGGCTGTGAGGCTCTCGTTGCTTGCATGAAGGAGTTTGAGGCACAGCACTAAGGCCCCCTCTATCTCCCCCCTAAGGGGGAGTACTTTGATTACCTTATATTGTTATGGTAATGTGGTGGCTGATTCTATATAAATTAACAGATAGAAACTCTTAACCCTCGAGAGTATAAAAAGTTCCCCCTTTGGGGGCTAGGGGGCTTCTTATGGCAAAAGTATTAATAGCTACAGAAAAGCCTTTCGCAGCAGCAGCAGTTGCTGGCATCAAGGCTGAGATCGAAGGAGCAGGCAATGAGCTCGTACTCCTCGAGAAATATACAGAGAAGGCACAGCTCCTTGAGGCTGTAGCAGACGTTGACGCTATCATCATCCGTTCTGATAAGGTGGACGCAGAGGTGCTCGACGCAGCAAAGAATTTGAAGATTGTCGTTCGTGCTGGTGCAGGTTTTGATAACATCGACCTCGATGCTGCTACTGCTCACAAGGTTATTGCAGAGAATACTCCTGGTCAGAACGCAAACGCAGTTGCTGAGCTCGTTCTCGGTCTTCTCGTATTCACAGTTCGTAACTTCTACAACGGCAAGGCAGGTTCTGAACTCATGGGCAAGACTCTCGGTATCCTCGCTTTCGGTAATGTTGGTCGCAACGTAGCTCGCATCGCTAAGGGCTTCGGTATGAATGTTATCGCATACGATGCATTCTGCCCAGCAGAGGCTATCGAGGCAGCAGGCGTTAAGGCTTGTGCTTCTCAGGCTGAGCTCTTCAAGGAGGCTGACATCGTTTCTCTCCATATCCCTGCAACAGCAGAGACAAAGCAGTCTATCAACTACGATCTCTGTGGCACAATGAAGAAGAACGCTATCCTCATCAATACAGCTCGTAAGGAGGTTATTGACGAGGCTGGTCTCCTGAAGCTCATGGCAGAGCGTACCGACCTTAAGTATATCACAGATATCAAGCCAGATGCTGACGCTGAGTTTGCACAGCTTGAAGGTCGCTACTTCTCTACTCCTAAGAAGATGGGTGCACAGACAGCAGAGGCTAACACCAACGCTGGTATCGCTGCTGCAAAGCAGATCAACGCTTACTTCGCAGAGGGCTGCACTAAGTTCTGCGTTAACCCAGCAGTGCTCGGTTAATAAGCAAGGTTGAATAAACATCTCTTTCCAAGCAGATGACTGTTTGGAATCAAATAAAAAAAGCGGACTGATCGGTCCGCTTTTTTTAGTACGCTTATTTCATTACTTTTCTTACTGTGCCATCGCTCATCCTCATTATGTTGAGGCCAGCCTTCATGGTAGGAATGAGTCTGCCTTCAGAGTCGTATATTTCCTTCACCGTAGGTGCAGGCTTGATAGTAACTTCATTCACTCCCGTTGCCTCATTGTCCTCAGAGATATAGATGGCGAGAGATGCCTTGGCAGCATTGTTGCTCTTTTTCTTGAGGTAGAATGTGCGGAAAGGCTTTAATGTTACTTTCTTTGTTGCGTGTACGAACTTATCACCGCTGATGCCATAGACATTGTAGTCTTTGAGAATAGGATCTGTGGCTACATCATCTATAATTTGTGACTTAAAGCTTTGTGCAGTGTACCAACCATCAACTCCTGCAATAGGCTGAATATTGAAGCCGTCAACAGTTTTCTTAATGCCAGTTCCGCTTAATTTAGTCTCGCCCTTGCCAGTGTTGCGATAGAGGATGATACTACCAGCAGGAACTGTTCCTTCACTTACTTTCTTGAATGCTAATCTGCCTTGATACTCATCTGCACTTGATAGAACGTAGACTTCAGGTGAACCTGTTACATTAAGTTCGAATGGCAGACATATTGTTGCCCATTCGGTGGTGAGGGTGCGGGTGTATGATGCACCGCCTACAGTATTTATGTTCACTGGTGCGCGGAAGTCATAACCGTCAGTAAGGTCTATTCTCCATGCGCTATTGTCGCTCTTAACGAGGTTGCGTGCATCAAAAGCACTGCCTACATTGATACTATTAGTTGTAATATCTTTATTTGCTTCGGAATAGAACAACAGGCAGTTAGGGTTAGCACTCTCAAAACTCTCAGCCCATTTGCTTGTAAAGCCTTTAAGGTCAATGACTGTTGCATTTTCGTCTGCAAGAGCTTCGCTGACAGATGAAGTGATGTATCCAGCGCCGTTGATATAGTAGTCTGCAAACTGCTCAGGATCATCGTCGTTGAAGAGCTTTATACTGCTTATTGTTGCAGTATTTCCCCACTGAACTTTGATAGCGTTGAGATGTACAAAATCCTTGTTGTCAATGTTTTTTAGGTCTATAGTCACTATTCCCTTATTTGTATCGAGATTGTAATCCTTTTCGGTTAGGTCTCCATTGTTATTGGCGTCTTTAAGACGGTTGAAAAGTAAGCGTATTTCACCTCCATTTCCCTCAATGGTCATTCTTGAGTAGTTGCTCAAATCAATGTAATTATTGTATAGAACACTACCTGTACCCGCTATAACTCCTCCTTCTGCAACACTATTGCCAAGTTGGTAAGAGTGAGTAGTTACTTCATTCAAAAAATCATCTTCTACCTTCACATCCCATTTACAGAAGGGTAGGGAAGTTAAGTCAATCTTATTGTTGTCTTTATCAAGAAGTTTGGCAGAAGTAATCTTTGCCGACTGTCCCCAGTTTGCTTTTATCGCATGAAGATGAAGATAACCACCAGATTGATTTTTCAGTTCTTCGAGGTTTATTGTAGCATTAGCTGATACACTAACCTCTTTGTTCTCCCCATTTGTAACAGCTCCATTTTGATATACAGGAGGACGGTTGAACAAAAATCGGACAGGAGTTGCATCAGTTGATGTCCCTGTGAATGTTATGCTCTTATAGTTAGACAAGTCTATGTAACTGTTGTAATCAACCGTACTTGTACCGTATATCATACCTCCATTTGACACCTCTGTTGCTGATTGACCAATGTTATGATCATAAGCATTACTAGCAAAATCACTGATTTTTTTCCCGTTTCCGAGTTTTGCATATTCGTTCAAAGGAAGACTTGTGATGTCTGTACCTGTTGATTTAATGGCGGTCACCTGACTTTCGGTTACGGTCATTTCTTTTATGGTGATGTAGTGTTTGTTTGTCTTTACACTGCCATTATCTTGATCATTATCTGGAACAACTGTGTTAAGACGAATATTACCGAGTTTACAGCCTGGGTAGGTTGATATATAATGTTTATAAATATCTTGTATGTTGAAGAGTATATCCTGTGGTGTAGTGAAACGAGTTCCTGCATCTTCGGTTCCTATGATGTAATATTCGCCAGAATTAGTCTCTGCTCCTTCTGTAATATGGTTGCCATTTGCATCATAAAGTTGTATGTCAAGGCGATATCCAATAGAACTATCACCAAGCTTAATTGTGAAATCAGCACATTTACTTAATTCCAAACCATTAAAAATATCAAAGATAAAGGCTGCGTAAGATGATGTAAAGAAACAGTAATGTTGATTCTCTGGTATATATTTTACATTGCCATATTCTTGCGAGGCTTTAGATGTGGGCTTTGGAACATACTCTCCACTTGCATATTCCTTGAACCATTCAAAACAACTACCGCTACAAGCCTCGTATGCTGCGTTATGATTGTTTTTTACAGTATAGCCAGCATCTATCATCTTGTCAATGAATGCAGGTTGAATAGTCGTGCCATCTTCTAGATATTTATCTATATCAACATAGAGATCAGATCCTTCGATGGTCCAGCTAACATTGCCGCATTGGTCAACAACATACTTGTATTGTTCACCAAAACGACTATACTCGCTTGTACTGCCAGTTCCCCATGTGCCGAAATTGCTGACAACCCAATCACCATGTTCATCATAGTGGCCAGAGTTGCCGTCCTTTGGACTCCAGTCAACCTCGGTGATGACAATGGGATAATTTGCCTGAACAGGAATCTGAGTTTTGAAATTTGTGAGAACTTGAGCATCAGTATTAGAACAGGTATCATCGTTTGAAGTAGAACCATACCATCCTGGATAGAAATGAGCTGCAAAACCAAGGTTATTCTTTGGATCCTCAAGCATCTTGTGTTGATAACTGCGATATTCTGCCTGATAGCCTGTGCCTGGTGCCCAAATTATTCCATTGAAACCGTTATCGCGTATCTTTTTTACGATAGGTTGGAAAAAGTCATAGAGAGTAGTTCTTTTCCAGTCATAAGCATAATAGTTTTGATTGAAGTTGGTTGTGTTCTTCTCCCATATATGTACAGGCTCGTTACCAAGCTCAAGAGATATGACACCAGAGTTTTTCTTGATGTAAGGATCGCTTGAAACTATGTCCCAAACCTCAAGTAGGTAGTTGTTATAATAGTCGCCAACAACTATCTCATGAGGAAATACGCCTGGAGGGCGAACTATAACGTAAAGACCATGAGCAATTGCATCCTTGATGATTGGAATGTAAAGTTCCTGAAGATATTTTGTTAGTTTTGCCTTAGAGAAATGATAAATGTTTGCCTCGCCGCTAACTTCACTGCCGTGAGGATCGTATACTTTACCACCATTTTCCGTAAAGCCTGTAGCTTTACTGTCGTTATCTTGCAGCCAACAAGGATCAAGATGCAGACGAAAAAGGTTACAATATGTTCCTTTTCCCGGATTTGCAATGGCATCAAAAGTCTTGGTGAAGAAAACCAGACAATCTACAACACTCTTTGGGTTGTTGTAATCAGCCCAAGTGACACCATTTGTCCATCGTCCATTATTGAAGTATGCACTTGGGGTCTCCATAACACCATGAAGCACAACGGGGTTCCCGTAAGTGTCAACAAGATTTTTTCCGCTAACCTTTATGTTTGGTGTGGCTCCGAAATATGGTTTTGGAGTGGATTGGCTATCTGCGTTGGTTGTAAAAACAAATGGGAACGCTAAGGCTATTATCGTTTTAAAGAAAGAGTTCATAGGTCTAAATTAGTCAAATGTAACATCGTCTGATTCTTCGTATTCATCTTCGTCTACTTCAGTATTGGAGAATAGTTCTATGACTTGTTGGTTCTGTCGTAGTTTCCTGTTTAGTCTTGGCTTCGAGTTTCCTGCCAGAAGTTCTTCTTCCGTGGGGATATCATAAGCCGTGGACTCGGGCTTTATGTAGATCTTTTTTAAGGTTTTCATTATGAGGCGCAAGCGATAAGTAAGTGATAAAGTAAGTGATAGGTAGGTGTTTTGGTTTAATCCAGGTCTGCAGCTTTGCCCTTGTATTGTGGTGTCCTCTTCTCCAGGAATGATGTGATACCCTCGCGGTAGTCATCGCCGCGATATACCTTGTCGCGGTAGGCATTGATGCGTTCGAAGCTTTCCGATGAAAGAACGCTTGCAGCCTTGCTGAGGATGCGGAACTGACGTTTGATGGCGCTGATGGACATCACGGAGTTGCGACGTAGAGGAGCAAGGAACTTTTCCTCAAGTAGAGCGTCAAGTTCTTCGGCTGGTGCTATCTGATTAACGAAGCCCACGTTGAGGGCGTCTTGTGCTGTTATAGGTGTGGCTGTGAAGAACATCTCACGTGCCTTGTTGATGCCCAGTTGGTTGATGAAATGCATAATACCAGAAGCATTGTAAGGTATGCCTATCTTTGCTGGTGTGATGGCGAAAGTGGCATTTTCCGACGCAACTATCATATCACAGCTTACGCAGAGGTCACAAGCACCTCCCCAAACCGTTCCGTTGGCATAGGCAATGACAGGGATAGGCACGTTCTGCACCTTGCGTAGCAATCGTTCCATAGGCACATCATAGGCGAGTGGGTCATTGCCGTCGAGAGGCAATTCGCGTATGTCGTGACCAGCACTCCATACGCCTCGTCTGCACTCTGCCTTTATAACGATGCCTACGCACTCTTTCTCGTATGCCTCGTCGAGAGCGGCAACAATTTCATCACACATCACTTCGCTGAGGCAGTTGAAGTGATCCGAGTTTTTCATCTCGATAAAGCAAATCTTATCTACAATGCTAACGTTTATCAATGTCTGTTCCATGTCTTTCTTTTTTTGAAATAATCAGTGGTGTTTAGGTTGATAAGAGACTGAAATTGAAATTCTCTACAAAGGTACAAAAAAGTAATGAGACGGCCGAAGGATTTTGGGAGAAAATGATTTGCAAAGTGAGATTTTTTCTAATACGTTGAGTTAGGCACCCTAAAGCGCTGTGTTAGGTGGTCTAAAGCGGCGCTTTAGCATGTCTGTTTGGCCCAAACAGAAATTCGCATAAATGAAGGATTTTTTGACTGCGCCCATTGCCCTATACGTACTCCCCCTATAGAAGGGGGGAGGTAGTATATAGGGGACCCAATGGGCTGCGTCAAACCGCCGAGGGGGGTTATCTTGTAGTGATATGGAAACAACCTTGTTTTACCTCGTATTTCACGTAGCAACGACCGGACTCTCGCATGTCGCGAAGCACTTCGGAAAGCACCCATTTCAGTGTATCGTTGGAAACAGGGCGAAGCTTTGGTCCGCGAGGATCTTGGACAGTTTCGTAGCGGTTGTAGCAGATGTCGAAAGTGGTGCCATAGAGATGGCATGAATTCTCGGTCGCATTACGGTTGCGAGTGCGCAATTTGGAAACGCTCTCCTTTGTTCGTAATACGCTGGTAGTGATAATTTTATGTAGTGGAACTTGCTTTAAGTCTAGAGAGTCAAAAAAAGCGCGTCCTATGTCTTGCAAAAGTACTGCCGCACGAGGCACGAGATAAGGGGAACTCTGCTTCAATTTATCGACGTGATACCATGGGGAAGCACCCACGAAAACCAGTTCGGATTTGCGGCTTTCGGCGTCTTTGTCATCGGCTACAGGTGGCACTCCCCATTTCTTTGCCGAGAGGATCTGCACGTTGTTGGAGTCGGGGAAAGCGATGTCGTAGCGAGGGACGCTGAGGATGCGATGGGGGCTTCGGGCTCCTTCAGCTTCCGAGGCTCCTTCAACTTCCGAGGCTCCTTCAACTTCCGTTAAAGGAACAGGACCAACTTCCGGTGCTCCTTCAGCTTCCGTTAAAAGGGCAGGGCTGGCTTCCGGAGCTGGGCTGTTGCTAATGCAACCGTTCACCATTTTTACCACTCCGAGGGTAAGAACAATGAGTGTGAAAGTGTGTAAATATGCAGTTTTTGAGAGTTTCATGTAGTTTTTTTTGCTTTTTGTGGCACAAAGATAAGAAAAAAATAGGGAATATGAAAACCTTTTTGTAATTTTGCAGAAAAATAATTTATTAGTTTCGAAAATTGATAGAAAAGCATATAGTTCTGGAGGATATAGACCCAGTGGTCTTCTATGGGGTGGGCAATAGTCATATACAGATGATAAAGTCTCTGTATCCGAAATTGAGGATAGTGGCCCGCGACAATGTGATAAAGGTGTTGGGCGATGAAGAGGAGATGTGTCGTCTGGAGGAAAACATCGAGAAGATGCGCCTCCATGTACTCAAATTCAACACCATCAAGGAAGAGGATATCCTCGATATCGTAAAGGGAAACCCTATGAAGGGCGACGGTGGTGACGACGTCATTGTGTATAGCATCGCAGGAAGACCCATCAAGAGCCGTTCGGCAAACCAGCAGAGGCTGATAGATGCCTTCGAGAAGGACGACATGGTGTTTGCCGTAGGTCCTGCCGGAACAGGAAAGACCTACCTCAGCATAGCCCTTGCCGTAAGGGCTCTGAAGGATAAGCAGGCAAAGAAGATAATCCTCTCACGACCTGCCGTGGAGGCTGGCGAGAAACTCGGTTTCCTCCCTGGCGATATGAAGGACAAGATAGACCCTTACCTTCAGCCATTGTATGATGCCCTTGAGGATATGATACCACAGGTGAAGCTGCAGGATATGATGGAGAAGAAGGTGATACAGATAGCACCTCTTGCCTTCATGAGAGGCAGAACGCTGAATGATGCCGTTGTTATCCTCGATGAAGCGCAGAACACAACGGTGGCGCAGATAAAGATGTTCCTCACCCGTATGGGCTGGAATACGAAGATGATAATCACGGGCGACCTGACACAGGTGGACCTGCCACGAGGACAGAAGAGCGGACTGAGAGCCGCCTGCGAGGTGCTCAAGGGTGTGGAAGGCATCGATATAATCAACCTCGACGGAAAGGATATCGTCCGTCACAAACTTGTAACGAGAATAGTAAAAGCATTTGATAAATACGACAATGAAAGCATTAACAAAGACTGAATTCAATTTCCCTGGTCAGACAGGTGTTTATCGCGGAAAGACTCGCGACTGTTACTTCATCAATGATGACATCATGGTTATGGTTGCATCCGACCGTATCTCTGCATTCGATGTGATTCTTCCAAAGGGCATCCCATTCAAGGGACAGGTGCTCAACCAGATTGCAGCAAAGTTCCTCGATGCTACTACAGATATCTGCCCTAACTGGAAACTGGCTACTCCAGACCCACAGGTGACAATCGGTGTGAAGTGTGAAGGCTTCCGCGTAGAGATGATTATCCGTGGCATCCTCACCGGTTCTGCATGGCGCGACTATCAGAAGGGCTGCCGTGAGATTTGTGGTGTGAAGCTTCCTGAAGGAATGCGCGAGAACGAGCGTTTCCCAGAGCCAATCATCACTCCTACTACAAAGGCTGACGAAGGTCACGACCTCAACATCTCGAAGGAAGAGATTATCGCACAGGGCATCGTGAGCAAGGAAGACTATGAGATTATGGAGGACTACACTCGCAAGCTCTTCGCTCGTGGTCAGGAGATTGCTGCAAAGCAGGGTCTTATCCTCGTTGATACAAAGTATGAGTTCGGTAAGCGTGACGGCAAGGTATATCTCATCGACGAGGTACACACTCCTGACTCAAGCCGTTATTTCTATGCTGAGGGCTATGAGGAGAAGTTTGAGAAGGGTGAGCCTCAGAAGCAACTGTCGAAGGAGTTCGTTCGCCAGTGGCTCATCGAGCATGACTTCATGAACGAGCCTGGACAGACAATGCCTGAGATTACAGATGAGTATGCTGAGTCTGTAGCAGAGCGCTACATTGAGCTTTACGAGGGCATCGTAGGCGAGAAGTTCGACCGCACAACTGATACCTCTGACATCAATGGTCGCATTGAGAAGAGTGTGACAGAGTGGCTCAAAAATAATGACTAATTACAAATTACTAATGACTTACATTAGCGTCCCGTAAAAATCTTGAATTTCTCTTGGAAATAGCTGTATTATAACGGTTTACAAGGCCTTTTCAAGTAAACGGATTTGATTTTTCGCTTCGCGGAACGTAAATTATCGAAAATTATCCGTAAATTTATTC